>NZ_JAFCWU010000005.1:0-356094 GCF_049897725.1 Sphingomonas sp. PSPC2-2 | reverse complement strand
GCACCGGTGTCCTTCTGCTGGAAGCCAAGCGCTCCGCTAACAAAGACAAGGCGAATGCCCGTCGCGCTGGAATCGTCACCAAAGCTCGCATCGCCTTTTAGTTTAAGGCTGAGCCCCGATCCACCATCGACCACGAACGTCGCCGTCTTGTTGGTCGTCATGTTCATGACCGTGTAGATTCCGATCGCGTAGGCTTGCGTCAGCACCGGTGAGAAGTCGTCCACCGCCACTGGTGCCGGTACAAACCGACCGCCGGGGAACAGAAGCTGGCCGCCGTTGGTATCAAAGTCTCCGCCGGGCGGAGAGGTAAAGGTTATGGCGTCCGGCCTCGCGTGATTCTCGAAGGTGACCCGGCGGTTCTGGACTGAGGATGAGGGTATAAGACTGGCCTCAGCAAGCTTGATCGCTAGAGTTCGGTAGGACGATCCGGGTGCCAAGCGTATCGTAGTCTCGCGCGCGTCGATGTTGTAGAGGCTGACTGCGGTGTCGACGCGGGTTGCCTTGATGTCTACATCAAGGCCCGAGCAGGCGTGCGGGGCACCGTCAAATGTAGCGGTGAACCCTGTTGAATAGCCATCAACGACTCCGCGAGCGTAAACCTTGCTGACGTCCCCTGCGAGCATCAGCCCAGCGCCTAAAAGGTTGCTTCCGTCAGTTGCCGGGGCAGTACCTGGAGCAAATGCATTGGCTTTTAGCCCAGTGACCCGCACCGCAGATTGACCGAGATAAAACGCTGCCACCTTGCATGGCCCAATAACCTCGATGTCTTCAAACGAACTGCCAGTTTCGTAACTTGCCCCCCGGAAATAAGGCACCATCGCAACGGCATTGTAACTGCTGATCTGATCTGAATAGGCGGGTGCGTAGATGCGCCCATTCCTGAAGGTGCAACGCTGGTTGTCCCGCCCCAATGCGCCGGGATTCACGCAATTCACCGTTATGAAGTTGGTCGCGGTGCAGTCGTGGCAGCCATAACCTAATTCGATTCCGGTATCCGCAGAGTTTTCGATGTATACGTCTTCAAGATGGACGTTGCTGATGACGTCGCCAGTGTCGAGACTACCGCCCGACGAGGTGGCGAAGATGCCGTTTTGCGTGACGGTCGTATAGATCCGAATGCGACGGCCGAACATATTAGACGCGACAAGCTGGAGGCCGTTTGCGTATGTATTCCAGGCGAAGAGACCATCGACCTCCAAGAGGCCACCACGGTGCACGAGCACGTTCGAGGAGGAGCCCTTGGCCTTTAAGTTCTGGATCAAGACCCGGCTCGACGGTGTCGCAGGCGTGAAGTTCACCTGCACCAAATCATTGAAGTTGCTGCCCAACGTGGGGTTCGGAACGGTGGCGTCGATGTGCATATTGATGAGCTGGGCGTGGGTGGAAACGAGAATACCGACGCCATCGGAGCCGGTGCCCCCCATCTTCTTCAGCACGCCGCCCATGCCGTGGACGACGAGTCCGGGGGTAGTGATCTCGACCATATCACCATTGAAAGGGAAGATTCCGGGCGGGATCACGAAATGATCTTTTCCCTGGACCGCAGCACGGATTGCTGTCGACAGATCTCCGGTCCAGGTGCCCGCGATGATCTGTGTCTGGGTCGTCTTCGCAAAAGCGTCTAGCAGCGTTGGGAGGTTTCGCAGGGCGCTATCGACATCGGTCGGGGTGCCGGCCCACTGGTAACCGATGGCGTTGCCCTTCTGGCGGACCCATGCCCCTTCATCGAGCCTAGTGCTGTCAGCCTTAATCACATGGGGCAGGTTCTCGACATAGGGACCTGCGCCGCGTTCGAAATAATATCGCGCGTCTGGAATGCCCGGCACCCCGACCAGCGATGCTACCTTGCGCGTCACGTCCGAGGCTCGGAACGCAACCAGGCTCGAATAGCTATTGTCGGCCTCACCGGGCGGCCCCTGATAGGCGGTGTCGATCGGCTGCACCTCGATCGCGCCAGTGTCCGGGTTGGGCGCAAGGATCTTCCCGCCACCGAGCCGCTGGCTGGCGGGCGGCAGATCGGGCGCGCTTTCGCCCGGCGGCAACATCAGTGCCCGGCTGCTCACATCGGTTAGCTGATCGTCCTGTTCCTGACCGATCAGCATCTGCCGGTCGAGCGCTTCCTCGTGACTTTTCGCCGGGAACACACCCCCGTTTGTATATTGCATCGGCTGCACTCGCGCGGTCGAGCGCGTGATCTTCAGGGATGCGCCGTTGGTCGCGACAAGCCGTGTCAGGGTGCCCCCGGCATCGGTATCGCCACCGGTGACGGTGTAATCCGTGCCCAGCGCCAAAACCGTTTCCACCCCAGCGGCGATCCGCGACACGATCAGGTCCCCCGCCGCCTTGAAGCGGAATGGCACGGCAAAGCTCGTGGTGACGCCATTCTCGGCATAGGTGACGGATGCGGGAAGCGCGGCGACGGTCATTGCGGAGGTCCTTCCTTGCCAAGGGCATTCTCGAAATCTGGTGCGCGACCGGGTGCCGTCTCACCCGGAGCCCACCAGAAATGCGTGCGCTGGTCGTCGGCGCGCTTTTTCATGCGCTGCCACGACTGGCGATAATTGGGGTCAATCTGCTCCTGGATCTGATCCATCACCATGCGATCGAAGGCGGTGCGGACGTACCAGGTGCTGCCGCCGGGGATCTCCAATCGCGCAAGCTGTGCGGCGGCCCAGGCGGGGTGCTGCGATCCAGCGACATTAAAGACGGCCTGCCCGTCTTGGAACAGCGGCCCCGCCAGCGAGCCGAGAAATCCCCCGCCAAAGCGGTTCTGCGATGACTGCAGGAAATCCCCGAAGATGCCGAAGCCGCCGCCCTGCAGGACCGCTGCGCCCCAAAATGCCTGCGCATCGGTCGGAGTAGGACGCTTCCCTTCACCGCTCCGCCACCGGCTAATTTGATCAAATTGCTTCTCGGTCGGCAAGACATCCGCAGGCATGGGGCGTGGATCCTTGAATGCCGCCAGCGCTTTGAGTTGCAGCGCGATCGCGCCGCCGATCGTCGTCGCGATGAACAGCCCCGCCGCATAGCGTGCCGCGTTCCACTTGCCCTGCGTGGCCGCTTCCATGATCCGGCGCGTCTGCATGATCATCATGCCCACGCCAAAGCCCTTGAACAATGCAGCCGAGCGAATGGCCTCGCCGATCCATGTCCCCTTCGGCGCGACCGAGTTGACCAGGGCGCGCGTGCGGATATCGGGCGTCGGCACGGCATAGTCGGTTTCGGACAGGATCATCTCGTACAGCTTGTCGCCGAGCGCATGATCCTCGACGTTGTTCGGCTTGATCCAGTCGGCTCCGCCATCGCGCTCCAGCGGCGTGCGACGGATGGTGTCCCATCCCTCGGGCGTGATGCCGTAGCGTTGCAGCGTTCGTTGAAACGGCCCGTCGAGATCGGCAAATGCCTTGCCGCGCTCGCCGGTAATATGGCTGACGAAGGTCATGCCCATTGCCCAGCGCCCCGCCTCGGTAAAGCGGTTGAGCCCGGTGACCCGCAACGCTCCCTCCGCCAAACGTTTGGCGACCTCGCTGGTCAGCTCTTCACCGAGCACGCGTTGCTGCCCGCCTGCGCGCTTGGCCCATTCCTCGGCAATACCGGTCAGGCGCACCGCAAGTTCCTGGTCTGCCTGCGCGCCAGGCCGGAACAGCTTGACGTAATCGCGCAGCATTCCAGCGGCCGGCAGGCCGTTAAACTTGCGCGTCACCAGCCCGAAGGCCGGGTCGGTTGGCACCGCCGACAGCATCGCACCGCCCAGCTTCGCGGCGGTCTCGATCGATCGCACCGCACTGAACCCCAAAGCGATCGTGCGATTTTCAGGCCGCCCGGCCACGCCGGTAATTTCATCGTGGTAACGGTCGATTTGCTTGGTCGCCGCGAACGCGCGATCGGTCGCCTTGCTATGCGAGGCGGTGTCGAGCGCGGCGGATTTCTGGATCGTATCCTTGATCCAGCCGACCGTCGCATTCGGGTTTGGCCCGAGCACCTCCATCAACGCGATGTCGCGCGACATGCCGTCGATATGCCCCATCATCGCATCGAAGGCCGATCCGACGCCGAATTTCGCCTGATAGGCCATCCAGTCGTCGGCCGATTTGAACACGAGGAAGCGGCTTTCGCCGAGCTGGTTGGCAAGGGCACCGCGCCCGCTGCCCTGCCCGGCCGTCCGCTTGTTCCAGCCATCGGTGCGGATGGTTTCGAACACGTCGCGCAGCGCCAGTTCGAACCCCGCTTCCGAAAAGGGCATGCCGGTGCGCTGGTCGAGCATCCGGGTCCGATCGAGGCGGGGGGCGATCTCCGCGCGCCAGGCGTCGAACCCGGCCGCGCGCACCGCCCGCGTATCGTGCGCCTGGGGGAGCCCCCATTTTTCCAGCTTGCCGATCGATGCGCCAGCGGCATTGGCGCGGGTGCGCAGCATTTCGGAGGTACGCTCGAACGCATCGGACAATTGCCGCGCGCTCGCCGATCCGGTGTCCTCGCCGAAGCGTTCCCGCACGAGCTGCTCCAGCCCGGCCTTGTCGCGGACTTCGCCCACAATGCCGGTGTGGTGCTTCGCCAGCACTTCGGACATCATCGCATGGCTGCGCGCCCGGATCGCGCGCCTGCGCCCCTCCACGCTGGAATAGCCCGCTTTCGGGTCGGGCGCGAACATGGCCACCGCCCCCTTGGGGTCGATCGGGCCGCCATCGCGACCGCCACCATAGCTCGCCATATTCTTGAGCGCGGCCTTTTGCGCCTGCACCTGGGCCAGCGCCACGCGCCGTTTGCGGATCGCATCCGCCTCGAGCGCCTTCAAGGTGGCATCGGTTGCCATCGCCGCCGCCGCCTGGTCGCCAAACTGGCGGCGGAATTGCTGCTCAAGCTCCCCATAGAGCCCGGCCATTTCGCGGCCCTTTTCGGGCGTGATTTCCCCACGCTCGACCATGCCGGGGATGCAGCGGTCCAGGCTCATAGACAGTTCCTCGCCGCCTTGATTGCCGCATCATCCGCGTCGAGTTCGCGCAGCACGTCCTCTGCCGATCGCAGCGGGCCGCCTTCCTCCAGACGGAACATATTGCCCTGATCGACCGCATCGAACAGCGGCGCACCGATCGTGCTTTCCTGATCCGTCTTGGCGCGGATCGGGCTATCAGCCTTCAATTGGGCTCGCTGGCGTTCCCGCGCTGGGAAGTTGGGGTCGAGCGCTGCAGCATGTTGATCTCTACCTCGGCGTATTTCTGTAATCTCGTTACCAAAATGCACCCTCTCGCCATCCTTCCAGATCTCGACTGGAGTAAGGCCGACGGCGGGTTGTTTGAACGCCGCCACGACTGTGCGGCGCTCAAACCGACCAACATCTTTACCCTCGAGGTATTTGACACCCCACCGGCCATCGCTTGTCACGGCGATCGCAACCTTGGGCCCGCCTTGCGCCTGAAATTCAGCTAATTTTACAGCATCGCTAGCGCTGACATAAATCGTAGCCTGTGATCGTGGTTGCGGCCCTTGATCCTTCGCGCCGTGCTCTGGGTGAAACGACTTGTCCCGGGACGTGGAACCGTCCGAATGCACGAGATAGGTGGAACCTTTGGCGGTGGTGAAGGCAACGTCTTCGGCGATCTGAGCCTTAACGTCATGCGTCAGGCTTTCGGCAATCGCCTTTCCGGCCGGGCCGTTGGGATCGTCGAGGGATGGCCCCGGCGCTTCCGCCAGGACCGGGCCGTTTAGTCCGGCTTCTTCGCGAGCATCCGCTGCAGCGCCGCCAGGTTGCTCGCCGCGCGCGCGCCCTCCGCCCGCAAGTCCGCTGGAAATGCCGGATTGGTCGACGCCTCCTCCAGCGCCGTGATCGCGCGCTGCGAGAGTGTGTTCGAATTCGTCGGCGAGGTCGGCATAGCGCGTATTCTCCGCTTCCTGTGCGAATGCGTCAAGGGCGTCGCGAGCATGTTCGTTCACCACGCGGGCAATCGCCGCTTCCGGTGTCAGCTCGCCACTCGCGACCCAATCCGCGGCGCGCAAATGCTCGACCGGGGTGAAGGCGATGCCATGTGTATCCAGCGTGTTCGCGATGGTTTCGCGCGCCGCCGCGAACTGCGTTTGCCGCGCGCGTGCCACTTCGCGCGCGGTCGCGGTTTCCAGGTCGCCCCGCGCATAATGCGGCGTCGAAACGGCATGTTCGATCAGCTGGAGCATATCGTCTTCGGTGATATGGTCTCCGCCCAGCTCGGGCGGGGCATCGTGGAAATATCCCGCCTCCGCTGCCAGCTCGCGCGCGCGGTCGATGCTCATGCCCTTGCTGCGGATCAGCACGCCACCACTCGGCGCGACGCGCGGCAGATTGCGGCCCTTGATCAGATCATGGCCCTCGTCGTTACGAATGCCGCCATGGTCCGCCAGGAAGCCGAGCAAATCGCGCGGCGCGGCATCCTGTTGCCGCGCGAAGACACCCGGCCGCCGCTGCCGCAACCCGATGCCGGGAAGATCGGCAATGGCGTTGAGCGCGGCCTTGACGGCATCGCGTTCGATCCCCAGCCGCTCGGCCATGATTTCAGGCTTCAGGCTCTCGCGCGTTTGCGTGACATAGGCGCGCACGGCGTTGCGGATGTCCACATCGTTGGCGACCGGCGCATCCGGGAGATTGGTGCGTGGCGGGAGCGGTTGCGGCGTAGCGCCATCGCCATTCGCAATATTCCCGCCGTACGTCTGTGGATCGATGCCGCTGCGCTCCAGCGGTCCGATATCAGCCGCGCTTGCCATACGCGGTTCGGGGGGCAGGGCCTCGGGAGTATTTCCCATTGCTCGATCGCGCTCAAAGGCGGCAATGCGCGCCTCGGTTTCCGCGTCATCAATCGCACGTTGCGATGCCGCGACTGCATCACCATCGCCGCTCACATCCGGTCGCAACGCGAGACGTTCGTCTCCGCCGATCAATGCTGCCAGCTTGTCGACGCGATTGTTCCAGCCGCGTCGAAACTTTTCCTTGCCCGGAACAGTGTCCGCCAGATGATTAAGATAGGTGCGGTATGCCTCGATCGCGCGCGCCGGATCACCGCCGCTTTCCCGCAGGATGCGCTCTCCCGCACCGCCGATATATTGCGCATCAAAGGCGACCGCCGCCGTGCGGGGATCCACATGGTCAAATTCGGGCAACCAATATTTACGATGCGCGATTGCCCGCGCTTCCGCTTCCGACAGATTGGCGACATCGACACCAGGGTTAAACTTCTGCGCGATGCCGAATTTGGTCGTTCCGCCGTCTGCTTGCGAATAGTGGACGACGGCGTTGCCGCCTTCCAGATCATGCAACACAAATCCGATGACGCGGTCCGGTGTTAACGCCGTCGCTACGGTTTCTCGTGAAACAGTCTGTGAAACGGGGGAGCGCGGTGCGAGTGCGGGCGCGATGCCATCGGGATCGCCTGCCTGGGCGAGGGTCGCAAGCGCGGACTGTAGCCGGTCGGCATGAACGTCGCGCGCCGTTGGCGTGTCGACATAGGGGTTGATCGCGTCGATCTCGCTCTGCCGGTCGATCACGTGCAAGGCGGCTTGCTGGTCGGGCGTGCGCACTTCGGCTGGGACAGCCTTGCTGAAGGCCGCCGCAACCTCGCCATCGCTCACCTTGCCCAGATCGGCGGTGCGCAGTGCCAGCGGTGCCACGGTGCGCCCAACGGCTTGCCCGATGTCGGTCCCGGCAATGGCGCGGCCTGCCGCTCCAAGGGCCTTGCCACCCGCATCGAGCGCCTTGCCAGCAACGTGAAGGCCGCCGGGCAGCAATGCGCCGCCGATTGCTGCCGTACCGACATCGGTGACCATGTCGCCTACCGACATATGTTCACCCATCTCGGCTCGATTGCGCGAGATCACCGGAAGCTCTGCCGCCTCGGTCAAGGAGTTTACCAGCGCTTCGCGACCCATTGTCTGCAGGATCGTTTTTCCGCCGCCGCCTATTGGCAGCGTCATTGCGTTGATCGGGTCGGCGAGACCCGATACGACATCGCTTACAAAACCCAATGCGCCCTGCGTCCAACCAGATTGTCGACCAACGACATTCTGCGCGGTGTGCCGACGCTTCAGTTCCTCGGCGTGGACCCAATCCGAAAATTGCCTTGGATTAGCGGCTGGAACGTTAGCAAGGAAAGTAGGGTCGGCAGCACGCCGCTCAGCGATATCCCGCCATATCTTATTGCGGTCATATGGCGACGGATCGTCCATAGGCGCGCTCGGGTTCTGATAGGGGCTCGTATGCAGCAAATTGTCCAGAAGCGAGTACGCTCTGGGCCCACGCAGAGCTTCAACAATTGGCTTGTAAGCCTCATCCTCCGCCGTCTTTGGTGCCTGGAGGTCATCCTGTCGGGATAGCGTCCAATGCGCTCCCATGATCTCGCTGGCCGATACCGGCGCATCGGGAGACTTCGGCGCGAGTTCGACGACGGGCGCATCGGAGATGAAAGGGCCGCGCTGGTCGGTCACTTGAGGTACTTCCGGCCAAGATACCCCAGGTCGAGCTTGAAAATGCCGCCAGTGTTCGAGGCGACGACGATGCCGCCCGGCCCATGAAACTCGTAAAACCCGTCGCTGCGGGCGACCGGCACATAGCTGCGCAACACCTGCGGCGTGATCGTCGTCTTATGGTCCGAATAGACCGGGCGTGGCACCTTCGGATCATCGCTCCATTTGAGCGAGCTGAGCACCTTTTCGAACTGCGCCTGGCTTTGTTCCGCCGGAAGCTTGACCGGCACATTGTTCCAATAGCCGATGCCGCCATGAAACACGCCTTGCCCGTCGGGCACACCGCCGACGGCCACTTGCAGGAAAGTGCCATATTGACTGGGATTGAAGGTATGGACGCCGTGCGCGCGCGCCCAATCGGCGTACAGATTCCCCCCGATCTCGCGCGCGGCGTTCGCATCCTGCGGCGCGAACCGGGCGAGCGCCGGTGCCACATCGGTGTTGTACTTTTGCAGCGCCAGTCTGCCCGATCCATCCGGCTTCATGTCGTCGATCAGCGATCGGTCGGCCTGGCGCGCAGCCGCACCGCTGGCGGCACTCGCCCGGTAGATCATCGGCAAGCCGACAAGGCGCTGTGCCACCGCATCATCGGGTGCGATCTGGCGCATCGCCTGCAAGGCATCGCGGCCGCCAAGCGGCGCGATCGTGTCGATCACCTGCAGCCGCCCTTTGTCACCGCTGGCGAAAATGGCCTTTTGCTGGTTGACCTCGGCGGGCTGCAGGAACGGCACGGGCTGGCCCGCTGCCTTGCTGACCGTCTTTTGCCATTGCCGCCGGGCCGCCCAGGTGGCCGGGTCCGCAAAGTCGAGCGGCGGAGGTGGCGTGCCGTTGATCGCTGCCCATTGGCCGGGGTCGTGCTCGAACTGTTGCTTGCGGCCGGGCGCGATCGTCTCGAGCGCATGGAGCCGGACCTGATCGTCGGGCGATGCCTTCGGCCCCAGCGCGCGCAGCCGCGCCATATCGGCATCATATTGCTGCGGCACCCATCCCTGTGTCTCACGATTGACGCCATTGCGGATGCGCAGCGCGCTCAGTTCGGTTGCGTTGCTGGTATCGCCATTGGCGCGCGCCGCCTGGGCAAGCTGATCGAGCACCGCATCGGGCACGACGATCCCGGCCGCCTGTTGCGCTTTGGCCGTCGCAATCGCCTCGTTGGTCGCGGCCTTTTGCAGCGCGATCTGGTGTTGCAAGATTGCGTCGTTACGACGGATTTCGACCTGTGCGCCATCGCGCAGGCGGTCGATCTGCTGGCCATCCAGCACGTCGTTGAAGTGGCCACTGTCGAGCGCCACCACCAATGCCTTCGGATTGGTATCCTGTAGTCGCTGGCCTGCCGCCATCGCAAGTTGTGCGTGCAGTTCGCGCCGCACCGGCTCCCGATATTCACCGATCCCTTGCTGACTGTCGATCAGCCCATCGATCGCCTTGGTCGCCGTGACGTAAGCATCAGGATCGGCGCTGGTGCGGACGAACGCCGACCAGCGGTTGCCCGTTTCACGGATGTTGCCGACGCTTTCCTTGGCCGCTGTCGCTGCCTGCCACGCATCCTCATTTCCAACAAAGGATGCGCGCTGTTCCTGAATTTGGGCTTCGATCGATCGACGCACGCGAGTGTCGGTGATGCCCGCAGTAATATCCTGCGTGGCGGCATCGAAACTGTCCGCCATCGCCTGCGCATGGCCCGCAGCCAGCGGCGCGGCGTTCGCGCGCGCGGTATTGCGCTGTTCGTCAAGCGCCAGCCGCACGCGCGCAAGGTTGGACGCCGCCGTCGTCGCCTGCTCATCGGCACGGAGTTGGCGGTCGATCTTTTTCCCTTGCTCCAGCGCGCCGCCAAGCTGCCCAATGCCCTGGCCAACGCCCGCGCCGAAATCCTGCGGCTGTGCCAAGGGAATGCCAGCCGTATTGCCCGGCGCGACCTGTGGTTGATAGATTTGTTCCTGCGCCATCAGGACCGACCATCGCGTGCAGGAACAGGATGGCGCGCGGCGCTGACCACAAGGTCGATCTTAGCTGGGATGCAGAGCGCTAAAGACACGGCTGACCAATCGAAACGGGGTTGACCGATTTCGAAGGGCTAGGGGGCACACAGGCCCGGCCGCTCTATCGTTTAACGCCCGCGATCGGCGATGCAGTCCAGCATGGGGGTCGGGGCGTATCGAGGCTAGGCCGACGCTTGTCGCTCCCTCTCACGACACGCCCTTTTCGTCAAGTCTCACTGGTCCTCATCGTTGACGGCACGGCCATGTTTGGGCCACCCGTTCGGGATCGCATCGCGCGCGGCGCTGAACACAAGGTCGAGCAGGTTGGCGAGCGGCTCCGCGTCGATCATCGTGTTGCTGGCCTGCCCCGAGATGAGGTGCTGCAGGCAGACCATCGCGCCGACGGCGACATTGGCCTTGTCCTCCTGGTCGCGGGAGGACCGGATGTCGCTGAGCGCGCTCATTTCGCACCGGCCGGGGCCGCATCGGGCCGGAACCAGAGGTTGACCTTCACGCCATCGCGCTTGCTCTCGTGCCGCACCCAGCCGAACAGGCGCAGCAGTGCGGAGATGCGCGTCGTCGTCATCCGGTCAATATCGGTCAGGCCGATGCCGCGCGCCGCCCAGACGGCAGTCGTCTCGGTCTTATCCTCCAGCCATGCCTTGAGCGGCTCGGCGAGATTGTCGCCGCTGAACAGCGCGACCGCGCCGACGATCGGGGCAGGCAGGCCGACCTGCGTCCACACGCTGCGCGCCGCTTCCGGCCCGAACAGGCGGCGCGCCTCGCGCACGACCGCAACCCCGGCATTGAGCCGGATCGGGTCATGATCCAGCGCGATCTGGGGCGGTGGTTCATATCCGGGCATTTCGAAGCTGCCCGTCTTGCGGATCGACGGCAGCACGACGCTGGTCACCCACTTGCGGAACCGCTCGGCTTCCTCGCGGCGCGACTTGAACACCGCCGCATACATGCCGCTTTCGGAAATGATGTTCATTTCCTGCGGCCCACCAGGGGTGTCCACGATGTGGACACCCTTTTCGTCGTCGTGCAGCACGCGGGCCATGTGGGGCGCATGGGAGTATCCCAGTGCCCTCGCCAGATCGCTCGCAACGAACCACGGGTCTCCGAGGATCATCACGACGCGGACCGGCTCTTCTTCAAACTGATATGACATAAGTGCAGTGTTCATGGACGCTTTCCTTTGAAAACGTCCGGCCGCAGCGCCTCAATGCTGGTGGCCGGACGTGCCACGATTGAGACTACCGCCAAAGGAACGGCGCACCTTTCGGTGCTCGCGACACGCCCGACCATAAAAAACCGCGCCCACACGGGGCGTGTGGCGCGGGCTGCGCCTTTGGATACAGGGGTCTCAATCCCTTGGCTGGGATTTACCAGCCGAGCGCTGCTATAAGTGAGCGCGACTCGACAATCAAGGGGACCGATGTGTTTATAGCGTTGGCCATTGTTTTCGCCGCAGGTGGACATGTCGATAGCGGCATGAAGCAGAGGCTGGACGTGACCATTGAGCGGGTGAAATCTCAAATCCAACGCCAAACCGCTGTGCTTCGGGCTCGCGTGCAGGCGAACGTGATTTACGATAATTGTGTTTTGCTGAACGCCTTGGATTTGGCCATGTCCCAGCCAAATGAATTTGCTGAACCGTTGGCGAAAGCCGCAGAGCCTATGTGCAGCAAACAACACACCGATCTGTATTTGGCGACCTATGAGCAAGTAAAGACGTTCGGCGATTACGACACCGCCGCCCTCATGACCCGATGGGAAGTCGGTGCTCGTGAACGTGCAACTTCTTGCATTATCGAATATAGACGCGCACCGGAAAGTATGAATCTTCCGGCGTGCCAGGCCGAATAGGCCACGCATCACACCCCCGCTTTCAGCACAACAATTCGCTGCTAACGAGATCGAGTCTTGTTCCTGCGCCCTCAGACGATGCCGTCCGAACCGGAAACGCCATAGGCATTGCCCGATGCGCCGCCGCCTGAATTCCCCTTGTTGCTGTTCGCCCAGTCGACCCCATGCGCCGCCGCGCCGAACATGCCCTGCGTCAGCGCATTGGCCCCCGCCGAATAGGCTTGCGCGCCCTGGATGCGCAGGCCGCGCGCTTTGGCGGCCGCCTGCCGCCGCACGGTCAGCGCATCCAAGGTGGCGTTGATCTGGCTTTGCGTCAGCGCGTCGAGTGCGGAACCGGTGCCCTGTTGAAACCCGTTCGCGCCCTGTGCGGCCACTTGCTGGCCGATCGCCTGGCGCGCAGCATCGCGCACCCGGCCTTCGGTGACCGCGCCGTCCCGCTCGGCCTCGGTCGCCATCGTGTTTGATAGGTCGCGATTGTATTTTCCGGTTTCATAACTGGCGACACCGCTGATAAGGCTACCCGCCGCCTGGACCGCCTGCACCATCAGGCGATCCTCTCGCACAGGATATGCGTTTCGGAGGCCGCGCCGAATTTGCGCAGCACATGCGTCGGCACAAGGCCAAGCGCCTCGGCCCAGCGCACTTGCGGCCCCTTCACGCACAGCACCGCCTCGAGCAACTGCGCGGGGTCTAGCCCCGGAAACGACAGCAGGATCGCCTCGGCATCGATTGCCGCGATGCAGATCGCTTCGATCCGGCGATACAGGCTGGCGGCGATGCGACGCCGGGTAAAGCGCGTAATCGCCACATAGTCGCCGCCAAGGCCGCGACTGAGGATTGCCCAGGCAACCGCCTGCACGCCGGGAAAGGTCTCGCGCAGGCCGACACAGGCGATCGGGCTATCGCCGCGCCACGCCGTCCATGCCTCGCCGCCTTCGGCCAGGTCAGCCGCCGCCTCGATCGTCATTACGCTGTTGAGGCCGAGCTGCACGCGCTGCGACGGCTGGCGCTCGATCGTCATCGCGTCCGGCGCGCGCATCGGGCGAAACGATACCGTCATCCCGTCACCTCGATCTTGGGGAGCGCCGCGACGATCACCGCTGGCAATGGCTGCGACGATGTGAAGGTCGCGCGACCGCTGCGATCCCATCCGCCGCTGACCGGTCGCTCGGTATCGCCGGTGAACAGCGGCACGGGCGCGTCCATATAGCCCGCGCTGGGGCGATCGATCAGATTGTCGAGCTTGCCGCCCTGGACGCCGATCTTGAGGCCCGCCGTTTCGATCAATCGCAAGGCCAGCCGCACGATCCGCTGGCGCACGCCCTGCGATGTGCCAGTCTGCGATTTCAGTTCGGGCGGCAGTGTGACGACGGTTGCGGTATAGGGTATGCCGACGGTGATGGTGTAGGCCCGGTCCTGCGGCACGACGCTTTCCGGAATGTCGAAGCTGCCATCCGCCGCGACGGTTATCCCGTCGATCACGCCGCCTTCCGCCAGCACCGCGACGGCGCGGTTGGCAAGCTGGGTCGCGCCGGTGAAATGCGTTTGCCCGGCTGCCGCCGTTGCCGTCGTGCCGCTATCGACGAAAAATGCGGCGGAAATCGGATCGCCATCGTCGCGCCAGGCGGCCATGCGCTGCACGCTCTTTACGCCGTCCGCCCGGCGCACGAGCGCCCACACTTCATCGCGCTTGCCATCGGCACTGGCGATCGTCGTCGCGCTCAGCACCGCACCATCGCCATGGATGATGCGCGAGAAGCCCTTGATTTGCTGCTCGGGCGCGTGCGGGTGGACGAGCATCTGCCCATCGCCGCGCACGCCGAACAGCAGTTCCTCGGGTTCCTTCTGATAGGCGAGCTGCAGCACGCCGCCGCGCGTGATGTGGCGGCACCACACCGTCATGTTTTCGGCGATGTAGCGATCCTGCCCGAAATCATATTGCGCCTGGCGGAGTTTCCGGCCGCCGCGCTGGACGAAGATGCCGGTGGTGCCGATCTGCAGCGGGAACACGCGGTCGCTGCCATAAAAGCTTTGCGGCACCGCCTCGATATTATCGCCGCCGATCGCCTGCGCGCTGTTGATCGCGCCGATCGCGATCTCGCGGCTCGCCGTGCCGACGACGATCTTGCGATCCCCCACCGCCCACAGGATGGGATCCTCGGTCGAAAGCGTCCGCCGAAAGGCCAGGTCGCCTGCCAGCAGCCCGCTCGACGTGGTGGTGATGTGGTTGAGATAATCGCCTGCGACGCTCGCCAGCAATTCGAATTGCTTGAAGTGGCAAAGCCGACCGCCATTGGCCAGCACGACGCTGGGCCAGCCGGCCGCCGCACTGAAGGCCGCATGGGACCAGCGGAAGCTCGGCACGGTGGTAAGGCTGTCGGGCAAGCGCCGCACCACGTCCGCCGTTGCCGAGAAGCCATCGCCCGCGATGGCGGTAATCATCACCGTGCCATAGCGATCGTGCAGATAGGTCCACCGCACACCGAACGGGCCCTTGCCGTTGATGTCGGTGCCGCTCTGGCTACCGTCCCACTCGGTCCCGCTGGTGTGGATCGGCTGGCTGGTTCCGGTGCGCCCGGCCGATGCCGCGACATAGACCTTGCCGTCCGAGCGACGCTTGCTGCCAACGGCAACGCCATCAATGCCGACTTCCCATGCGGGAATGGTCGAGAAATCCGCGGCCTCGATCTTGAACGGCGCGCCGACATGCCCGGCGAGAAAAATCGCGCTGGACGCGGAAAGCGTGATGCCCGCACCGGTCGCGGCACTGACGGTCACCGTCCGCGTTTCGTCGACATTCTGATCGGCAAACGGACCGTTCACCAGTGGCGCGACATCGTAGACGAAGGTTTCGGCACCGGTGCGCGTCAGGCGTGCGGGCGGATGGTTTTCGTGGTCGAGATATAGCCGATCGTAGCTTTGCTGGAACGACACATAGGGCGCTTCCGCCGCCGTATAGGGCACGATCACTTCATAGGGCACGCCCGGCGCGGTCTCGATCCGGCCGCCATTGGTGTAGAAGCGGAGGCGATAGTCGCTCCACTCGATCACATAATCCTGCGTGAGGTTGAAGCGGAACTCGGTCACCCACTGCGCGGTCGGCGCGGCAGGCCGGATATATTCAAAGCCCGGCCGCTTCACCAACGCCCCCTCGACCGTGGGCACGAAGTTCTCGCACGTGTCCATGCCGACGGACCAGATCGCCGTGTCGACACGGCCACCCATGCGCGGCGAAAGCTCGCCGCCGTTGAAGCTGGTTGCGATTGGGCGCTGCAGCGTCATCAGGGCCAAATCCAGGGAGAATTTCCATAAAGCGGCCCGCGCGCCGCGCCGCTGGTACGCGCCAGTTCCCAGTCGGTAGGCTCCCACACGATCTGCGGATTTTCGCGCGCATCGACACGGCGCGCATCCGACAACGCTTCGCGATACGTTCGAAACGCATCATCCTTGCGCCCCCGGTCACCAGTGATGCGATCGGCAATCGCCCAACCGAGGCGGCGCGCAAAGACGACCACGAACAGATCATCCCACAGGGCCGGTTCCTCGACATCCGCCAGATAGCGGATTGGCAGCGGCCCGGTGCTGTTGCTGAGGATGCAATTGCCCTCGAGCTGGTAATCGCGGCGATTGGCGCTTGCCGCGCGGCCCAGCACCTCGACCAGGCGCACGCTGTCCGCAGGCATTTTGAACGATGCGCCCCACGGGAACGGCACTTCGTCGAGAGCGAGTGCGGCAAGTTGCTGCCGCCGCATCGCGAAATTCCAGGTATGGGCGCGGATTACCGCGCGCCGCTCGATATCCCATACTGCCTTTATCGAACGCGACAGATGCGTGTCGTCGTCGATCGACCGAAGCTGATCGTCCTCGCCAATACCGGAGGCCGCCAAATTGGCGATAGAGACGTAATCCGCCATCGATCAGCTCACAGCAGCGGCCATTTGGACGCGAAGATTTTCTGTTCGAGCGCCTCGATCATCATCAGGGCATCGCCCTTGCTGATCTTGGTGAAATCGATGTTGAGCGACATCGTGTCGCTCTGCGCTTCCGCCGTGCCTGCCGCGACGGTGATGTCCTTCAGGGTGTTCTTGCCGCGCTGGATTGTCAGTTTGACCTGGGCCATCGATCGTTCCCTTGTCTTGGTTGACGGAAGTGTCTGCGGTTACCGGGGTGGTGGAGATCGGCCACCACCCCGGCCTCGGGCCATGACGCCACCACAGGTCAGGCCGAGCTCGTGGCCGCTAGTTCGCGGTCGTATATTCGATGTCGAAACCGGCGATGACGCCCGCTCCGATATCGGCGACGCCAAAGGTGGCCCAAAGGTCTTCATCGACCGTGTTGGGATCCAGCACGAAGGCCGACGCCTTGGGGCCGAGCGGCGTGGGAGCATCGGTCGCAGTCAGGGTCTTCGCGGCCACATATTTTGCCGGGATTGTCGTCGTGCCGATCGAAATCGTCGTCGTGGCAAAGGACGTATCCGTAATGCCCGAGATCGAATGGAGCGATGCCCCCTGCGGCAGCTTGCCCAGATACAGGCGGTCGCCAATCGCCAGCGCAACCGCTGGCTTGGTCGAGCGCACGCGACGCTTCTTGCCCCCAACCATACGAACATCGAGCTTCTTGGGCGGGTTCTGGCTACCGTCGGCCGCACCGACAAATTCAAGGCCATAATAATCAGCCATGTTGTGTCTCCTATGGAGAGAGCGGCGTCCGCGACCGGACGCCGCACCCAGGGTTTTTACTGCTCGCTGTTGAGGATGAGGCCGACTTTGCCCGCCTGCGTTCGCGTCGCTGCCACCGTGGTGCCAGCGAACACACTGCGCGTGTCGACCTTCGACGGCTGATCCTTGATCGCCGTGCGCAATTTGCGCCACACGCCCTTGCGAATGCCGGAGCGCGTCCAGAACGGGTTCTTGGTATAGCCGTTGGCATCGACCGTGAGGCCGAGCTTGAAGGCGCGCAGACGTGGATTGCGCAGCTCCATGTGGACGAAATTCCACCCGAGCAACGACATGATGCGCCCCTTCACGAAGGTGCCGCCATAAGCACCTTTGAAATCGGCCGAGGTCGCGGGAATTTCGCTCAGCAACTGCGCGTTCTGAACGGCATCGATCACCATGAAGCGGTCTTCTTCCTGATCGACGAAGCCCTGGTCCAGGAGCTGGCCTGCCGCGATCAGTTTTGCGACATTCATGCCGACTGCACCGGCCGCTGCGCCGGTGCCGACCGGAATGATCTGGCCTGCCGGAAATGGCGTCGATGTCGTGCCATCCTTGCCCGAGATGATCGGACCGTACGCGCCTTCCAGCACACGGCTGTCCTGTGCGCGATTGATCGTCGCCATGGCAGCCATCGTATACCCGCCGTCGAGGCTGATTTTGGTTGCGAGCTGGTCGGCTCCATCAACGAACTTGTTGAAATAAAGCTCGTTCGGCTTGACGATCCAGACGCGATCATGGCCGGGATCGGTTTCCTTCAGATCGGCGAAGCGCTCGTCTGCTTCTTCCGGGTCAGTGTCGCCGATCAGATCCTTGACCGTTTCCTTCTCGGCGCTGGTGCAATCCTGTTCTTCACAGGTGTCCCAAAGGACGGCCTTGTTCGATTGGAGCTTGAGTTCGAGGTTGTTCGCGAACTCATAATTTGCAGTTGTGTTGACTGTATCAGCCATGGGATGGCCCTCGCGAAAAAGGTTTGATCCGATTTCGAAGGGCTAGGGGGCACGCAGGCCCGGCCGCTCTATCGTTTAACGCCCGCGATCGGCGACGCCATCCAGCGTGGGGCCCGGGGCGACGAGGCTAGGCCAGGACTTAGCCGGGGGATTGGGAGCGGCTCCCCCGAGGCCGATCGTGAAATCTCACGCCGCGACTCGCGCGTCAAGCTGGGTTTTCGATCTTTTTTACAATTGTTGTTCCGCGCGCGCCTTGCCAGCCGCCGCTGCCGCGTTGAGCCGGTCCCACCGCGTCCGTTCGGCCGATCCGGGCACCATCACGCGTTTCTGGAATTCGGGATCGGCCTTCAACTTGTCGATCTCGGCCTGTGCTTCGGCCCCCGTTACGCCGAAGCGCCCCTTGCCGCCGGTGATGATCGTATCTTCGGCGATGCCTGCGCCGAGTTTGGCAAGGATGGTCAACGCGCGATCTGCACCCAGGCCAGCGCGCAGACCCGCCATGTCCTGCTTGGAGAAGCCAAGCGCGCGCGCGGCGCTGTCAACATGGGCGAGCTGCTCGTCTTTCTTCGCCCCCTGTTGTTTGACCCATTCCAGTGCCAGATTGTCTTGCTTCGCGCTCTCGGCCGCCGCCTCATCCATCTGTAATTTGATGAAATCGCTCACCAGCCCCTCAAACGCTTCCTTTGGGGCACCGTGCTTGAGCGCGCTCTCGCGCAGCGAGTTGATCAAAGGCTCGTTGAGCGGCACGCCTTCGGGTGCCTTGATCTCATAGCCGTCAACCTTGTCGGGCACGCCGATCGCGGCCTTGAAGGCGGCGATATCCTCCGGCTTGGCATCTTCGCCCGGCACCTTGATCCGGCCGTTTTCGCGCAAGGCCCGCTCGGTATCGCGCGCGATCTTGGTCAGGCCGTCAAGATCCTTCACGCCCTTGGCCGCCAGCCAGTCACGGTTCGAGCTGGTCTCGCCATCCTTCGTCTCGGCCGATACCTTTTCGAACCAGTCGGGAACCGCAGCGCTTCCATCGGCCACGCCGCCCTCAACGGCAGACGCTCCCGGCTGTGCGCCGCCGCTCTCTGCCGCGCCAGGCGCACCACCACCCGTCACTCCCGCACTTCCGATCAAATCCATCGCGCCGCCGCCGGTTGCGCCGCCATCGGTCCCGCTCTCGCCATCAATTGCCATCGTCGATCTCCATGAGTTTCTGGACTGCCGCCTCGTCCAGGTTGAGGTAGGTTGTGATCCGGTCGAACACCTCGCGTCGCCCCAGCCGCCGCGCCATCACCAGCGGATCCTGCGAAAACAGCAGCCGGCGATTGTTGGGATGCGCGAAGCAAAAGTCGCGCAGGTCGGCGAGCACGCGCTCCGCCGATACGCGCAGGCGCTCCTCGTCCGTCAGGAACAGCCGACGCCACACCGTCACCGGCGTCTGCCACCCCGCGAACAGATCCTTGAAGTTGCGCGCCATGCGCACCGCCTGCAAACGGCGTTGGTTTGTCGTGCTCATGCTGCGTTCGCCAGGCTGCTCGCGCGCGCGAGGTCGCTCGCCGCCGATGCCGCTCCCTGCAATTGCTCGACGCCGGATGCCGCTGCCTTGCTGTCGTCACGCGCCTTGCGCTTCGCTGCGACCTGATCGGGCGTTGCGATCCAACTGGGCCGCACGCCCAGCACATCGCCAAGGCCCGGTGCCGCCGCATCGACATCGATATGATCGAACACCGCGCCATCATCGACTTGCGCCAGCGGAGCCATCGCCTCGATCCAGCGGGTCAGGCCCGCCGCTTCCTCGGCGCGGGCCATGCGCGACAGCGGGTTTTCATATTCGATCACCGGATAGGCCCCGGCTTCGATAACCTCATCCGGAAAGGGTTCGATCTGGCGCGCGCGCAACGCGAGGTCGAGATCGCGTTGCGTCACCGGGTTTTGCTTCTCGCTTTCGTAGCGCCCAGCATAAGGCGCGACGAGCACGCCCTGTTTTGCGACCATTTCCAGCACTTGCGTCGCGGTCATGCGATCCCCCGGATCGGTCAGGATCTTGAAGAAATCCTCCAGGAACGCGGTCTTGACCACGGCGCGCTCGCTTTGCTGCATTTCGAGGCCGATCGGCAGGTTTGATCCGGTCGGCATCGGCGCGACCATCAACTGCCCCTGTTCGTTGACCAGGCCGGGATTGGCCCCGCCCGGCCGCGTCACCAGCGACGTGATGCCATCATCGTCGAAAAAGGCGAGCGCGGGATCGACCATCTTGTGGGCGGAACGCAGGATCGTCTGCGCCATCTGGTTGAGGCCCTTGATCGTCGGCAGCACCTTGATCGTGGGCGACCGGCCATAGATATCGCCCGGCCCGGTCACGTGCCGCGAGACCGAAATCGGCATCGAATGGAAGCCCTTGCGCCGCAGGATCACCTTGTCGGCGATGGCGATGGTAATGCTGTCGATCGCCATGCTGCGCCGGTCCAGCGCGTCGGGCTGCAAATCGCCATTGGGGCAGACGATGTGCAGGATCTCGAATTCCTCATCGAGCTTGTTGCGCTGGATCGCCTCGCGCATCTTGCCGGTGAGCGCATCGGCACCGAATTCCTGCAGGCACTGGCGCGCCGTCCGCTTGTATTTGCGGTGCACCGTATCGATGCGCCCGGCAAAGTCCTCGTCGATGTAACATTCCGACAGGTGCAGCGCCTTGTAGAACAGACCGACGCCCTTGCGTTCGCCGGTCCAGAGCGGGCCGGTGCCATAGCTGCCGAGCTGGCGAAAATCCTCCTGGGCCTGCACTTCGAACCCGGCATGGGGCGCATAGCGGATCGCATGAAGGCGATCGCCCGCGCGCTCGCACCACCGCCGCACCGCCGGGATCTTGTCGAGATCCTTATCGCCGAAGCGCAGCCGGATATATTGGGTGTTACGCGGGATCGTGATGCCCGCCATCGCCGCGCAAAAGCGATCGAGGCTTTCCACCGCCGTCACATCGAAATTGGCCGCGCCGTGGATGGTGCCGGGCGTATTCTTGCTCCAGCCACCGGCACCCAGCGGATTGACGCGCTCGTCGATTTCCCGCCACAGGCTTTCCATCGGCGCGCGCAACGCCGCCAGGCGGTCATGATTGCGCAGATGCGCCTTGACCAGATCGTCATCCTGCAGCGTATCGTCGGCCATCGGAATTTCCCTGTTGGAAGAAACGGGCGCGACCACCGCGCGCCCGCATCTGTCGGTTAGAAGTAGATGTCGTCTGCGATGTTGACGGTGCTGCCGGTCGCGACGTTGATGACATCGCTGCGCTTGCAATAGGCGACCTGTTTTCCGTCGATCAGCAGCGCATACCCATCGATCGCATAGCCGCCCTGGCCATTGGCCGGGCCGTGGACCGTCACCGCGTCGCGCAGCATCTTGCCGAGCGTGTGATCCCGCCACACATCGCCGGTGACGACGATCGGCGCGATCCCGGTAATTTCCCGCGTGCCGTCGCTCAGCACGATTTCGACCTTTTTGCCGCCCTGATCGGCCTTCGTCAGCGCTTCGGTCAGCGCGTCGCCGGTGAGACCATCGCCGACCGGCCCGATCTTGCGTGACTTGGGGGCATTCTCGCCACGCTTGACGCTGGTTTTAGAGGCCGATGCCGCCGCTTGCAGCGCCGTAATCGTGGCATTGGCCGCGTCGAGATCCTTCTGCAGTTTCGCCGCGTGTTCTTCGAGATCGATCTTTTCCTGTTCGTCGAGCCCAAGTTCCTCGTTGAGCGTTTTGTTCTGGGCAGTCAGCTCGTCGATGCGGATCTGCAATGCGGTTGCCCCTGCAGGATCGAGCCCGGCATTGAATTGCTCCATCAATTCCTGCTCGCGCGTTTTGGTCGTAGTGTCGTCCATGATCGTTCCTTTCAGCTTCCCAGGGTGAGCTTGCCGCCGGTCAGCGGGGCCTGGACCCCCGCCGCGCCGTTCACGAGGTCCGCCGCGCCGCCTTTGCGACGCCGGAGTTCGTCCGTGGCCGACACCGCCGCCGCCGCATCGTCACGCGTTGCCGTGGGCAGTGCGGTCGGGGCCTGTCCGGGTGTCGAGATGATGCCCAGCGCCTTCAGCGGGGCCGCGATAATCTTGCCGAGAAGTGCCATCATATCCCTCCAAGTTCGTTGTAATCGCCGTCCACCCGCACGGTGCGCCGCTCCCGCGACTTGCCTCGAATGTCGGAGATGACGTGCTCGCCCTCGAGCGCGGCATATTGCTCGGCATCCTCGATATGGGTGTGGATCGTGTCGGCGATCTCGAGATGACCCCGCGTCTCGCCGTCGGTCATGTCGGCTTTGCGATAGTGATACCCGCCGAGATGCCCCCGGATCAGATGCTTGCACGACGGGTCGATCAGATATCCGCCGCGTTCGCTCATCGCCTTGCGCTGCGCCTCGAGCCGAAGCTGCTCGCGGTTCGTTTTCGCCTTGTAGACCTTGAAGCCCAATGCCTTTTGAAAAGGCGGAACCCAGTCCAATTCGCGCGCCTCTGCATCGCGATCAGCCGCGGCGAATGCGGCAGGATCGGCGACCACGCGGATCTGGTCGGCGGTGATATCGGGGCAACGCTCGATGATCTTGGCGCGGAGCATCTTGCCGAACGCCGTCGGGCCGACCTTTGCCAGCGACTTGCCGCCATCCTGAAACGCGACCACCTCGCCCAGCGTTCGTAGCTCGCCCATCACCGTGCGCTGTGTCAGCACGGCTGCTGCGAACAATCCCTGGTCGACGCCGACGATGAGCTTGCGTCGGCGATCCCATTCGATCGTCTCTTTGGCGACATGCTCGCTATAGCTGAATTGCGGATGCACCGGCAGGCCGTGCCGCACCGGCACGAACTTGTTGTGGATCATCCGGTCGACATAATCGGGCCGGTGTTTGTTGGTCGCTTGCTGCAGGAGGTAATATCCACGCCCGCCGCGCAGATTGTGCAGGTTCTCAGCGCCAGGCTCGAGCCCGCCCGGCTGGATGAAGCATTCGATCAGCGGTCGCCCCTCGAGCGCTACCAGCAATTCGGGGCTGGCGAGATCATGCAATCCGCCGAGTTCCTTCTCGATCGCCAGCTTGTAGAGATAATTATCGGTGAATGGCGCGTTGCTGGAGATCAGTATCTGCGGATCGACCACTAGCTTGGGATCAAGGCTCGAAAAACGCCCGACGCGACCCGACAGGTAGCTGATCAATTCCTCGGGCTGCAAATCGCCTTCGTCGACACCTGCGCAGTTCAACTCCCAGCCGCGCGTGGCCGCCTCTACACCCTGATCGCCGATCGCGCGAAATTCGACTTCCATGTCGAGCACGTCGGTCGGCTGGCGAGACGCATCGCGCCGCAGCACACGCTGGAATTTGTGGCTGTACGGTGCCTTGGCGCTGAAATGCCCATACTCTTTTGGCGTGATATTGAACCATGACGGTAGCGTGTTCGCATCGAGACTAGGGTAACTCTCACGGATGACGCCAAATTTCGCGCGTCGGCGCTTGATGCCGCGTTCATCGATCCGCGCGCCCTGCATCGCGCCATTGCGGACGCCCTTCTGCAGCATCGCCATCGTCTTGCCTGAACCAACCGGGCCGATGATCACGACGATGAACGCGCGGCTGCGCATGAACGCCTCCGCCACCGGCCCCGGCGACGTGAGTGCGATGGGTTTGGCTGCAACCGTCATGCCGCGACCGCCCGCATATCGTTCGCAAGCGCGATCAGCTCGGCTGCACGCTGATCGAGTGCGTTTGCCACGGCCGCGATTTCACCCGCGCTCAAGCCACGATCGGCGGCAAGCTTGTGGTTGACGGCGCGACGGCCAATGCCGAGAATGTCGGCAAGGCACGCTGCACCACCAAGCGCCGTCCGCGCCCGATCCAGCAACACCAGCCGACGAACTGCCCGCGCCATCGGCGAAAGGGTGTTCCCATTTGTGAGAACGGGCGCGTCAGCCATTGTTGATTTCCTCATCTTGAATTTCGTGGAAATCGCCCTCGAGCATTTCCTCTATCTCGCCATCGGTATGGGTGACGCCCTGGATGATCAGGTCAGCAACACCCGAAAAGGTCATGTCGACCGCGACCGGTTTTTTGCTTTCGAGGTACGGCAACAGCGCTTCGGCACACCTCACGCGCAGCGCTCGCGCCTCGGCATAGCTCATCCGCTCGACAACTACGTTGGGCGTGCCATCCTTCCGAAAGCTGTGAACCTTTTCCTGCTTCGAGGTTTCGATCAGGACATCTTCCGGCGTCGATGACAGCTGCATCAGCGTGATTGCCGGATGCTGCCCGAAGGTCTGGATGTAGCGCGCAAAATCATCGGTGCGCTTGTTGCGAGCGCCAGCCGGCCGACCGCGCTTGCGGCTTCGCGCCTCGGTCAAAACGGCCATTCGACCAGCCTCGGGGCCGAGCGCTTGGCGCGCCTCCAGCATTTCCTCAGGCGTTACCGGCTCCAGCAGGTTGAGCTGTTGCTCCTCCATTGCGCGGTCAGCCAGCAAAGCCTTGGCGTCGTCAACCACTTGGCGCACGATCGCAGCGTCGCCGGTGTCAGGCGTTGACATGGCCGCGCCCTCCCCATAGCTTCATTACTTCGCCCAATGGCGACCAAGCACCGGGACCACCACTATCCCCGACCCGCGTTTCACTCCTCGAATTGAGCGCCGATCGCGCATCCTGGCGTCGCACTGACGAGGGCAAGCTATCCCCCGACCCCGTTTTGCCGCTCAACCTTGGCCGTTCGCCCCCTTTCGACCGGTCGGCATCAATCCCGTAAAACGGAAGGTCGATCAAAATCCGGAATATCGCGTGCGCCAACATGCGAGCATCAGGGCGCGCGGCCGTTGGGGGCCCTACCCCCTCGGGCTGGGCACTCAGGCCCCCCCGTCCGATCGGCCCGCCTGCGCCGCCCAGCGTGCCGCATGGGCTCAACCTAGAAAGCTTATGACCATCCCCGGAAAGCTCTGATTTTACAGCATGTTGCGCGCCGCATTCCGACACCGGCATTCCGACATGCCCGATCCGCCCCCCGCAAACCCGCAGAAATCCGCCGTTTCCGCCCGCGCGACCCAGCCGCGCCAGGCCACCCCGATCGCAGGCCAGCCGGGCCAGATCCACCGCGCACCAAGCCCAAAAGTTTTGCGGCGCAGCCCCTCCGTAACACTGTGGATCGGGCGTTTCGGCGACGATGCGACCGGGCAGCGCATATCCACCCCATATTATATTCGCGCCAGAACCGCAGAACCGGTAGAGAACCGCGCGCCGCCCGGCAAATGGCGTATTTCTCCCGTTTTCTTGATTGGGTTCTGAAGTTCTGTAGTTCTCGGTATCTTCCCTACACGCACGCATACGCACGCACACGCGCACATCACGCGTAGCGGTTTGGAACAGAACCGCAGAACCGTTGAATACCAATGTGTTGCTGGTTCTGTGCGTTCGTCGCTCCAGAACTCTAGAACCGCGCCCCCCGGCCCGTAGGCACCGCGAGGCTGGCTGCGCCACACTCTTATCTGCCCCAACTGGGCCGGGGGCAAGGGACAAAGTAAAAAACAAGTCGAACGGGCGCGATCGATAGATAGCGTCGCCCTCGCGATAGTAGTGGAGGCGGAGCGCGGGCGCACCGCTCCGCTGCGCTACGCTGCCCGCGCGCGTTGGGTTTGGTGCGCCCATCATGCCAGCGGCCCGCCTGGGCAGGCAACGAAAGCGGGCACCTCGTCGGGGTCGATCACCAGCTCGATCGGCACGAGCACGGCGGTCAGCGATGCGCGGGCGAACTTGGTCTTGATGCCACGCGTTGCGCCAGGCGCACGGGCGAGCGTGGTTGCCCAGCCGCCGCCCGCCCATTTGGTCGGGCCATAGATCGTGGCAAGCTCGCGGTGCGACAGCGCGACCGCAAGATAGGTCGGCTGGCCCGGCATCGCGTCGATTGCGCCCCACCGTTCCCGCCCATCCGGGCCGGGGCCGAGCGGCTTGCGATTGACGATCTTGAGCCCAAGCTCCTGGATCTTGTCGCGCGCGCCCTGGTCGCCTTCTCCGGCGCGTACCGCACGGCCGATCCACGTGCCCAGCCCCTCGCGCAGATCGCCACCGCGAAATTGATGCGGCGTGGTGCGCAGGTGGTTGAGGCAGGCATCATGGTCCTGCACTGCGTCGTTGATCTCAGCGAGGCTTTCGGGTGCGCACAGCCGCGCCCAATGGTCGAGCAAGTCGGCATCGGGCACATGATCGTACAGCGCCAGATCGGCGCAGGCGAGCAAGGTGCCGAAGGTATCCGCACCACGCGCGTCATGGCCGCCGCTCGTCAAAGCGTCGTGATAGAGGTCATAGGTCTCTTTGTAGCGCCACCATCCATCGAACATGCGGCGCATCAACGCCGCGCCGATCGCGGGCAATTTCGCGCTCTCCAGATCCAGCTTGCGCGCGTCGCGCGGCAACGGCTCGAGCTCGAGCACGGCAAAGCGGCTACGGTCCTGCGGCTCCATTTGCGGCATCAGGATCGCCGAGAATTGGAAGCAGGAATTGAGCGTGAAATCGGCCGCTTGATGGTCCGAGGATCCCTTGTGCATGTCGCTGCCCGACGAGGCGACGCGCGCCAGCTCGAGCACTGCCGACAGCTTGTGCGCGTTGAACGCGTTGGGTTCGAACTCGTCGAAAATGACTGCGATCGTCTGGTTGCGCAGCTTCTGCCGCACCGCCGCCTCGGTCGCGCCGCCCGTGCGCAGCACCGCGCTGCCCAGCAGCCGGTCGATCAGGCCATCCTTGCCGTTAAAGCTCGATTTGCCCGTGCCGCGCCCGCCGGTCACGAAGAGATGCGAGCGCCAGGGGAGCGCGCCGGAAATCGAGGTCTGCGCAATCCACCCCAAGGCCAGCATCTGGTCGACGAGCCGACGCCGCCACGGCCATGTGCCGATCAGCGCCAGCAATTGCTCGACCGGCTGTTCGTCGACCGGCTCGTGATGCGGGCGCGGCGTGGCTTCGCCGGCCGGATAGACATAGCCGTCGATAAGGCCGGTCGGGAACCATTCGGCGTCAGCGGCGGTGCCGTTGATACGCCGCCGCCCGACCATCACCTTGTCGCCGAAATGGACGATCAGCGCGCCGCCGCGCCCCTTATGCGCGCCGCGCCCGCGCACCCGGCCCTGCGGATCAAAAATCCCCGCCAGGCCACATGCGCCAATAAGGGCTTCGCTTGCTTCGTCTTGCTTGAACCCGACGATTTCGCTGGGCTTGATGATTTCGCCCGTCTTGGCGCTGACCTTCGGCTCCGACCAACGCGGCCAATATTTCGACAGTAAATGCGTCTGCGGCGCAAACAATGCGTTGAAGTTATTCTTGCCATGGTCGCGCGGGCCGAGCGCCACGAGCTGACCAAGCACGTTGAGATAGAAACAGGTCTGGCCATCGGTGCCAATACCGAGCGGCTTGACCGGACATCCCGGCGGAATGCGCGGGCGATCGAGCCCGTCATCCTCATCATACCCGCCAAAGGGCGCGGCATCGCCCGCCTGGGCGAGCGCGGGCGCATCGACTGGCGCATCGAGCGCCGCTGCGATCGACACGACATTATCGGGCAATGTGGCCGGGTCGGGGCGCGCGCGCCGGGTCATGCGACACGCTCCCCAAGATCCGACAGCAGCCAGGCGTTGATGTCCTTCACGCCCCTTGGCGGCATCACGAACTGGACGTGATGGCCACGCGCCTGTTGCCGCGCCATGGCCTGTTCGAGCGCTTCGAGCTTGTCGGCCGCTTTGCGCCGCTCGGTCTCGTCGGCACCGGGTGGCGCGTCGTCGCGGTCGCACACGATGACGATCGTCGCGATGGCGGCGGGAAAGGCGATCAGCCCGAGGTTGCGCAACGAATAGCCCGCCAGCACGCGCAGATCGGGCTTGATCATCGCCACGGTGAGCGCGTCCTCGATCCCCTCGGTCATGTAGATCGTTTCGGGCCGCCCGCTCTTGCTGCCGGAAAGCGCGCCCAGCGTCTTGCGCGACGCGCCCTTGCGCAGCGGCACGAACGCGCCGCCCGATTTGCCCAGCACCTTTTTGGCGTTGCCGCGCGGCACGCCCAGATCGGCACCATCGGCCTTGACCCATTGCCCATGCCGATCGCGGCCAAGCCAGGTGCGATGCGTCGCGACATGGACGCCATCGGGCGTGATCATCTGCGACACCATGCAGGGCAGCTTCATGCCCGCGTCGCGGTTCCACACCGCGTCATGGTAGCGCAGCGCGTTCGGCCAATGCCCCAACCGCGCGACATCGATGCCGCGCCCCTCCAAATAGCGCGAGGCCGGGCAATCGCCGGTCAGCGGCACGCCGTTAAGCCACAGCGACCGCGCGCCGCGCTTCTTGGCCTCGGTTTCCTGCGCCGCGCGGGCCTGGGCGTCGGCATCGATCGCGATGGTCTCGGCCCGGATCGTCGCCAGCCGCGCCGGGTCGAGATGGTCGATCCCCAGCCACGATTTGGCATATTGCACCGCATCGCCCAGATTGCCGCCGAATTTGGTCAGCGCGATCATGTGCAGCATGTCGCCGCTCGCCCCGACCATGCCGGGGCTTGCCCGAAAATCGGTCCACAACCCCTTGTTCGGGCCATCGACCGTCACCGCCAGCGATTGCCCGCGCTCGCCCGCGATCGATCCGACGCGCAGGAAATGCCCGTCGCGCACCGCATTGGGCAGGCAATCGCGCACCACGCTTTCGCAGCGCGCGCGCAATTGCAGCTCGATTTCGCGAACGGTGATGACCGAAGGCGACACGGGATTAACCGGCCACCGCGTTGATATACCAGACACCGGCCGGGAGCTCGTAATCCTGGGCGATGCCCGCCTTGAGCTTGATCCCGGTCGCCGCCGGTGCGACATAGCCCGCCGCCTTGCTGGCGGAAATGCGCTGATCCTCATCGGCGATCAGCCGGATCAGGCAAGGGCCAGGGATAGGGCCGGATTGCGCGCCGAGCGCCACTACCGTCGCGCCTGCAGTGGCATCAAGCAACGGGGTCAGCGGCAATGCGCCGTTGCGCAAGGTGCGCAGCGAAAACGCCGTGATGTTCAGCGACATAGGTCTTGCTCCATAGCTGGGCGGGCGGGGGTGCCGTCGGCGGTGCGATCGAACGGTTTGTCGAGCCAGCCGAGCGGGCCGCCGCGCGCGCTCACCACGCACATCCGTCTAGGATTTTTCCTACGGAGCCATTTGACTTGTTGGAACGAAATGAGGAACAAATGCGGAACATAGGCGAATGATTCGCCAGGGGGCCCGCACATGACCGCGAACGTCTTGCCATTTCCATCACGCCGCCTTCCGATCGACCCGGAGCGCCGGGAGGTCGTAAAAGTCGTTGGGCTGCGCGACGCCTTCGACGTACAGCTCAACCATGAAGGCGGGTCCGGGGATCATGTCGCCGTTTTTCCAGCGCAGCCACGTCATCCGCGTCGTCCCAAAATGCGCACCGGCCTCGGCATCGGTGAGCGCGCGCTCCCGTTGCCATTGCTTCAATTTTCCGGGAGCAGCCTTCATTCCAAAGCTGGTAACACTATGCGTTACAATTTGACAATCCCGTGTAACGCGATACGTAGCTGCGTTGTGACCGCGACCGTTCTATCTTTCCTTCGTATGGAGGACATGCCGAACCGCATTCTCGAGCTGCGCCGTGCGGCCAAGCTGAGCCAGGAAGAGCTCGGCTTTCGCGTCGGCGTGTCCAAGATGCAGATATCGGGGATGGAACGCGGCAAGCGCGAACTGTCGCTCGGCATGATGCGTCGGCTGGCGGAAGCGCTGGACGTTTCCCCCGCCGACTTGCTGTGCGACGAGGACAACCCGATGCGCCTCGCCACCGACGAGCGCGCCTTGCTGTCGCGCTACCGCGCCGCCGATCCGGAACAGCAGCGCAATATTGAACGGGTCACCGAGGCCCTTGTGCCCTTCAACCAACGGCAGCGCGACGCGGCATAACCGAGAAGTGCTTCACCGCCTTCTCCAATATGATGTCGTGATCGCCAGCGCATGGCTGGCCCTGTCGCTCTTCACGCTACCGATCCTGGTGTCAAAGGCGTGGGAGCGACTGGGCATTCCCGGCAAATGGTGGCTGGTATGGCCCGCGATCGGACTGTGCATCGCCGCGATCGCGGCCTGCTACAGCGCCGCACGCATTTTGGACAACATCCATTGCGAACGCGAGACGCACCACCCGTGCGAAGAGGGCGGCGACGACTGACGCAATGCGCTGGTAACGCATAACGTTACTTTTTAGTTTGACACAGTAACGTTATGCGTTACAACGCGCTCCGTTCTCAACGGAGGCGCATCATGAGCTTGCACGACCGGCGGCTACAGCCGCCCGACACCGAAACCTTCGACGCCGCTGCCATCACGCCGCTGCCGTCGCTCCCCACCTTCGCCAATGGCACGCTATACGGCCTGTTCGCCGTGGGCGGTATGCTGGGCCATCGCGACCGCGCGGTCTCGTGGTTGTGCAGGCTGGTCGATGCGCTGATCGCGCATGATGGCTTTCCGCAACCGCTCCCGCTGCGCCAGGCGGATGGCACCACCAGCCGCGCCGCGCATCGCGACAGCCGTTGGCCCGCCGCCGCCGTCGATGCGTGGCTTGCCGGTCAGATCCCGGCCGGGCTGGTCGCGGTGGTTGATACCTCGCACCTCGCCGCCGCCAGCGCCCGCCTCGATATGCGGGCGCGGGCGTTGAGCGTGATCGACGGAGGGCGCGCCGCATGAAGCCGCTCCCGCGCCGTCCGCGCTACCGCGCGGTGCATCCCCGGTCGCTGCATCCCATGTGGCTGCGCCAGCGGTCGCGGCTCGCACCGCTGATCCACGATGCGCAGGCCTATGATCGATTGGTCGGCCGCGCGGCCGTCGCCATCGCCGCCTGCCTGATCGGCATGATGTTGCTGCGCGTCGTCATCGCCTGGTCGCAGGGGAGGCTTGGCTGATGGTGGCCGGTCTGAACAACAGTCTTTTCACCACTTTAGAGGGGCTGAAACGGCGCGCGAAGAAGCTGAGCCGCACGACAGGAGTGCCGCACCATGAAGCGCTCGAACAAATAGCGCAGGCGGGCGGTTATCGCGACTATCGCCAGGCGCGGACCTGTCTGCAAACCGAGGATCGCTCCGAGAACATGGAGGCCGGTAATGGGTCTCGATGATCTCCAACGCCGCGATGCGCGCATCGCCCAGCTCGAGGCGATCGGGTGCCGCAACCGCACGCGCGAGCAGGACCATGAACTTGGCCGTCTGATCGACGCGCGCGATCAGCTCTGGCGTCGGCTGGCCAGTCGCGTCGCCGCCGCGCGCGACCGTGCGCGCGAGCTCGAAACCTATGCCCGCCAGATCGGGCTGCCTCTTCCCGAAAGCGTTCCCCATGGCTGATCTTGTCGACGCTGCCCAGCAACTGGAAAGCGAACACCTCGCCCGCTCGATCCGCGCCGCCCGCGTGCCGGTGCCCGAAGGCGTACCCGGCGAATGCGAGACATGCGGCGAGGATATGCCCCGCCTTGTCGACGGTCGCTGCGCGCCCTGCCGCGATGGCCGCGTCCGCGTCGCGCGCTTCCACCCGATGACGGGAGACGCGGCATGATCGTCATCAGGGTGGAGCTTTGGTCAGCGATCACAGGAGAGAAGAGCGAGATCGCTCGCATGACCATCGATAATATCGGTGGAACGGTGCAGCGCGGCGACTATCGCGCGCGCACGATGCGAGGTCGTTCGCTCGAGGCGCTGCACAAGGCCATGCTCTCGAACACCATCCAGCGCGAAGGGAAGGTATTCGGCCATGAGCGCTTGCGCCTTCATGTGTGGAATTTGGTCGCGAAAGCGCTCACTGCCATGGGGTACGGCCTGTGAAGCATGACGCTCGCACCCCGCGGGCCGGTTGTCGTTGTGCCCCGTGCCGATCGGCCCGCGCGCGCGTCTGGCACAGCCTGTCCGCCGCGCAACGCGTCGCGCTGCGGGCGCTCGATCGCGCCGTGCCGCGCCACCAGACCGATTTGCAGAAACGCGACGGCATTCGCTGGCGGACGATCGGCACGCTCTTGCTCGATCGCCCGGATCGCCCGGCGCTGGTGCGCGAGCATCAGCTTGGCGAACGCAACTGGCACGCCCGCACCATGCCCTTTTTCACCCTCAACCAGCATGGCCACGAGTTGATCGCCGCCATGTGCCACCACGAAAGGAAGTCCGCATGAGCGAGATGGAAGACGCGCTAACTGCGCTGCAAAGACAAGTCGAAATCCTTGAGATGAAGGTGAGCAACCTCAGGACCGGGGAACAGGTTCAAGTATGTAAAACGATACCGGATCGAGATCACTTTAAGGAATTGGCGGATAGTCTGATTGGTCACCAAGATGGATGCCAGTGGGAGTGTGGTGACGAAGCGCTCCGATCATCGGCCATTTTGCGCATTATCATCGATAATAAGATCAGCGACCAACTAGCAATCGAGCACGTCGAGGAGCTGATTTATAAAGCTGGAAAGCGCTTCGCCGAAGAGATCACGCTGGATGAGGTGCCGTTCTGATGCGCCACCTCATTCCCCACATCGAATACGGCCATTGGCGCGGCTCCGCGCTCACGAATGACGGCCGCCCGCACGGTGACGAGGCTCGAGGATGCATTCTTTGCGTCCAATGGCTCGGCATCCTGATTGAAATCGGGATCGGAGCCGTCCGATGAACGACGCCAAGCCGGGCGACCGCTGCAGCAATGGCCCGCACGTCGAGTGCTGGACCTGCCCGAACTGCTATCACGATCATACGGCCAGGGTGTCGCAATGCGAGGACTGCGGAATAAAGCTGTCCTGCACCATCGAGCGCCCGCCGATCGCCGTCTGCACCGTAGCGGAGCGAGACGCGTGATGGCCGCTCTTCTCACGCCCGCGCAGCTCGAGCGCGCCAACGCCATTCTTGGCGACTGGCTGGCCGATCGCATCGAGGTCGAGCTGGGGGATGCCGCGCGCGCCCTCGATCAGCCACGCCATGCGCTCGGTTTCGCCGTCACCCGCCGCCTTGTCTCGACGCTGTTGCGCAAGCGCGGCTTCACCAAATTCGGGATCGCCGGCTCCGGCTACGATCGCGATACCCTCTATCGAAAGGCCAACGCATGATCGACCATGCCAAAGTGGCGCGCGGCCTGTCGCGCGGCCAGAAATCAACCGTGCTGCATATGGATGCCGAGTTTCGCATGCTCGGCTGCAGCGAAGCGACGGCGATCCGCCTGAGCAAGCCTTACGGCCTCCGCCCAGCCCTCACCACCAGCCGGAAAAGTGAAGCTGGCATCCTGCTGTTCGCGCTGAATGCCGACGGCCTGGCTGTCCAAAAGCATTTGACGGGGCAAGTGGCATGACCCCGCCCGAAGCCGCGCCGATGCGCGAGGATGTGACGCAACTTCTACCGTGCCCCCGGTGCGGTAACAGGGCGTTTTTAACGATCAATTTTGAGGTTTGGTGCCGCACCGATAGGTGCCTTAAACTTCCTCCACGCGCGTCCCGTGCCGAGGCAGCCGATGCATGGAATACGCGTTCCTACACCGCCCGCCCCGACGCCGGGGATGAGGTCGAGCGGGTGTGCCGTGTTCTAGCCAAGGCGGATGGCCTCGATTGGGACGAGGTGTGCGCTTACGAAAAGGGCACCGCAGAGGAAATCGGCGACGCGAGCTGCAACAGCAGCACGTGCGTGGCAGCACATTACGAAGACCATGATCCGGATGTTGCAAGGGGCCGCTATCGCAAGCAGGCCGAGGCGATTGCCGCGCAGTATTCCGCCGCCATGCGCGAAGGGGTGGACCGGGTGGCGTATCCCGATATCGGCCCTGATCCGATGAAGGGCGATCGTTCTGACCGTTTCGAAGAGGCTATAGCGCGGGTGCGCGAGGATGTGACGCAGGCTGATCGTGATCTTGCTGAGGCGATCGTTTCGCATACCCGAGGATATGCTGTGCGCCTCCCCAACGACGGCCATACCGCTATTCAGCTTGCTGCGCGTTTTCGCCTCGCCCACACCGCCCACCCCGATGCCGGGGATGCCGGTCGGTATCACTTCACCGACGAAAACCCGTTCGAAGTCCGCACTGTTGAGGGAACGAAGAAACTAGGGCGTGGGTGGTTGGCAATCACTGAAGCCGAGTACGCAGGTCTTCGCGCCCGCCCCGACGCCGGGGATGAGGTCGAGCGGGTGGCGAGGGCGATCTCGCATGTCGTCAATCCGTGGGATCACGATGGCGACCAATGGGAAGGCTACGAAGACGAAGCACGCGCCGCACTAGCCGCCATGCGCGAGGGGGTGGACCGGGGGATGGTGGAGGAAGTGCCTGCCGTACCTGAATGGCTGGCGAAGGTGCTTGCAGAGAATGTGGCCCGTTTCGACGCTCTACCCCTAGCAATCAAGAATGCCCGGTTCTCGTATGTCGCCGCCGCCGCCCTCTCGCGCAAGGGAGGGTGAGGGGATGGGTGACGGCACCCAGATCGAATGGACCGATGCGACGGTAAATGTCGTCAATGGCTGTACCGTGTGTTCGCCCGGTTGCACCAACTGCTACGCGATGCGCGCAGGCGGTCGTAATCTTCCGGGGCACCCGTCTACCGGGCTCACAAAGCCGAGCAAGGCCGGGCATGTCTGGACGGGCGAAGTGCGGTTCAATGAGCGGGCCTTGCTCCAACCGCTGCGGTGGAAGCGCCCACGGCGCATCTTCTGGAACGCCCATGGCGACCTGTTCCACGAGAACGTGCCAGACGACTGGATCGACCGCTGCTTTGCGGTGATGGCGCTCACGCCGCAGCACCAGCACCAAGTGCTGACCAAGCGGTCGGCGCGGATGCGGGCTTATTTCGCGGAGCGGTGGCAGGGCACGCCTGCTCGCCAGATCGATTGCGGGTCTGCCGGGATCATCGATATTCCCGCCGGTGGCGAAACAGGAAGGCGATATCAGATTGAGATAGCATGCGAGGAGCTGATCCTTGACCTCGATTTGGCCGACACCGAGAATGATGCGCTCTGGACCGACGACGGATCGCTAATACTGTCGCAGTGGCAATGGCCGTTGCCGAACGTCTGGCTGGGCGTCTCGGTCGAGGATCAGCAGCGTGCCGACGAACGCATTCCCGATTTGCTGGCGACACCGGCGGCGACGCGGTTCCTCTCGTGCGAGCCCCTGTTAGGACCGATCGATCTGACCCGTGTCTTTCTTGGCGAGGGGGGATTCGATCCTGCCTCGGATGCAGGGCCCGAGTGGAAAGCGATCAAATCGGTCCGCTTCAACGTAAACGCACTGGTAGGTGCTCCTTCGATTGCTTGGGGCAAGCTTGACTGGGTAATTGTCGGTGGAGAGAGCGGCCCCGGCGCGCGACCGATGCATCCGGACTGGGCACGCTCCCTGCGCGACCAGTGCGCGGCTGCGAGCGTGCCGTTCCTGTTCAAGCAATGGGGGGATTGGCGTGAGACTAATGGCCCCAAGACGACCAGTCACCATCGCGCAGTGGGTGCTGGCACGCACTGGCTGAATAGCGCAGGTGTCCTTCGCCCGATCTCTGAACTGGGATCTATCTATCACGAATACAAGGTCGCGATGCTCGGCAAGAAGGCTGCCGGTCGCCTTCTCGACGGCGTGCAGCATGACGGGATGCCGTCGTGAGCGGATCCATTTCAATCCGCTGCGGATCGAATTACTATGTCGGTAGACGCGACGCGCGTGAAACCGCCGTTGTCTGTGTAGCCGACGCGTCGCAGACAGCGGGACTGGTGAGGGCCGGCCGGGGCTACGGGGAAGGGGATAACCGCAGCTCTACCTACCGTCCTGCGGATGTATCGCAGCACCCCGCGCCCACATCGCGACGCGTCGATGCTGCCATGCGCGGGGCTGTGGCATGACGGCATGCCGTTATGAGCGAGCGGCAGGGTAGCTTGCTGTGACCTTCGACCCGCACTTCCGCTTCTATCGCGAGGATCCGCAGTCCCGCCCCTGCGCGCATAGCCTTGACGATTGCGCGAACGAGCTGCGCGAGGAAATGGCGGCGCGGCGCGAACTCTATCCGGCGTTGGTGGCCAAGGGGCGGATGACCAACGAGGCGATGGCGCGGGAGTTGCGGGTGATGTCGGCCATTCTGTGGGAACATATTTTCCCGATCGAGGCACGCGGAGCCAAGCAACCGTTCGCCACCTGGACGGAGAAGGTGCACGCCTTGCGCCGCGAGATCGGGCTGCGGCGCACACTGTACCCGCGCTGGATCCTTGCCGGTCGCATCGATCCGGCCATCGCCGATACGCGGCTCACCCTCCTGGAGGAACTGCACGAACTCTACTGGTTTGGCAGTCAAAGCGCCGAAGCCATTGCCGCGCGGGCCGAGACGATGGCGCGCGCGCAGGTCCGGAACCCGACAAAGCCACTGCAACACGCCGCTTGACCGTTCCGCCCAAATGGGCGGACATTAGGACACCCTTCGCGCCACCATCTGAGGGCCCGCCACCATGAAAATCTCCGTTCCCGGTCTGGTCGCCAAGAAAACCGCCACGGGCACGCGCTATTATTGGACGCCATCGCCCACGCTCAGCAAGGCGGGATGGAAGAGCCAGGCGCTTGGCCGCGACATCGAGGCCGCGATCGCCGCAGCGAAGAAGCGCAACGAGGAAGTCGCCAACTGGCGCACCGGCGGTGCCAAACCGCGCGCCATCGCCAAGTTCGTCGCGCGCGCCACCGTCGATCATGTCATCGCCCAGTATAAGGCCGATGGCTATCCGCGCGTGAAGAAGGGCGGCCGCTTTGGCGATGACCGGTTCATCGGCGAAAACACCCGCATCGAATATGACAGCAAGTTGAAGGCGATTTCCGCCTGGGCAGGATCGGAGCCGATCGCGGCGATCACGCCAGACAATGTCGCGGTGTTCCGCGATGCGCTGCTCGTCCCCAAAAAGGGTGTCGTTCGGCTCACTACGGCACATGGCACGCTGCGCGTGCTGCGAACGCTGTGCGCCTATGCCAAGAGCAAGAAATGGATCGAGACCAACCCGGCGCTTGATTTCGATTTGCCCGCTCCGCCACCGCGCCAGCAGGTGGCAAGTCCCGAGGCGCGTGCGGCCTTGCTCGCCGCTGCAGACGATGCCGGGGAGCCGAATATGGCGCTGGCCATGCTGTTGGGCTGGAAGATCGGCCAACGCGAAGGCGATTTGCTGCGCACGCTCCAGACGCAATATGTCGAAATCCCGTCCTACAAGCTCGATGCGGAGGTATTTGCCTCTTTGGCTGCCATGGCCCCCGACGGGCGCGTCATGGGCATTCGCCTGCGCCAGGGAAAGACGAGGGTCTGGATCGAGGTGCCCGTGGTCGCTGATGAGCGCACGCGCATCGAGGCCGCGATCGAGCGGGCGCGTGCGGTCGGCATTGCGACGCTCCTGTATGACGAGCGCGACAATAAGACGTGGACCAGCGGCGACAATAAGGAGCGCCGCAGCCGGGCGATGTATTTCCAGCGTCGCTTCGCCGAACTCCGCCAGAGCGCAGCGGACAAGGCAAAGCGCGACGGCCTTGCCGAATTGTCCGCCGATTTGCTGGATCTGCAATTCCGCGATTTCCGCCGCACCTGTGTCGTCGTGCTTGGAGAGCTGGGCTTGGCCGATCAACTGATCGCCGCGATCACCGGCCACAGTCTCGACGAAACGAAGCGCATTCTGGAGGTGTACATGCCGCGCACCACCGGCATGGCCGCGCGCGCGATCATGATGAGCGCCGAACGCGACGCGCGCAATGCCAAGCGCAACGGGGCGAGTGCGTGACCAGCACCCCCAGCCGCGCGGCTTGCGTCAACGCCATGTGCACGCTATCGCAAACGCGCATCGACGCGGATTGTCGGAATTCCGACAATCGGAATGTCGGAACGCAGTCTGACGAGACGCCACAGAATGGCGGAATTGCTGGGCTTAGCGGGTATAGTACAATGGTAGTACAGCAGCCTTCCAAGCTGAATACACGGGTTCGATTCCCGTTACCCGCTCCAGCCCGTGTCCCGGCACAGGCATGACCGCAATCTCCTTTCCCAAGGCGCAGGACGCGATCGTCGCGGTCGGGCGCTGGCTTGATGGCAAAGGCTGGGCTCCCGCGACATCGGGCAATTATTCGGCGCGGCTGGACGACGGCAGCTTCGCCGTCACCGTATCCGGTCGCCACAAGGGACGCCTGACGCGTGACGATGTGATGCGCGTGGATGCCGAAGGCGTGTCGCTCGACGGAAAGAAACCCTCCGCCGAAACCGCGCTGCACCTGACGCTATACCGTCTGTTTCCCGCATGCGGCGCAATACTGCACAGCCACTCGGCCACCGCAGTAGGCCTCAGCCGCGCGACGCCAGGCGATGGATATACCCTTACCGGCCACGAAATGCTGAAGGCCCTGCCCGGCATCGTGACGCATGAGACATCGGCGGTGCTGCCGATCGTCGACAACAGCCAGGACATGGCCGTGCTCGACGCGGCAATCACCCCTCGCCTGCTGGCACCGGGTGCAATCCCGGCCTATCTCATCCGCAGCCACGGTTTGTATGGCTGGGGCCAGGACATGGCCGAGGCCGAGCGCGTGATCGAGGCGGTGGAATGGATGATCGCCGCCGAACTGGCCGAAAGGAGCTTTCGATGAGCCGCCTGCAAGTCTTTGCCGAGGATGATGCCGCGACGCCGCTGCTCGACACCACCGACGCTGCTGAGATCGAGGCGACACTGCAGCAGGCGGGAGTCCGCTTCGAACGCTGGCCGCTCAAGCCCGTCACAACCGACAGCGATGTGCTCACGGTCTATGCGGACGAAGTGGCGCGGCTGACGGCAGAGGGCGGCTATCAGTCGATCGATGTCGCGCGGATCGCGCCCGATCATCCCGACCGCGCGACGCTGCGCGAAAAATTCCTGTCCGAACACACGCATGGCGAGGATGAAGTGCGCTTCTTCATCGACGGCGAAGGGCTGTTCACGCTCCACCATGACGGGCGCGTGTTCAACATGCTGTGCTGCGCGGGGGATTTGATCTCGGTGCCAGCCGGGATGCGGCATTGGTTCGATATGGGGGCAGCCCCGCGCTTTACCGCGATCCGGCTGTTCGTGAACCCCGATGGCTGGGTCGCCGCCTTTACCGGCAGCGACATTGCCGAGCGCTTCCCGCGCCTGGAACCCGCAACCGCGTGAAGGCGATCCTCACCGATATCGAGGGCACCACGTCAAGCATCGCCTTCGTCGCGGAGGTGTTGTTTCCGTATGCCCGTACACGCCTGGCCGACTATATTGCGGCGCACCCGGCGGAAACCGCGCCGATCCTGGCCGAAGTCGCCGCCAGCGAACCCGGCGACGCGGTCGCCACGCTGCTGCGCTGGATCGATGAAGATCGAAAGGCGACCCCGCTCAAGGCGCTGCAAGGCATGATCTGGGCCGATGGCTATGCCTCCGGCGCTTTTACCGGGCATATCTATCCCGATGCGGCCGCAGGCTTGCATCGCTGGCACGCGGCGGGGATCAAGCTCTACGTCTTTTCGTCCGGCTCAGTGCCCGCGCAGAAACTGCTTTTCGGACATAGTGAGGCAGGTGATCTGACCCCGCTCTTTTCGGGCTATTTCGACACCACCACCGGGCCGAAGCGTGAGGCCTCCTCCTATGCCAGGATCGCCGCGGCGATCGGGATGTCGCCGGGCGAGGTGCTGTTCCTGTCGGACACGCCCGAGGAAATCGCAGCAGCACGCGGTGCGGGGATGAACGCGCGACTGATCGATCGCTCGGGCGACGGCGGGGATATCATCACCTTCGACGATCTCTTTTAAGGACCCGCGATGATCCTCCAAGGCACGCATCAACGCTCGATCACGCGCACCGCCGATGGTGCCGGCGCGCGCATTCTTGACCAGCGCGAACTGCCGTGGACCGTGAAATGGGTCGAACTCCGCTCAGCGCGCGATGCCGAGCGGGCAATCCGGGAGATGTGGACGCGCGGCGCGCCACTGATCGGTGCGACCGCAGCCTATGGGCTGGCGATGGCACTGGCGGAGGACGGATCGGACGGCGCGCTTGATGCGGCCTACACGTTGTTGCTCGACTCGCGCCCGACTGCGGTCAATCTGAAATGGGCGCTCGATCAGGTTATGGAGACGGTACGCCCCCTCCCCGCCACTGACCGTGCCCAAGCCGCGTTCGCGCGCGCCGATGCCATTTGCGACGAGGATGTCGCGCTGAACCAGGCGATCGGCGAACACGGCCTCGCGCTGTTCCGCGCGCTTCATGCGAAGCACCCCGATCGTCCGCTCAACATCCTGACGCATTGCAATGCCGGGTGGCTGGCGACGGTCGATTACGGCACCGCCACCGCGCCCATCTATCTGGCGCATGACGCCGGCATTCCGGTGCATGTCTGGGTCGACGAGACGCGCCCGCGCAATCAGGGCGCGTTGCTCACCGCCTTTGAACTTGCCGGGCATGGCGTGCCGCACACCGTGATCGCCGACAATGCCGGTGGCCATTTGATGATGACGGGCCAGGTCGATGCCGTCATTGTGGGCACCGACCGCGTGACCGCCAATGGCGATGTTTGCAACAAGATCGGCACCTATCTGAAAGCGCTCGCCGCCCGGGACAATGGCGTGCCCTTCTATGTCGCTTTGCCCTACACCACCTTCGACGCAAGCACCGCGACGGGGGCGGACATTCCGATCGAGGAGCGCTCGGGCGACGAAGTGACCCATGTCGCAGGGGAAGGCGGGCGCATCCGCGTCACCGCCTCCGGCACCGCGAACCCGGCCTTCGACGTGACGCCCGCGCGGCTGGTGACGGGCTACCTGACCGAGCGGGGGCTACTGAAAACGATTTGACGCGAGCGCATCACGGTCGCCGCGCCATCCGTTCCAGCGCAGCATCCAGCGTCGCGTCCTGCTTGGCGAAGCACAGTCGCACGACGCTCCGTACCGCGTCCTCGGCATAAAAGGCAGACACCGGGATCGTCGCCACTCCCGCCTCCTCCAGCAGCCAGCGCGCGAACAGGACATCGTCCATGTCGACGCCCGAGGCGATCAGGTCGATATTGAGGAAATAGGTCGCCGCACTCGGCAGCACGCTATAACCGAGTCCGGTCAACCCCGCCGCCAGACGATCGCGCGAGCGCTGATAGCCCGCGCGCATGTCCTCGAAATACCCGATATTTTTGCACAGCCCGAACGCCGCCGCCGCCTGCAAATTGGGGGGCGTGGTGAAGGTCAGGAACTGATGCGCCTTGGCCAGCACCGAGGAGATCGCGGGCGCGGCGCACATCCAGCCGACCTTCCACCCCGTCAGCGAGAAGATCTTGCCGGCCGAACCGATCTTGACCGTGCGAGCCCGCATCCCGGGCTGCGCCATCAGCGAGCGGTGGTGCCGCCCGTCGAACACGACATGCTCCCACACTTCATCGCAGATCGCGATCGCATCATGGCTCACACAGAAATCGGCGAGCAACGCGAGTTCATCGGGCGCGATCATCGTACCCGTCGGGTTGAGCGGCGAATTGAGCAGCACCAACCGCGTCCGGTCGCTGGCCACCGCCGCCAACGCATCGGCGGTGATGCGCCATTCAGGCGGCTCGAGCCGAACCAGCTTCGCCACGCCCCCGGCGCGCTGCACTAGCGGCAGATAGGCGTCGTAGAGCGGCTGGAACATCACCACTTCGTCGCCCGGCGACACCAAAGCGAAGATCGCCGCTGCCAGCGCCTCGGTCGCACCAGACGTAACGATTACCTCGCTCGGATCGAGATCGAGCCCCTGATGCACGCGGTAATGGTCCGCCACCGCCTGCCGCAGCGCGGGCGTGCCTGCCATCGGCGGATATTGGTTCGACTCCTCGATCAGCGCGCGCGCCGCTTCGGCGAGCACATCCTCGGGGCCGCGCCCGTCGGGGAAACCCTGGCCAAGATTGATCGCGCCGGTCGCCCGAGCACGCGCCGACATCGCTTCGAAAATGGTGGTGCCGAGCGCGGTGTAAACCGAGTTCATCGCTTGCTTCCTTCCGGCAAGAAGGTTGGTGGACAGGGCTGGATTCGAACCAGCGTACGCTTGCACGGGCAGATTTACAGTCTGCTGCCTTTAACCACTCGGCCACCTGTCCCCAGGCGCGCATCCTTTGGGAAAGGATGGTCGCTTCAAAAAAAGCGAGGCGTGCCAATGCCGACCACATGCGCCCCTGTCAACGGCTAAGGTCAACCACATTGCGACAAGAGCGACCTTGCACGCGCCTCGCGCCGCGCATACCCACGCGGACACAGTCATTTTTCGTTGGGGGTTTCATCATGCGTCGTGTCTTGCTTCTTGCCACCTGCGCAGCGCTCGTCACCGCGCCCGCGCTCGGCCAGTCGGTTGATCGCACGCAAACCACGCGAATCATCGACGAGGGCATTGCCCATAGCGAAGTGATGCTGACCGCAGAACATCTCGCCGACGTGATCGGCCCGCGCATGACCAATTCCCCCGCGATGCGCACGGCGGAGACCTGGACCCAGGCGAAGTTCACCGAATGGGGGCTGAAGAACGTCCACAAGGAAGGCTTCGATTTCGGTCGCGGCTGGTCCATCGTCAGTTCCAGCGTGAAGATGCTGACCCCGCGCCCGATCCAGCTCACCGCGATCCCCATTGCGTGGACGCCCGGCACCAACGGGCCGATTGCGGCACCGGTCATCGTCGCGCCGATTTCACGCGTGCGCGATTTCGACAAGTGGCGCGGCAAGCTGTCGGGCAAGATCGTCATGGTCACGCTGCCCAACACTGGCTCCGAACCGGGCGAGGCTCCCTTCCAGCGCTATACCGGCGAAGAACTTGGCAAGCTCGACCAATATCAACAGCCCACCTACAATCCCGAAGCCGCCGACCGCCGCCTGAAGCGCCTCGATTTTGCGAAGAAGCTCGATGCCTTCCTGAAGAGCGAGGGGGCGGTCGCAATGGCGACGATGGCGTATCGCGACGGCAAACTCGTCAGCGGCGAGGGCTACACCTTCGGGGTCGGCGATACGCCGTCGCTGCCCGCAGTTCAGATCGCAGCGGAGGATTATCGCCGCCTTGCCCGCCTCGCCAAGATCGGCCCTGCACCGACAGTGGAGATCAACAGCGACGTGCGCTTCGACGATAGCGACACGCGCGCCTATAACGTCATCGCCGAAATCCCCGGTTCCGATCCCAAGGCCGGTTATGTGATGGCCGGTGCCCATCTCGATTCGTGGGTCGCGGGCGATGGTGCTGCCGACAATGGTGCCGGCTCGGCAATGGTGATGGAAGCCGCGCGGATCATCGCCAAAACCGGCATCCGCCCCAAGCGCACGATCCGCTTCGCCTTGTGGGCGGGCGAGGAGCAGGGCTTGCTCGGCTCGCTTTCTTATGTCGAAAGCCACCTCGCCACGCGTGGCAACCCGAGCGACCCGAAACAGACCGGGCTTGCGCTGTACATGGGCTGGTCCAACCGTTGGCCGATCACGCCAAAGCCCGGCTGGGGCGAGCTGGCCGCGTATTTCAACCTCGACAATGGCTCGGGCAAGGTGCGCGGCATCTATGCCGAGAACAATCCGGCGGTGGTGCCGATCTTCCGCGAGTGGCTCGCCCCGTTCGGCCCGATGGGGGCGAAGGACGTGGTGATCCGCACCACCGGCGGCACAGACCATGTCTTCATGCAGGCGGTCGGCGCGCCCGGCTTCCAGTTCATCCAGGATCCGCTCGACTATGACAGCCGCGTCCACCATTCCAGCATCGACACCTTCGACCATTTGAAGGGCAATGACATGCGCCAGGCCTCGACCATTCTCGCGTCGTTCCTGGTCAATGCCGCCAATGCCGAAAAGGCCCTGCCCCGCCCGCCCTTGCCGACCAAACCGGCGGTGACCGAGCCTTTCGCTTATTCCGACGAGGATGAATAAACCCGTGTCTGTACCGCTTGCCTTTGACCTTATGCTTACTGCGCGCGCGCTGCGCGCTTCGATCGTGGAGACCAACTGATGGCTCGCCGTGGACATCGCCCGTCACAGGCCCCTGCCGGTCGCCCCCGTTTTTGGGGACGCCACGCCGTCACCGCAGCACTCGCCAACCCCGAACGGGTAGTGCGCAAACTCTGGGTGACGCGTGAGGCCGCCGCCAGCCTCGACATCCCGCCGGTGATCCCGATCGTCTATGCCGATGTTGCCGATCTCGCACGGCTGGTGCCGGGCGATGCCCCGCATCAGGGGCTGGTGGCTGAGGTCGATCCGCTGGAGGATATGTGGCTCGGCGATTTGCTGCAGCAGGGCGAAGGCGACCAGCGCCCGTTGCTGGTGCTCGACCAGGTGACCGACCCGCACAATGTCGGCGCGATCATGCGCTCGGCCGCCGCGTTCGATGCGCTCGGCATCGTCACGCCCGACCGGCATGCGCCACCCGAATCGGGCACGATCGCGCGGGCGGCCTCGGGTGCGCTCGAAATCGTGCCATGGGTGCGTGTGGTCAACCTCGCGCGCGCGCTCGAGGAGATCGCTGAAGCCGGTTTCTGGCGCGTCGGGCTGACCGGCGAGGCCACGCAGACCTTAACCCAGGCGATGGGCACGCAGCGCGTCGCGCTGGTGCTGGGTGCCGAGGGCGAAGGGATGCGGCAGAATACGGCATCGCATTGCGACGAGCTTGCGCGTTTGCCGATCTCCCATAAGGTTGAAAGCCTGAACGTGTCGAACGCAGCGGCCATCGCGCTGTACGCGGTGGCGTCACGCTGAACGGGAGGTTCGACATGGCGGCACGTCTCGCGCGGCGGCTGACACCAAAGCTGCTCGGCGTGCTGCTCTTGCCCTTTGCCTTGGCCAGCTGCGTGCTGACCCCCGGCACGTTCGTGTCGAGCTTGCGGATCGACGCCGACCGGCACTTCACCTTCACCTATGTCGGGGAGGTGATCGCGGTCGATCTGGGCGGCGAGTTCGCCAAGGGTATGAAGGATGGCGGCGACGGCGATGCCAAGGGGACCGACCCCGCCGCCACCGACGATGAAGAGCCCACGCTCCAGAAAATCGCTAAGCAGAAACCGGTCCCGAAGGACACCAAGCCCGCCGAAACCGATGACAAGACCGCAACCGATGCCAAGAACCGCGCGATCGCCGCGACGCTCGCCAAGGAAATTGGCTATCGCAAGGTGACCTATCTCGGCGACGGCAAGTTCAGCATCGATTATGCCATTTCCGGCACGCTCGATCGCGGCTTTCTGTGGCCGTATAATCTGGACGCGGAGGTGCTGTTTCCGTTCATCGCGCTGGAAGTGCGGGCGAACAATACGGTGCGGATCAAGGCACCGGGCTATGCCAATCAAAGCGACGCCAGCAAGGGGCTGGCAGGCGGCATGACCGACAAGGGGCCGACAAGCCAGCTCGACGGCACCTTCACGCTCGATACCGATGCCGAGATCGTCAGCCAGAATCAGGAAGACGGCGCGGTGACGACGGGCACGCGCAAGACCGTGACGTGGAAAGCGACACCGACCACCAAGGATGCACCGACGGCGGTGTTACGCTTCAAATAGAGGGTACGGGCGGCGACCGCGCCGCCCGCTTGTCGCCTCAATCCTCGGCGGCGATGCGGACCTTCAACCCGTCCAGCGCATCGGTCAGTTCGATCTGGCACGACAGGCGCGAGGTCGCGTCGCGGTCGGCCGAGGAATCGAGCAGATCGTTCTCGTCTTCGCTCATCTTGGGCAGTTTGGCCGCAAAGTCCGGGTCGACATGAACGTGGCAGGTCGCGCATGAACAGCAGCCGCCGCACAGCGCCAGAATTTCATCGATCCCCGCGTCCCGAATGACTTCCATCACAGAAAGACCGGCCTCACCGGCGAGCTCGCGTTCTTCCCCTTCGCGGGTCACGACGATAAGCTTGGGCATGAACGTTCCTTTGCGATAGCGACTGTCTCCACCGCCATGCCGCCAGATGCGGCCCCGATCAAGGTATCACCGCATGGGCCTCAGCGCCGATCAGTTGAAAACCGCGCTGGACGCGCTGGCGGAGCGGGAACCCGCCTTTGCGGCCGCACTCGCCCGGGTCGGCTATCCCGAACCGCGTCTGCGCGAGCGCGGCTATGCCACGCTGCTGCGCACGATCATCGGGCAACAGGTCAGCACCAAGGCCGCGCAAAGTGTGTGGAACAAGCTGGAGGGGCTGGTCGGCTCGCTCGACAACCCGGCCAATATCACTGGCGCAACCGACGAGACGCTGCGCGAGGCGGGCCTGTCGCGCCAGAAAGCGGGTTATGCGCGCAGCCTCGCGGCGTTGGTGGCGAGCGGCGAACTCGATCTGCACCATCTGCCTGCGGATGACGAGGAAGCCATCGCCAAGCTGGTCGCGGTCAAGGGCATCGGGCGCTGGTCCGCCGAAATCTATCTGCTGTTCGCAGAAGGCCGGACCGACATCTGGCCGGCGGGCGACCTGGCGGTGCAAATTGAAATTGGCCGTATCCTCGGCCACGAGGCGCGCCCAAGCGAGAAGCTGGTGCGTGACCTGGCCGAGCCGTGGCGTCCGCACCGTGGGGCCGCCGCGATCTTCGCCTGGCATCATTATCAAAGCGACATGACGGTCGTCTGAGCCATGGCAAAAGCAGACCGCCTCGCCCGGCTCGACGACCGTCGCGCCGAAATCGAAACCGAATATCGCACGCTGCTGCTCGCCGCGCTGCAGCGGACGGCGGCGGGCCAGTGGGGCTTGTTCGGCCACACCAAAGACCGGGCTCACGCCGCCAAGGCGGCCCCGACGGTGCTGGAACTGACCGAATTGGGCGAAACCGCCGATCAACTGCGCGAACAATTATCGATGCCGCCCTTTGCGCTCCACGCGGATTTTGTTGCATCGCGCGGCCCCGTATCGGCACACGCCGTCGGCGAACCAAAGCAAGCGCAAGCGTGGCTGGCACGGCTGGAATCACAGGAAGGGAAACCCGCATGAGCGGAAAGTGGAAACTGGGCGTCATCGGCGGATCGGGCCTGTACGCGATCGATGCCTTGCACAATCCGCGCTGGCACCGCGTCGATACGCCATGGGGGCAGCCGTCGGACGAATTGCTGTTCGGGTCGATCGGCGACGTCGAACTCGTCTTTCTGCCGCGCCACGGACGCGGGCATCGCATCAGCCCGTCGGAGCTCAACTTCCGCGCCAATATCGACGCGCTGAAGCGCAGCGGTTGCACCGACATCATCGCCATTTCGTCGATCGGGTCGCTGCGCGAGGAACTGCCGCCAGGGCATTTTGTCGTGGTCGATCAGTTCATCGATCGCACCGTCGCGCGCGCATCCAGCTTCTTTGGCACCGGCATGGTCGCGCATGTGTCGATGGCCGAACCGGTGTGCCCGCGCCTGTCGGGCTATGCGGCGGAAGCGGTCGCGGCAGCGGGCGGCGCAGTGACCAAGGGTGCCACCTATCTGGCGATGGAAGGCCCGCAATTCTCCAGCCGCGCGGAAAGCCTGCTCTACCGCCAATGGGGTGCCGACGTGATCGGCATGACCGCAATGCCCGAAGCCAAGCTCGCCCGCGAAGCGGAGATGCCCTATGCGCTGATCGGAATGGTCACCGACTATGATTGCTGGCGCGAGGAAGCCGCGTTCGTCGAAGTGGCCGAAGTCATCAAGCAAATGGGCGCGAACGGCGAAATCGCGCGCAAGGCGTTGGCGGCTTTGGTCGCAGCCCTGCCAAGCGAGCGCACGCCCTCCCCGCTCGACACCGTGCTCGACCACGCGCTGATCACCGCCCCCGCGTCGCGCGATCCGGGCGTACTGGCGATGCTGGATGCGGTGGCCGGGCGCGTGCTCGGCAAATAACTCTTCTTCTATCTTCGTGGCTTTGTGTCTTCGTGCGAGCCTTTTCTCGCACAAAGGCACAAAGCCACGAAGAAGGGACAAAGGCGGTTGCGCCGGGGCCGCTCAGCGTGCGAGCGCGACGATCCGCTCGGCTTCGCTCAGGTGCAACCGCTCGACCATCTCGCCCTGGACGCGGATCGCGCCTTTGTCGGCGTTTTCCGGCTGCGCAAAGGCCGCGATCACCGCCTCCGCCCATGCAACGCGCTCGGCCGACGGCGCGAAGGCGCGGTTGGCGAGCGCGATTTGCGCCGGGTGGATCAGCGTCTTGCCATCGAAACCGAACGCCGCCCCCTGCGCGCATTCCGCCGCCAGTTCGGGCGTCTCGGCCAGCACATTCGACACCCCGTCGAGCGCGATCAGGCCATGCGCGCGGGCCGCCGTCACGATGGCGGTCAGATGCGGCAGCAGCGGCAGGCGGTCGGCACCCGGGGTGCAGCGCATGTCCTTGGCCAGATCGTTAGTACCCGCGATCAGACAGCCCAGCCCACGCGTCGCGGCGATCGCAGGCAATGCGAGCATCGCCGCGCACGTCTCGATCATCGCCCACAGCGGAACGTCGCCGAGCAGTGCGCGCGCTGCCGACAGATCATCGGGGTGCGACACCTTGGGCAGAACGATCGCGTCGAACCCGGCGTCACGCGCAGCCTCACAATCGGCGATGCCCCATTCGCTATCGAGTGCGTTGATCCGCAGCGCCAACGTCCGCGTGCCAAACCCGCCATCCGCCGCCGCTTGCATCGCCTGAATACGGGCGCTCGCTTTGGCCTCGGGCGCGACGGCGTCCTCCAGATCGAGAATCACGGCATCGCAGGCCAGGCCCCGCGCCTTCTCGATCGCGCGGGCGTTCGACGCCGGCATGAACAGGGCACTGCGAAGCGTGCGCATTATTGGGCTGCGGCCTCCCGCCGGGTTGGCGCAGGCGCGTCTTCCCAGCCACCGCCCAGCGCCTTGAACAGGCTGATCTGCGCATCGGCGACCGCCGCATCCGATTGTGCCAGAGCGGCACGCGCATCGGCGCGGTCGCGCTCGGCCTCGATCAGCAGCAGGAAACTGTCCGCCCCATAATTGAACCGCACTTGCGACAGCTTCGCCGCCGAAGTGCTTGCCGCTTCGGCACGGCGCAAAGCGGCGTTGCGCTCCAGCGCCCCGGCATAGCGCGCGAGCGCTTGCTCCACTTCGCTCAGCGCGCCGAGCACCTTGCCATCGAATGTCGCAAGGCTGGCATCGGCTCCGGCGCGCGCCTCCCGGATCTTTGCGCGCGCAACGGTCTGGTTGGGGAAGCTCCACGAAATAAGCGGCCCGAACGAATAATTGACCGCGCTGCTCTTGAACACCTGGCTGCCACGGGTGGCGTTGAGGCCAATGCTGCCCAGCAACGATATCTTGGGATAGAGATCGGCCACCGCCACCCCGACCCGCGCCGTGTCTGCCGCAAGGGTACGCTCGGCGGCGCGCACATCGGGACGGCGCGCGATCAGCGCAGCACCATCGCCAACCGGCACCACGGTGTGCATTGTCGGAGGTGTCTTGCAGGCATCGGCAGCGGCATCGATTTGTTCGGGCGGCAAACCGGTCAACACCGCCAGCGCATAAAGCGACGCGCGGCGTTCGGCCTCAAAGCCCGGAATGCTCGCCTGCGTCTGCGCAAGCAAGACATCGGCGCGCTCCACATCGCGCCGCGTGCCACGCCCGGCAGTGAAGAGCGTTTGCGTCAGTCCCAGCGTACGCTGCTGCAACGCGACCGTCTCGACCGCGACGGCACGCTGCGCGGCGTTGCTGCAGGCGCTGGCATAGGCCCGCGCGGTTTCGGCGGCGACCGACACGCGCGCCGCATCCAGCTGCGCCTGCGCCGCCTGCGCATCGCCGCGCGCTGCCTCGATCGCCCGCGTCACGCCGCCAAACAGGTCGACCTCATATGACGCATCGAAGCCCAGCTTGAAGCTATCGAACCGAAAAGTCTGCGGCGCGGCGGCAGCGCCGCCAAAGGCTGCGGCGCTCGCGCTATTGGCCTGTTGGCGGCTATATTGCGCACTCGGGCTGGTGGTCGGTAGCCGCGCGCCCGTCTGTTCGGACAAAACCGCGCGCGCGCGCTCCAGATTGGCGGCGGCGACGCGGATATCGGTATTGTGTGCCAGCGCCTCGGTTACCAGCCGGTCGACCGATGGATCGTCATAGAGCCGCCACCAATGCTCGGGCAGCGGTGTTGCTGCGACTGCCGCACCGGCGCGCGCTTCGACGAAGCCACCGCCGCTGGCGGCAACGGGCGTGGTCGGGCGACTGTAATTGGGGCCGACGACGCAGGCCGACAATGCCAGCGCGGGCAGCGTCAGCCCGAGGATACGCACCATGCGGGTCATGCTGGATTACCCTCTACATGGTCGCCCGCCGTCGCCACACGCGGCTTGCGGCGGAGCTTGCTGGCAACCCAATCGCCCCCCTTGCGGCTGATGACGTAGAAGCTCGGCGTGAACAGCAGGCCAAAGGTCGTCACGCCAATCATCCCGAAGAACACCGCCACGCCCAGTGCCTTACGCATTTCCGAACCAGGTCCCGAACTGATCACCAGCGGTAACACGCCGAGGATGAAGGCAATCGAGGTCATCACGATCGGGCGCAAGCGCTGCTCGGCGGCGTGTTCGGCCGCCGCGTGCAATTCCATCCCTTGATCTTCGTTCGCGCGGGCAAACTCGACGATCAGGATCGCGTTCTTCGCCGCAAGCCCGATCAGCACGACCAAGCCGATCTGCGTCAGGATGTTATTGTCCATCCCCATGATGTTCACCCCCACGATCGCCGCCAACAGGCACATCGGGACGATCAGGATGACGGCGAAGGGCAGCACCAGGCTTTCATAATTGGCCGCCAACAGCAGGAATACGAACAACACCGCCAAACCGAACACCAGCGAGCCGGTATTGCCCGCCTGCGTTTGCTGGAAGGCGATTTCGGTCCATTCGTAGCTCATGCCCTTGGGCAGGATCTGATCGGCCAGCCGTGCCATCGTCTGCAAGCTCTGCCCCGAGGAATAACCGGGCACCGTGTCGCCCTGCAGTTCGGCCGAGGGATAGAGGTTGTAGCGTACCACGCGGTACGGGCCGCTATCGTTGCGGAGCGTCATCACCGCGTCGAGCGGCACCATGTTTCCGGCTGCCGATCGGGTGCGCAGGTGCCCGACATCCGAAATCTGGTCGCGATACGGCGCGTCGGCCTGCGCGGTCACCCGGTAGGTGCGCCCCAGATAGTTGAAGTCGTTGATGTACGCCGAACCGAGATAGGTGCCGAGCGTCGAAAACACGTTCGAAACCGGCACGCCTATCTGCTCGGCCCGCTCGCGATCGATATCGGCGAACAGGCGTGGAGTGCGGGTGTTGAAGGTAGTGAAGGCTGAGGTAATGCCCGGCGTCTGATTGGCCTTCATCATCATTGCGAATGCGGCCCCCTCCAACGCCTTGTAACCGAGGTTGGAGCGATCCTCGATCAGCATTTTCCAGCCGCCGCCCGTGCCGATGCCGGCGACGGGCGGTGGCGGGATGACCAACAGCAAACCGCCCGAAAGCGGTGCGAAGGCTTGCCGCATCTGGTTGGCGATAAGGGTTGCATCGGCGCGATCCGCGCGGGGCTTCAGGGTGATGAACATCGCGCCGCCATTCGAGGCGGTCGAGAAGGTGGCACCGTCGAGGCCGGAAAAGGCGACCGTGTCGCGCGTTGCCGGGTTCTTGCGCGCGATATCGCTCGCGCGCTGGATCAATTCGGTCGTCCTTTGCAGCGACGATCCCGGCGGCAATTGCGCCGCGACGATCAAATACCCCTGATCCTGCGCCGGAATGAAGCCAGTCGCGGTCGCGGTAAAACGCCATCCGGCGAGACAGATCAGGATAACATAAGCGATTCCGACGATCGCGAGACTGCGAACAGCGCGCGCGGTGAACTTGCCGAAGTTCCGACCGAGCCAATCGAAGCCGCGATTGAATCCACGGGCAAAGCGCGTGCCCCACCCCCGCCAACCCGGCTTAGGCTCCTCGTCATGCTTTGGCTTGAGCACCATCGCCGCGAAGGCGGGCGACAGCGTCAACGACACAAACGCCGAGATTGCCGTCGCCGACACGATCGTCAGCGCGAACTGCTGATAGAATTGCCCCGAAATGCCGGGAATGAAGCTGGTCGGAATGAACACGCCGCACAGCACCAGCGCGATCGCGATCAGCGCGCCCGACACTTCGTCCATCGTCTTGTGCGCGGCCTCGCGGGGCGAGAGCCCCTCCTCCTCCATCAAGCGTTCGATATTCTCGACCACCACGATCGCGTCGTCGACCACGATGCCGATCGCCAGCACCATCCCGAACAGCGACAGGTTGTTGAGGCTGAACCCGAAACCGCCCAGCACGGCCAAGCTGCCGATCAACGAAACCGGGATCGCCACGATCGGGATGATCGCCGCGCGCCAACTTTGCAGGAACAGCAAAACCACCAGCGCGACCAGCACCAGCGCCTCGACCAGCGTATGCTCGACCGCCTCGATCGACGCCTGGATATATTCCGTGGGATTATACGGGATCGAATAGCTCAGGCCGGGCGGGAAGCTCTTCGCGGCACGGGCGACTTCGGCCTTCACCGCTTCGGCCGTGCTCAATGCATTCGATCCGGGCAATTGCGTGATGCCGAGCGCGGTCATGTGCTTGCCGTTGAGCGCGGCGTTGATCGTGTAGTCCTGCGCGCCCAGCTCGATCCGCGCGACATCGCGCAGCCGCGTCAGCCGCCCCTGCGTGTCGCGCTTTATGATGATTTCGCCGAACTGATCGGGCGTGGTCAGTCGCCCCGTCGCCTGGATGCCAAGCTGGAAGGCGGTGCCGCCTTGGTTGAACGGCGGAGCACCCACCGCACCGGCGGCAACCTGCACGTTCTGGGCGCTGACAGCGGCGACGATTTCATCGACCGTCAGATTGCGCGCGGCGGCGCGATCGGGATCGATCCACAGCCGCATATTGTAATCGCGACCGCCGAAGCTGCGGACGCCACCGACACCGGGAATGCGCGAGATCCGGTCGATGATTTGCGTGGTCGCATAATTCGACACGTAGGATTCGTTCAACGACCCGTCGGGCGATGTCAGCGCGACCACCAGCAGGATGTCGGGCGAGTTCTTGCGCACCGTCACACCGATCTGGCGGACTTCGTTGGGCAGGCGCGGTTCCGCAGTCGAGACGCGGTTCTGCACCAGCACCTGTGCCTGATCGACATTGGTGCCTTGCTTGAACGTCACGGTAATCGCCAGCGACCCGTCCCCGGTGGCCGAGGAGGACATGTAGATCATGTTCTCAACGCCGTTGATCGATTCCTCGAGCGGCGCGGCGACGGTTTCGGCGAGCGTTTCCGCATTCGCGCCGGGGAAGGTCGCGCTCACCACCACGGTTGGCGGCGCGATCTGCGGATATTGCGCGACCGGCAAGGACGGATACACGATCACGCCGAACACGACGATCAGGATCGACAGCACCGCCGCGAAGATCGGTCGATCTATGAAGAAGTGGGGAAATTTCACGGGCGCGGGGCCTTAATTGGCGGTTGCGTCAGAAGCGGGCGGGGCTGTTTCCTGGGTGGATTGCGGCGCTGTATCGGCCGCCTTTGGCCGCATCTTCACCAAATTCTGCTTCACCGCCATGCCCGGTTGCAACGTCGTAATGCCGTCGATCACGACATGCTCGGTCGGTGCGAGGCCGGATTTGACGACGCGCAACCCTTCCACTTGCGGGCCGGTTTCAACCGGACGCGCGACGACTTTGCCATCCTGGCCAACGACGTAAATCAGCTTGCGGGTCTGGTCGGTGAGAATCGCCTCATCGGGCACCAGCATCGCGTGATAATGGCCTGAGCCGAGCAAACGCGCGCGACCGAACAGCCCCGGCGTCAAGAAACCATCGGGATTGGCGATAACGGCATGCGCGCGGATGGTGCCCGAATTGGGATCGATAGCATTATCGACGAACTCCATGCGCCCATGCCAGCGATACCCCTTCTCGTCGCCGAGCTGCACCTCGACCGGATTGGGGGTGTTGCGAGAGGAGCCGCGCTCGCCCGTTTTGGCCTGGCGCAGATATTTCAGGTAAAAGCTCTCCGCGCCTTCGAAGGAGAACCAGATCGGATCGGTGGATACGACGCGCGTCAGCACCGTCGTCGCCGCCGTTGCATAATTGCCCTTACTCACGCGGCGATCCGAAACGACGCCGGTGATCGGCGAACGGACCGTGGTGAAACCAAGATTGAGCTCAGCCGTCGTCACATTGGCGCGGCCAGCGCCCAAATCGGCCTGCGCGGTGCGCACCGCGGCAAGCTTGGTCTCATATTCTTCCTTGCTGATCGCTTCGGCGGCCAACAGCTTGTCCGCGCGCGCCAATTCGGATTGCGCATTGGTCAGCGCGGCCTGCGCCTTGGCAACCTGAGCGCGCGCTTGCGCCAGTGCTGCGACATAAGGGCGTGGGTCGATCGTGAACAGCGCCTCACCGGCCCGCACGCGCTGACCGTTGGCAAAAAAGATCCGGTCGATGGTGCCGGACACGCGTGGGAGCAGTTGAACGTCCTGAATCGCCTCGAACCGACCGACATATTCATCCCAGTCGACGACATCGCGTTGCAGCGGCAATGCTACGCTGACCTGCGGGGTTGGCGGTGGCGGCGGTGCCTTTGACGAACAGGCGGACAAGGCCACAATCGCGGTCGCAAACGGGATCAAGCCCATACGGCCAAGCATTGGTATCATCGGCGCTTTGATCCCTACGAGCATCATGGTCTGAATGCACCCCCGCCACGCAGCCCGCTTCTCCGGCAGGCCTGCTCGTAATCGTGTGTAGAAATGAGAACGACGGTGCGCCAATGCAATAGAGCATCCGTAAAATACCCAATTGATTTTGGTATATACCTGATAAACTTCACTATTATTACAGGCTACCGCTACTCGGGCGCATTTACCAAATCGGATGTCGTCCGCAACGATACCCACGCGCCGCGCCCAGCAAGCGGTTCGACCACCCATTTGAAACATCTCTCGCCCCCACACGGTGATTGTCGTCGCGCATAATGCCCGATAGCCTCCCTCGCATGACCACCGCCCGATCCGCCCGCGCGCTGTTCGCAGCGACCGCTTTCCTCGTCACCGCTGCGGCACCTGCGCCGAGCGACCAGGCGCACTGGCAGGAGCAAGCCGCGCGCGTCACGATCACCCGAGACACATGGGGCATCGCCCATGTCGTGGGCCAAAGCGACGCCGATGCCGTGTTCGGCGCGACCTATGCGCAAGCGGAGGACGATTTCAGCCGCATCGAAGCCAACTACCTGACCGCCCTCGGTCGCACTGCGGAAGCGGAAGGCGAAGGGGCGATCTGGGCCGATTTGCGCCAGCGGCTCTATGTCGATCCGGTCGATCTGCAGGCGCAATACCGCGCCAGCCCAGACTGGTTGCAACGGCTGATGACAGCCTGGGCCGACGGGCTGAACTATTATCTGGCGACCCATCCGCAAGTGCATCCCAAGGTGCTGACGCACTTTGAGCCGTGGATGGCGCTGTCCTTCACCGAGGGCAGCATCGGTGGCGATATCGAACGCATTTCGCTGGCGGAGCTCGCCGCTTTCTATGGCGGACAGAGGATCGCCGTTGCGGCGGAAGACGCGGGCCCGGTGCCGCGCGAGCCGCGCGGATCGAACGGCATCGCCATCGCCCCCAAAAACACCGTGGACGGCCACGCACTGCTGCTGATCAACCCGCACACCAGCTTCTATTTCCGGTCAGAATTGCAAATGACCAGCGGCGAGGGGCTCAACGCTTATGGTGCCTCCACCTGGGGGCAGTTCTTCATCTATCAGGGCTTCAACGAACAGGCCGGGTGGATGCACACCTCGTCCGGCGTCGACAATGTCGATGAATTTACCGAACAAACCGCGTTGACGCGCTTCGGGCGCTTCTATGTCTATGGCAAGGATGTCCGCCCGTACCGAACCAAACCGATCACCCTCGCCTATCGCCTGCCGGACGGAACGCTCGCGTCGCGCAGCTTCACGACCTATGCCTCACACCACGGTCCGATCGTTGCCGAACGCGGCGGCAAATGGATTGCAGAGGCGTTGATGTCGAAGCCGGTGCCCGCGCTCGAGCAAAGCTGGCTGCGCACCAAGGCGCACGATCTCACCAGCTACATGCAGGTCGCCGAACGCCAGGCCAATTCGTCCAACGACACGCTGTTCGCCGATGCCAAGGGCGAAATCGCCTATCTCCACCCGCAATTCGTACCCGTGCGCGACGATCGCTTTGATTACACCCATGCGGTCGATGGGGCCGACCCGGCGACCGACTGGAATGGCCTGCACACGGTCGCGTCGCTCCCCAATGCGATCAATCCCGGCATCGGCTGGGTGCGCAACACCAATGACTGGCCGTGGAGCGCCGCCGGGCCGGACAGCCCCAAGGCAAAGGACTATCCGCGCTACATGGATCAATTCGGCCCGAACCAGCGCGGCGTCCATGCCGACCTGCTACTCACCGGGCATCGCGACTTTACACCGCAGCGCCTGATCGCGGCGGCGTATGACAGCTACTTGCCGGCCTTTGCCGAACTGATTCCGCCACTCGTAAAGGCGTATGACACGCTGCCGAGCAAAGACCCGCGCCGCGCCAAACTCGCCGAGCCGATCGCGACACTGAAGGCATGGGACTATCGCTGGGGCGCGAACTCGGTGGCGACGACGCTTGGCGTGCTATGGGCTGGCCAGATGTGGCGCGACGTCGGCAGCTTCATCCAATCCGAACAAATCAACGTGCCTGCAGCGATCGCCACGCAAGTCTCGGCCGAACGCAAGCTCGCCGCTTTGGGCGAGGCGGTAGATCGATTGAACCGCGACTTTGGCGACTGGCGGGTCGGTTGGGGGAAGATCAATCGATTCCAGCGGCTCGACGATGCCATCGCCCCACATTTTGACGATGCCAGGCCCAGCATCCCCGTACCGTTCACCTCGGCGCAATGGGGGAGCCTCGCTTCATTCGGTGCCAAGCCCTATCCCAATACCAGGAAGCTCTACGGATCAAGCGGCAACAGCTTTGTCGCAGTGGTCGAATTCGGTCCAAAGCTGCGTGCCTGGGCGGTGACTGCAGGCGGAGAGAGCGGCGATCCGGCCTCACCGCACTTCAACGATCAGGCCGCGCGCTATGCAACGGGTGCGCTGCGCCCGGTCTATTTCTACCCCGACGATCTGGCGAACCATATCGAGCAACGCTACCGCCCCGGCAACGTCCCACTGTCCACGCGGCCGCAATAGGCGCGCGACACGCACTATTGTAGCGGACACCACGTTACCAGGCGATCGATACCCCCAGCCGAACATTGCGCGGGCGCAGCGGCGTCGTTTGCTGCCGCGTTGCCAGAATGGTCGGATTGCCAAGGGCGAAGCGATTGGCCGTCGCATTGGCGAGATTGTCGCCAGTCAACGACACATCGAGATTGCGCCAATGCCACCCGATCTGCGCGTCAAGCACCCCATATTTACCCTGGCTGACGTCCAGGAAGTCGCCCGTTCCCAGTAGCGACCGCCCGACATAGCGGCCCGACACCCCGGCACTGAAGGTCGACGATCGGCCTCGCGTCCAGCGGTAGGTCAGCCCCCCATTGCCGGCAAAGGCGGGGGTCTCCGGCAATCTGCGATTGGCGCGCACGGACAATTGCGCAAGCGGCCCGTCGACGACATTGTAGGTGTAAAGAAACGCAAAGTTGGCGTGCAGCCCGCGCACGATCGCCCAATCGCCGGCAGCCTCCAAACCGACAATGTCCGCATTGCCGACATTGGCGGTATAAGGCTGGCCCCGCGTATTGTATAAATCGGCCTGAATGTTGCGCCAGCGCGCATAGGACACGGCAGTGGTAAGTTCCAATCCGGTCGGACCGGTGCGTTGCTTGCGGATCCCGACCTCGCCGACAAGAATCGAGTCCGAGCGGAAATCGAGAACGCGTCCAACACCCGTCGCGACGGCAAGCCCCCCCGTGCGATACCCCGATTGCAGTCGCGCGAATACGGCGGTGCGCTTATCGATCAGCCACGACAGCCCCAGCGTCGGATCGACGCGTCGGGTGGCGCGCCCCTTGATGAAGCTGTTGTTGCGCGGGCGCACGGAGGGCTCGCCATCGGTTCGAGCGGCCGTAAAGCGGGTACCGGCGGTGAGCGTCAGCCGCGAGGACACCGGCCAACTCGCCTCGCCAAAAGCCGAGAGGCTGTCGGTCATGTTGGTCACGCCGATGATATCGAGCGGCTGATCAGGCGGCCCGAGCGCCCGCGCCTGGATATCGCGATCATGCAGGAACGCGACGCCGACCAACCAGCCGATATGATCCGGCACCGCGCGCGACAGTCGCGCCTCCTGCACGAACAAGACATTCGACTGTTCGTTGGTGTAGATCGTCGGCCCCTTGCTGCCGATCGCGCGGGTGGCATCGAAGGTGTCCGACGTCTGCAACTCGACATAGCCCGTCGCCGAAATCAGATCGAGCCCGTTGTCCCAATGTTTGCGCACCACGCCACGCAGCAGTTTGATCTCGCTGCTATAGGGCTGAGCCAGCGAGCGCCGTGCGAGCGGGCCGACCGTCTGCTCGGCATATTGCGCATCTGCGGCGTCGATTCGCTGCGTTAGCGCACCCAGTTCGACGCCCCATCCACCACCCGGATCGACCGCGAGTGTCGCGCGTCCGCCAACCGTGTCGGTGCGGTTGATATTCGAAAGTTTTCTCGTCTGGTCTGCGATAAACCCGCCATCGCGGTCCCGATAGCCGACCACGCGCAGGCCCACGCGGTCCTCGATCAACGGTAAGTTGGCCATACCAGCAACATCGAAACCGCCGCCACCGCCCTCGGTCGCGGTCGCACCGCTGCTCAGCGAAGCCGAGGCCACCCGCAAATCAACCGGATTGGGCGTCAGCCGTATGATCCCGCCGATCGCCCCCGATCCGTACAAGGTCCCCTGTGGCCCCTCCAGCACCTCGACGCCTTTCATATCGTAAAGGTTGAGGCTGGGCTCCGGCCCGGAATATCCTAGAGGCACCTCGTCGAAATAGATGCTCGCGGTGGATTGCGTGGCACCGTTGAAGCTGCTGTCGGCAACCCCGCGAATGAAAATCTTGTTGCGACCGACGCCGAGCTCGGTGTTCTGCAAGACCGGCGTACCCCGCGCGACCTCGTCCATATCGATGGGACGCCCCGCCAATGCACCCGGAGAAAACCCGCCGACCATGAGCACGCTGCCGGGGAACCGAAGCAAGGTAGATTTCTGCTTGCCCGCGGTAACGATGATGTCGTCGCCTGACGCCGGTTCCGGAATCCGCCGCGCCAACAGGCGCGGATGAAGGACCAGTCGCGGAGCCCGTACGATGCGGTAGCTGCGGCCATCGACCGCCACCGCACGATAGCCTGTGCCATCCAGCAGCCGCCGCAAGGCTTCGCGTGGCGGCATCTGGCCGGTCACGCCCCGGGTCCGAACCCGCGCCAGGCCCGGCTCGGTGCTAATGATGTCGAAGCCGATTTGGCGCGCCAGCGCCGTCAATGCCTGGTCGAGCGGTTCAGCGGGGACCGCAACGCGCGGCGAATCGGCGGCCGCTGCAACCGGTATGCTGGCGAAAAACACAAAGGCGACGATGCGACGTCCCAGCCGTTTTGTTTTTCTGTTCAGGCACAGCAAATTACGGCTATTTCGGCGAGATGGTCCATCGCTCGCCATCGTGATGCCACTCAGCCCCAACCAGCGCGGCAATGTGCGGAACATCCCGCGCCGCTTCACCCGTGAAGCGGACCATGCCGGTAAAGGGCTGCTGCGACAAGCTCGGCTCAATCGAAAGGATGACTCCGTCGATCCGTCTGACCGAAGTGATGACACGCCCGAACGGTTCCCCGCCAAAGGCAACCACCCCATTTCGCCAGCTGCCGACCTTGGCGGCGTCGATCTTCATCACCGTCACGCTGCCAAGATCCTCCCGCGCCGAGACCGCAGCGCCCGAGCGCAGCGTCACCGCTTGCTGGCGCGGCTGGAACAAAACCGACCCTTCAGCGACCTGCACATCAAACCGCGCGCCATCGCGTTCGACATTGAAGACGGTTCCCAGATCCTGGACCGTCATCGTGCCGGATCGCACCGTAAACGGATCGCGCGGATCATGGCGGACATGGAAAGTCGCCTCGCCCGCCTGGAGCGTGGCAACTCTGGGATTGTTGCGGTCCAGCACCAACCGGCTCGCGCCGTTCAGCTCAATCCGCGTACCGTCGCTCAGCGCGATATCCTGCCGCTGACCTGGCTTGGTTTCAACAGCATAGGCGGCGCTCGCACTGCCGAACCCGATCGGTGCCACCATCAGCGTAACACTGGCTGCGGCCGCAACCGCTGCCCCTCCGCCAACCCACGCCCAGAGACGTCGAGTCGGTGGCCGCACCACGACTGGCGCTACCACCATGGGTTGCGCGGGAAAAAGATCGGCGCGTTCGGACAACATCGCCATGTCGAGCGCAACCGTGTCGAAGGCCTGCGCGTGCGCGGGATCTTCCTCCAACCAGGCGACGAAAGCGCGCCAGTCAGCCTCCCCCATATCGCCCTGGCGCAAATGCCAGTCGATGGCGCGGTCGACGATAGTCGCGTCTTCAACGGCCACGATGAGAGTCCCCTTCATCGGATAGACGATACACATCGCCCGATTCCGCCTCGCCCGCCAGTTTATATGCGTGAATTTCTTTAACAGCCCGTCTCAACAGCTTTTCGACACCGCTAACCGTCATGCCAAGCCGCTCGGCGATCTGCTTTTGGGGCAGGTTTTCGACGCGATACAGGCGCAAGGCCTGGCTCATCCGCTCGGGCATCGCGGCGAGCGCGGCTTCGAGTCGCGCAAGCCGCTCGCGCGCCAACAGGGTATGCTCGATCGAGGGATGCTCCTCGGCCGCAGGCTGCACCTCCAGCCATGCGGTGTCGCGCGCGCCCGCCCGCGCCGATGCGATCCGCCGATCCGCCGCCAGATTCGTAGCCATGCGATACAGATAGGCGGCCGGCTGGGCGACGGGCGGCGCGCCGTGCTGGTCGAGCTTGAGCCAAATATCCTGCAGCGCATCCTCTGCATCGGCGGGATTGCCGAGACGTGCCGCGAGCAAGCGCAACAACATCGGCCGTTCCGCCAGGAACACCGCCTTGAGACCGGCCTCGGTCATCGATGAAGAAGCAGCCACGGCATTCTGCCGTCTAGAGCGCGCCGCGCGTCACTTCGCAAGCGCGCACATACATTTACCGACGATCAGGCTGGTGTGGCCGAACGGTTGGCAAAATCCGTCTGCGCGTAAAACTGACGTTCGCGAATCCGGTCGCTCGTCAATTTGCGTGCGGCAAGCCGACGACCGAGGAAATCGTAGAAGAACCAGTCGCGGGCGGGCTTCGGAGTCACATGATACAGAACGCGTTCCAGCAACGTCCAGCGGATCGATTCCCGATCGCGTTCGCGGGGTGACGGCGCGCACCACAGAGCACCGCCATACGCCAGCCGACCAAGCTTCGCCATGCGGTGCATGATTTCGTGATCCTCCAGCACATAGCCCCAGCGGCTGGCATCAAATTGCCCCGCGCGGCGCAGCGCATCGGTACGGAACACTTGCCCCGCCCCGCCGGTATGGCACTGCGCTGGCAGCAGCTTGGCCGCGCGCGCCATGCGCTGCGCCGCCTGGGCGTGATCCTCTGCGGTCGCGGTGGGCGTGACGAAATAGGCACCGCCTGCCACTGCACCCGACGTTTCGAGCAGATGCTGCGCCTTGCGCAGATAATCGGTCGGATACAGCGTATCGGCATCGCACGTCGCGACGAACGGCGTTTGCGTGCATTCGATCCCGCTTTGCAGCGCGTTCACCTTGCCTGGACGGCGATCGACGCGCAGCGTGAAGGAAAGACCGAGCCGCTGGCAGATCGCCGCCGCAACATCGCCGCTGCCATCGGTTGAGCCATTGTCGATCAGAATCAGCTCGAACGGCACGTCCTGCGCGGCAAGGCTGGCCAAGGTCCCGTCCAGGAAATTCCGCTCGTTGAAAAAGGGAATCAGCACGGTCCACGCACAAGGGCCACGATCGACGCTGGTCGCGTTGGGCTCCCACGGCGAATTCCAGCCTTGATAGTCCTGCGATTCGAGTAACATGTGTCGTTCCTGCGCTGGTCAGCGTGGTCAATAGGTCGAGGAGAGAGCGGCGACTGCCGACAAGGCGCGCGCTCGGTTCGCCGTTGCGCAGGTGCCCCCCGACAGGCTGCGCCAACCGCCCGGCCGCGCAAAACGGGTGTCGACTCCCGTAAAGTGTTTCGCGGTCGGCATCGGCAAACGAGATCTCCTCGTTAACAAAACGATACCGACGCGCGAAAACCGGACGGGATAATCGGCGTTATGGAACTTTTTTTGCTATCGCGCGTGCGGTGGGCGGAAACACCCTCATAATGATCGCGATTTCAAACGCTTCGTTTGCCGACCTTACGCTTTCGCGTGGCCTCGCGCGGCGAAGTGCGCGATCAGCCAGCTCCGCACCATGCTGATCGTCGGGTCGGCCAGATCGTCGGCACGCAGTTTCAGATAGTAACCGAACCCGTCGTTGATTACCGCTTCATAGGGAATGACAAGCTGGCCTGCGGCGATTTCGGGCGCGAACATGTCGATATCGGCGAGCGCCACACCATCCGACTGCATCGCATAGCTGACCGCCAGTGCGTTGGCGTCGAAGGCAAGGCCACGGTCGGAGTCGAGCGCGATGCGACACTGATTGGCATAAGCGCTCCACAACAGTCCGCGCGGCTGCCCCTCCAGCTTGACGTGGAGCAACGGCGCATCGGCCAGGAACTGCTCCAGCGTCTTGCCCCGGTGCCGTTCGGCGGTCTGCGGAGCGCACACCGGGGCGACGCGCACCATCCACAACAGATCGGTGACGCGATCGTCGATATTGGGGCGATCGAACACGATCGCCATATCCGTCTCGGTGCTGGGCAAGCCGACCGCGTGCGAGCTCGAAATATCGATGCGGATGTCGGGATGCTCGGCGTGGAAGGCCTGGATCATCGGCATCACCACTTGCTGCAACAGCGTCGGCGGGATGTGGATGCGGATCGGACGGCTGGCGGCGGGATTGGCGCAGATCGCGTTCATCGTCTGCTCCAGCCGGTCGAACGCCTTGCCGACTTCGGGCAGCAGCACCTTGCCCGCTTCGGTCAGCACCAGCGCCTGGCCCGAACGATCGAACAATTTGTGGCCGAGCAGTTCCTCCAGGCTGATAACATGGCGGCTCACCGCGCTTTGCGAGACGTTGAGCGCCTGCGCGCCGGCGGTGAAGCTCAGCCGCTGGCCGACCGCGTCGAATGCCCGTAGCGCGTTCAGCGGCAACCAGCGCCGGTTGACAGGTGTGGTGCGTGCGATGGGAATCCCCCTGCTGGCTGGTGGCACATGGCAAGCCTTACGCGCGGCTATGCCGTTTTTCGATACCAAGCGTGTTTTTTCGGGCGGCGCAACGGTGCGGGGCGGCGGCGCCCGGACCCCACAGCTTTTGGCATATCGCCATGCGCAAATGCGATTTCAGCATCGCCTCCTCGCCATGTCACTCTTCTATGGTGGGCAGGTGGGAGGATTTCGGTTTTGAACCTCGGGGATATTTCGGCACTGCTACAGGCGCGTCCGGTCGGCCATTCGCTGCCCCAGGCGCTCTATACCGGTCAGGAAGCGTTCGAGTTCGATCTGGCGGCGATCTTCGGCCAGTCGTGGCTGTTCGTCGGGTTCGAGGCGGAATTGCGCCAGCCCGGCGACTATCTGTCCTTCATGATCGGTCGCTGGCCAGTGCTGGTGGTCCACGGCCGCGACGGCGAATTGCGCGCCTTCCACAATAGCTGCCGCCATCGCGGATCGATCCTGTGCAAGCCCGGCGAAGGCCATGTCGCGCGACTGATCTGCCCCTATCACAGCTGGACCTATGGTCTGGACGGGCGTCTGCTCGCGGCGGGACGGATGCCCGAAGTCTTCGACAAGGGCGAGCACAGCCTGAAGCCGATCCATCTCGAACGCGTTGCCGGGGCCGTGTTCGTCTGCCTTGCCGAAACGCCACCCGACATCGCCACGATACGGCGCGACCTGACGCCGCTGCTCGCGCCGCACAACCTTGGCCATGCCAAGCTCGCGCATCAAGCGACGCTGGTCGAATATGCCAATTGGAAGCTGGTGATGGAAAATGGCCGCGAATGCTATCATTGCGCGAGCGGCCACCCCGAACTCTCGCGATCCTTCCCGATCAATGCCTCGGCCTATTTCGATTTCGCCGATGACACCGCGACCCGCTTCGAACGGCGCATGGCCGATCTGGCGATGCCGATGGGGCCAGTGGGCGAGGATTGGTGGCAAGCGGTGCGCTTTCCGCTGAATGACGGCACGGTGGCGATGAGCACCGACGGGCAATTCACCGTCAATAAGCTGATGTGCGATATTGGCGGCGGCGATACCGGCTCGTTGCGCTGGGCGATCGAACCCAACAATTTCTGCCATTCGACCGCCGAATATACCTTTGCCTTCAGCGCATATCCGGTGTCGCCGACCGAAACGCATGTCGTGTCCAAATGGCTGGTGCATGAAGATGCGGTGGAGGGTGTGGACTATGACATCGCCTCGCTGACCGACCTGTGGACGCGCACCAATTTGCAGGACAAGGAGCTGGCCGAAAATAACCAGCTTGGCGTCAATTCGCCGGGCTATACGCCGGGCCCGTACAGCCCCGATGCCGAATCGCTGACAATGCGCTTCGTCGATTGGTATTGCGCCAAGGCCAACGCCTATCTTGATCGCGCGGCGCGATGAGCGACGAGACTCCTCCCGTGTGGCGTCCCGAAACGCTCGCGGTGCGCGCGGGCTACGATCCGGCCAGCGCCGCCAACGCCGCCAAGCCGCCGATCTACATGACCTCGACTTTCGCCTACGCCTCGGCCAGGCAAGCGAAGGACATTCACGAAGCGTATTTCGAGGGCACCGGCCCCGAAGTCGGGCGCCCCGGCCATATCTACGCCCGGCTGAGCCACCCCGGCCTCGACATGGTCGAGGCGCGGCTGGCGGCGCTGGACGGGGCCGAAGCCGCCGCTGTGTTCAACAGCGGCATGGCGACGCATTCGGCGATCGCCCTCGCGCATTTGCGCCCCGGCGACAGCGTGGTGTTCAGCCGACCGATCTATGGCGGCACCAATGGGCTCTATACCGGGCTGATGCCCGCCTTCGGCGTCAGCCATGCCGAATTTACCGACGGGTGCGACCGCGCCAGCATCGCGGCTGCGGTCGAGGAAGCACTCAGCCACGGGCCGCTCAAGCTGATCGTGATCGAAACCCCGGCCAACCCGACCGCCGCGATCGTCGACATCGCCTTGGTCGTCGACATTGCCGACGCCGTTGGCGCGCGCACCGGGCTGCGCCCGTTGGTGGTGGTCGACAACACCTTGCTCGGGCCATTGATGCAGCGCCCGATCGCGCTGGGGGCTGATTTGTGCATGACCAGCCTGACCAAATATTGTGGTGGCCATAGCGATTTGCTCGCGGGCGGCGTCAGCGGCAGCGAAGCGTTGGTCGCGCCGCTCCGGCTGTTGCGCACCACGCTTGGCAGCCATCTCGACCCCTATACCAGTTGGTTGCTGCTGCGATCGATGGAAACGGTGCATGTGCGGGTCGAGCGCGCAATGGACAATGCCCGCCACATCGCCGAATTTTTGCGCGATCACCCCAAGGTGGCGAGCATCCTCTATCTCGGCTTCCTGCCCGAAGGCAGCGCCGCACGCGCGGTGTATGATCGCCAATGCAAGGCGGCGGGATCGACCTTTTCCTTCGCGGTGGTCGGCGGCGAGGCGGAGGCGTTCCGCTTTCTCGACCGGCTGACGCTGCTGCGTTTTGCAGTCAGCCTTGGCGGATCGGAAACGCTCATCACGCATCCGGCGACCACGACGCATTATGCGCTCACCCCTGCGGAACGCGCGGCGGGCGGGATTACCGATGCCACGCTACGGCTGTCGGTCGGGATCGAGCATGTCGAGGATTTGCTGGCCGATCTTGCCCAAGCGCTCGACGCGGTATGACGGTGCGCGATTTCCACGCGATCGACGGCAAGGTGCCCGCGCCCGATGCGCGCTTCGATGTGGTGGTAGTGGGCGCAGGCCCCGCAGGCACGGCGGCGGCGATTGCGGCAGCGGCGGACGGGGCGTCGGTGTTGCTGATCGACGAAAATCCGGTGCCGGGCGCATTGATCGGCAGTGACGTTCCCTATTTCTACGGCGGTCGCATGACGGCGGCGGTGCAACAGCCCGCGCGGATGCTGGAGCAGGTGTTCGCCAGCAATCCGGCGCTCGAAACCGCTTTCGCCGCCGGGGTCGATGTCCGGCTCGGCACCTGTGCCTGGGGACTGTATGTCAACGGCCCCGCACTGCGCGCCTTGCCCGAGCCGATGCTGGGCATTGCCGATGCCGAAGCCGCGACAATGGTCGGGTTCGGGCGGCTGGTGCTGGCGACCGGCGCGCGCGATCTGGTGTTGGGCTTTGCCGGGTGGAACCAGCCGGGGGTGATGGGCGCGCAAGGCTTTGCCGCATTGCTGACGCGCTATGATGCGTTGGCGAGTCAGCGGATCGTGATCCTTGGAACGGGCGCGCTGGCGCTGGAAACGGCGCTGCTCGCGCTCGCGCGCGGGATCGCGGTTGCGGCGCTGGTCGAGGTGGCGGAGACGGTGCAAGGCCCCGCAGCGCTGGCGGCGCAAGTGGCGGCGGCGGGGGTTCCGATTTTGCTGGGGCACAACATCGCTGCGACCCGCAGCGGGATCGATGGAGTTGAAGGCGTTACCCTAACCCGTCTTCCTTCCCCGGCGAAGGAAGGCGCGCTGGAAATCCCCTGCGACACGATCGTGCTCGCGCTCGGCCTCACTCCGGCCACCGAATTGCTCGATGCGGCAGGCACCCGCCCCAGCGAAACGATCCGCCTGATCGGCGACGCCGCCACCGTCACCCGGCCCGACCCCGCCTATCTCCAGGCCTGGTCCACCGCGCTCAGCCAGCCCGCCACCCCCGATACGATTGTCTGCCAGTGCGAAGAGGTCACCCGCGCCGATGTGCTTGGCGTGCAGCCGCCCCGCTATCTCGAGCGGCCACAGGCAATGGCAGCGCGCTCGCTCGCGTCGCTCATCAACGACGGGCCCGCCCATCCCGACCAGATCAAGCGCTTGACCCGCGCCGGGATGGGCGCGTGCCAGGGGCGGCGTTGCCGCGATCAGGTGGCGTGCCTGCTCGCCGAACAGCAAGGCATCCCGCTCGCTGCGGTGCCCGTCGCCAGCTTCCGCGCGCCGGTGCGGCCCGTGCCGCTCGGCATCCTTGCCGACTGGCAGGAAAGCGCCGCGATGACGGCGGGATGGGACGTGTGGTTCGGCATCCCGACGCAATGGACGCCCTATGCCGTGATCGGCACGGCGGAAGAGGCGGAGCATGTCGCGGGATTGGGCGGCAACATGCATGTCTGAGGCAGAGCTTCCCAAGGGCGCGGCGGTCGTCGTGATTGGCGCGGGCGTCACCGGGCTCAGCGCGGCCTGGTGGCTGGCGCGCGACGGGTTCGACGTGGTCGTGCTCGACAAAGGCATCGTCGGCTGGGAAGCCTCGGGCCGCAATGGCGGCGGGGCCTCGCATTACCAGAGCCCGCTCTTCGCCGAGGAGCAACGGTTGTGGCCGCAGATGGACGATTTGCTCGGCTACCCGACCGAATATCAGCGCGAACGCATCATCATCCAACGTGATCCGGACCTGCTCGCCCATTACCGCGCAGTCGGGCGGATGTGCAGCGCGATGGGCTACCGCGTCGATGATCTGGACAGCCAGCAGGCGCAGGAAATGGTGCCGCTGACCGACCAGAGCTGCCTCGGCGGCATTCATCTGCGCTTCGGCGGCCATGCCAATCCGCAGCGCACGGTGCAGGCCTATGCCTGGGCGCTGCAGGATTTGGGCGGGCGCATCCTGCAACATTGCCCGGCCCGCTCGATCGAGACCGCAGGCGGCAAGGTCGTCGCGATCGATACGCCGCGCGGGCGGATCGCCTGCGATGCCCTGGTCGTGGCGGCGGGGCCGCAATCGGGGATGCTGCTTGCCCCCCTTGGCGTCGAGTTCCCGCTCGCCTCGGCCCGCGCCGAAATGATCGTGACCGAACCCGCCCCGCTGATGTCGATCGGTGGCGTCGATGGCAATGGCCTGTACGGGCGGCAGACGCTGCGCGGCAATCTCGCCTTTGGCGGCGGACCGCATGAGTGGATCGACGTGGATGAGACCGGCCCGAAAGCGCGCCCGACCTCGCCGCTGATCCGCAACCTCGCCCGCCGTGTCGCGGAGATGTTCCCCAAGGCCGCGCACCTGAACGTCATTCGCTCCTGGGCGGGGGTGATCGAGAATACCCCCGATGGCCGCCCGATCCTCGACCGGCTCGACCATCCCGCCAACGTTACCGTCGCGACCATGTCGGGGGTCGGCTTTGGCCTATCGCCCGCCAGCGGCCATGCTCTTCGCGATCTCGTCATCGACGGCACCTGCTCCTTCGCCGACATTACCAAGCTTGGTCTGGCGCGCTTCAAGGGTCTGGAACCCGATTGGCGCGAGCAGCGCGGGTGGGCGGCATGAAGCGCTATTCGGCACTGGCGCTGCTCAAGGCGGGCCTAACCGGGCAGCGCGGCTGGGAGCGGGCGTGGCGCGACCCTGAGCCCAAAAAATCCTATGACATCGTCATCATCGGTGGCGGCGGGCATGGCCTGGCCACGGCCTATTACCTCGCCAAGGTTCACGGCCTGCGCAACATCGCGGTGCTCGAAAAGGGGTGGATCGGCGGCGGCAATACCGGGCGCAACACGACGATCGTGCGTTCTAACTACCGCCAGAAACCCCTGCACGATTTGTTCGATTTCGCGCTCGATTTGTGGGAGGGGATGAGCGACGCGCTCAACTTCAACGTCATGTTTTCCCCGCGTGGCGCGCTGTTCCTCGGCCATTCGGACGGCGACATGACGGTGCTGGCGCAGCGCGGCGATGCCTTGCGCTGCGACGGGATCGATGCCGATTTGCTCACGCGCGCGCAGGTGCAAAAACTGGTGCCGCTGCTCGATATGGCACCCGATGCGCGCTTCCCGATTCACGGCGGGCTGATCCAGCGCCGGGGCGGCACCGCGCGGCACGATGCCGTCGCCTGGGGCTATGCGCGCGCCGCCGATGCGCTGGGCGTCGATGTGATCCAGAAGTGCGAAGTCACCGGCTTCGCCATGACCGGCGGGCGGGTGAGCGGTGTCGTGACGACGCGGGGGGCCATCGCTGCCGGTCGCATCGGCATTTGCGTGGCGGGCAATAGCGGCCCGGTCGCGGCGCTCGCGGGCCTCCAGCTTCCGATCGAGGCGCAGACGTTGCAGGCTTTCGTCACCGAGCCGGTCAAACCGATGATCGACACCGTCATCATGTCGCAGTCGCTGCATTGCTATATCAGCCAGTCGGACAAAGGCGGGATCGTGCTGGGCGGCGACCCCGATCACTTCCCAAGCTACGCCCAGCGCGGCCTGCCACCAAGGATCGAAAAAGCAGCGGCGGAAGCGATCGCGCTTGTGCCCGCGCTGTCGCGCTTGCGGATGGTGCGGTGCTGGGCGGGCACGACCGATATGAGCTTCGACGGATCGCCGATCCTGTCGGCGTTGCCAGTCGACGGGCTCTATCTCAATGGCGGCTGGTGTTACGGCGGCTTCAAGGCGACGCCTGCTTCGGGCTGGTGCTACGCGCATTTGCTGGCGACCGGCGACAACCACCCGCTCGCCGCACCCTTTGCGTTCGACCGCTTTGCGCGTGGCGCGACCATCGATGAAGCAGGCGTCGGCGTCCTGCCGCAGTTGCGCTGATGCTGCAGATCGATTGCCCCTCTTGCGGAGCGCGCGCGCAGAGCGAGTTCAGCTATGAACGCACGCTCGATTCGGTCGTGACGCTGGATATGCCCGCAGACGAAACTGTCCGGCGGCTCTACGCGCGCGCCAATCCGCGCGGCTTCGATGAGGAATTGTGGCGACACGCCTTTGGCTGTCGGCAGTGGCTGGTGTTGCGCCGCCACCGCCAGACGCACGAAATCACATCGGTCGCCGCCTTTGACCCGGCGCTGCATCGATGAGCGGCCCATCGCGCTTGCCCGGCGGCCCGGAGCCGACGCTGCGTTTCACCTTCGATGGCGTTCCGCTGCGCGCGCGCACCGGCGATACGCTGGCGGCGGAGTTGCTGGCCAACGGCATCGGCCTGGTCGCGCGCAGTTTCAAATATCACCGCCCGCGCGGCATCCTGAGTGCGGGCGTTGAGGAGCCCAATGCGCTGGTCACGGTTGGCGAAGGCGGACGGCGCGAACCCAATACGCGCGCGACCGACGTCTATGTCTATGACGGCCTCGTCGCGCACAGCCAAAATCGCTGGCCGAGCCTTGCTTTTGATCTGGGCGCGATCAACGGGCTCGCCGCGCGCTTCCTGACGGCGGGCTTCTATTACAAGACCTTCTTCGGCCCGCCCTCACGCTGGTTGCTGTACGAACGCTTCATCCGTCGCGCCGCCGGGCTGGGCAAGGCGCCGACCACGCCCGACCCCGACCCTTACGAACACCGTTCGGCCTTTTGCGATGTGCTGGTGGTCGGTGGCGGCCCCGCCGGTATCGCCGCCGCGCGTGCCGGGGTGCAAGCAGGCGAGCGCGTGCTGCTGGTCGAACAGGACCGCATAGTGAGCGAAGCGATCGACGAAGCGCGCGTGCTGACGCGCACCACCGCAACGGGTGTGTGGGATCATGGCTTCGTCACGCTCGTCCAGCGCCTGGTGGAGCCCGGCCAGTCGCCCGCTCCCGGTCAGCCCGCACAGCGGCTATGGCATGTTCGCGCGCGCCGCATCGTGCTCGCGACCGGCGCGATCGAGCGGCCGCTGACCTTTGCCGGGAATGACCGGCCCGGCGTGATGCTGTCGCAAGCGGTGCGCCGCTATATCGAACGGTTCAAAGTGCTGCCGGGCCAGCGCGTCGTCATCGCCACCAACAATGACGATGCCTATGCCACTGCCGATGCGATTGCAGCGGCGGGCGGCACCGTCGTCGCCATTCTGGATTCGCGCGCCGAAAAAAGCGCCATCGCCAACGCCGCCGCGCACCCGGTCCATACCAACGCCTTCCCGATCTCGACCTCGGGCAGACGGCATCATTTGCACTCGGTCGAGGCCGATATCTGGACCGAGTGTACGCGCTTCGAGGCCGATTTGCTGGCGGTTTCTGGGGGCTTCACCCCCGTCGTCCATCTCCACAGTCAGGCGGGTGGCGCGCTCGATTGGCACGAGGAAATCCAGGCGTTCGTGCCCGGTGCCTCCCGGCAAGCGGTGTCGAGCGTCGGCGCGGCCGCGGGCGATCTTCCCCCGGTCGGCACGGCTGTTGCCGACCTGCCAAACCCCAAAACCAGCTTCATCGACTTCCAGAATGACGTAACCGCCGCCGATATCGATCTCGCCTGGACCGAAGGCTATCGCTCGGTCGAGCATCTCAAACGCTACACCACGCTCGGCATGGCGACCGATCAGGGCAAGACCAGCAACATGGCCGCGCTCGCGCGACTGGCGAGCGTCGCCGGGGTGACCATCCCGCAAGCCGGGCTCACCACCTTCCGCGCGCCGTTCACGCCGGTGACGCTGGGCGCGCTGGCCGGGGCCGATGGCGGCGGCCATGCCGCGCCGAGCCGGAGGCTGGCGCTCTATGATCGCCACCAACGCCTCGCCCCGCTCTGGCAGCCGCTCGGGCTGTGGCACCGGCCGCGCGCCTATCCGGTGGCGGGGGAAACGCTGCATCAGGCGGCGGTGCGCGAAGCATGTGCAGTGCGCACCGTCGCCGGGATCGTCGATATCTCGACGCTCGCCAAATTCGCGGTGGTCGGGCCGGATGCGGCGGCGTTGCTCGAAAGCGTGTGCGCGACCGGCATCGCCAAGCTCGCGGTCGGGCGCGGGCGCTACACCTTCATGCTGCGCGAAGACGGCATGGTGATGGATGACGGCACCGTCTGGCGGCTGGAGGAAAACCGCTATCTGCTGACCAGTTCGACTGGCGGGGCCGAGCGGATGGAGGCGCATCTCAGCTATGCCCACCGCGTGCTCGCCCCGCATTTGCGCGTGTCGGTGGTGGCGCAACAGGAGCATTTCGCCGGGATCGCACTGGCCGGACCGTGCGCGAAGGACATTCTGGCCGAACTGACCGGCATCACTCCGCCCGCGCATATGGGGTTGGCCTATGCCGAAATCGCAGGGGTGCCTGTGCTGATCCTCGCCGCCAGCTATAGCGGCGAACGCGCCTTCGAACTCTATGCGGTGGCGAGCGATGCTGGCACGGTGTGGGATGCGCTGGAGACGGCGACCCGTGCGCGCGGCGGTGCGCCTTATGGGCTGGAGGCGCTCGAATTTCTGCGGATCGAAAAGGGCCATATCGTGATCGGGGCGGAGGCCGATGGCCGCACCACCCCGCACGACCTCCAGCTTGAACGGATGCTGCGCAAGAGCGGCGGTTTCATCGGCGCGGCGGGGTTGACCCGCCCAGCCTTGTCGGCCCCCGATCGCCTGCAGCTCGTCGGCCTGACCAGCGACACGCCGATCCCGGAAGGCGCAATGCTCGTCACCGCAACCGGAGAGCCGGTGCTGGGCCATGTCACCTCCGCCACCGGGCGCGTGCTGGGCGAGGGCGCGGTCGCGCTGGGCTTGCTCGCCGGAGGGAGAATGCGGATCGGCGAGAGCCTGGTCGCCACGTCTCCCACCCGCAGCCAGTCGGCCCGCGTTACCGTTACGGCACCGCTTTTCTACGATGCCGAAGGGACACGCTATCGTGACTGAGGCGCGGGTTACCCTGGCGATAGCCGCAGCGGGCGATGTCATCGCGCTCGACCTGTGGGACGATTCGGAGCCGCCAAATCTTCCAACCGGGCGGACCCTGCCGGTCGAGCCGCGACGCTGGTGGTTGATCGACGCCGCGCAGCACGCGCCCGCAATCACCGCGCACATCGCCGATCGTGGCGCGCTGTCGCCCCTTGGCGGCGGCCTGATCCGCGCCACGCTCACCGGCCCCGGCTGGCGCGGGCTGCTGAGCGTGAGCGGCTGGTTCGATTCCGAAAATCCGGATTTCGGCCCCGGCCAGATCGCCGCGACAACGATCCACCATGTGCCGGTGTGGATCGCGCCGATCAGCGACACCGCGTGTGAGGTCTATCTGCCAAGCAGTTACGCCGCTAGTCTGGTCGATCTGTGGACGCGCGCCATCGGGGTAACCGAACCGCCGCCTGCACCGTGCAACAGTCCCGACGGCAGCTGACGGCGGGGAAACGAACACAATGGGGGCCAGCATGATGACATCGACGACACCGCGCCTGGAATCGGCGCGCTGGTATGTCGTCCTCGTGCTGGGGCTGGTCTATGCGGTCAATATCGCCGATCGCTACGTGGTCGCCACCGTGCTCGAACCGATCCGCAAGGAGTTCGGCCTCAGCGATTCAGGCGTCGCCTGGCTGACCGGCGTTTCGCTCGCCTTCTTCTATATCTTCGTTGGGCTGCCGATCGCGCGCTTTGCCGATCGCGCCAATCGGCGGAACATCGTCGCAGGCGCGATGATCCTCTGGTCGGCAGCGACCGCTTTGCTCGGCCTGACGCAAAACTATGTGCAATTCCTGCTGGCGCGGATCGCGGTCGGCATCGGCGAGGCGGGCGGCACCCCGCCCTCGACCTCGATCATCGCCGACAATTTCCCGCGCGGAAGGCGCGCCTATGCGCTGACCATCTATGCGCTGGGCCTGCCGCTTGGTGCGTGGATGGGGTCGAGCCTGGCGGGTGCGATCGTCGAGCATTTCCATAGCTGGCGCGCGGCCTTCATCGCGCTCGGCGTGCCCGGCGTGATTTTCGGCCTGCTGATCCTGCTGACCGTGCGCGAGCCGGTACGCGGCCGCTTCGAATTGGTCACCGAAGACAGCGCCCCCGCTGCAAGCTTTGTCGAGACGTGCCGCTTCCTGTGGACACAGCGATCTGCGTGGCACATCAACGCGGCCGGCACGGTGATTTGCCTGTGGGGCTGGGGCCTGTTGTTCTGGACGCAGACCTATTTCGAGCGCGCTTACGGCCTGTCCACCGCAGAGGCAGGCGCGCGCCTCGGCACGATCTATTTCTGGGCGGGCACGGTCGCGACGATCGCCACCAGCGCCATCCTCGCGCTGCCGCAAATGCAGGATCCGAAATGGATCGCCCGGCTGCTCGCCGTCATCGTCGCGGCATCGACGATCCCGTCCTTCCTGATTTACTGGACGCATTCGCTCACCGTGGCGACGGCGATGCTGTGGATCGTGGTGCCCGCGATCTATCTCTATGTCGGCCCGACCATGGCGCTGCTGCTCAATTTCATGCCGGCCCCGATGCGCGCACAAGGCATGGCGATCAGTTTGCTCACCGCCAATGTCGCCAACCTCATCATCGCGCCCACCGTCGTCGGCTGGATCAGCGACATGCTGACCGGGCCGCTGGGCGGCAATGCCGCATCGCTGCGCTATGCGTTGCTGGCGCTGTCGCTCACCGGTTTCTGGGCGGCCTATCATTATTGGACGAGCGTGCGCAGCTATGCGGTCGACGATCTACGCGTGCGGACCTTCGGCATGGACGCCGCCCCTAAACCTGCGGAGACATGATGCCCGTTCAGCCGTTTATCTTAACGCTGTCGTGCCAGGACCGGCCCGGCATCGTCGCCGCCGTGTCCGGCCACATTCTGGCGTGCGGCGGCAACATCACCGATTCCAGCCAGTATAACGACGCAGATTCGGCCAGCTTTTTCATGCGCACCGCCTTTTCCATCCCCGGCGACGGCGATGCGGCGGCGTTGCACAGCGGGTTCGACGCGCTTGCCAAAGGCTATGGCATGACGCTCACGCTCCGCCCGGCCGATGCCCGACAAAGGGTGCTGATCCTGGTGTCGAAGTTCGACCATTGCCTGGTCGACTTGCTCTACCGCCGCCGCATCGGCGAGCTCGACATGGACGTGGTCGGAATCGTCTCCAACCATCCGGCCGACACCTTTTCCGCACTCGATCTGGCGGGCATTCCGTTCCACCATTTGCCGATCACCCCCGCGACCAAGGCCGAACAGGAAGCCAAGATCTGGGCGATCCATCAGGCCGCGAACACCGATCTGGTGGTGCTGGCGCGCTATATGCAAATCCTGTCGGACGATCTCGCAGCCAAATTCGCCAGCCGCTGCATCAACATCCACCACAGCTTCCTGCCCGGATTCAAAGGGGCCAAGCCCTATCATCAGGCCCATGCGCGCGGGGTGAAGGTAATCGGGGCGACCGCGCACTATGTGACCGGCGATCTCGACGAAGGGCCAATCATCGAACAGGATGTCGAACGGATCAGCCACGCCGACACGGCGGAGGATCTGGTGCGCAAGGGCCGCGACATCGAGCGCCGCGTTCTGTCGCGCGCGGTTGGTCTCCATCTGAGCGGACGCGTGCTGGCCAATGGCGCGCGGACGATCGTGTTCCGCGACTGAAGGCGATGGGGAGAGCGGTTTGCCGCCCTCCCCGTTCCGGTCAGAATTTCACCTTCGCCCGCACGCCAATCGTGCGCGGGCGCGCATAGGTCACGCGCGATCCCGCCTGATAGATCGCATAGTAAGTCGCGCGCTGGATATCGATCACCTTGACGCCGTCGAACAGATTGTTGCCGAAAACGCCGAATTCGAATTGGCCGATGTCATAGGTGACCGACGCGCTCGCATTATGGCTTTCGGGGATCACCGCGAAGGTCTGGCTGAGGCCGCCATTGCTGGCTTTGTCGACGATCAGCTTCTTGGTGGTGGGATCGAGCGTGGTCGAGAAATTGTTGAACGTCGTCTGCTGCGACGAGATGTATTTGTACGTTGCCTGCAGATGCAGCGACCCGCTGCCGAGATCGGTATCGTAGAACGCCCCTGCCGACGCGGTCACTTGCGGCGAATAGGGCGTGCGGTCGCCGTCAAACGCGCCGACCGTCGGAATATCGCCGCGCGCATTCGAATCGTTGAACGAGAAGCTGCCGTTGAGCGTGATGTTGCGCGTCGCCTTGACCGCCGCCTCCAGCTCGACGCCCTTGCTGGCGATCTTGCCCTTATTGTCGGTGAAGAAATACGAGCAGTTGAGCCGCAACCGCGTCTGCACGTCGGACCAGTCGATATAATAAGCGCTGGCGTTGAGCGTTACGCGGCCGCCCGCCAGCTTGGCCTTTTCGCCGATCGTATAGTTCCACAATTTATCGGGCCCGAACGTCCCCGGCGCGGCGGTATAGCCATAGGCATTGAGCTGCGTCGTGCAGCGCCCGGCCAGTCCCGCCGTGCCGAGCGGCACCGGCTGATTGGCACCGCCATAGCGGAAGCCCTTGGCCGCTTCGGCATAGACCAGCACATTGTCATTGAGCTTGTAGGAGATGTTGGCGCGCGGGTTGACCCCGTTCGATTTGAGCGTGGACGTGATCGACTGGGTGATGCCCGTCGTCCGCCCCTGCGCATCCTTGCCGAGCAGCACGCCGAACGCGCCGCCTTCGTACAGATAATAGTTTTCCTTGAAATTGAAGTAGCGCAGGCCAGCGGTCAGATCGAGCCGATCCGTGACGTGCCAGGTGCCATCGGCATATGCCGCGAACTGATGCTCGTGGACGTCCTGCAGGCCTGAGAAAATGTCGTTCGAGTTGAATGCGCCATCGACGGTTTTCGAATCATACAGGCCGCTCGGCGTTGCGAACGGGCCAAACGCGGCGTTCTGGTAGGACAGCGTATCGAACCCGGCGACCGGAATGTCCTGAACGAGATGCCGGTTCTGCTTTTCGTAATAAGCGCCGACCGTCCATTTGATCGGGCCATCGTTCTTCGACACCAGCCGCGCTTCGGCCATGAAATCGTTGAGCTTCTGGTTGATCGTATAGTTTTCAGCCGGGATCAGGCTGGTGACGGCGTGGTTGTAGCTGGCTGGCGGGTTATACAGCGGGTATTTGCCGGCCCCGGTATAGGGCGCGTAATAACTGGCGAAATAATAGCCGATCTGCGGATCCGGGCTCGCGTTGAAACCGATCTTGCGGTCGGTATACGCTCCGGTGACGATCAGATTGGCAAAGCCCGCATCATAATCGAAACCGCCGGTGTAGAGCTTGAACAGGTCGCGCGTCCCCTCCGCGCCATTGCTCTCATAGGTGTAGGGCGCAAGGCCATTGAGCCCGGTGTTGAGCCCCTTGGCGCGGCTGTCCTCATAGGTGAAGCTTCCATCGACGACCAATGCGTCGGTCGGCGTCCAGCGTACCGCGACCCTGCCCTGGGTGGAGCGGTTGCTATTGGCGTTGTCGACCTTGTGCTGGCCGATATTGTCGATGAAGCCGCCATCGTTGCCGACGAAGATGTTGCCGCGCACCGCAAGCTGATCCTTGATCAGCGGAATGTTGACCATGCCGCGAACATTGTAGCTGCCGGCACCATGCTCGGTGGTCGAGCCGCTCGCTTCGGCGGTGCCGAAGAAGCTCCTGGCATCGGGCTTCGCCGTCACGAAGCGCACCGTGCCCGCCATCGAACCCGCACCGAACAGCGTGCCCTGCGGCCCACGCAGCACTTCGACGCGGTCGAGATCATAGACCTTCAGGTCAGGCGTCTGCCCCTGCACCGAGATCGGCGTGTCGTCGAGATAGACCGCGACCAGCGGACGATCCGACGTGTCCGACGTGACATAGCCGCCCGTCGCAAGCCCACGCAGGTTGAACTTGTTGAAGCCCGGCGCACCTTCGGTGATGACGAGTGAGGGGGTGAATTTGGCGAGATCGGACAGATTGCCCTGCCCCGATTTGGTGACCTGATCGACATTCACCACCGACACCGCGATCGGCACCTTCTGCAGCGATTCCGCGCCCGAGCGCGTTGCGGTGACGACGATGTCGGTCAGCTCGCCGTCCTTGGGGGGCGTTTGTGCAGACGAAGCTGCCGCCGCGCCCGTATCGGGAAGGGGGGCAGCACGGTCTGCCGCAGCAAAAGCCGCTTGCGGTGCCAGCAGCGCCAAGCCTCCCGCAGATGCCAGCAAAGTAGCAAGCAAAGGCGTGCGACGGCCCAACGGGCCGGATTGAGCATGAAACTTCGTCATAGTCCCCCCTTGTCGTAAACGCCCCGTCAGATCCTCGCGCTGCCGCATCAGGCTTCATGCCTTTTGCTTGCGGAGAATTTGGATCTGATCCCCGATTGAAGAAGCTCACCCGATTCCCGAAAAGCGAGAAGGATAATAATCAGATAGGGGCATTCCAAATTGCGATTATGGCCGATCGGTGACGGGTCTGGCAAGGGGGCCGAGCGTTTCGATCAACGGGCCAAGCCACGGCTCGAAGCCACGCCACTGGTCCAGCGCGTCGCGGAAGATCGGGCGGCGCACCTGTTCCGAACTGGGCGTGCGCACATTCCGTCCGGTCTCGAAAAAGCGCAGACAGTGCGGCTCGAAAGCAAGCCCGCAATAACCGAGCAGACGGCGGATTTCGCTCTCGGCATCGTCCACCAGATCTTCATAGACAATGCGGTGCACCCTGCCCGGTAAGACCGTATCGAAATGCGCCATCAGCGCCACATAATCGCGATAGTAATGGGCCAAATCTTCCAGATCATAACTATACGCCTGCCCGCGCGCGAACGCCTGCTTGAAAATGGAAAAGCAACACGCCACCGGATCCCGCCGGACATCGATGATGCGCGCGTTCGGCAGCATCAGATGAATCAGGCCGCCGTGCAGGAAATTGCCGGGAAATTTATCGACGAACAATGGTCGGTCACCGCTGCGATACACCTCGGTCTGCTTTAGATAGGCGCGTCCAAGCTCGGCGAACGTCTCAAGCGGCACTTGCGAGATCGAAGAAGGATAGCCCGGATTGGCGGTCGCCAAGTCCCGCGCCAGCGCGGTCAGCGTCGGCAGCTCCGACGCGCCCTCGACCTGACTATGGCTGGCGAGGATCTGTTCGACCAGCGTCGAGCCCGATCGCGGCATGCCAACGACGAAGATCGGGCCGATCGCATCGCACCCAGCGCCCGCCGCTCGCACGAACAGCGAAGTGTCGAACGCGGCGATCGATTGCGTAACGAAGCGACGATGCGCCGCGGCATCGTGCGGCTCCAGTCGCTTTCGCGCCGCATTGCCGCGTGCATAATGGTCGAACGCCTCTGCATAGCGGCGCTCATCCTCCAGCGCCTTGCCCAACGCGAAATCCAGATAGGCGCGGTCGCCGGGATTGGCGCTGGCCGCTTTCGGCAGCGCCTGCATCCGCGCGATATCTTCGGCGTCGAAGCGCACCGTCTTGAGATTGGCGAGGCTCCACCATGCCTCACCGGAGCCGGGCGCAATGGCGATGGCGCGACGATAGGCGGCGACAGCATCGCTTTGTCGCCCGATCGCGCGCAGGGCGTGGCCATAAGCATGCCACATCTCGCTATCCTCGGGCGTCGTCCGCACCACGCCTTCATACGCATCGATTGCCTGCGCGACATTGCCGAGCTGCATGTGGATCGCCGCTTGCAAACCGACCACCATCGCGCTGCCCGGATACGCCTCCACCACCGGCTCGATCGCGGTGAGGGCCTCCGCTCCGCGTTCGAGCCGATGCAGCGTGAGGGCGAGGCTGAACCGCGCGGGCGCGAAAGCGGGCGCGGTCGCCACCGCCGCGGCCAGCAACGGCTCGACCGCCGCGAAATGCCCCAGGCGCATGCCGATATCGGCTAACAGACGGACAGCCGCGACATCGTTCAGGTCCAGCCCGAAGCGCGTCCACAGCGCCGCGCGAGCGCGCGGGTCCTCGCGCGCGAAGAGCGCACTCGCGACATCGGCGAGCGCGGCATCGCCGACATAGCCCGGCACCACGCGCATCTGCGCTGCGACCGCAGCGTCGGCGCGGTTGCGCAGCGCGAGCTGGTCCCCCAGCGCATGCCAGGCGAGCGACGATTGCGGATTGGCGCTGGTCGCGCGTTCCAGCGCGGCGATGGCGAGATCGGACCGGCCGAGCGCCGCCAAGGCCGTTCCATATTCGTAGTGCAAGCCCCACGCAGCGGGCCGCACCGTCGCCAGCGGTGCCAGCACCGCGCAAGCCGCAGAGATTTCCCCGCTCCGCCGCAACGCCGCGCCAAGCAGAAAGCGCGTTTCAAACGATTGCGGTTCCACCGCCACGGCCCGCCGCGCATATTCCACCGCAGCGACCGGATCGACGCCGAGCAACCGCCGGGCCTCGCGCAATTCGGGAGAAGGACCGGGTTTGGGCAGCGTCATGGTCCCGCAAGGCCAGAGGGGAAAACGCAAGCCTATCCACCGCCGCGCCTAAAATCCACAAAGGCGGCCCTTTCATCGCGATCAACGTCTCACCGCACGCTCAATCGGGATTGGCAAGCGCCTCCAGCGCGGCACGGTCGCTGACGACGATCGCTCGCCCACCCCGCGCGAGCGTGACTGCACCCAGCACCTTCAGTCGCGTCAATTGACGACTGACGGTTTCGATGGTCAGCCCGAGGAAATCCGCCATATCGCCCCGGCTGACCGGCACATCGATGCTGAGCGATCCGTCGGCGGACCGCACCCCGGTCCGATCCACCAGATCGAGCAGAAAACCGGCAACGCGCTCCTGCGCGCCACGCTTGCCCAGCGTCAGCATTCGCTCGCGCGCCTCGTTCAGCGACGCGACCGTGCGGCGCAACAAGGTTCGTTCGATCGCCGACACCTCGGCCACCACACGCTCGAAGCGCTCGCGCGGATAGACGCACAGATCGCTATCGACGAGTGCGGTGACCGTCAGCGACGACGTTTCTTCGAAAAGCTGCCCGACAAAATCGCCGCCAAACACAAGGCCGACAATCTGTTCGCGACCATCAGAGGTGGAGGCGGTGACCTTGAGGATGCCCGACACGACGTTCGCGCATACCACATTGTCGTCGCCCGCCCAGGTGAGCACCTGCCCCGCCGCGACCGCGCGCCGTCGGCCGATCGCGCTCAATGATGACAGTTCGTCGATATCCGCCGCGCCGCAAAGGCCCATGTCGCGAACGTCGCATTCCGCGCATCTGTTGGTGAGCGTCCCCATGTCCCTGCTATCACAGGAACAGCGCCCCACGCCTGTACGTAATTGTCCCGATGCCGTGCTCAGTCACCCTCGCCGTCGTCGATCAGATCGGCCGCCGTCCTGCGGCTGCACATCGCGTGGCAGCCGGTCGGACAGTCGCGCCGCTGGCCGGGTGGCTCGCCCGAACGTCCGAGCGGAATCGTCACGGTGCCATGCCCGCCGCAGATCGCCGCGGTGATGCTATCGCCCGGCCCCCCCGCCTGCGCCACCGTGGCATTCGCCAGCCCCAGCAACGCGACCAACGCCAAGGCCGCACCGCCCCGCGAAGACCGCGTAGAATGGCAAGGGGTGAAACAGGGCATGAGCGTCTCTGTACGCCGATTCACCGCGCCCGGTGTTTGACCCCGATCAAGCATGGGGAGGTACCGGATCGACAGCCTTGGCAAGCACGGGCTGATCCTCCTCGTCGATTAGGATGCGCAGCGCGGCCCCGTCGAGATCCTCGAACTGCCCCGAGCGCGCCGCCCAGAAGAACGCCGCCAGCCCCGCCAGCCCCAACGCCAGCGCCACCGGAATCAGAACCACCAGCCCGGTCATCGCGCGACCCCGCGCAAACGCAGCGCATTGGCGACCACGATCAGCGACGATCCCGACATGGCGAGCGCGGCGATCAACGGTGTCACTTGCCCGGCGATCGCCAGCGGCACCGCCAGCACATTATAACCAATCGCCAGCGCGAAATTCTGCCGCACGACCCGCATCGTCCGGCGCGCGGCGGCGACGGCGATCGGCACCGGCATCAATTTTTCGCCAAAGAAGACCAGATCGGCGACAAGCTGGCTGACGTCCGTGCCCGAAGACGGGGCCATGCTGACGAACGCACGCTTCATCGCCGGACCATCGTTCAGTCCGTCGCCGACCATCAGCACCTTGCGCCCGCGGGCCGCAAAATCATCGACGATGCGGCATTTGTCGGCAGGGTCCATCCGCGCGCTACTGTGAATACCGAGCGTATCGCCGATCGTCTCGACCACCGCCGCCGAATCGCCCGACAATAAGCGGGGCGCGAACCCTTCTGCGCGGAGACGATCGATCGCGGCGAGCGCATCGGGCCGCAAGGCATCCCCGAACGTCATCACGTGGGCCGGGCCAGTGCCGATGCGAAATGCGGTCGCCATGGCTGCACTATTCACGAGCGACCCCACCCAGTCGAGTCGCCCCAATCGCACGACCGCGTCTCCGAGCCGTGCCTCCACGCCCAGCCCCGGATGCTCGACCAGATCGGTTACGGCGGCGGCGACCACGCTATCGCGTGCGAGCGCATCGCTCAGCGCCACCGCCAGCGGGTGCCGGCTCGCCTCGGCGAGCGCCAGCAATACGCCGCGTTCTTGCTCGCAGGTGGGCATCCCGCCCAGTGGCACGACGTGGCCGAGCGTAACGGTGCCGGTCTTGTCGAGTAGCACGGTATCGGCGGCCGCCAGCCGCTCCAACGCCGATCCGTCCTTGAGCAGAACCCCGGCACGCATCAGCGCGCCCGCTGCCACGACTTGGGCAATCGGCACTGCCAGCCCCAGCGCACACGGGCAGGTGATGATCAGCACAGCGACCGCGATCGTCAGCGCCTGGTGCAGGCCCGCCCCCGCGATCAGCCAGCCGACCAGGCTCAGTGCCGCCAGCGTATGCACCGCCGGCGCATATAATTGCGACGCGCGATCGGCGATGCGCACGTAGCGCGACTTGCCCTGCGTCGCGGTCTCCATCAGCCGCGCGATATCGGCGACGATCGTCGCCTCGCCCGCCGCCGTCACGCGCACGGTCAACGGGCCGCTGAGGTTGATCGTCCCCGCCAACACAGTGTCGCCAACGGCGACCACCTCCGGGACGCTCTCGCCCGTCACCAGCGAGCGGTCGACACTGCTGCGCCCGGCCTCGACCACGCCATCGGCCCCGATCCGTTCGCCCGCCGCGATCAGCAGCCGCATGCCCGGCGCGAGTTCGGCGGCAAGGCGCTGTTCGGTGCTGCCATCGGGCCGCCGTACCAGCACTTCGCTTGGCACGCGTCGCATCAGCGCCGCCACCCCGTCCGCTGCCCGCACGCGCATCGCACTGTCGAGAAAGCGCCCGGCGAGCAGGAAAAATAGCAGCATCGTCACGCCGTCGAAATAGGCGTGCGCGCCGCCGATGACGGTTTCGTACAGGCTCATCGACAGCGTCAGGACGACGCCGATCGAAATCGGCACGTCCATGTTCGTGCGCCCATGCCGCAGCGCACCCCATGCGCTTTTGAAAAAGGGCCGCCCCGCATAAGCGACCGCCGGCAGCGCGATCGCCGCCGAGAGCCAGTGGAACAGCGTCCGCGTCGCGCCATCCGCGCCCGACCAGATCGACACCGACAGCAGCATGACATTCATCGCCGCGAACCCGGCGACCGCCAGCGCGGTCATCAACATGCGGCTTTCGCGATTGGCCGAGGCTTCGCTTTCCCCGACAAAGGGTTGCGCCGAAAAACCCAGCCGCCCGATCGCGGCCTGCAGATCGTCGTCGGCAACGTTGGCGGCGTGCTCGATCCGGACGCGCTTGCTGGTGAAATTGACCCGGGCCGACGCGACGCCCGAAATCTCCGGCAGGCCCTTTTCTAGCTTGGCGATACAGCCCGCGCAGCGCAGCCCGTCGACCGTGAAGATCGATGTTTCGAGCGGCGCTGCGGCACTCATGCCGGAATCTCGTCGTCGAAGCGCGCATCGTCGGCACCGCGGCGGACATCGACGCGCAACAGCCAGCGCCCCGCCGGGAGCGCCGTCGTCGACACGAACCGACCGTTGCCGACCGAGCGGAAGGCCAAATCCCGCTCGGGCATCCGGCCAAGCGGATGCGTTGCGCGCACCGTGACCACAGCATCGGAGAGCGGGCCATGCGGCGCGAGCGCGGTGACGATCACCACGCGGTCACCATCGACCGTAGCATCGACATTCCACTTGAGCGCGCGCTGCGCCCGCGCTTCGGCCAGCCAGTCGTTAAAGCGCTGGCTGGCGACATAGCTGTTGTCGACCACCGTTCCGCCAAAGGTGCCGATGGCATAGCTCGCCATCAGCACGTTGACCGCAATGACAAGGCCGAACATCGCGACGACAATACCGGTCATGTGCCAACCAGTGAAGGGACGGGTCATGGCGTTTGCTCCGGACGTTCGAAAAAGCTGCTGTCGCGCGCGGTTCCACCTTCAGCATCCAGCGCGCGGACGGTGAAGCCAAGGTCGGAACGCGCCGGACCCGCACCGGGCGCGGTAACGAACACCGGCACTTGCGCGACCTGATCGGGCGCGACGTTGACGTGCACGCTTCGCGCGGCACCACCGCGGCCAGACGCCTCGGTCCACAGCACCGCGCCCGGAACACCATCGATCGCGATTTCGACGGAGCGTGGCCGCTCCTCCATGTTGCGGACCTTGACGGTATAGCCATTGCGAATGCTGCCGTCCGACAAGCGTACCCATTGCGGATTGCGCGTCTGCAGCACGCCAATGCCGATCCGCTCACGATTGCCCAGCGCGAACAGCATCGCCAGGCCGATCCCCGCCCAGGCACCGAAATAGACAAGCGTGCGCGGCCGGAACAAGCGCTTGAGCGCGGGCACCGCCGCCTCCCCCGCCCGAGCCCGCCGGGCGTCGAGGTCGGTGGTATAGCCGATCAGCCGTGGAGGCCGTCCGACCTTGGCCATCATGCCGTCGCACGCGTCGATGCATAGTCCGCAGGTAATGCAGCCGATCTGCGCCCCTTCGCGAATATCAATTCCAGTCGGGCACACCGCGACGCAAGCGTTGCAGTCGATACAATCCCCGACCCGGTCCGCCAGTTCGGGATGTTCGAGCAGCGCGACCAGCGACGGCGTCGCCGAGTCCATCTGTGCCAGCGGCTCGGCGCGTTTCAGCCCGTGGGAGCGCGGCTCGCCCCGCCACGCCTTGTACGTCACCGTCAGCGATTTCTCATCGAGCATCGCGCTCTGGATGCGCGGCCACGGGCACATGTAGATGCACACCTGCTCCCGCATCAGGCCACCGAAGATATAGGTGGTGGCGGTCAATACCCCCACGGTGGCATAGGCAACGAAGGGCGCGCTTCCCTGCACGAAGGCCTGGCCAAGCGTCGGCGCGTCGGCAAAATAGAAAATCCACGCACCGCCCGTCAGCGCACCGATCACCAGCCAGATCGTGTGCTTGGCAATCCGCCGCGCGACCTTGGCCGGCCCCCAGGGCGCGCGCTGCAGCTTGATTTGCGCGTTGCGGTCCCCGTCAATCGCGCGCTCGACATGCACGAACAGGTCGGTCCACACGGTTTGCGGGCACGCGTACCCGCACCACGCCCGCCCCACCGCCGAGGTTACCAGGAACAGCCCGATCCCGGCCATGATCAGCAAGCCCGCGACATAATAGAATTCGTGCGGCCAGATCTCGATCGAGAACATGTAGAAGCGCCGATGCGCCAGATCGACCAACACGGCCTGATCCGGCGCATAGGGGCCGCGGTTCCAGCGCAACCACGGCGTGACGTAGTAGATCGCCAGCGCGATCAGCATGATTGCCCATTTCAAGCGCCGGAACGGACCGTCCACGGCCTTCGGGAACACCTTGCGGCGCGCCTCGAAAAACTGTTGGCCGTCACCGGTCAAGTCCCGCGGATGGACCATCAGCGGGCCGCGACCGCCGGTGCCGCCGCAGGCTCCGGAGCGGGATCCACCGGCGTCTTTTCGCCGCCGCCCAGCGAGTGGACATAGATTGCCAGCATCTTGATCGTCACCGGATCAAGCCGCGCGCCCCAGGCCGGCATGATGCCGTAACGGGCGTTGGTCACCGTCTCGGTGATCGTGTCGCGGTCCCCGCCGTAGAGCCAGATGCCGTCAGTCAGATTGGGCGCGCCCATCGCACGGGTTCCCTTGCCCGCATCCCCATGACACACCACGCAATTGGCGGAAAACAATGCCCCACCCCGCTTCGACGATGCGGTCGCCCGCTCCTGCTTCGACAGCACACGGACATAGGAGACCACGTCCTGCACTTCGTCAGGCTTGAGGATTCCGTCGCGGCCGAAGGCCGGCATTTGCGACATGCGGGTTTCCTCGTCGCCGGGTTGGCGGACACCGTGCAGCAGCGTTTGCTGGATGGTCTTCAAATCACCACCCCATAGCCAATCATCGTCATTCAGGTTGGGATAGCCCTTGGCCCCGGCGGCCCCCGCGCCGTGGCACTGCGTGCAATAAACCTTGAACGCCGAATGCCCGCCCTCCTGCGCCGCGCGCAGCAATTTGGGATCGTCCGGGATTTTTTCGATCGGCGTTTGCGCCAGCGCGCGCATCACCGGCGCGCGACGCGCATGATCCGCCGCCATTTCCTTGGCGAGATCGCCATGGCTCGACCAGCCGAGCACCCCGGTCGTCGCGCTGTGCAACATCGGGATCGCCGGATAGAGCACGACCATCACCGCCGCGAAGGCAATGCAGGCGTAGAAGGTGTATAGCCACCAGCGTGGCATCGGGGTGTCGAGTTCCTCGATCCCGTCCCATTCATGCCCGACAAAGCTGGTGCCGGTGGGCTCGTCGATGCGCTTTTCGTCAGCCATCCACTTCGTCCTCTTGTTCGAAGATGCTGTTTGCCGCCCGTTCATGCTCGGCGGCGACCGAACGCAGGAAGGTCCAGCCGGTGAAGGTCAGGAACGCGACCCCCATCAGGATCAGCCCCCAACTGTCGGCGAATTCCCGCAGCAGATCGTAGGTTGTCATCGCGCTTGCTCCCGCGGCGCGGCCGACTTGAAATCGACCTGTGTGCCAAGGCCCTGCAAATAGGCGACCAGCGCATCCATCTCGGTCACGCGTCCGGGCTTGCCGTCGAAATCGCGCGCTTGCGCCTTGGGATAGCGCTTGACGAGACCCGCCGTGTCGCCTTCGCCCGTCGCCTGCGTGGTGACGTCGTCGGCCGCTTTGGCGATTTCCTCATTGGTGTACGGCACCCCGACCCGGCGCAACGCGACCAGGTGATCGCCAATGTGGCTGACATCGAGATCGCGATCCGCGAGGAAGGCATAAGGCGGCATGATCGATTCCGGCACCACCGCGCGCGGGTCCTTCAGATGCTGGACGTGCCATTCATCCGAATAGCGGCCGCCGACCCGCGCCAGATCCGGCCCGGTGCGCTTCGATCCCCATTGGAACGGGTGATCGTACATGCTCTCGGCGGCCAGGCTGTAATGGCCGTAGCGTTCGGTCTCGTCGCGGAACGGGCGGATCATCTGGCTGTGGCAGCCATAACATCCCTCGCGGATGTAGATGTCGCGCCCGGCGAGTTCGAGCGGGGTATAGGGCCGCACGCCCTCCACCTTGGTCACCGTCGAGTCGATCCAGAACAGGGGAGCGATCTCGACGATGCCGCCGATGGCGACGGTGAGGAAAGCGAACACGGCGAGCAACGTGACGTTGCGCTCGATCACTTTGTGGCGGTTGAGAAGATTTGCCATGGTCGCGCCCTTATTCTGCTGGGACGTGCTGGAGCGGACGGTCGCGCGCCGGATCGAAGGCCGGGGACGACATCGGGGCTTCGTCGCGGAGCTTGCCCGCAATCGTCATCCAGATGTTCCAGGCCATGATCAGCGCACCGGTGAGGTAAAGCAGCCCACCCGTCGTGCGGATCAGATAATAAGGGTGCATCGCCTGGACGACTTCGGCGAAGGAATAGACGAGATAGCCGTCGCTTCCATATTCGCGCCACATCAGCCCCTGCATGATGCCCGCCACCCACATCGACGAGGCGTAGAGCACGATGCCGAGCGTGGCGCACCAGAAGTGCCAGTTCACCATCCGCAGCGAATAGAGCCGGGTGCGGCCCCACAAACGCGGCGTCATGTAATACAGCGCACCGAAGGTGATCATCCCGTTCCAGCCAAGCGCGGCGGAATGGACATGGCCGATCGTCCAGTCGGTATAGTGGCTGAGCGAATTGACCTCCTTGATCGACATCATCGGCCCTTCGAAGGTGGCCATGCCGTAGAAGGCGAGCGCGAACACCATCATGCGGATGATCGGATCGGTGCGGATCTTGTCCCATGCGCCGTTGAGCGTCATCAGGCCGTTGATCATGCCGCCCCAGCTCGGCATCCACAGCATCACCGAGAACACTTCGCCCAACGTCTGCGCCCAGTCGGGCAGCGCGGTATAGTGCAGGTGGTGCGGCCCGGCCCAGATGTAGAGGAAGATCAGCGACCAGAAGTGGATGATCGACAGCCGGTAGCTGTAGATCGGCCGCTCGGCTTGCTTGGGCACGAAATAGTACATCATGCCGAGGAAGCCGGCCGTCAGGAAGAAGCCGACCGCGTTATGGCCGTACCACCACTGCGTCAGCGCGTCCTGCACGCCGGCAAAGGCCGAATAGGATTTGGAGCCGAAGAACGACACCGGCATCGTCACATTGTTGACGAGGTGGAGCATCGCGACGGTGATGATGAAGCCGAGATAGAACCAGTTGGCGACATAGATATGCGGTTCGGAGCGGCGCACGATCGTGCCGACATAGACCGCGAGGTAGGAGACCCAGACGATCGTCAGCCAGATGTCGACATACCATTCGGGCTCGGCATATTCGCGGCCCTCGGTGATGCCGAGCAGATAGCCCGTCGCCGCAAGCACGATGAACAGCTGGTAGCCCCAGAACACGAAGCGTGCGAGCCAGGGGAAGGCCAGGCGCGCGCGGCAGGTGCGCTGGACGACATAATAACTCGTCGCGATCAGCGCGTTGCCACCAAAGGCGAAGATCACCGCCGATGTGTGCAGCGGCCGCAAACGCCCGAAGGTGGTATATTCCGAATGGAGGTTGAGCAGCGGGAAGGCGAGCTGCGAGGCGATGACCACGCCGACCAGCAGGCCGACGATCGCCCAGAACACCGTGGCGATCACGCCCCAGCGGATGACCTCGTCATCATAGCGATCGCGCGGGGCGGGCAAGGACCCGTCCGCAGCAATCGCGGGATTGCCAACGCGACGCATCGCGTAGAACGCAGCGATAAATGCCGCCAGCGCGACGATTCCCATCTGGATGGCAAAGCCCTGGTCGATCGCGCAGGCGGACATTCCCACCGCCGCGAAGGCCACCAAGAGCCAGGCCACCGCCCTCATCACGATTCCGTCCATTCGCGCCTCCGCAGCCACTACAGCTTGCCAATGGCCACGTCAGCCGACGCGGCCCTTGACCTTCGTCAAACCGCTACTGCGGATTCTGAACGGCGGATGTACGTAGAGTCACGCGGTTCGGCGGCATCGGTGGTGGCCGCGCAGCCGCACGAATCAAACGAGGCCGGGCATAGGCCCGGCCTCGTCCATGATCCATCGACTGAACCGCGTGTCAGGCCGCTGACACCAGGGCGGCCGCAGCCGTCGCATTCGCCGCGACCGGAGGATTTTCGAAATCGATCACCACGCGGCCCTCGATCTCGCCGCGGTGCATCCGGCCGAACACATCGTTGATGTTCTCCAGCGTGTCGGTCGTCACCGTTGCCCGCACCTTGCCCGCTGCGGCGAAATCGAGCGATTCCTGGAGATCGAGCCGCGTCCCCACGATCGACCCGCGTACGGTGATGCCATTGAGCACCGTATCGAAGATCGACATCGGGAATTCGCCCGGCGGCAAGCCGTTGAGCGACACCGTGCCGCCGCGCCGCACCATGCCCATCGCCTGTTTGAACGCGATCGGGCTGACGGCGGTGACCAGCACGCCCTGCGCGCCGCCGATCTCCTTCTTGATGAACGCCGCCGGATCGGCGTCGCGCGCATTGACCGTCAGGCTCGCGCCGAGTTCCTCGGCCAGCTTCAGCTTGGCATCGTCAACGTCGACCGCGACGACGTTCAACCCCATCGCCTTGGCATATTGCACCGCCATATGGCCGAGCCCGCCAATGCCCGAAATCGCCACCCAGTCGCCCGGCTTGGTATCGGTGACCTTAAGGCCCTTATAAACCGTCACCCCGGCGCACAGCACGGGCGAGATATCGACGAACCCGATATTGTCGGGGAGATGGCCGACATAATTGGGGTCGGCCAGCACATATTCGGCAAAGCTGCCATTGACCGAATAGCCGGTATTCTGCTGCGTCTCGCACAGCGTTTCCCAGCCGCCCAGGCAATGCACGCAATGCCCGCACGCGCTGTACAGCCATGGCACGCCGACGCGGTCGCCTTCCTTGACATGGGTGACGCCGCTGCCAACCGCGACGACGTGGCCGACGCCCTCATGCCCGGGAATGAAGGGCGGGTTGGGCTTGACCGGCCAGTCGCCCTCGGCGGCATGAAGATCGGTGTGACACACACCGGTCGCCGCGATCTTGACGAGGATCTGGCCCGGCCCCGGCATCGGCACCGTGACCTCCTCGATCACCAGCGGCTTGCCGAACTCGCGGACAACGGCGGCTTTCATGGTCTTTTGCATGATCTGCTTCCTTTTCGGGGGAACTCTAAGGGGGGCGTCAGAACGGGGCGTCGATATCGACGACGTCGATCAGCTTGTGATTGACGAATTCCTTGAGACCGAGGTCGAGCAGCTCGCGCCCATAACCCGAGCGGCGGACGCCACCGAAGGGCAGGTCGGCCTTGACCATCGTCGGATGGTTGACGAACACCATGCCGGTCGAGATCTTCTTGGCGACCTCCGCGCCATGCGCCGGGTCACTGGTGAACACCGAGCCACCGAGGCCGAACGGCGAATCGTTGGCGATGCGGATCGCATCCGCCTCGTCCTTCGCCCGGAACAGCATCGAGACCGGACCGAAGAACTCCCAATAGCGCGCCGGATTGTCCTCACCGATGTCGGTCAGGATCGTCGGTCGCACGAACGCACCGTGATTGGGCGCTTCCGGCCCGACTTCCGTAGCGGTGGCCCCATGTTCGACCGCCTTGCGGATCATCGCCTTCAGGTCATCTGCGGCACTCTGCGACGACAGGGGGGCAAGCGTGGTTTCGGGGTCGAATGGATCGCCCATGCGCAACGCGGCGACACCCTTGGTGTAGCCCTCCAGAAAGGCATCATAGACCGGATCGACGATAATCATGCGCTTGGACGACACGCACACTTGCCCGCCATTCCAGTGGCGACCGAACACCGCCCATTTTGTGGTCTTTTCCAGATCGGCGTCGGCCAGCACGACGAAGGCATCGGCACCGCCCAGTTCCATTGTGGACTTTTTCAGCGCCTTGCCCGCTGCGGCCGCCACGCTTGCGCCAGCGGCTTCCGAGCCGGTCAGCGCCACGCCCTGCACGCGCGGGTCGTTCAGGATCAGCTCGATTTGCTTATGGTCGACATACAGGTTGATGAACGCGCCCTTGGGCAGCCCGGCCTCGAGCATCAACGCTTCGAAAGCGGCGGCGCTCTGCGGCACGTTGGAGGCGTGTTTCAGCAGCATCGTGTTGCCCGCCGAAAGCTGCGGCGCGATGATGCGCGCGATCTGATAGTAAGGGAAATTCCACGGCTCGACGCACAGCAACACGCCCAGCGGCTCGTACACCAGCATCGCCTCGCCCTCGGCCGGGTCGGCAACGGGGAGCCGCTCGGGCTGCAACAAGGCTTCGGCATGGCGGGCATAATAGTCGAAAATCGCGGCGGACAATTCGACCTCAGCCTTCGCCTCGCTCAGCAATTTGCCCATTTCCAGCGTCAGGATCGCGGCCAGCGACGCACTGTCGCGCCGCAGGATCGCCGCCGCATTGGTCATGATCCGCGCGCGTTCGGCAAAACTCGTCTCGCGCCAGGACCGAAACGCCTGGTGCGCCGCGCCAATCGCTTCGACCACCTGGGCGTCGGTTGCAGTCGGGAAGGTCTTGAGGGTTTCACCCGTAAACGGATTGGTCGTTGCGAATGGCATGGAATATCCTCTGATCGCCGGAAGCGTCGGCCCGCGACGGCGCACAGATCGGCCACCCCACCCCATTAGAATATTGGGATTTTTACCTAGAGGCGGCGGCCATCGCCGATTTGATGGCGGTCAAACGCCGCCGCCTGCCCCACCGCTATCGCTCGCCCCCAATCGGAACGATCGGGCAGACATCGAGTGAACACCGCACGCACGGGCCAAAACGGCACCTTCTGGACACGGTCGCATTATCTGGACCGGATGACCTTCCGCGAATTGGTGGTCGCCTATTTCCAGCATTACACCATCGTCGCCTATCTGGCGCTGACCGCGCTTTCGATCGGCCTGTTCGTGTGGCACCCCGCCGCACCATTGCCGACGGTCGCGACGGTCGCACTGATCCTGTTTGCCTATCCGCTGATCTGGTACGTGCTGCACCGCTGGGTGCTGCATTGCCACTGGATGTTCAAGGTGCCGTTTCTGGCCTCCACCTGGAAGCGGATCCACTACGACCATCATGTCGACCCCAATCATCTCGAGGTGCTGTTTGGCGCGCTCTACACCACGCTGCCGACGCTGCTCGTGGTTGCCGCCCTGCCCGGCTATCTGATCGGCGGGATCGGCGGCGCGGCAGCGGGGTTCGCAACCGGACTGCTCTGCACCTGCTTCTACGAATTTTTCCACTGCATCCAGCATCTTGCGTACAAGCCGCGGATCAAATGGCTGGCGACGATGAAGGTACGTCACGTCGAACATCATTTCCACGATGAGGATGGCAATTTCGGCATCACCAATTTCCTGTGGGATCGCCTGTTCGGGACGCTCTATACGCGTGCCGACCGACCCACGAAAAGCCCGACCGTGTTCAACCTCGGCTATACCGAGGAGGTTGCCCAACGCTACCCGTGGGTCGCACGGCTGTCCGGCGGCGTCGCAGTCGGCCATCCGCGCCGCCGGACAGCCAACAAGCAGGTATAGGCCGCGGCATCTGTCATCAGGCGCTGCGCACCAACGCGCGCACGGCGCGCAAGACGTCATCGAGCGCGCCATCTGCCGCAACACGGTGCCAGTCGCCGAGCGGTCCAACGGCCTTCGCCGCTTGCCCGCGAACGACCGCCGCATTTGCGTCCGAGGCATCATGCAGCCTCCCCACGACCCGCGCCAGACGGTGGTGGAGATCGGTCTCCAGCCAGATACCGGTAAAAGCCACGCGACCGCGTCTCCCCACGATCTCGATCGCATTGCGCTGATCGCGCGAGGCAAAGGTTGCATCGACGATGACCGCACTCCCCTGCGCCAACGCCGCAGCGGCCAGCCGATCGAGCAGACGATAGACCTGCTCCGTCGTATCGGGCCCATAATAAGCGGGCGGCAACCCCATTTCAGGCATGACGCCCGCACTGCGCTTTCGCAGCACGTCGGTGCGCAGGATACGGGCGCCCGGTGCGCGACCGATCTCTCCACCTAGACCGCGTGCGACACTCGACTTTCCAGTCCCCGACAATCCTCCGATCGCGACCAGCGAAGGCGGCACCGGCGCGATCAACTCCGTCGCCAAGGCAAGATAGCCACGCGCGTCACGGTCCTGCGCGCTATCCCGGCCGGCCTGCGTGCTGCGAGTCGCGGCGACATGCGCGCGAATAACCGCGCGCGTCGCCAGGAAAACGGGCAGCAGTGCAACGCCCCCTTCATCCTCCGGCGAAAGGTCGACGTAGCGGTTGAACACGATGTTCGCCGCGCGCCGCAGCCCGCGGTGCCACAAATCCATCAACAGAAAGGCGAGATCGTAAAGGACGTCGGTGGTGGCGAGTTCGGCATCAAATTCGAGACAGTCGAATAACGTCGGCTCACCATCGAGCACCGCGATATTGGCGAGGTGCAAATCGCCATGGACATGCCGCACCCGCCCCGCCACTGCGCGCGCATCGAGCAGCGGCGCGAGTTCCTCCACCCGTCTCCGCAGATCGTCGCCCAGCCGGGCGACCTGCGCTTCATCAAGGATCGTCGAAAACTCGCCCAGGCGATCCAGCGCCGCTTCGACGACGGTGCGAAAGCCTTCTGCCGCTGTCGCGGTCCGGACGATCGGTTCCGTGGCGTGGAAGCGTTGAACGCGATCCGCCAGCCGCAGCAGCAGCGCATCGTCGATCTCTGCCGTCGCCGCCATCTCGTCGAGCAATGCGCCGTCGGGAAACCGCGTCATTTCGAGCAGCCAGTCGACCGTCTCGCCCGCCCCGCCGATCGACAACTGCCCCGTTTTGCCGCGCCGGACAGGATGGAGCGCACGATACAGCATCGGAGCGGTGCGGCGGTTGAGTGCCAGTTCCGCCGCCAGTGCGCGTTCGCGCAGAGCCGGTGTCGAGAAATCGAGATAGGGCAAGCGCACGGCGCGCTTCAGCTTCCACGCGCGATCAGGGCACAGAAACACGATCGCAGCATGGGTGTCGATCCGGCGGGGCGGACTTGCGAGACCAAAGGCGGCACCCGACGAGAGAAACGCCAGTGTCTCTGTCTGCTCGCCCGGCGCGGGCGCTGGAATAGGCGGTGAGGTCTTCATCGGCTGGAGGGTAACAGCGACGCCGATCCGCTCTATCGGGAAGAGTACGTGGATCGTTGCCCTGGAGTGAAAGACTCAGGCTGCTTTCGCCAGCCCGGCATCGCGGCCGTAAACGTCGTCAAGATACGCCACGCCACTTGTTGCCGCCGGATCGGCCACTGCGGTGAAATAGACGATGTAGACGGGCACCGGGCGATCGAGCGCAAACGTATGATTGGTGCCCTGCGCCAGATATTGGTCGAAGCTCCGCGCGGTCTCCGGTGCGAGCAGCGTGCGCGCCAGCACGTCAGGGTGTTCGGTCCGCATACATCCGTGCGAGAATGCCCGCCGCTCCTGCTCGAACAGCCCCTTTGACGGCGTGTCGTGCAGGAAGATGCTATAAGCGTTGGGCATCTCGATCTTGACTTGGCCAAGCGCGTTGAGCGGCCCCGGTCGCTGCCGCACTTGCAATCGACCACCCGCGCCGCGCGTGGCGACATAGCCAAGCCGTGCGGCCTGAGCCGGACGATTGCGCACCATCGCACCCACGCTTTCCGACACGATGCTGCTCGGCACATTCCACCACGGATTGGCGGTCACCCCGGTCACCAACGTGGCAAACACGGGGGTCGGCGTGGTCGGCTTGCCAACGATAATGCGGTGGCTCTGGATGACGCGGTCCCCCTCGATCAGATCGAGTCGATACGCTGCCGGATTGGCCCAAAGGTAGTGGGCACCCAGCGCGCGCGGCAACCAGCGCCAGCGTTCGAGGTTGACCTTCAATGTCGTGCAATGCGCCGGGGTGTCGCAAGCCGGCAGCGCGGCGCGCAATGCGGCATAGCCCGACGACCGCGGCAGCAGCGCTTGCAACGCCCCGGCCACATCGTGCCGCGCGAGCGCCTCGCGCAGCCACAGGTCCAGGTCGATCGGATCGCGTGCGATCTCCCAGCCCTTGCGTGCATCGGCGGATGCCGCACCTTCCGCATAATCATGCGCGAGGAGCAGTGCGGCGCGGCTGGCCTCCGCCTCCAAATCTGGCGCGCGCTGGTCGATCGCGCGTTGCAACGCCGTCGCGCCGTAGCGCTCGGGACTCAACCCTTCCTGCGTCGACCGCCCGATTTCCTGGACGAGCGCGGCAAGATCGCCGGCCGACCAGCGCGGTGCCTGCGCCGCAGCGGGCGGCACCGGTTGTTGGAGTGTCGCGCTGGCAACCGGGACGCTCGCCGCGACCGAAAGGGCCGCAGCGAAGCGGACGAACAAGAACATCCCCAAGATCGTTCAGTGCGCCAGGAAAATCGGCACGGGGCTTTTCGTCAGCATCATCCTGGTAACTCCACCAAACAGGGCCTCGGCAACACGGTGATGGCCGAACCCGCCCATCACCACATAGCCGAAGTGCCCGCTCGACACCCGTTCAAACAGCACATCGCCGACCTTTGCCCCGTCCAGCGCGACATGTTCGACCTCTGCGTGAATGCCATAGCGAGAGAGATAGGCCGCAGCCGCTTCGGCGGGGAGTCGGTCGGACTCGTCGCCGATCGCGATGATCGTCACGCGTTCGGCATGGCGCAGGAGCGCCACCGCCGCCCGCAGTGCTGCCGCCGACGCGGTAGAGCCATCCCAGGCGATCAGCGCCCGGTCGAGATCGAGCCGACTCAAATCCTCCGGCACGGCCAGCACCGGGATGTGGGTCTTTACCACCAGGTCGCCCGCCAGCGCCCGCATGTCGGGCACCGGGCAAGCCTCCAACTGGCGATTGACGACAATGAGATCGGCAAGCGCGGTTTCATCGCGCAGGCACGGGGCCACTTCGCCGGTTGCATCGCGCCAGTCCCAGCTCACATCCTCATGAACGAGTCGGGCCTCCAGTTTCTCGCGGTTGGCGCTCTCGCGCTGCCTTTCCTCCTGCAGCAACATGCCAAAACCCGCATCGCCCAGCGCATCGGAAACCACCATGGTCGGCATGATCGTCACGTCCAGGCATACCAGATGCCCTTCCAAGGTGCGTGTCAGGTCCAGCGCAGCCTGCAAGCGCGCCTCCTGGCCACCATCGTCGTGCAGCAGCAGCAATATGGTCTTCATGCCAGCCTCCGTAGGTATCGATACCGGGGCCACGATACCGCTCACCGCCAGAGATCGGCATTGGGACTAATACGCAGAACCCGCCGGGCAATGGAAACGCGCGAGGCGCAACCGCGCTGTTCCGACGCCAGCGAGGCGATTGCCCATGCTCACTCGGTCGCTCAATAATAACGCGGAATCGGGCCCCGTTGCGGCGTTTGGTCGGGCAAATCGATTTCCTCCTGGTCGACGTAACACCACCCCCAGCCCTCGGGCGGATCATAGCCTTCGATGATGGGGTGCTGGGTCGCATTGAAATGTGCGCGTGCGTGTCGATGCGGCGACTGATCGCAACACCCGACATGTCCGCACGAACGGCACAAGCGCAAGTGGAGCCAGACGCTTCCGATCTTCAGGCATTCCTCACACCCCCGCGCGCTGGGCGTGACTTCGTTGATCGTGATGCTGTGACGGCAGGATGTCATACGGTCTCCGTGGTCGATCGTTCGGCGAGAAGGGCGTGAATCTGCGCGACGACGGCGGCCCCCTCGCCAACCGCCGCAGCCACGCGTTTGGTCGAGCCGGCGCGGACGTCGCCAATGGCAAACACACCGGGCAGGCTGGTTTCCAGCGACCGGGCACCGCCGCCCGTTACAATGAAGCCCTTGTCGTCGGTGTCGACGCAGTCTTTCAGCCAGTCGGTATTTGGGTCGGCACCAATGAAGAGGAACAAGTGGTGCAACGCCAGGCGACGGGATGTCCCGTCGGCTAAATTTCGGAACTCCGCCGACTCAAGCCCGGTCGCAGGATCGCCCTCCAGCGCGACGACCTCGCTGCCGACATGGATCTGCACGTTCGGCAACGCGGCGATCCGGTCGATCAAATATTGCGACATGGTTTCGGAAAGGCTGCGCCGCACAATAAGATGCAGATGTCGCACCTGGGGTGCCAGAAATACGATCGCCTGCCCGGCTGAATTGCCACCGCCGACCAGCGCGACCTCTTCGCCTGCACAAAGCCGGGCCTCGATCGGGGAGGCCCAATAGGAAATACCCCGCCCCTCGAACTCGGCGAGGTTGGCGATTGCCGGCCGTCGATACCGCGCGCCCGACGCGACGACGATTGCGCGTGCCAGCAATTGCTGCCCGCCGACCAGGTCGAGCGCGATCCGCTCGGCGGTGCAATCGAGCGCCTTCACCCCCAGCGGCACCGCGATTTCCGCGCCGAATTTCACTGCCTGATTGAAGGCACGACCAGCCAAGGCTTGCCCCGAAATACCCGTGGGGAAGCCAAGATAATTCTCGATGCGCGACGATGCGCCAGCCTGGCCGCCCATTGCACGTTCGTCGAGAACGATGACCGACAGGCCTTCCGATGCGGCGTAGACAGCCGCTGCCAATCCCGCCGGACCGGCACCGACGATCGCCACGTCATAAATCTTCGCGGGATCGAGCTTGGGTGTCATGCCGACGCACGTGGCCACTTGCAGGTTGCTCGGATTGCGCAACACCTCTCCGCTCGGGCAAACCACGAGCGGGAGGTCTTCGGGCAAAACTCCGATGCGTTCGATCAGCGCCTTCCCCTCGGCATCGGCGGCCGCGTCGAGCACTTTATTGGGGTAGCCGCTGCGCGTCAGGAAGCCCTGGAGGCGGATGACGTCCGCGCTGTTCGGCACGCCGATCAGGATCGTCCCCGCCCCGCCTTGCTCGATCAGCGCGACGCGACGGAGAATGAGCGCGCGCATGACGATCTCGCCCACATCGGCCGACCCGACCATCAACGCGCGCAGATGCGCCGGATCGAAAGGCAGCGCCACACAGCCGTTCGGCCCGGCGTGACCCGCAGCAATCGAGCCACGCCCGGCCAGTTGATTGACCTCGCCGGTAAACTGCCCCGCATTATGAGTCGTAACCGGCGCTTCATGGTTCAAGCCATCGCGCCGGACGACGTCGATCGATCCCTCCAGCACCAGCCATGCCGGAGCATCCTGTTCGCCGATCGCATAGACTTGCTCGCCCGGCGCGAAGTGGCGTTCGGGGCCGCTGGCAAAGCGCCGCGCCGTCGCGATCTGCGCGGCATTGAGCACGGGAAACATCTGCGGGGCGCGTGTATCGGGCGTGCTCATTGCGTCCCCTTTCTCGACTGGGCGAAGCCACCATAACGCGCAACCGCAATAGCGGTGACCCCATTCGTGCCGACTATACCAAGATATAGGCCCCGCGACAGGGACGGTGGGGCGCGACCGCTCCCCTCAGCCGCGCAGCCACGACAGAAGGAACGGCCGCAAACCCGGTGTCGTGCCGTTGGGCGTTTTGATATCGATGTCCTGCCGGTTGAACTGGCGGTACAGCACCACGCTCAGCACCGCGGCGTAAAAGCACCACACCGAGGCGAAGGCATACCCCTTCACCAGATGCACGATCGTCAGCCCGATCACGTTGAGCGCACCATAGGTCCGCACCACGCGGTGGGTGGACAGCAGCAGCGCCCCACACGTCGCCAAGATGTAAAGCAGCGACACCCACAATTGGCTGGTGATCGGGTTGGTGTACCGGATCGAATGCTGCTCGATGACGGCGCAGGTCGGCGCGACGACAAGACCCGACATGTCCCAAGCGAACACCACCGCGCCGACCGCAACCGTCCCCAAAATCGCAATGCGCCGCCATCCCGGAGGCTCCATCAGCAGCACCGCGACTGGCATCAGCAGCGGCAGGATGCCGATTGCGTAGAGCGTGAACAGGAACACCGCATGATCGAGTGCATAGGGGCCCAGCCGCCCCTCAAGCGCGAGCCACACCATGCCTTCGGAAAACTGGTGCGCGGAAAACAGCAGCGGGACACAAGCGAATAGCAGCGCGCGCGGCTCACGCACATGGCGCAATGTCGCCACGCCGACCGTGGCCAGCACCCCGGCGGCGGTAAAGCTGGCGGTGGCCGAAAAGCACATGCGCGGGTCTTTCGAGAACGGCGGGGGTTTCGATGGGACGAGGGTCGCCGCTTATGACCAGCGCCAAGTATCGAGGGGAGGGGGCGAGCCCCTTCCCCCTCAGGCCCGCGCGCCCTCCACTACTGCGTTCGAATTGTGACGCAGCGCCTTCAGCACCGTATCGACGATCGCATCGGCGTCGAGCCCTGCCTGGGCATATTGCACCTCGGGCTTGTCCTGATCCTGGAACAGGTCGGGCAAGCGCATGGTGCGCAGCTTGAGGCCCGCGTCGATCAGGCCGGAGTCGCTTGCGAACGTCAGCACATGCGCGCCGAGCCCGCCGACCGAGGCTTCCTCGATCGTCACCGCCACTTCATGCGTGGTCAGCAGCTTGCGGATCAAGTCCTCGTCGAGCGGCTTGGCGAAGCGCAAATCGGCGACGGTGGTCGACAGGCCCCGCGCCTCCAGCGCCTCGGCCGCGCGCAATGCCTCGCCCAGCCGCGTGCCGAGCGACAGGATCGCCACCTTATGCCCCTGGCGGACGATGCGGCCCTTGCCGATCTCGAGCCGCTCGGCCACCTCGGGCAGCGCCACGCCAGTGCCGTTGCCGCGCGGATAGCGCAACGCGATCGGCCCGCTGTCGTGCAGCACGGCAGTGTGCGTCATGTGCACCAGTTCGGCTTCGTCGGCCGGGGCCATCACCACCATATTGGGCAGCGACGCCATATAGGTCACGTCGAACGACCCGGCATGCGTCGCGCCATCGGCCCCGACCAGCCCGGCGCGATCGATCGCGAAGCGCACCGGCAGGTTCTGGATGCAGACGTCGTGGACGACCTGGTCATAGGCGCGCTGCAGGAAGGTCGAATAGATCGCGCAGAACGGCCGCATTCCCTGCGCGGCGAGGCCGGCGGCGAAGGTGACGGCGTGCTGCTCGGCAATGCCGACGTCGAAGAAGCGTTCCGGATGCGCCTTGGAGAAACCGTCGAGCCCGGTGCCCGAGGGCATCGCCGCCGTGATCGCGCAGATCAGCGGATCGCTCTCGGCTTCCTTGCTCAGCTGCGCGCCGAACACATTCTGATATTGCGGCGGTCCCGGCGGGGCCTTGGCCTGCGCGCCGGTGATGACGTCGAACTTCTGGACGCCGTGATATTTGTCGGCTGCGGCTTCGGCAGGCGCATAGCCCTTGCCCTTCTTGGTCACGACATGGACGAGGATCGGCCCTTCCTCGGCATCGCGGACATTTTCGAGCACGGGGATGAGCTGGTCGAGATTGTGGCCGTCGATCGGGCCGACATAATAAAAGCCCAGTTCCTCGAACAGCGTGCCGCCCATCGCCATGCCGCGCGCGAACTCCTCGGTCTTGCGCATGCCGGTGGCGATCGGCTTGGGCAGCCGCTTGGCGACTTTGCGCGCCAGATCGCGCAGGCCCAGAAACTCGCGGCTCGACACGATCCGGCTGAGATAGGCCGACAGCCCGCCGACCGGCGGCGCGATTGACATGTCATTGTCGTTGAGGATGACGACCAGCCGGTTGCCCGCCTGGGCGGCATTGTTCATCGCCTCATAGGCCATGCCCGCCGACATCGCGCCGTCGCCGATGACCGCAATGCCCTTGCCGGGCTTGCCCGCAATCTTGTTGGCGACCGCAAAGCCGAGCGAGGCCGAGATCGAGGTCGAGCTGTGCGCCGCGCCAAACGGATCGTATTCGCTCTCGCTGCGCTTGGTGAAGCCGCTGAGGCCACCGCCCATGCGCAGCGTGCGGATGCGGTCGCGCCGCCCGGTCAGGATCTTGTGCGGGTAGCATTGGTGGCCGACATCCCACACGAGTCGGTCGTTGGGCGTGTCGAACACATAGTGGATCGCAACCGTCAGCTCGACCACGCCGAGCCCGGAACCGAGGTGCCCCCCGGTGACGCCGACCGCCGCAATCGTCTCCTGCCGGAGCTCGTCGGCGAGCTGGCGGAGCTGGGTGGGCGCAAGCGCCCGGAGATCGGCAGGATAATGAACCGTATCGAGCAACGGCGTTTGGAGAGCGTCAACCATCCCCCCAACTTAGCGCCGTGGCCCGTGCCTGTCGATTGCCTGGATCGCGCTCGGCAAATTCTTGACGAGCGGTGCATCTGCGCATCACAGTCTAACCATGCCGCAATTGACCCATCGCCTTGCCACCGAGGCCGACATCCCGGCAATCCGTACGGTCATGGATCGTGCGATCGACGCGCTGCAGTCGGCATTTCTGACCCCGGCGCAAGTCGCGGCAAGCCGGGTCAGCATGGGGTTGGACACGCAGTTGATCGCAGACCGCACCTATTTCGTCGTCACCGAAGGCGACACGATCGCGGGGTGCGGCGGCTGGAGTTATCGTGCGACGCTCTATGGCGGCGATGCCAGCGCGATCCGCCGCGATGCCCGCTTGCTCGACCCGGCGACCGAGCCGGCGCGGATTCGCGCCATGTATACCGACCCCGATTTCATCCGCCGCGGCATTGGCCGGATGGTGCTGACGCTATGCGAGGAAGCCGCCCGTGCCGCGGGGTTTCGCCGTCTGGAAATGATGGCGACGCTGGGCGGGGAACCGCTGTACCGGGCGTGCGGCTATCACCAGATCGAGCGCGTGCCCACAATGGCGGATACCGATCCCCCCGTGCCGGGGCTTAGGATGGGCAAGGATCTGGTCTGACGATATCGGACACACGCCGTTTTGCCCAAACCCGCCGGAACGCGCCTAGTCGCAATCCGCGCATTTTCCGCGCACTTCGATCACCGGGCGAACCGGCGAAAACCCGGCAGCCTCGGCCGCCGAGCGCACGCCATTGGTGATCCGGTCATCGTCCAGATGCACCGTCTGCCCGCAGGTGTCGCATACCAGGAAGATGCAGTCGTGCAGGCAGCCGGGATGGGCATTGGCGATATAAGCGTTGGAGCTTTCCACCCGCCGCGCCAGGTTCTTGCCGACGAATAAATCCAGGATGCGGTACACGCTATTGGCCGCGATCCGCCGCCCTTCGGCCTTGGAAACGGCCTCGGCAATGTCATAGGCAGAGGCCGGCTTGTCGAATCCGGCCAGCGCCCGAAAGATGTTGGCGCGCATCGCGGTCCATTGCTCGCCCGAGCGCTCGAGCGTCGCCTGCGCCGCGACGGCAAGATCCGCGCCCTGCGGTTCGGTATGGTGATGCGTTGCCATGCGGGTCAGATAAGCGTTGTCGACCCAAGCCGCAACGGCGCGACTCAAGCGGTCAGTTGGCCGCGCGCCGGTTCAGATCATGGCCGAGCGCGAGAATGGCGACGCCGATCAGCGTCCACACCGTCTCCATGCCCGATCCGTCATGCGGCAGCGAAATTGCCCCCGCCATCGTGCCGAGCCCGGCCGAACCGACCACCGCCGGGATCATATAACCGTGCGTGAAGATGCCGCGGCCCAGCGCCAGCACGCCGAAACCAATCGCAATCGTCAGGCCAACCTCATGAAACAACGGGTTGAGCAGCAACCCGCCCGCCGTCGAAGCCAGCGCGATAAACACCGAACTCGCGATGCAATGCACCACGCACAGCCCGGACAGGCCGATCGCCATATTGTCGAAACGCTGTTCGATCCACCGTACGGTGGGAGATAGGGTCAGAGTCGTCATTCTGCTGTGCCATGTGGCACGCCACGCCCAAAGTTACAACATATCATCGCAAGGATTTTTGTCGGGGATTTTTTGACGGAGCGCTATTCCGCAATCGACGCGCGGATGACGGACGCGTAAGGCAGACCCATGCTTCAAGCGTCCTCGCTCCCGCAACAGCTCCGCCCGCGCACCTTGTCCAACTGGTTGTTTGGCGTTGCCGCGCTCGTTGTCGCGATGGTGGTGATCGGGGGCATTACCCGCCTCACCGAATCCGGCCTTTCGATTACCCAGTGGAAGCCGATCAGCGGGGTGATTCCGCCGCTCAATGCCGTGCAGTGGCAGGCGGAATTCGATAACTACAAGAAAATCCCGGAATATCAGCAGCTCAATCGCGGCATGTCGATGGCGGGTTTCCAGGCGATCTTCTTCTGGGAATATCTGCATCGCTTGCTCGGGCGCGTGGTCGGAGCCGCCTATTTGCTGCCGCTCCTGTGGTTCTGGATCCGCGGCCGCGTGCCGCGCGGTTATGTGCCGCGCTTGTTCGCGCTGGTGGCGCTGGTCTGTTTCCAGGGGGCGATCGGCTGGTGGATGGTGTCGTCCGGCCTCGTCAAGCGCACCGACGTCAGCCATGTCCGCCTGGCGGTCCATCTCGTCACCGCGCTCACCTTGCTCGCCGGAACGGTATGGACCGCGCTCGATCTGCGCGCTTTGGCGCTCAATGGCCGCGCACGACCGGCGCGTTTGCGGCCCGTCGCGGTCCTCGCTCTTGGCCTGCTGTTCGGGCAAATCCTGTTCGGGGCGTTCACCGCCGGGCTCGACGCGGGCTATGCCTTTTCCAGTTGGCCCTTGATGGGCGATGAAATCTTCCCCGCCGCCACGCCGCTGACCGATCCGTTATGGCGCAATGCCGTGGACAATCCGGTGGTGGTGCAGTTTATCCACCGCTGGTTCGCCTTCGTGGCGGCGGCAGGACTCGTCACGCTCGCGCTTGGGACGATGCGGGCGGGGGCACCCCGCACCGCCGCGATATTGATCGGCTTGGTCGCATGTCAGATCGTGCTTGGAATTGCCACGTTGCTAAGCGGCGTCGAGATCGTCGTCGCGGTCGCACACCAGGCCAATGCTGCACTCACCTTGATCGCGGCGACGGCCGCCGCCCATGCCGTGGGCCGTCGTTTCGCGTGACCCGCTGGCTGGGATTGCTCCCGGTTGCGCTCATTGCAAGTGCGGCACAGGCAACGTTCCATCCCATCCAGGATCGCCCCTACCGCTACGACTCGATCGAAACGCGCTCCGCAGACGGCGTTGAGCGGCGGTTTCAGTCAAAGCGAACGGTCGTGTTTCACCAGACCGACCGCGGATTCACCGCGATCGTCACGCTGGTGATGGTCGATCACCAAAATGCCGCAGGCGTTGCTCAAATGTTTGCGACCGCAACGGAAAGTCTGCTCAACCGCCCACTGCGCTTCGCGCTCGGCCCCGATGGATCGATCGAGGGTGTCGAGGATGCCGACGCCGCCATCGCGCAGATCGCTATGGCAATCGAGCGGATGGCGATCGGCACCCGCCGTCCCGGCATGTCGACCGCGCTCGCCGCACCGCTGCGCGCCATGCCGCCCGAGCGGAAGGTCGCAATGCTGACGTCGATCGTGTCGCCGCTGCTCGCCGGGCACTTGACCGACCGCCTGCCAGGCAAAGTCGCGGTGACGCTGCCCAGTCGCCCACCCCTGGCACCGGGGATGGCCCTGTCCGGCACCGAAACCGTGCGGCATGCCGCAAATGGTCAAGTCACCATCGAAACCGAGGCGACCGGCAACGTCGACGCATCGTCGCTCGCCGATAGCCCAGGAAAATTTGCGGCGGGGCCGGTGGCCGCGCCATCGGTCACGACCCACTCGACGCGGAGGTTCGACTCCACCTCAGGCCTGCTCGTCGAAAGCACCGAAGCCAGCGACGTGATCGCGTCGGACGGTCGCAGCCTTCACCGCACGCGCACCGCCACCGTCATAACCGTCACCCCGCCAGCATGAGATTGAAGCGGTATTCCGATACCCGTCAGCAAAGCCGCACTTTGCTTGACTTTCACCCCTATTCGCCGCAATAGGCCGTGCATCGGTGCCGTCCTTCGGGGCGGCACCTGTCGTTTTACACCCGTTCATACATAAAGGTCACAAGCCCCATGAAGGCGCTGATGAAGACCACCAAGCCGGCGTTGCCGCATGAGGTGGAAAAAAAGTGGCTGATCATCGATGCCGATGGTCTGGTCGTCGGCCGCATGGCCTCGATCGTCGCCAATATCCTGCGCGGCAAGCACAAGCCGAGCTTCACCCCGCACGTCGATTGCGGTGACAATGTCATCATCATCAACGCGGACAAGGTCAAGTTCACCGGCAACAAGCTGAAGGACAAGGTCTATTACAAGCACACCGGTTATGCCGGCGGCATCAAGGGCATCACCGCGGGCAAGGTGCTCGAAGGTCGTTTCCCCGAGCGCGTGATTGAAAAGGCGATCGAGCGGATGATCCCGCGCGGCCCGCTTGGCCGTCAGCAGCTGCGCAACCTGCGCGTCTTCGCCGGCACCGAGCACCCGCATGAGGCCCAGAACCCCGAAGTCCTCGACATCGGCAGCATGAACCGCAAGAACAAGGTGGGCAACTAATGTCCGACAACCGCCAGTCCCTCGCCGATCTCGCCGGCCTGACCAACACCCCTGCCCCCGCCATTCCGGCGGAATCGGCTGCCTCGGACCGCAAGGCCGAAGAGTATATGGCCGGCCACATTGCCGAGCCCGCTGCTCCGACGATGCCGCTGCGCGAGCAGATCCTCGACAAGCAGGGCCGCGCTTATGCAACCGGCCGCCGCAAGGACGCCGTCGCCCGCGTGTGGATCAAGCCCGGTTCGGGCAAGATCACCATCAACGGTCGTGACCAGGACGTGTATTTCGCCCGTCCGACGCTGCGCCTCGTCATCAACCAGCCGTTCGGCGTGACCGAGCGCGAAGGTGCCTATGACGTCGTCTGCACCGTCAAGGGCGGCGGCCTTTCGGGCCAGGCCGGCGCGGTCAAGCATGGCATCAGCCAGGCGCTGACCAAGTTCGAGCCGATCCTGCGCGCCCCCGTCAAGGCAGCAGGCTTCCTGACCCGCGACAGCCGCACGGTCGAGCGCAAGAAGTACGGCCGCGCCAAGGCACGCCGCAGCTTCCAGTTCTCGAAGCGCTAAGTCCTTTTCATACCCAGTCGCGAAGGGGCGGTCCGGCAACGGGCCGCCCTTTTTCGTTCCACGAAGCCGCCCTTTTGCTCCTGGCAGGCCTATTCCGCGCGTTCGCGTAGCAAAGGGGTTGCCGGGGCCAGGTCCATCGTGCGTTGCACGACGTCAAACCCTCCATCGCCGATGCGGATCTCGTTGAACGAGGGGGGCGTGATGCGGACGCGCTCGGACAGGGTGCCCGCCCCGATCATCCGAACGGTCCGTCCTTCAATCTCATGCGCGATATCGAACGGGTCGTGGACATGGCCGGTCAATACCGCATCGGCACCCGCCCGCGCCAGCGCAACCAGCGCCTGCGCGCCATTATGCGTGCGCGCCGACATCCGCGTTTCGGGCTCTGCCAAAGGGTGATGGCACGCGATAAAGATCAAACGCCCCTCCGGCACCGCCGCGATCAGCGATAGCGCCCGCTCCAGCGCCGCGCGACTGACCTTGCCCTTGGACCAGTTGAGCCGCCACTGCGCCCGCGCCGTCGTTACCAACGGGATAATCGCGATGCCCGGCAGATCGAGCGGTTGCTCGACCATGCGCTCCACCGCCGTCATTCGCCGATAGGGTCGGAAGAAGCGGTCGATCGGATTGAAATAGGGCAAATCATGATTGCCGACTTCGACCGTTACCGGCACGCCAAGCCCTTGCAACCAGGCGAGCCCCGCCGCGAACTCACGCCGTCGCGCGCGCATGGTCAGGTCGCCGGTCATCACCACGGCATCGGGCTTTTCGGCCTTTACCAGCGCATCGAACCACGCGACTGCGGCTGCATCCTCGCGCCCGAAATGGACATCGCTGACGTGAAACAACCGCGTCACGCGGCCGCCCTGGTCGTAAGGAAGATTTCACGCATCATGCCCACCCGCACCATACTACCGGCTTCGAGCATGATCGGCTCGCCGTCAACCAGCGCCAGCGCGGGCTTGTCGCCGCGCGTGCGAAACTGCCCGACATGGCATTGCGTGACCTCGGCGGCGGCAACCCAATCGCCCGTCACCCATTCCCACCCCAGCCGCGCAATCGCCCGGAAATCGCGCGCATCGATGGCGGCGATGTCGAGATGATCGGCTTCCGGCCGGACGAACACAGCTTGCGCGCCATGCTTTAAAGCGGGCACGCCTTCCAGCCGGATGCCCCGACCAAAGGTTCGCTGCCACGCGTGCTTCATCGCCCGGCCGAGCCCACGCAGCCGCCCGGCGCGCACCATCTCGCGCGCCCGTACCCAGGTGGCCGCCGGGCCCAGGATCAAGCCGACGAAGGCGCGGTGCCCGGCGACGTCGACATAGGGCAGGCTCGTCCTGCGCCCGTGCTCGACCGCGGCCGCGACAATCGCTGCCGAATCGGTGGAGCCGTGAAGATGCTTCGCCAGCATGTTCATGGTGCCGCCCGGCAGAATCAGGATGGTGCCGTGCCACTCGGCCAGCGCGCACACGGCGGCGTTGATGGTGCCGTCGCCAGCGAACAGTACCGCGGTATCGACGCCCGCCGAGTCCAGCGCCTCCGGTGTCGGCAAGGCGTCATCGGGAAAGGCGGTGCGCCCGGCCAGCACCAGTCCGCGATCGGCGAACACCGTCGCCAGCGCCTCCGCTTTGGCCGGGGTGGCCGTGCCCGATTTGGGATTTGTAATGAACCAAAGTGTCTTCATCGCCCCGCCAACGCATCACGACGCGAAAAGGCTCGCCCCCGCAACGGATTCTCTGCTCAATCCATCGCCACATGGACAGGTTCGTCCCCGACCTTGGGGGCCGCCGGGCGTTGCAGCAGGAACACCAAGGGGATCGAGCCCAGCGTCAGGATCATCATCAGCTTGAAGTCGTCGAGATAGGCGACCATCGCTGCCTGCTTGTTGACGATCGCGTCGGCCATCGCCAGCACCGTATCGGTAGCTCCGCCCGTGATCGAACTCACCACCGGATCGTTGGCCACCAGGCCGGGATCGGGGATATGCTGACCGATCTCGGAATGCGCGGTCTGGATGTTGCGGGCAAGCAACGCAGTCACCACCGAAATGCCCGCCGAACCGCCAATGTTGCGCGACAGATTCATCAAGCTCGACGCCTCGGTACGATAACGGGGATCGAGCGTCCCGAAGGCGGTGATATTGAGCGGGATGAACACCAGCCCAAGTCCAATCCCCTGCACGAAGCCGGTGACGATGAAGGGTTGCTGCCCCATTTCGAGCGTCCAGCCCGTCATGTCATAAAGCGACCAGGCAGCAATGAGCAGTCCGGTGCCGACCATCATCCGCGGATCGACCTGGCGCTTCATCAACTGCCCGGCGATATACATCGAACCGACAATGCCGATCCCGCGTGGCATGAGCAGGATACCTGCGGTCAACACCGGATAGCCGTAAAGCTGCTGCAGCATCGGGGGGAGCAAGGCGAGCGTCGCTGTCATCAGTACGCCGAGCACCAGCATGAAGCCGACGCCCGTCAACAGATTGCGATTGAGGAACAGAGCCCGATCGAACATCGGATTTCTGGCGGTGAACAACTGGACGAAGAACATCCATGCGCTCGCCAGCGCGACCATGCCCTCGGTCCACACTTCCCACGAGCTGAACCAGTCCTGCGTCTGCCCCCGGTCGAGCATCAACTGGAAAGCGCTGATCGCCACCGCCAGCATCGAGAAACCGAAAATGTCGAACCCGCGCTTGGTGATGTCGCGCGAGGGCAACAGCGCCCACAGGATAAGGAAGCAAGCGATACCGATCGGCACGTTGACGTAGAAGCACCAGCGCCAGTCGTAATTGTCGGTCAGCCAACCGCCGATCACCGGCCCCAAAATCGGCCCGACCATGATGCCCATGCCCCAGATCGACATCGCCGCCGCCTGTTTGGAACGCGGGTTGATATCCATCATCACGGTCTGGCTGAGCGGGTTCATAAACGCCGCCGCGACACCTTGCAGCACGCGGAAGATCACCATTTCGGGCAGGCTGCTGGCAAGACCGCACAGCATCGAAGCGATCACGAAACCGACCACCGCGCCGAGGAAAAGATTGCGCGACCCGATCCGGTCGGCGAGCCAGCCGGTCAGCGGAATCGCGACCGCCGAGGCGACGATATAGCTGGTCAGCACCCAGGTGACCGTGTCGGACGTGGCGCTGAGCGAGGCCTGCATGTGCGGCAGGGCCACATTGGCGATGGTCGAATCGAGGATCTGCATGATCGTCGCCGCCATCACGCCGATCGTCAGCAGTGGACGATTGCTGGTGTGGAGCGCGGCGCGCTCCTCGAGCGGCACCGCCTCCTCGGTCGAGGGGATGCGGGCGAGCCGATCGGCCTCGCCCGCATCGGGATTAGCAGTGGCCACTGCGCACATCCACGGTGACGTTGGCGCTGAGCCCAGCGATCAGCGGCCGTTTGCTCGCCTGGTCGATCGCGATGCGCACCGGCACGCGCTGCGTCACCTTGACCCAATTGCCCGTGGCATTCTGCGCCGGAAGCACCGAGAATTCAGAGCCGGTGCCGGCACCGATCGACTGAACATGGCCCTTCAGTTTCAGGCCATTATAGGCATCGAACTCGACCTCGGCGGGTTGCCCGACGCACATCTTGTTGAGCTCGGTTTCCTTGAAATTGGCCTCGACCCACGCCGGATGGTTCGACACGATACTGACGGCGGGCAAGCCGACGATCATCATCTGCCCGACCTGGAGCCGGTCGGACTGGCTGATCGTACCCGATACCGGCGCGTAGACCGAGGTACGCCGCAGATCGAGCGCAGCCTTGTCGCGCTGGACCATTGCTGCCTGCACTGCGGCCGGCACGCCCGATCCATCGGTGCCGCTGCCAACTTGCGTGCGCGCCTTGGCCGCACTGGCATTGGCGGTCGCCAGCCGCGCCTTCGCCGCCGCGACTTGCTGCGCCGCCGCATCGAAGCTGGCGCGCGTGGTGAAGCCCTGCTTCATCAGCGCGGCTTGCCGGTCATAGGTCGCCTGGGCGAGCGCGATGTCGGCCTTGGCGCTGGAAATATCCGCCGCCGCGCCGCCACTGTCGGTCGCCAGCGTGCTCACTTGCACCCGTGCCGTCGCAATCGCGGCATTGGCTTGCGCCAGCGCGATACGATACGGATCCGGATCGATCTGGAACAGCAGATCGCCCGCTTTCACCGGCTGGTTCTCGCGCGCGTCGACACGGACGATGCGTCCCCCAACGTCGGATGAGACCGACACCTTGTCCTGCTGAATATAGGCGTTGTCGGTGGAGACGAAGCGCCCGGCCGTGAGCCAGAAATAGCCAGCGATCGCGATGATCAGCAAGGGTAGGCTGACCATCAGCAAGGGCCGCAGCCATGTCCGACGCTTCACCGGCGTTTCGGTCAGCGTGCCCGGCGGGGGCGAAATTACGACGGTGTCGGTTGCCGCTTTGGGGTCGATCTTGGGGTCTGCGTCAGCCATTTGCGACCTCACTGGTTTTATCCGGAGAAGAAAGATTGCTGTGGATCCGCCGGAGCGTGGCCATCACCGCGTCATATTCGGCAGGAGAAACACCTTGCAGCGCACTACCGAGCATCGCTTCGGCCAAATGCGCAAGCTCCTCGAGCAGAGGACGCGCGCGCTCGGTCAGGAAAATCTGCCACGCCCGTCGATCGGCCGGATCGCGGCGGCGCTCGACCAGACCGGCCTCTTCGAGCCGGTCAATCATCCGACATAACGTAATCGGCTCCACTTCGAGCAGATCGGCCAAACCGCCCTGATTGATCCCTTCGCCGCGCTGAAGAAACTTGAGCACACGCCATTGCGTCCGCGTCACGCCGATCAGTCGCGCACGTTCATCGAACCGCCGCCGCATCAGGCGCGAGACGTCGCTGATCAAAAATCCAATCGAGTCCTGCATGCCACCCATATAGTAAGTATGCTTAGATTATCCATAGTATCCTTTGCTGCGCCGCAATAAAGACACGGACTTGGAATGGTCCCGCTGCAAAAACCCCTGTTACGGAGCCCCCGCGCTGTGCCAGATAGCCGGATGCGCACCCCCCACCCCACCCCGATCGCCGAACTGACCCTGCGGGGCGTGTTGCTTGGCGGCCTGATCACGCTGCTGTTCACCGCCGCCAACGTCTATCTCGGGCTCAAAGTCGGGTTGACCTTCGCCACCTCGATCCCGGCCGCCGTGATCTCGATGGCGGTGCTGCGGCTGTTCAAGGGCGCGACGATCCTCGAAAACAACATTGTGCAGACGGTGGCGAGTGCTGCGGGCACGCTGGCGGCGATCATCTTCGTTCTGCCCGGGCTGGTGATGATCGGTTGGTGGCACGGCTTCCCGTATGTCCAGACCGCGATGATCACCGCGACCGGCGGCATATTGGGCGTGATGTTTTCGGTCCCGCTACGCCGCGCGCTCGTGGTCGATACCGACCTGCCCTATCCAGAGGGCGTCGCCGCCGCCGAAGTACTGCAAATCGGCGCAGGCTCGCGCGAGGGCGCCGCCGAGGCACGCACCGGGCTGTTCGTGCTGATCTGGAACAGCATCGCGTCGGCCGGGTTCGCGATCTTCACCCAGACCAAGATCATCACCGATACCGCTGCCACCACCTTCCGCGTCGGCGCGGGCGCAACCGGCATAGCAGGCAGCCTGTCCTTCGTCTTGCTTGGCGTCGGCCATCTCGTCGGCATTTCGGTCGGCGCGGCGATGGGGCTGGGGCTGGTGATGGGCTGGTTCGTGCTGGTGCCGCTGCTCACTGCCGCGCATCCGATGCCCGGCGACATGGCCGCCTGGGTCAATACGATCTGGAAGGGCGATGTGCGCTTCTTCGGCGCGGGGTTGATCGGCATTTCGGCGATCTGGACGCTGGTGAAGATCGCCGGCCCGGTCATCGGCGGCGTGCGCTCGGCGCTGGCGGCAAGCGCCGCGCGCGACAAGGGCGAGACGCTGGCGCTGGAAGAACAGGATTTGCCGATCGTCTGGGTGGCAGGGGTCGCGCTGCTCACGCTGCTGCCAATCGCCTGGCTGTTGTGGGACGTGATCGCGGGCGGCGCGCTGGTCGGTTCGGCGGCGCTGCTGATCGCAGGCGCACTGGTGTTCGTGCTCGTCGCCGGGCTGATGATCGCGGCGGTGTGCGGCTATATGGCGGGGCTGATCGGCGCGTCCAATTCGCCCGTCTCAGGCATCGGCATCCTCGCGGTGATCGGATCTTCGCTGATGCTGGTCGGCCTATTCGGCCAGCATCCGGGCGCCGACACCACGCGCGCACTGATCGCTTATGCGCTGATCGTCACCGGCATCGTGTTCGGGGTCGCCACCATTTCCAACGACAATCTGCAGGACCTCAAGACCGGCCAATTGGTCGGCGCGACGCCGTGGAAGCAGCAGGTCGCCTTGGTGATCGGCGTAGGGTTCGGCTCGCTCATCATCCCGCCGGTGCTGAACGTGCTCAACAGCGGGATGGGCTTTGTCGGCGTGCCCGGTGCCGGGCCGAATGCGCTCGCCGCGCCGCAAGCCGGGCTGATCTCGGCACTGGCCAAGGGCGTGCTGTCGGGTGACGCCAATTGGCGGATGCTGGGCTATGGCGTGGCGGCAGGCGTCGTGCTGATCGCGCTGGACGAAGCGCTCGGGCGGTTGAAGCTGTTGCGCCTGCCCCCGCTCGGCGTGGCGCTCGGCATCTATCTGCCGATGTCGGTGATCCTGCCGACGGTGCTGGGCTCGGTGATCGGCTGGTTCTACGACCGCTGGGCGCGCACCACCGCCAACCCCGAAGTGGCCGAGCGCATGGGCACGCTGACCGCAACCGGCCTGATCGTCGGCGAAAGCCTGTGGGGCGTGCTGTTCGCGCTGATCGTATGGGCCAGCGGCAGCGATGCGCCGCTCGCGCTGATCGGCAAAGGCCATGAGGCGGCGGCGTTGATCGGCGGCACCGTGCTGTTCCTGGGGATTGCGGCGGTGCTGTACCGTCGGACCATCACCGTTTCGCGGTAATTTCCCTCTCCCAACGGGAGAGGGAGGGAGGAGCGAAGCGACGGAAGGGTGAGGGTGATCGCTCCCGTATCGCCTCGCCCTCACCCTTCCCACGCCTTTGGCGCGGGCCCCTTCCCTCTCCCATTGGGAGAGGGAAAAGCGGCTCACATCGCCGCGAGCAGCGTGCTGATCTTGATGAACGCGAACGCGACCGAGCTGTCCGCCACGCCATACGGCACGAACAGCGTGTCGCCGTGCCGGATCGCGCCGCAGGTGTAGACGACGTTGGGCACATAGCCCTCGCGGTCCTGGTCCGCCGCCGCCAGGATCGGCTCAGGCGTGCGCCCCAGGACCTTGGACGGATCGCGTTTGTCGAGCAGCACCGCGCCGATCGCATATTTGCGCATCGCGCCGACGCCGTGGGTCAGCAGTAACCAACCTTCGTCGAGCTCGATCGGCGGGCCGCAATTGCCGATCTGCACCAGTTCCCACGGGAACACCGGCACGAGCAGCTTCTGCCCCTCGTCCCAATGCGTCAGCGTATCGGATTTGAGCAGGAACAGATTCTCGCCGTCCTGCCGCCCGATCATCATATATTGCCCGCCGACCTTGCGCGGGAACAACGCCATGCCCTTGTTGCGCGCGGCAGGTCCCGTCATCGGCACCAGATCGAACGCACGGAAATCGCGCGTGCGCAGCAATTCGGACTGGATCGTCGAGCCATTATAGGCGGTGTAGGTGCCGAGCCATTCGACATCGCCATTGTCATGATGGAACTGGACGAGGCGCAAATCCTCGAGCCCCTTCGATTGCGCGGCGGTAATCGGGAAGATGACGGTGCCCGACAGCGTCGAATCGCGGTGGCGATAGACCGTGATCGGCCCCTCGGGCAGCGTTTCCTCATCCAGCCCGACCGCATCGGTCGCGGTGGCGAAGGGCGGCTCGGGCGCGAGCTTCAATTGATTGTCGTCGGTGATGATACCTTCGCGGAAGGCGACCGAGGAGATGTGCCCCTCCCCCACCGCGCGCAGGCTCATCAGGATGCGCTGCGATCCGGCCGGCATGCCCGACTGGTCGAAATGTGGCACCGCGCTCGGGTTCATCAACGCGGCGGCAGCATAGCTATATTCGTGGCAGAAATAGGCACCGATCAACTGGCGCTTCTCATCGCCAATCTCGCTGCCGTCGATGCCGAGCATATCCTCGATCTCGTCATAGCGCGTCATGAACACGCGGCGCGTCTGCCAGTGGCGCGCCTCGAAATCCTTGAGCACCAGTTCGAGCTGCGCGCGCGTCTCGGCAGAGTCGAGCGCCATCACCGCGCTGACGATACGCTCCGTCCGGTTGCCGCCATTCCCGCCCCACGCGAGATGGAACGGCCGCACCACGACTCGCGACGGGTCGGCATGAAGCCGCAGGGCATGTTGGAACAAATCGATCACGGTATAAAAGCCTCGCGTAACGCCTTCGCGGCGTCACGAGCGAGGCTACGCGACGGCGCTCCGCGGTCCTGCCACGCTTTCCGCCCGCTTTGCCAGCCCAGAAATGGTGCAACCGGACAATTGCAGCGCCAAAATCGACTCCGCGCCCTGATTTCGGTTCAAACCGGTCGGCATGAGGCCATCGAAGCAACCGCCGTCCTGCACGGTGGCAAGCGGCAGGTCGAGATCGTTCTGGCCGAGATACCAAAGATAGGCCCGTTGTGCCTCGGCCACCCAGCGATGGTCCCCCGACGCGTCAAAAGCGGCACTGCAAGCGTCGATAGTGGCTTGCGCCTCCAGCGGCTGCTGGTCGAACTGCAACGGCTCGGCATAGACCCGCCCGAAACTCTCACTGCCCACCGCACGGAAGCGCCCCTCTGGCGATGTCTGTTTGCCGACGATCCAATCGAGCGTACTCAAACCGCATTTGACCATGTCTTCGCGGTCGAGCGAGTGCCCTGCCCTGATCAATGCCTCGGGCAAGCGGGCGTTGTCATACGCCAACACGATTTCGAACCATTCCCATTCGGGACGCCGCGCCTCTTCAAGCAGCCCGCACAGTTCCTCGCCAAAACGCGCCAAGATGGTGCGCGCCAGCGCATGGCCCGGGAAAGCATCGAGGATGGCCGCAGCGCCCAGCATGGCAAAGGCATGCGAGCGCGGCGAGCCAAGTTCGAGCGACAGCGACGCCGTCATGTCGAACATCGACACGGCCCAATGGCGATGCTTGGCCAGCTGCGCATCGCGCGCGGTCACGCCCAGCGCCCACAGCGTGCGACCGTTCGAATCTTCCGACCCGAAATCCTCGCACCAGGTCCGGTCGAAATTCATGAAATTCCGAAAACGTCGAGCCTCCGGATTCCAGGCATATTGCAGGAACGACGCGTAAATCGTCATCCATTTGTCCCGCTCGCCTTCATCCATTGTCGGCATTTGGCTGACCAGCATGAGCGCGCGGGCGTTGTCGTCAATGCAATAGCCATGGCGGCGATCGGGCACGGAGTAGATCGAGTGCTGCAGCATGCCCGTCGAATCGCTCATGCGCTCAACCGCCGAAAAATCGGGGGCCAACGGGCTGAGCGACAATGCAACGCTCTGCAACCGTTGCGGCTTGGCTGCCACCATCTGCACGATCTCGCGCATGGCGACCTCGGCGAGACGCGGCCAGATCATCGTCCGGCCCCGCGCATACGCACGCTCCGACAGCTTCAGGCGATTGCGGTCGCTGCCAAGCAGGGCGTTGATCTCGCGTGCAAAGGCCGCAGAGTCGCCAAAATCGACCAGCACACCGTGACCATCGCCGAGAATTTCGGTGGCATGGACATAAGGCGTCGAAACCACCGCCTTGCCGACGCCGACTGCATAGCTCAGCGTGCCGGAGGTGATCTGCGCCGGGTTGAGATACGGCGTCGCGTAAATATCTGCCGCCTGCAGGTAATCGATCAGCTCGTCATGTTCGAGAAAGGCGTCGATGAACTCGATATTGCGGCCGACGCCCAATTTCGCCGCCAAAGCCTTGAGCCCGTCGCGATATTTTTCACCTTCGTGCGCGACCAAATTGGGATGCGTCGCCCCCAGTACCGCATAGAGCACATTGGGATGCTGCTCGGCGATCGCAGGCAATGCCTCGATCATGACTTCGATGCCCTTGCCCGGTGCCAACAGGCCAAAGGTCAGTACCACCTCTCGCCCCGCCCAGCCAAAGCGCCCCTTCAACGATTCGGGATCGACGAAGTCACGATCCGGGACGCCATGGGGAATCATCACCACGTTGCGCCCGCTGGCGCCGTATACCCGCTCGAGAATTTCGCGCCCGCGCTCGGCCATCACGATCACACGTGCTGCGCGGCGTAGCAGGCCTTCCATGACCCGACGCTGGTCGGCATCGGGCTTTTCGAGAATGGTATGGAGCGTGACGATTACCGGGATCGACACACGATCGAGCAGCGCGAGGATATGTTCGCCCGCCGGGCCGCCAAAGATCCCATATTCATGCTGCAACCACAGCGCCTGCGCCCCGCTCGCCTCGATCGCGCGTGCGGCATCGAGATAGGCCATACGGTCCTGATCGGGGATGCTGCGGGTTACTTCGGGGGGATAGTCGTATCGCCCAGGATGGTCGTCCATCGCATAGACATCGATCTGCAGATCGGGGAAGCGGCCCTTCAGCGCCGTAAAGGTATCCGTAGTATAAGTCGCAAGGCCGCATTTCCGCGGCAGGAAATTGCCCACCAAAGCCAGGTGATCGATTGGGGTCACGCCATCCGCCTGTTGCATCATGCTCGCAATCCTCAAAAAATCAGGGCGCTTGCCCTTTGAATACCTCCAACGAACGGCCAAGTTTCAATATGGTTGCACAGATGTTGCATTGCAACGCGGGGAATTGCGCTGATCGAAATCAACCTTGCGGTGAGATGAACGAATCGCTCGCTCAGCCGCGCCCACGATACCCCTGAACCTCCTGCGGCGGCAGCCACAAACCCTCAGGAGGCGCGCCCGATTGCCAAAACACATCGATGGGAATGCCGCCGCGCGGATACCAATATCCACCGATTCGCAGCCATAGCGGCCGCATTTCCCCGAACAGGCGCTCGCCGATACCGACGGTGCAATCCTCGTGAAATGCCTGGTGGTTGCGAAACGAGCCCAGGAAGAGCTTGAGCGATTTCGATTCGACGATGGTGTCGGCAGGCGCATAATCGATGACGAGGTGCGCGAAATCGGGCTGGGCCGTAACCGGGCAAAGCGACGTGAATTCAGGCACCGCAAAGCGCACCAGATACGTGCGCCCCGGCCGCGGGTTGGGAACATAATCCAGCACGGCTTCGTCAGGAGAAGCCGGGAGCGCGCTGGTCCGGCCAAGATGTTTCGGAGTCATGAGGCCGATATAGGGATAGAAGGCGCGTGCGTCATCCCGGTGGCTCGACGGCGTGCCTGCAGCGGGCTAGGGACGGACAAAACAAGGAGACGATACATGGACTCGCTGGTGACGACGGAATGGCTCGCAAACGAGCTGGGCGCGAACGATCTGCGCATTGTCGATGCGACCTATTTCGCCGGCTTCGGTGATCGCGATGCCGCTGCCGAATATGAAGCGGCGCACATTCCGGGCGCGGTGTTCATGGATCTGGCCGAAATCGCCGATACCTCCAGCGACCTGCCCTCTATGCTGCCGAGCGCCGAAAAATTCGCCAGCCGGATGCAGTCGCTGGGTCTCGGCGATGGCAGCCGCATCGTCCTCTACGACAACTCGCCTTACCACACCGCAGCACGCGCCTGGTTCATGCTGCGGACCTTCGGCGCGCACGATGTCGCCATCCTCGATGGCGGTCTGGCCAAATGGCAGGCCGAAGGTCGCGAAACCGCGTCGGGCAAGGAGCAGCTGCGCCACCGTCACTTCACCGTCTGGGCCGATGACAAGGGCGTGCGCACGCTCGACCAGATGAAAGCCAATGTGGAAAGCGGCGCGGAGCAAGTGCTCGATGCGCGCTCGGCGGCACGTTTCACCGGCGAAGAGGCCGATCCGCGCCCGGCGACGCATCCCGGCCATATTCCGGGCTCGAAGAATCTGCCGGTCGGCCAGATCTTCAACGAAGACGGCACGTGGAAGACGGGCGACGCACTGAAGGCCGCGTTCGAAGGGGCCGGGATTGATCTCGACAAGCCGCTCGTTACCACGTGCGGCTCGGGCATCACCGCCTCGGCGCTGGCGTTCGGCGCGCATCTGCTCGGCAACGAAGCTGCAGTCTATGACGGCAGCTGGTCCGAATGGGGCGCAGACCGCACCACACCCAAGGCGACCGGCGCGGCGTGAACGACGATCGCGACTGCCCGAAGGGCGATGCCACCCGTGTCGTAGCAGCGGGGCGGCGCAAGGAATGGACGCAGGGGATCGTCAACACGCCGGTGTGGCGCGCCTCGACGATCCTCTACGATAGCGTTGCCGATCTCCGCGCCGCCGGCACCAGCAATACGCACCACCGGCTGTTCTACGGGCGCAAGGGCACGCCGACGCAGTGGAGCCTCGCCGACGCGCTGAACGAACTGGAACCCGGCGCGGAGGGCACGTTCCTATACCCCTCAGGGGTCGCCGCGATCGCAGCGGCCTTGTTGTCGGTGCTCTCGCCCGGGGACGAGCTGCTGCTGCCCGATTCGGCCTACGACCCGACCCGATCGATGGGCACCGGCCTGCTCAAGCGGATGGGAATTTCAACGCGCTTCTACGATCCGCTGATCGGTGGTGGGATTGCCGACTTGATCGCCGAGAATACGCGCGCGATTCTGCTCGAAAGCCCAGGCAGCCTCACCTTCGAGGTGCAGGACGTGCCGACAATCGTCGCCGCAGCCAAGGCGCGGGGCGTAACGACCTTGCTCGACAATACCTGGGCGACGCCGTTGTTCTTTCCTGCAATCGCCCACGGCATCGATCTCTCCATCCTTGCCTGCACCAAATACGTCGTCGGCCATAGCGACGTGATGCTCGGCTCGGTCACGGCGGCACCGGGGCATTTCGGGCGGTTACGCGACACCAGCTTCCAACTTGGCCAAATCGCCAGCCCCGACGATTCGTGGCTTGCGTCGCGCGGCCTGCGCACCATGGCGGTGCGGCTGAAACAGCATCAGGCGAGCGCGCTGGAAATCGCGCATTGGCTGAAGCAGCGGCCCGAGGTCGCTGCCGTGCTGCATCCGGCGCTCCCCGATTGCCCCGGCCACGAAACCTTCCTGCGCGACTTTAAAGGCTCGTCCGGGCTGTTTTCGTTCGTGCTGAACGGCGGCAATGAAGCCGCCCGCGCGGCGCTGATCGACGGGCTGGAGCATTTCGGGATCGGCTATAGTTGGGGCGGTTTCGAAAGCTTGGCCCTGCCCGTCGATCCGCAACGGTATCGCAGCGTAACCAAGCGCGCTTATGCTGGCCCGATCGTTCGCCTGCAGATCGGACTGGAGGATCCGGTCGACTTGATTGCCGATCTGGCAGCGGGCCTGGAGCGATTTTCAGCGTCTCGCTGAAGCATCTCCTGTTGCTGAAGCGTTGCTCGACTGTTGCTGAGTTACAACAACCGGTGCCGAACCGGTCGTAAAACCTCAAAATTGAGTTGTGCAGTGCCGCATGAACGGTCAATTATTCTGCGTTACCGGTTACCGGTTAGCGGCGCGGGGGGCATTTCCTGCTCCTGACAGACGCACGCACCGGTAGAAGCAGGCGGGGACAGTCGCATTTTCGAAAGGGAAACGATGCGCTTCTCCACAACCACGCTCGGCGCGCTCTTGCTCGCCGCTTCCGCCACCCCTGCGCTCGCGCAGGAAACCGCCCCACCGCCGCCGATCACGATCAATGCGACGGCAGCCGTCGTGACCGATTATCGGTTCCGCGGTATTTCGCAGACCGATAACAATGCGGCGATTCAGGGATCGATCACGATCACCCACAAATCGGGCTTCTATGCGTCCGTATGGGGTTCCTCGATCGACGATTATGTAACGGTCGCCGGCACCGGCCATCAGGAAATCGATCTGATCGCGGGCTACAGCCACACGATCGGCGGCATCAAGCTGGATGGCGGGATCCTGTACTATTTCTATCCCAAGACCAAGCTCGCGGGCGACAAGAGCAGCTCCGACTTTGTCGAGCCGTATTTCGACATTTCGACGACGCTTGGGCCGGTGACCGCCAAGACCACGGTCAACTATGCCCCGAAGCAAAAGGCGCTGGCGCTCGATCAGGGTGCGAGCGGCAAACTCCAGTCGCGCGACAACGTCTATCTCGCCGACGATTTCACCGTCGCGATCCCCAAGACACCGCTCGGCCTGACCGCGCATGTCGGCCATAGCTTCGGTCCGAGCTGGCTCGCCACCGATTCCAACAGCAAGAAGGGCTATACCGACTGGGCATTGGGAGCCACGGCAACCTACAAGGTGCTGACGCTCGGCGTGTCCTATGTCGATACCGACGCCAAGTTCCTCTCGGCGACCAAGAACGTCAGCAAGAGCGGCGTGGTCGCCACGCTGACCGCAAGCTTCTAAACGCTCCAGCGCACCAACAAAAAGGCCGCGTACCGGGCATCCGGTACGCGGCCTTTTTGGTACCGTTCAGGCGCTTATTTCGGCGTGGCGGCCTTGGCGGATTGCCCGTCCCCTTCGGGGGCGGCCACGACGTCGCGCGTCGTTGCGCCCTTGTCGACCACGGTCGTGCCGGGATCGCCGACCGACGAACGGATGCCGGGATCGTCGCTATCGGCACCGGCGGCGACCACGGTGGCCGCCTCGCCCGGGCTACGCTGTGCCGTGCCGCCGAACAGCGCGTCGAGCGCCTGCGCATTGGCGCTGACATCGTTGGCGCGCGCCGCACCCGGCTTGGGCGGGGTCAGCGAGAAATCGGGCGGAATCACGAGCGGTGCCTGACGCGCCACGGCGAACTCATCAGGGCCGCCGCGGCCGCCACGGCCATGGGCACAGCCCGAGGCGAGCGCCACGATCGCCAGGCTGGCCGCGGAGAGAAGAATCGACTTACGCATGGATGTTCTCCGTTGGGCCATGTTCCGCCCCAGAATTTTTGCCCGAATCCCCGGTCGGCTTATCCCGTACCAGAAGCGCGCGCGCGAGCAAGATCACGACGCCGATCGTAATCGCGGCATCGGCGACATTGAAGACCAAAAACGGCTGCCACGCCCCAATATGGAAATCCGCCCAATCGACGACATAGCCCAAGCGGATGCGGTCAACGATATTGCCCGCAGCGCCCCCCAGCACCAGGCCCAGCGCCATCTGGTCGGCACGGTTCTTCTCCCGCAGCAACCACACCAGCACGCCGAGCGCAATCGCCCCGGTCATCGCCACCAGCAGCCACCGCATCGTAGCGGTGTCGGCGTGCAACAGCCCGAGCGACACGCCTTGATTGGCGACGAAGCGCAGGTTGAAGAACGAGGTGACGTAATAGGCATCGCTCAAAAAGTTGAGCTTCAGCACATCGGTAATGCCATATTTCGCGGCCTGATCGACCACGAACAGAGCGGCGGCGGTGGCAAAACCAGCGATAGGCAGCTTCATGCGACGACTCCCGTGCAACGGTCACACAGATCGCGGTCCACCGCGACCTCGGGCAAATGCCGCCAGCAGCGGCCGCATTTGTGGAAATCGGTGCGGGAAACGGTGATCGCCTCACCCGTCGTCACCTTCGCGACGATGAACAACTCGGCCAGTGCTGCGGGCGACAGCATTGCCTCGGGCACTACTACCTCGGCCTCCAGACTGGAGCGCACGATCTTCTCGCGCCGCAGCGGCTCGATCGCTTCGGTCACCTGCGTGCGCAAAGCGCGGACCGCAACCCAATGCGCCGCGTCGACGTCCGCCACTGCAGGCACCTCCGGCCATTCGAGCAAATGCACCGAGCCGTCCTCGCTCGGGAAGCGATCCTGCCACACTTCCTCGGCGGTGAAGCACAGCACGGGTGCGGCATAGCGCACCAGCGCGTGGAACAGCGTGTCGAACACCGTGCGGCAGCCGCGCCGCTTGGGATCATCGACGCCGTCGCAATAGAGCGAATCCTTGCGGATATCGAAGTAGAAGGCCGACAAATCTTCCTGCGCGAATTCGGTCAGCAGCCGGACATAGCTGTTGAAGTCATACACTTCGACCGCCGCGCGCAGCTTGGCATCCAGCTCGGCGAGCAGATGGAGCATGTAGCGCTCCAGCTCGGGCATGTCCGCGACCGGCAGGCGCTCGGCCTCGTCAAACCCTTCCAGCGCCCCCAGCAAATAGCGGAAGGTGTTGCGCAACTTGCGATATTGGTCGGAGACCCCGTTCAGGATTTCCTTGCCGATGCGGTGGTCCTCGGTGAAATCGACCGACAGCGCCCACAACCGCAAGATATCCGCGCCCGATTCCTTCATCAGGTCGAGCGGGTTGATCGTGTTGCCGAGCGACTTGGACATTTTCATGCCCTTCGCATCCATGGTGAAGCCGTGCGTCAGCACCGCATCATAGGGCGCGCGCCCGCGCGTGCCGCACGCTTCCATCAGCGAGGACTGGAACCAGCCGCGATGCTGGTCGGAGCCTTCGAGATAGAGATCGGCCGGCCATTGCAGATCGGGCCAGCGCCCGCTTTCCAGCACAAAGGCATGGGTGCAGCCGCTGTCGAACCACACGTCGAGAATGTCGGTGACGCGCTCATAATCGGCGAGCGTGTAGTCGGCCCCGAGCAGATCCTGCGCCGCCTCTTCGCTCCACGCATCGACGCCCTGTTCGCGCACAGCTGCGACGATGCGGCGGTTGACCTCCGGGTCGACCAGATACTGGCCGGTCGTGCGGTTGACGAACAGCGTGATCGGCACGCCCCAGGCGCGCTGACGGCTGATCACCCAATCCGGACGCCCGGCGACCATCGCGGTGATGCGGTTCTGGCCCTTGGGCGGATACCAGGTGGTCGCTTCGATGGCGCGCAGCGCGGTGGAGCGCAAAGTCTCCCCTTCTGCTCCCCTCCCGCCTGCGGGAGGGGTTGGGGGAGGGAACTCAGCAGCGAGCGCAGCGTTCGCGGCACCGCCCTCCCCCAGCCCCTCCCGCAAGCGGGAGGGGAGTTCCTGATCCATCGGAATGAACCATTGCGGCGTCGCGCGGAAAATGACCTTCGCCTTCGACCGCCACGAATGCGGATAGCTATGCGCAAAATCATCGCTCGCCGCGAGCAACGCGCCGACGGCGCGCAGATCCGAACAGATCGGCCCCTCGGCCGAGACGAACTTCTTGTTGATCACCGATCCCTGCCCGCCGAGCCACGCCCAGTCGGCGCGATACATGCCCGCGCCATCGACCGCGAACACCGGATCGATGCCGTACTGCTTGCACAGCAGGAAATCATCCTCGCCGTGGTCCGGCGCCATATGGACGAGCCCGGTGCCGGCATCGGTGGTGACGAACTCGCCCGGCAGGAACGGGCGGGGCTTGGCGAAGAACCCGCCGAGCGCGTGCATCGGATGCCGCGCGGTGGCGCCTTCGAGTTGCGAACCTTTGATGATCGTACCCAGACGGCCTTCGGGACCGTGGTCGTCATAGATTGGTGGGTTGGAAAGGCGTGAGTAGAAGGTCTCGACTAGACCATCCGCAACAAGGAGCTTCCATCCGCCAATGCGGAACAATCGATACTCGATCTCCGGCCCATAGCTCAGCGCCTGGTTCACCGGGATCGTCCATGGCGTCGTGGTCCAGATCACCGCATGGGCACCGACCAGTTCCGGCGCGTTCGGCGCGTCGACAATCTCGAACGCCACGTCGATCTGCGTCGACACGACGTCCTCATATTCGACCTCGGCCTCGGCGAGCGCGGTCTTTTCAACGGGCGACCACATCACCGGCTTGGCACCGCGATAGAGCTGGCCGCTTTCCGCGAACTTGAGCAGCTCCGAGACGATCGTCGCCTCGGCCTGGAAATCCATCGTCAGATAGGGATGGTCCCAATCGCCATTGATGCCGAGCCGCTTCAACTGCTCGCGCTGCACGTCGACCCAATGCTGCGCATAAGCGCGGCACTCGGCGCGGAATTCCTTTGCCGGAACTTCGTCCTTGTTGCGCTTCTTGGCGCGATACTGCTCCTCGACCTTCCACTCGATCGGCAGGCCGTGGCAGTCCCAGCCGGGCACATAGGGCGCATCCTTGCCGAGCAGGGTCTGCGTGCGGCACACCGTGTCCTTCAGGATGTGGTTGAGCGCATGGCCGATATGCATGTCGCCATTCGCATAAGGCGGGCCGTCGTGCAGGATGAACTTCTCACGGCCCCGACGCGCTTCCCGCGTTTTCTCGTAGAGGTTCATCGCCTGCCACCGCGCGAGAATCCCCGGCTCCTTGGCGGGCAGGCCGGCTTTCATCGGAAAGTCGGTCTTCGGCAGGAAGACGGTGTCGCGCCAATCTCGTTGGGCGTCGCGGGCGGGCGTGGTGTCTGAAGCGTCGGTCATTTGATGCGGCCTTAGCGTGAAGCGGCCCCCGTCGAAAGCCCCCTGCAAAGGCCTCCTCCCGTCACCCCGGCCTCGTGCCGGGGTCCACCGTCGATCCTTCCCAACCATCTGTAGAAAGCGCGGCACGGTGGATGCCGGGACAAGCCCGGCATGACGGGGAAAGCTACCCCGTCACCAATTCCACACCATGCCGGTCGCGCTGAACGGCTTGGGTTCCATCGGTGGCAAAGTGGCGTCGTTGAGTTCGCATTGCCACAGGCCGACATCGATCCAGCGGCCTTCCTTATACCCGACCTCGCGCAGCACCCCGGCGCGGCGGAAGCCGACCGATTCATGCAGCCGGATCGAATGCTCGTTTGGCAAGGAAATCACGCTGATCGCCTGGGTAAATCCCTGCGCGCGCAGCGTATCGATCAACGCATCGTACAAATGCCGCCCATTGCCGCGCCCCTGCGTCCCCGTCTCCAGATAGACCGAGGTCTCGATCGTGTAGCGATAGGCCGGGCGGTCGCGGAAGGCCGAGGCATAAGCGTAGCCGCGTACAGGGCCGCCCTCGCCTTCGGTCACCACCAGCCACGGATACAACCCGCCCGAGGCCGCCATGCGCTGCCGCATCGTCTCGGCATTAGGCGCGGTCAACTCGAACGAGACGGTACCGCCTTCCACATAAGGCCGATAGATTTCGGCGATCACGCCAGCATCTTCAGGCGTCGCCGGGCGAACCGCGATCGGGCGCGGTGCGGGATCGACGCTCACAGGCCGAACCGCGCAAGCACGAGGGTGAGCAGCGTAGCATCGCCAGGCTGCGGCTGCGTTCCGCCCAGCCCGTCGCATTCGAGGCAGCGCGCCTGGATCGCCGCCCCCGTGCCGATCCGCTTCACATCGCCCAGCGCGCGCGCGAACACCGCGCGCCGCTCCGTCGCCATCCGCGTGAAGGCATCGCCCGCGCTCGCATCGTCATCCTTGTTCGAATCCAGGATTTGCGCGATCAATTGCATGAAAGCGCTCGGCTTTTTCTCCAGATATTCGGCATGAACGTCGGTCGCCTTCAACCCGGCGCGCTTGGCGGCTTCGTCGATCGCGTCCTGCAAGCCACCGAAACGATCGACCAGCCCGATCTGATGCGCCGTGCCGCCATCCCAGACGCGGCCCTGCCCGATCTCGTCGACGCGCGCCGGGGTCAGCTTGCGCGCAGTGGCGACGCGCGTGATGAACTCCTGATAGCCATTCTCGATCCCCGCCTGGAAGATCGTGTCGGTCTCGGCATTGGTGCCGCCGTAAATGTCCGGCTGCCCGGACAGCGGCGTGGTGCGCACGCCATCGGTGGTGAGGCCGATCTTTTTGAGCGTGTTCTCGAAAGTCGGGATGATGCCGAAGATGCCGATCGAGCCGGTGATGGTGGTCGGCTCGGCGAAGATCACGTCGCCCGCCGTCGACACCCAATAGCCGCCCGACGCCGCCAGCGAGCCCATCGAGATGACGACCGGCAGCTTCTGCGCCTTGGCTTCCAGGATCGCGCGCCGCATGTCTTCGGACGCAAGCGCCGAACCGCCCGGTGAATCGACCCGCACGACCAGCGCCTTCAGATCCTTCTTGGCCAGGGCATCGAGCAACGCCTTGGACACCGTATCGGAGCCCACGCTGCCGCTCTTCGATTTGCCATCGATAATGTCACCCGCAATCGTCAACACGCCGATCTTGGCACCGTTCGTCGGCAGCGGGTTGGCTGCGACATAGGCGTCATATTTGATGGTCTTGAAGGTGCCCGGTGCCTTGCCCGAATCCGCGCCCGCCAGCTCGGCAACGCGCTTTCCGAAATCGAGATGGCTGCCGAGCTTGTCGACGATGCCCGCTTCGAGATTGGCCTGCGCGATGTTGCCCTTGGCGGCGGTGATGACCGCGCCCGGCGTCGTCAGAAACGGCGTGACCTTGGCCTTGGGGCGCGCCTTGGCCACGGCCGCCTGCCAATTGGCGAACAGCACCTGATAGAGCTTCTCCACTTCTTCCTTGGCCTCGGGCGAGGCGTCGGTACGGGTATAAGGCTCGACGAACGACTTGTATTTACCGACGCGGTAGACGTGCGCGTTGATGCCGAGCTTGTCGATCAGGCCCTTATAATAAAGCTGGCTGCCGCCCGGCCCCATGAACAGCGTGCCGCCCATCGGGCTCATCCACACTTCGCTGGCATTGGCGGCGAGGCGGTAGCCGCTGTCGGTATAGGCAGTCGCATAAGCCAGCACCGGCTTGCCGCCGTCGCGCACGCGCCGGATCGCATCGGCGACTTCGTTCAGCGCTGCGGGATAGCCCCCGCCGAACGCGTCGAGATCGAGCACGACCGCCTTGACGCGGCTGTCCTTGCCCGCCGCATCGAGGCTGCGCACGACATCGCGCAGGCGGAATTGATGCGGCGTGCCGCCACCACCGAGGCTGGCAAACGGATCGACCTCGGCGGGCTGCTCGACGATTGCGCCGTCGAGTTTGAGCAATAAGGCCCCGTTTCCGATTGCCGCCTTGCCCGGCCGCGCGGCCAGCGCGCCGAAGAGCAAGCCAAAGAACAGCAGCATCGCGATCAGCACAAGACCGTCCTTGATGCCGACGAGAATCTTCCACGCGCCCCGTACGAGTTTCACTTGGCCGCTCCTTGATTGGCGGAAATACCGCCCTTGGCTAGGGCAAGGCGTCCGTCGAGTAAATGCGTGTTGCACGACCAACACGCATTATTTTTGTGGCGGGAGCGCGGTCGCGACCGGTTGACGATGCTCGGTCGCGACATCATATGCGCCGTGCTGGCACTCACTCCATGCGAGTGCTAACAGACGTTCAATATAAAGGGACTTCACGCATGACCTTTCGTCCATTGCATGACCGCGTCCTCGTCCGCCGCGTAGAGGCAGAAGAGAAGACCGCAGGCGGGATCATCATTCCGGAAACCGCCAAGGAAAAGCCGCAGGAAGGCGAAGTCGTCTCGGTCGGCACCGGCGCGCGCAACGAAGCCGGTGAAATCCACCCGCTCGAAGTCAAGGCTGGCGACAAGATTCTGTTCGGCAAGTGGTCGGGCACCGAAGTCAAGATCAACGGCGAAGACCTGTTGATCATGAAGGAAAGCGACATCCTCGGGATCGTCGGCTGAAGCTCTTGAGCTCCTGCGCAGGCAGGAGCCCCGAGCCCAACGCTCTGCCCTCCATAATTCTGGGTTCCTGCTCCCGCAGGAACGCAATCAAGCAAAGGATTAGCCATCATGGCAGCCAAGGACGTAAAATTTTCGCGTGACGCACGCGAGCGCATTCTGCGCGGCGTGGACATCCTCGCCGACGCGGTGAAGGTTACGCTGGGGCCGAAGGGCCGCAACGTCGTGATCGACAAGAGCTATGGCGCGCCGCGCATCACCAAGGACGGCGTCACCGTCGCCAAGGAAATCGAACTCAAGGACAAGTTCGAGAACATGGGTGCGCAGATGCTGCGCGAAGTGGCCTCGAAGACCAACGACATCGCCGGCGACGGCACGACCACCGCGACCGTTCTGGCGCAGGCGATCGTGCGTGAAGGCATGAAGTCGGTTGCGGCCGGCATGAACCCGATGGACCTGAAGCGCGGCATCGACCTCGCCGTCATCGAAGTCGTCAAGGACCTGCAGGCGCGCTCCAAGCCCGTCGCCGGCACCAAGGAAATCGCCCAGGTCGGCATCATCTCGGCAAACGGCGACACCGTCGTCGGCGAGAAGATCGCCGAAGCGATGGAAAAGGTCGGCAAGGAAGGCGTCATCACCGTCGAGGAAGCCAAGGGTCTCGAATTCGAGCTCGACGTCGTCGAAGGTATGCAGTTCGACCGTGGCTATCTCTCGCCTTACTTCATCACCAACCCGGAAAAGATGAACGTCGAGCTCGCGGATCCCTACATCCTGATCCACGAGAAGAAGCTGTCGAACCTGCAGGCGCTGCTCCCGATCCTGGAAGCGGTTGTTCAGTCGGGCCGTCCGCTCCTCATCATCGCCGAGGACATTGAGGGCGAGGCTCTGGCCACGCTCGTCGTCAACAAGCTGCGCGGCGGCCTGAAGGTCGCAGCGGTCAAGGCACCGGGCTTCGGGGATCGTCGCAAGGCGATGCTCGAAGACATCGCGATCCTGACCAAGGGCGAGATGATTTCGGAAGACCTCGGCATCAAGCTCGAGAGCGTCACGATCGGTATGCTCGGCACCGCCAAGCGCGTCACGATCGACAAGGACAACACCACCATCGTCGATGGTGCTGGCGACCATGACGCGATCAAGGGCCGCACCGATGCGATCCGTCAGCAGATCGAGCACACGACGTCGGATTACGACAAGGAAAAGCTGCAGGAGCGTCTGGCCAAGCTGGCTGGTGGCGTTGCGGTCATCAAGGTCGGCGGTTCGACCGAAGTCGAGGTCAAGGAGCGCAAGGACCGCGTCGACGACGCTCTCCACGCAACCCGCGCAGCTGTCGAAGAGGGCATCGTCCCCGGCGGCGGCACGGCGCTCCTCTATGCCACCAAGGCACTTGAGGGCATGAAGGGCTTCAACGACGACCAGACCCGCGGCATCGATATCGTCCGCAAGGCGCTCTACGCGCCGGTTCGCCAGATTGCGGCGAATGCGGGCCATGACGGTGCGGTGATCTCGGGCAAGCTGCTCGAGGGCAACGATCCGACCCAGGGCTTCAACGCGCAGACCGACAAGTATGAAAACCTCGTCGAGAGCGGCGTGATCGACCCGACCAAGGTCGTTCGCACGGCACTTCAGGACGCGGCGTCGGTTGCTGGCCTGTTGATCACCACCGAAGCGGCGATCAGCGAACTGCCGGAAGACAAGCCCGCCATGCCGATGGGCGGCGGCGGCGGCATGGGCGGCATGGGCGGCATGGATTTCTGATCCGAAGGGCGGGCCGTGGCCATGCTGGCCACGGTCTCGCCCCGAGGACGGGCGGAGGGTCGGCGGCAATGCCGTCGAACCCGCCCGACGAAAGGCCATGGCTTTGCCGGGGCCGATCCAAACCTCCCGGCCCAGGCTGGACCAAGAGAAAAGGGCCGGGGTTCGCACCCCGGCCCTTTTTTTGCGCGGCTCAGTCAGTCCGCAGACAAATCAGGGCAGTTCCGGCCGGTCCGCCACGGCTGCGGCGGTCGGTGCCGCAGGAACCTTGCACCCGCGCGCCAGCCCGATGCCCTTGAGATAGGCACGGCGTGTCGATCCGGCATAGACGGCCGCCTCGACGCGACGCTGCTGCTTGTCCGCCCCGGTGATGACACGCACGATGCCCAGGCCCGGAATCAGCGTATTAACCGCAGTTCGCGCGGCGACCGCAGCGAGCGCGGACCCTTCGCCCTTGGGTTGGCCCGGCACATCCACATCGGTCCCCAAGGCGGCATTGAGCCGCCGCACCTCGCCCGCAATCGCGGCGCAGGAGCGCGTATTCTGCGAGGAATAGGGGGCCGATGCCGCCAATTGCAGGATCGGCGGGATCTTCTTGTCCGCAATCCGCACGTCGCGCAGCGGCTGGGTAACCGCCTTGCCGACGCTGTCATCCTGCGGTCCGGCTGCCTGCGCCGCGACGGGCGCAAGCATAAGAGCGATCGAGCCCAATCCGCTGAGAGCATGTGTCCGACGCATGTTCGACGTTTTCCTTAGTTGTTGCCTTAGCGGCACGACGCCCGTGCGAGCATTTTTGTTCCCGCATGGAAACGACACAACGGGACATACTCAATTTGTTCATATCGCTCCGCTCGTCACGAACTCGTCATGAAAGCGGCGTAGCGCCGCGCAAACGGCAAAGTTGGGGAACCCCAACGTGCCTTTCGATGGGGGAAATCATCATGTTCGGACGTGTCCGGGCGCGCTCTGTTGCGTCCAAGGCAGGCTTGTGTGCCGCATTGCTCGGCTCCACCGCCATGCCCGCCTTTGCCGCGGATGTCGCGGGTCGCGTCGTTGACCCGGCAACCGGCGCGTCGCTGCCGGGCGCTTCGGTCTCGGTCGGCGGCCGCACCGCCGTATCGGACAATGACGGCATGTTCGTGATCCATGATCTTCCCGCCGGCCCCGTCCAGCTGACCTTCACCTATGTCGGCTATCCCACCACGACCCGCAGCGCGACGTCGAGCGATACCCCGCAGATCGTCGACTTCAAGCTCGATGTTCCGCCAGGCAATGAAAGCGGTGGGGACATCGTCGTGACCGGCCAGCGCGCGGCCGAACGCCGTGCGCTCCAGGCGAAGCGGACGTCCAACTTCATCCAGGATACGCTCAACGCCAACGACGTCGGCAAGCTGCCCGACCAGAATGTCGCCGAAGCGGTGCGCCGCCTACCCGGCATTTCGGTCGCCAACGACCAGGGCGAAGGCCGCTATGTCATCATCCGGGGTGCCAACCCCAACCTCGCCAACGTCACCATCAACGGCCAGACCGCACCCGCCCCAGAACCGGAGGGCCGCCAGGTCAAGCTCGACGATATTCCCTCCTCGTTGATCGGCTCGGTCACGGTGGTGAAATCGCTCACTGCCGATCGCGATGCCAACGCCATTGCCGGTCAGGTCGACATCGACACGCTTACCGCTTTCGATCGCAAGGGGGCCTTCGCCAATGCGCGCATCGCCAATGGCTATAGCAACCTCAACGGTCGCAGCCCTTATGAAGGCGATCTGACCGTCGGCTCGCGTTTCGGCGCGGACAAGACCTTCGGCGTGGTATTGTCGGGCAATTATTCGAAGCGCCCGATCGAATCCGAAAATCTGCAAGGCTCGTCCAACTGGCGCAGCGATTATCCGGGTTCAAGCAAGGCCTTGCCCGACGACTTCCGCCTACGCGACTATAACCTGACGCGCGAGCGCTATGGCCTGGTCGGCAATTTCGACTGGCGGCCAAACTCGGATGTCAGCCTGTACCTGCGCACGCTCTATTCGACCTTCAAGGACCATGAAACCCGCGACCAGTCGCGCATCGAAATTCCCGTCGTTGCACCGCCGACACCGCCTTCGGCGACCGCCACCCCGGCGCAGATCGCAGCCTATAACACCGCTTTGACCAACGCCACGAACGCCAACGCCAACATCGCCAATGGCGGCACCTTCAGCGCGCGCGGCACGCGCTTCCTGCGTCTGCGCAACGAAGATGACTCCACCTTTACCGGCGAGCTTGGCGGCAACTTCCACTTCGGCACCGCCGAACTGCAGGTTGAGGGGACGTACAGCAAGGCGCTGAAGAAGGATCCGCTGCGTTCCGAATTCTCGTTCCGCACCGGCAGTACCGCGTTGACCGGCCTGTCGCTCGACCTCAGCGACACGCTGTTCAAGGTCAACACCGCCAACGGCACACCGTACAATCCGGCGCTCTATTCGGGCTACCGCGTCAATTACGATCGCCGCCGCGCTGCCGAAAACCTGTACCAGGGTCGCGTCGACCTGACGGTGCCGCTCGGCACCGGCGACGCCTTTACGCTGAAGGTCGGCGGCAAATATCAGCAGACCGACAAGACCAACAATCGCGATTTCCAACAATATAATCTCAGCGGCAGCACGCTCGCCAGCACCGGCGCTTCCTATGACGATGGCAGCTCGGTCTATAATGGTCGTTACCTGTTCGGTCCGCGTATCAACTACGATCTTGCGCAGACCTATTATACTGTGACCAATCCGGCTGCGCGCACGCTGGACGCCGCCGCCAGCCTCGCCAACTCGCTGATCAACGATTACGATCTGAGCGAGAAAGTCTATGCCGGCTATGTGATGGCCACCGCCAAGCTGGGATCGGTCACCATCATCCCCGGCGTCCGCGTCGAACATACGGACGGGCGCTACAGCGGCAAGTCCTTCACTGCGGCGTCGACCGCGACGCAGGATTTCAATGTCACCAACACAAAGAAGTATACCGATGTCTTCCCCGACCTGAACGTGCGCTTCGACGCCACCCAGCGCCTGGTGCTGCGTGCCGCCGCGACAACGGCGATCGGTCGACCGAACTATGCCGATCTCGCCCCGTATCAAAACCTCGATCCGGTCGGAAACACGGTCACGCTCGGCAATCCCAACCTCAAGCCGTACAAGGCGGTCGCAGGGGACTTCTCGGCCGAATATTATCTGAAAGGCCAGGGCATCCTGTCGGTCGCGGCCTTCTACAAACATCTCGACGATCCGATTTTCACGGCCGGCCAGACACAATCGGGCACCTTTGGCGGCACCGTTCTGACCAATGCGCTGGTCACCCAACCGATCAATGCGCGCAGCGCCAAACTCTACGGCGTCGAAGCGAACCTGCAGGCGCAGTTGCTGTTCCTGCCGGGCGCGCTGTCGGGGTTCGGCGTGTCGGGCAATTTCACCTATACCGACGGTTCGGCCACCGGCGTGCCCAATCGCGCGGGCAACGTGCCGAACTTCCTGCAATCGAAATATACCGGCACCGCCCAGCTCTTCTACGAGAAATACGGCCTCACCGGCCGTTTGGCCTATACCTATCGCTCGGCCTATCTCGATACGCTGGGCGGATCGGCGGCGACCGACCAATATACCGCCGAGAACAACTCGCTCGACGCGCGGATCGCTTATTCGCCGGTGAAACAATACACGCTGTTCGCCGAAGCCAGCAATCTGCTCGACTCCCCGTGGCGTCGCTACCAAGCGATCAAGACCCAGTTGATCGAGAACGAACATTACCGCCAGACCTTCCGCGTCGGCGTGCAACTGGCGTTCTAAGTCGGCCCTTCCCACGGCGGGCGTGATGCGACAGAATGTCGCCATTACGCCTGCCAGGGGAACCACCATCATGACCGATCTCTCCCGCCGCGACGCGCTGGCCGCGACCGCTCTGGCGGCGCTTGTCACCGCTTTGCCCGTATGGGCGCAGGATCGATCGGCCCCGGCCGATGCGGCACAATGGGACCTCACCGAAATCTATCCCGACGATGCCGCGTGGGATGCCGCCCGCAAGAGCGTGCTCGCCAAGATCCCGGGTCTGGCCAGTTATAAGGGGAGGCTCGGCACCAGCGCGGAGGTGCTCGCCGCCGCTTTGGTGGCGCAGTCCGATCTCTCGCGGGAGGCGGCGCGCGTCTATACCTATGCCGGGCTGAAGAGCGACGCGGATCTCCGCATTTCCGCCAATCAGGAAAAGCTCGCTTTGGTCGGCGACATGTTCACCGCGTTTGGCGAAGCGACGTCGTGGATGGCACCCGAGATTCTCACGCTCGGCAAAGCCAAAATCGACGGCTTCATCGCGGCGAACCGGACTCTCGCGACGCGGTTCGATTTCTTTCTAGCCGACACGCTGCGGCAAGCCCCGCACACGCTGTCCCCCGAGGGCGAAATTCTGCTTGCAGGCGCGGGGGCACCGCTTTCGGGGCCGGGCACGATCCGCGAGCAGCTCGTCGGGTCGGATATTCCCTGGCCGACGATCACCCTGTCGACCGGCAAACAGGTCCGCCTCGACGACCAGGCCTATACCTTGAACCGCGACGCGCCCGCGCGCGCCGATCGCAAGGCGGTGTTCGACACCTTCTGGGGCGAATATGGGCACTTCAAGAGTTCGCTCGGGGCCGCCTATCTCAGCCATGTCAAAGCCGACATTTTCCGGGCCAAGGCGCGCAAATACCCAACCGCGCTCGCGGCATCACTGTCGGGCAACAACATCCCCGAAGGCGTGTATCGCACGCTGGTGACCGAGGCGAACGCTGGTCTGCCGCAACTGCATCGCTATTTCGAACTGCGGCGGAAGCTGCTCGGCCTGCCCGACATGGCCTATTACGATATCTACCCGCCGCTGGTGTCGCTCGACCGCAAGGTCACCATCCCCGAAATGCGCACGACCGTGCTGGAGGCGGTCAAGCCGCTCGGGCCCGATTATGTCGCGCTCCTCGGCACCGCCACTGCGAAAAAATGGATGGATCCCCTGCCCCGTCCAGGCAAGAAATCGGGCGCGTATATGAACCCCGGTGCCTATGACGTGCACCCCTATCTGCTGCTCAATCTGGGCGAAAACTATGAGGGCATGACCACCTTCGCGCACGAATGGGGCCATGCGATGCACTCGCTGCTGTCGAACAAAACGCAAGTCTATGAGAAATCGGATTACCCGATTTTCCTCGCGGAGATCGCCTCGACCTGCAACGAAATGCTGCTCGCTGCCTATATGGTGGCGAAGGCCAAGACCAAGCAGGAGAAACTGTTCTACCTCGGCCAGCAGTTGGAGAGCATTCGCGGCACCTTCTTCCGCCAGACGATGTTCGCCGAATTCGAACTCGCCGTGCATGACAAGGCCGAAGCCGGCGAAGGCCTATCGGGCGAGCGCTTCACGGCGCTCTATCTCGATCTGCTCAAGCGCTATCACGGGCCCAAGGTGACCATCGACCCGGCTTATGCCGTCGAATGGGCCTATATCCCGCATTTCTACAACAGCTTCTACGTCTACCAATATGCCACCTGCATTTCGGCGGCATCCTATTTCGCGCACGCCATCCTGACCGGTGGACAGAAGGAGCGCGACACCTATCTGACCGTGCTGAAGGCGGGCGGGTCGGCCTATCCGACCGAAATTCTCCAACGCGCCGGTCTCGATATGGCCAGCCCCGCGCCGTATCGCGCGGTGATCGCGACGTTCAAGGAAACGCTCGATCAGGCCGAGGCCTTGATCGGCTAATCCAGCGGGTACAGCATCGCGACGTTGCACCGTTCATAGCGCGCGCCGAATTCGTCCATGATCCCCGTATCATGGACGAAACCGAGCTTTTCGTAGAGATGGATGGCAGCGGCGCTTTTGCTGTTGCTGAGCAGATAGAGCCGCTCCGCCCCGAGCGCGCGGGCGCGCGCGATGACCGCGTGCAGCAGGAATTCCCCCGCCTTGCGGCCACGCGCCGACTCGAGCACCCCCATCTTGGTGAGTTCGAACTGGTGCTCGCCCGTTTTCTGCAGCGCGCAGGCCCCGACAATGCCCAGCCCGGCCGCTTCGACGAACAGAATGTCGCCGCCGCGATCGATGATCCGCGCGCGCGGGTTTTCGAGCACGTCGCGGTCGGTCTGCTCGATCCGGTACATGGCGGAGATCCACTGCGCGTTGATGTCGTGGAACGCCTGCGCCAGATCGTCGCGATAATCGTGAATCGTCAATCCATCCATCAGCTGCCCCCCGGCCTGTTCAGCGCTTCATCGCCTCGATCAGTGCCTTCACTTCCTGGCTCCGACCACGCGGCAGAATCAGGATATCCTTGCCGCTGGCGACCACGATCAAATCCTGCACGCCGACCATCGCGATGCGCGCGCCATCGCTCCGCACCAGGCAATTGGCGGTATCGATCGCGATCACTTCGCCGCCTTCGCGACTGGCATGGACGTTGCCGTCCTGGTCGCGATCGCTGATTTCATGGAGGGCATCCCAACTGCCAAGGTCGCTCCAACCCATCGATACAGGGACGACCGCAACGCGGTCAGCCTTTTCCATCACGGCATAGTCGATCGAGTCCGACGGGGCTGCCGCGAAGGCATCCGGTGCGGGGTAAAGGCGACTGCCCTCCGTGCGCGCTCCATCCATCGCACGCTGCGATGCCGCGAGGATGCCCGGCGCGTGAATCGCCAGCGCCGCGAGATACGCATCCGCGCGAAACAGGAAGATGCCGCCGTTCCAGGCGTGGTCGCCAGCCGCCAGCATCGCCTCGGCAACGTCGAGCGGCGGCTTTTCGACGAATTTCGCGACCCGGTGCACGCCGCCCGAAATCTCCTCGCCAATGCGAATCCAGCCATAGCCTGTCTCGGGCGCATGCGGATCGATCCCGAAGGTGACGAGCCAGCCGTCTTCGACCAGGGGTAACGCAGCGTGGATCGTGGCATGGAACGCAGCGACATCGGCAATGACATGGTCGGATGGCATCACCAGCAGCGGCGCAGCCCCACTCCCGGCGGCAATCGCCGCCAGCGCAATGGCGGGGGCGGTGTTGCGTCCGACCGGCTCCAGGATCAGTGCCTGCGCCGTTGCCCCAACGGCCTCAAGCTGCGCTTCCACCATATCGGCATGACGCTCATTGGCGACGACAATCGGTGCGGTGAACCGCTCGCCCTGCGCGCGCCGAGCCGTCAACTGCAGCATCGTCTCATCGGCAGTCAAGGAAAGCATCTGTTTCGGCATGCCAGGCGTAGACATGGGCCATAGTCGTGTTCCCGATCCGCCGGAGAGTATGACGGGCACGATCGGTATGGTCTGCGGCATATTGGGTCCTCCTGATGAAAGCGCCCTAGCGGGGTTTTCGGCCGTTGGTAACTGCCTTGGATCAAGCCCGATCCATTCTGTTCAACCTTTCTTTGTCAATTTCTGCGACAGCAGCGTGCCGATGTCGGATTTGTTTACACCGTCATCGGGAAGGCGGGCGAGGTACGACGTCAATGATCAGGCTGTTCAAGCATTATATTCCCAACGCGGTGCTGTTGCTGGGGTTGTTCGATCTCATCCTGCTCGTCGTTGCGGGTGAGCTCGGCTATTCGCTGCGCATGCGCCAGGCCGCGCTGCCGGTCACGCCGATCCATATGCGGATCCCGCAATTGCTGACCTTTGCAGGATCGTTGGAAATCGCGATGATCGCGGTCGGCGTGTATGGCGCGGGCGCGTTGCAATCGCTGCGCTATGCGACGGCGCGGCTGCTGGTCGCGATTTCGCTCGGCGTGATCTTCCTGAGTGTCATCTACTTCATCGTGCCCGCAGCCACCTTCTGGCGATCGAACCTGCTATACGGTATGGCGGTGGCGGCGCTCTTGTTGATCGCCCTGCGTATCCTGCTGGGGAAAACGCTGGGCGGACAAGTGTTTAAGCGTCGCGTTGTCGTGCTCGGCGCAGGGGCACGGGCGGCTCGACTAAAGGCCTTGGCGCAGGCACCAGGCGCGGGCTTCGCGGTGGTCGGCTATGTGTCAATGAGCGAGTCGGCGCGGGTCATCCCCGAGGCGATCGCACGCGACGCAATCTATAACCTCGCCGACCATGTCGTCCTGCTCAACGCAAGCGAAGTGGTGCTGGCGCTGGAGGAACGCCGCAACGCGCTGCCCCTCAAGGATCTGCTGCGGATCAAAACTACTGGTGTGCACGTCAACGAAATCTCGACCTTCCTCGAACGCGAAACGGGCCGTGTCGACCTGCAGAGCGTCAACCCGAGTTGGCTGATCTTTTCCGACGGATTTTCGTCAGGGCGGATGCTGTCCAGCATGTTCAAGCGGATCTTCGATATCGTCGCCAGCGTTCTTTTGCTGACGTTGACCCTCCCCCTGATTCTCATCACCGCCATCGCCATCAAGATCGAGAGCAAAGGCCCTGCATTCTATCGTCAGCGGCGTGTCGGCCTGTACAGCGTCGGATTCGATTGCGTGAAATTGCGCTCGATGCGGCAGGATGCCGAGGTCGCGGGCCAAGCGGTGTGGGCCGAGAAAGACGATCCAAGAATCACCCGCATTGGGCGCATCATCCGCAAGCTGCGCATCGATGAGCTTCCGCAGACCTGGTCGGTGCTCAAGGGCGAGATGAGTTTCGTCGGGCCACGCCCTGAACGGCCACAATTCGTCGAGGATCTCGAACAGCAAATTCCCTATTATGCCGAGCGCCATATGGTGAAGCCGGGCATTACCGGCTGGGCGCAGATCAACTATCCTTACGGCGCGTCGATCGAGGATTCCCGCCAGAAACTCGAATATGACCTGTATTACGCCAAGAATTATTCGCCCTTTCTCGACTTGCTGATTCTGCTGCAGACGGTGCGCGTCGTCTTGTGGCCCGAAGGCGCGCGCTGATCCCCGTGACCGCACTCGCCACCCTTATCCTGTGGAGCCACGCGCTGGCCGCCTTGCTGTTTGCGGGCGTCGCGCTGTCACGGCTGCACGATGTGGGCACGGCGCTGCCGCGGCTGACCTTCGTGATCGCGCTGGGCAGCACCGCCTTGTGGGCACTGGCGGTCGCAGGGATCGACACGACCGACGTCGTCACACGCCTGGCCGAAGCGGCGCGCAATCTCGCGTGGCTCGGCTTCATGTACGCGCTGGTCCGGCGCGGCGGCACGGGCCCGGAACACCACGCGATTTCGGTCATCTACGGTCTTGTCGCGGTGCTTGTGCTGGCCGGCGCGACGCTGACGGTGATCGAACCCGCGATTGGCGCGGAGACGGTTTCGCAAGTCGCTGCGGTCCGGGCGGTGTGGCGGATGATGATCGCGATCGGTGCCATGCTGCTGCTTCACCATCTCTATTCGGCGGTAACGCCACAGGCACGCGGCGGCATCCGCCTGGCAGTCCTCGCGCTTGCGGCAATGTGGAGCATCGACCTGCTCCTCTGTGCCGCCGCTTATGCATTCAGCGCATGGTATGCCGGTCTGATCGCAGCGCGGGGCATCGTCATGGTGCTGGCGGCTCCGATGTTTGCGATCGCGGTGCAGCGCAATGGCGACTGGACCCTGCAACTCTCCCGCACCGTCGCCTGGCAGACGCTCACCTTTGCCGTCATGCTGCTTTACACGGCGGGTATGCTGCTGGCGACCAGCGCGATCGCCAGCATCAGCGGCGACAATGCCCGACTGTGGCAAACCGCCTTCGTGTTCGGGTCGACTGCGGCGGGGCTGACGATCCTCTCTTCCCCATGGTTGCGCGCTTGGGCCAAGGTAAAGGTGTCCAAGCACTTCTTCCGCCACCGCTATGATTATCGGACGGAATGGACGCGTTTTACCGACACGCTTGGCAAGCCCGATGGGGCAGCCCCACTTGACCAGCGTATCGTCAAGGCCGTCGCCGACCTGACCGATTCCCCCGCAGGTCTGCTGCTGGTGCCCGAAGGCGATGGTCTTGGTATTGGAGCCGGATGGCGCTGGGACGCCGCCACGGGTGCTGCCGATGCGCGATTGGTCGCCCACCTGTCCGGTAGTGGCCGGATCATCGAGCTGGATACCGTGCGCAGCGAAACCGCCGACCCGATCGAAGCCGCAAGCATCCCGATCTGGATGATCGACTGCGATGCCTGGGCTGTGGTGCCGCTGATCCATCTCGATCGTTTGCAGGGGGCGATCGTGCTGGCACGCCCGCCGCTCGACCGTGCGCTCGATTGGGAAGATTTTGATCTGCTGCGCATCGCCGGGCGGCAGGTGGCAAGTTATCTCGCGGAGGCCCGCGCGCAGGAGGCGCTGGCCGAATCCGAGCGCTTCGACGAGTTCAACCGGCGCTTCGCCTTCATCCTGCATGACATCAAGAACCTGGTCAGCCAGTTGACGCTGGTCGCGCGCAATGCCGAACGCCACGCCGACAATCCCGACTTTCGCGTCGACATGGTCGCCACCTTGCAAGACTCCGCCGCGCGCATGAACGACTTGCTCGCCCGGCTCTCCCAACAGCACCGCGCGCGCGCCGAGGTGCTACGCCCGGTCGAGCTGTTGCCGCTGGCCGAGACCGTCGCGCGCGGCAAGCGCGTCCAGCATCCGGTCGTGGTGGTCGGTCCACAGGGCCTGTTCGCCAAGGCCGATCCGGCACGTGTCGAGCAACTGCTCGGCCACCTCGTCCAGAACGCAATCGACGCGAGCCCGCCAACCGAACCCGTCACCATCGCGCTCGCCATCGCGGATATGGCGGTTTCGCTGACGGTGATCGATCAGGGCAGCGGGATGAGCCCGGCTTTCGTACGCGACCAGTTGTTCAAGCCGTTCGTCTCGACCAAACCCGGCGGCTTCGGCATCGGCGCGTTCGAGGCGAAGCAACTTGCCGAGGCGATGGGCGGCAGCGTTGCAGTCGAGAGTCGCGAAGGCATCGGCACCAGCTTTTGCATTACATTGCCGACTGCGCACGCGCGCACCCTGGAACAAGCCGCATGACCGACAAGCCCAAGCTCCTGATCGTCGAGGACGATTTAGGCCTCCAGCGCCAGCTCCGCTGGGCGTATGAAGGGTATGAGGTGCTGACCGCGATCGACCGCGCCACCGCACTCGATGCAGTGCGCGCAGCCGAGCCTGCCGTAGTGACGCTCGACCTCGGCCTGCCGCCAGACCCCGACGGCACGAGCGAAGGGTTCGCCACGCTCGCTGAAATCCTGCGGTTGAAGCCCGATACCAAGGTAATCGTCGCCTCCGGCCACGGCGCACGCGAAAGCGCGCTGCAAGCGATTGCCGATGGCGCATGGGACTTTTACGCCAAACCGATCGATATCGATGCGCTCGGCCTGATCGTCGCACGCGCGTTCCACGTCCATGCGCTGGAGACCGAAAATCGCCGCCTCGCCACGCGCGCGACCGGCACGGCGCTCGGCGGCATGATTACCGCCAGCCCGGAAATGCTGAAGGTCACCCGCACGATCGAACGCGTCGCCGGGGCCGATGTCTCGGTCATGCTGCTCGGCGCGAGCGGGACCGGCAAGGAATTGCTCGCGCGCGGGCTTCATGACAGTAGCCCGCGCCGCAGTGGCGCGTTCGTTGCGATCAATTGCGCCGCGATCCCCGAGACCTTGCTGGAAAGCGAATTGTTCGGGCACGAGAAGGGCGCGTTTACCGGCGCGATCAAGACCACCGAAGGCAAGATCGAGCAAGCGCAGGGCGGCACGCTGTTCCTCGACGAAATCGGCGACGTTCCGCTGCCGCTGCAAGTGAAATTGCTCCGCTTCCTGCAGGAGCGCACGATCGAGCGGATCGGCGGACGCAAGGCGATTGCCGTCGATACCCGGATCGTCTGCGCCACGCATCAGGACGTCGATGCGATGGTTGCCTCCGGCAGCTTTCGCGAAGACCTTTATTACCGTCTCGCCGAAATCGTCGTTCGCATCCCGTCGTTGGCGGAACGTAGCGGTGACGCGGTGTTGCTGGCGCAGCATTTCCTGAAGAGCTACGCCAAATCGATGCACGCCGCCGTTACCGGCCTGTCACCCGATGCCCGTGCCGCGATTGCCGCTTGGGGCTGGCCGGGCAATGTCCGCGAGCTGGAAAACCGCATGAAGCGCGCGGTCATCATGGCCGAGGGCAAACTCGTGACCGCCGCCGATCTCGATCTGGCGGAAGGGGGGGCCGAATTGCCGCTCAACCTGCGCGCCGCGCGCGAAAGCGCCGATCGCTCGGCGATCGCGCAAGCACTCGCCCGCGCCGAGGGTAACATTTCGAATACCGCCAAGCTGCTAGGGGTCAGCCGACCGACCCTGTACGATTTGCTAAAGAGCTACGATCTCCATGCGTAAATCCCTTTCGATCGCCATCGGCACCCTCGCCGCGATAACCAGCGCCGCACTGATCGCGGTCGCGGCGACTGGCCCGGCCCATGCCGATGCCGCGACCGCGCGCACCGAACTCGCGCTCAGCGTGCGCTTGCTGAAGGCCGGCAATTACAGCGCCGCGCGCAGCCACGCCCAAGCCGCGATCAAGGCCGATCCAAGCTGGGGCCTGGCCCATGCGATGCTCGCGCGCAGCTTCCTGGCGATTGGCGACGGGGTGGCAGCAGAGGGTGAGCTTGGCCGCGCGCGCGACGCCGGGTTCGATCCGGCCCGGGCGCACCAGCTTTACGCCCATGCGTGGTTGCTACAGGGCGACGCGAACCGCGCGCTGACCGAAGCCGCCAAGGCAGGTGCGCCTTATAGCGGCTATGCCATCCGCATCGGCGCGCGCGCGCTGGCGGCGCAGGGCGATGTCGCAGGCGCACAAGCCGCGCTCAGTACCCTGCTCGCCGATGCGCCCAAGGACAGCTTCGCCTGGTCCGACCTCGGGCGCATCAAATATCAAGCGGGGGACATTGCGGGCGCGATCGAATCGGCACAGCGCGCGGTCGATCTCGATGCCGATAATGTCGAGGCAATCACGCTGCGCGGCGAATTGGTGCGCGGCCAATATGGCTTGATCGCCGCACTGCCGTGGTTTGAAAATGCGCTGGGGCATGACGCTTATTATCATCCTGCGCTCATCGAATATGCCGCCACACTCGGCGATGTCGGGCGCTATACCGATATGCTGGCGGCGACGCGCAAGGCCTTGGCCGCGCGGCCGGGCAGCCCGCAAGCCTTGTATCTTCAGGCGGTGCTGGCAGCACGGGCGGGTAAAGACGATCTCGCCCGCACCTTGCTTGCGCGCACCGGCGGGCAATTGAACGCGATGCCCGGCGCGCGGCTGTTATCGGGGACGCTCGCCTATAAAGCCGGGGCCTATCAGCAAGCGATCGACGATTGGCGTGTGCTGGTTGGGCAACAGCCTACCAACATTACCGCGCGCCGCCTGCTTGGTGCAGCCTTGCTGCGCTCGGGCGATCCGCAAGGCGCGCTCGATGTGTTGCGCCCGGTCGCGCTGCGCGCCGATGCCGACAGCTACACACTCGCTCTGGTCGCGCGCGCCTTCGAACAAACGGGCGAGCGCGATTGGGCTGCGAAATATCTCGATCGTTCGGCCCTGCCGAGCGCGGTCGGCTCCGCGCCGTTCGGCATCGATGACGGTTTGTCGGCGCTGAACGACGCCGCCAGCGCTGCCCCCGCAGAACCAGTCGCGCAGCTCACGCTGATCCGCGGGCTGATCGAGGCGGGCGATACTGCCGCGGCGCTGGCCAAGGCGCAGGCGCTGGTGCGGCTGACGCCGGGTGCGCCGCCTGCCTATCTCGCGCTCGGCGACACGTTGATGGCGGTGAACCGCTATGGCGACGCCGCCGACGCCTATCGCCATGCCGCCGACCTGCGCTTTGACGAACCGACCCTGTTGCGCGTGGTCGATGCGCTCGACCATGCCAACCGGCACGCCGAGGCGGGCAAGGTGCTCGCGCTGTTCGCGTCGCAAAACCCGCAAAATATCGCGGCACGGCGCTTGATCGGCCATTGGCAAATCGCGGCGCAGGATTGGGATGCCGCGATCGACACGCTGGAGGAGCTGCGCGGGCGCATCGGTGACCGCGATACCGCGCTGCTGGCCGAATTGTCCTATGCCTATACCGGGGCCGGAGACGCTGATACCGGCACGATCTATGGCAAGGCGGCCTATGCGCTTGCCCCGATGAACCCTGCCGCCAGCGATGCCTATGGTTGGGCGCTGTACCAGCAGGGCAAGAGCGAACCCGCGCTGCAATTGCTGGAAAAAGCGGCGTCGATCGCGCCCGGCCGCGCCGATCTGCGCTGGCATTTGGGGCAGGCCTATGCCGATCTCGACCGCACCGCCGAAGCCGCGACGCAAATCCGCGCGGCACTCGCCGACCCCGCCTTTGGCGACCGCGTAGCAGCCGCAGCGGCGCTCAAGGCGTTGGGATAGTTTGCCACACGAGGCCGCGCGCGGCTAAACATGCGGCCACATGACCGATCCCCTCGCCCGCATCGCCGCCGCGCTCGAACGGCTGGCCCCGCCACCACCCTCAAGCGCCGATCCGCTGGCGCACCCGGCCTATGTCTGGCGCGGCACGGTGCTGGAGCCGGTGCGCGATTTTCGGCCCTTGCCGCTCGACCGCCTGCACGGAATCGACGCGCAAAAGGCGGCGATGCACGCCAATGCCCGCCATCTGGCGGACGGAGCAGCCGCACATGACGTGCTGCTATGGGGCGCGCGCGGGACCGGCAAATCGGCGCTGGTCAAAGCCGTAACCGGCGCGGTGCAGCACGAAGGCGGCGCGCTCGCGCTGATCGAAGTCGTGACCTCGCAGCTCGACACCCTGCCCAGCTTGTTCGCACAGATCGCCGACTTGCCGCGCGCATTCCTGCTGTTCCTCGACGATCTCGGCTTCGATGCCGCCGCCGATGGGCGCGCGCTGCGCTCGATGCTCGATGGCGGGGCGGAGGCGCGACCGGCCAATGCCCGCCTTGTCGTCACTTCCAACCGCCGCCATCTGGTGCCGCGCGAGATGATCGACCAGCCGACCGCCGTGAACCCGCGCGACGCCGCCGACGATGCGCTGGCGCTCGCCGATCGCTTTGGCCTCAGTCTAGGCTTCCATGTCGTCGATCAGGACGGCTATCTCGCGATCGTCGCCGGTTATGCGCACGCCTATGGTTTGCCGTTCGATCCGGCAGACGCGGTTGGCTGGGCAACCCGCCGCGGCGCGCGTTCAGGCCGCGTGGCGTGGCATTACATCGTCGATCTGGCGGGGCGAAACGGGCGGTCGCTAACCTAACGATCCTGCCCGTTCCGGGGAGGATTTAGGCGAGGCTCTCCACCATCTCGGCCAGTTCCAACCAGCGCAGTTCGGCGGCGTTCTTGTCTTCCTGCGCCTGGCCGATCGCTTCCATCAGCCGCTCGAACAACGCCGGGTCGCGCGTGTAGAGATCGGGGTCTTCCAGCAACGCCTGGTCACGCGCGATCGCGGCATCAAGCGCCTCGATCCGCTTGGGCAGCAGCTCGTAATCGCGCTGGTCCTTGTACGTCAGCTTGACCTTGGTGCCCGGCGGCGGCGGCGGGGCAGCCGAGGTTGCATTCCTGGCGATCGCGCCGCGCTTGGTCGGCGCGGCGGCCTTGCGACGGCGCTCCCAATCCTCATAGCCGCCCGCCACGACATCGACCGTACCCGACCCGTCGAGCCCGAGCGTGATCGTCACCGTGCGATCGAGAAAGTCGCGGTCGTGGCTGACGATCAGCACCGTGCCATCATAGTCGCCGATCACATCCTGTAACAGATCGAGCGTTTCGAGGTCGAGATCGTTGGTCGGCTCGTCCAGCACCAGCAAATTGGACGGCTTGGCGAATTCGCGCGCCAGCAACAGGCGCGAGCGCTCACCGCCCGACAGCGTGCCGATCTTGGCATCCAGCACGCCCGGCTCGAACAGGAATTCCTTCAAATAGCCGACGACATGTTTGCGAATGCCCTGCACCTCGATCCAGTCGCCGCCATCGGCGAGCACGTCGCGGATTGTCTTGTCGGGGGCCATCTTGCTGCGCTGCTGATCGATCACGATCTTCTCGATCGTCTTGGCGAAGCGGATCGTGCCGCTATCGGGCTCCAACTCGCCGGTGAGCAGCTTGAGCAGGGTCGATTTGCCCGCGCCGTTCGCGCCGACGATGCCGATGCGGTCCTTGCGCGTCACGCGCAGCGACAAATCGCGGATGATGGTGCGGTCGCCAAACGCCTTGGAGATATGCTTGGCGTCGATCACCACCTTGGAGCGCGCATCGTCGCTGCCGATGGTGAGGTTGGCCGCCCCCTGCGGCCCGACCATCGCCGCGCGTTCGGCGCGCATTTCGACCAGCTTGGTCAGGCGGCCCTGGTTGCGCTTGCGCCGCCCGGTGACGCCGCGCAGCAGCCAATGCTCTTCCAGCTTCAGCTTGGCGTCGAGCTTTTCGGCATTGCGTTGCTCATCTGCATAGACTTGCTCGGTCCAAGCATCGAACCCGCCAAAGCCGATTTCGGCGCGCCGCAAATTGCCCCGGTCCATCCACAAGGTCTGCTTGGTCAGCTTGGTCAGGAAGGTGCGGTCATGGCTGATGACGACAAAGGCACCCCGGAAACGCTGGAGCCATTCCTCGATCCATTCGATCGCGCCGATGTCGAGGTGGTTGGTCGGCTCATCGAGCAGCAGCACGTCGGGATTCTGCGCAAACGCGCGCACGATCGCGGCGCGGCGGCGCTCACCGCCCGAGGCCTTGGCCGCTTCACGCGTCAGGTCGATGCCGAGTTGGTCGGCAATCGCCTCAGCCTCATGCCGCTGCGGCGCATCCTCGCCCGCCAGCACATAATCGGCCAGCGTCGCGAAACCGGTCATCGCCGGTTCCTGCTCCAGCTGGATCACGCGCGTGCCGGGCACGATCGTGCGGCGGCCCTCGTCCGAATCGATCTTGCCGCCGAGCAATTTGAGCAAGGTCGTCTTGCCCGCGCCATTGCGCCCGATCAGCGCCAGCCGATCACGCGGCCCGACATGAATGTCGAGCCCGCGAAACAACCAGCCCGAGCCTTGAATGACGCCGAGATTTTCATATGCAAGAATTGGTGCAGCCATAGCGTGTGCGCCCTAACGATGTAGCGCAGCTAAATCGAGGCTTTCCGCACATCGCCGACTTTACCGCGACGCATGTCCTGCTCCCGGCTCCCATCGGGAGAGGGAGGGGCACGCCGCGAAGCGGTGGGAGGGTGAGGGTGATCCGCTATGCCGCCGGCGCCCGGATCACCCTCATCCGGCGCTTCGCGCCACCTTCTCCCACAGGGAGAAGGATTGAAACCGGTCTTGCGCGGGTCCGTCGCGCCTCCAACCCCCGTCCCCGCTCATTCACAGGCTGTTCAACGCTGACTGCCTATGCCAATCCCATGACGATGCTCGTACCCATCCTGTTTGGACTGGCCACCGCAACGGCACCGCTGCCGACCGACGGCGTGCAACTCCAGCGCGCCGATCAGCGCGAAGCGTGGCGCGCGCGCCAGGAAGGCCGCATCCTCCCACTCAAGGAAATCGAGGGCCGCGTGTTGCCATCGATGCGCGGCAGCCAGTATCTCGGCTTCGACTTCGAGCCCGATCGCGGGATTTACACGCTGAAGTTCCTGCGCGATGGAACCGTCATCTGGGTCGAGGTGGACGGGCGTTCCGGCCAGATCCTCGGCCGCACCAGCAACTAAGCGCGGCCAGCGCCGTCCTAAGGGGAACTTTCATGCGTGTTCTGATCGTCGAGGATGAACCCAATCTCGGCCAGCAATTGAAGGCCACGCTGGAGGGGGCAGGTTATGCGATCGACCTCGCCACCGATGGCGAGGAAGGCCATTTCATGGGCTCGACCGAGAATTACGACGCGATCATCCTCGATCTCGGCCTCCCCGAAATCGACGGCCTCACCGTGCTCGACCGCTGGCGCAAGGAAGGCCGCACCGCCCCCGTGCTGGTGCTGACCGCCCGCGACAGCTGGTCCGACAAGGTCGCCGGGCTCGATGCCGGGGCCGATGATTATGTCGCCAAGCCGTTCCAGTCGGAGGAATTGATCGCCCGCCTGCGCGCGCTCATCCGCCGCGCCTCGGGCAATGCCTCGTCGGAACTAACCGCCGGCGACGTGCGGCTCGACACGCGCAGCGGCAAGGTCACGCTGGCCGGCGAACCGGTCAAGATGACCGCGCAGGAATATAAATTGCTCAGCTATCTGCTCCACCACAAGGGCAAGGTGGTCAGCCGCACCGAGCTGATTGAACATATTTACGACCAGGATTTCGACCGCGATTCGAACACGATCGAAGTGTTCGTCACCCGCATTCGTAAAAAGCTCGGCCAGGACGTGATCACCACCATTCGCGGGCTTGGCTACAGCCTTGAAGATCCGGATGCATAATGGCTGACGCGCCGGGCACGGATTTCGTCGTCGTCCCGGCGAGCGAAGGCGCGGTGGCGCACGAGCACGTGTCCCCACCCTTGCCACCGCTCGACACCGAGCCGCGCGCGACGATCGCGACGCGCACGACGGGATCGCTCAGCCGCCGCATGATCCTGATCGCGGCGGGGTGGATTCTGCTGCTGTTGACCGGCGGCGGCTTCGCGCTGGACCGCGTGCTGACCACCGCGATCACCCAGAATTTCGACGACCAGCTCGAATATGTACTGACCGCGCTGATCGTCTCAGCGGAAATCGGGCCGCAAGGCGAAGTGTTCAACAATCGCGAGCTTGCCGACCAGCGCTTCCTCGAACCCAATTCGGGGCTGTATTACCAGATCAGTGCGCCGGGACAGGAGCCCTATCCGTCGCGCTCCTTATGGGACCGCCGACTTGCTTATGGCAGCGCGCATAATGATCTTGGCATCCATGCCTATGACAGCGACCAGTTCGTCGATCCCCGCACCGACAATCCCGAGCGGCTGCGCATCGTCGAACGCGACGCGACGCTGCCCGGCTCCAAGGTGCGCTGGCGTTTCCAGGTTGCGCAAAATCGCGAGGGGCTCGACGCGCAGATCAAAGTGTTGCGCAAGACGCTGGTGCGCAGCTTCGCGCTGCTCGGCTTCGGCCTGATCGTGATGGCGGCGCTGCAGACCTTTTACGGGCTGTGGCCGCTGCGCAAGGTGCGCGAGGAAATCGCCCGGATGCGCGCGGGCAAATCGCGCCAGATCGAACGGCCGATGCCGATCGAGGTCGCGCCGATGGTCGAGGAATTGAACGGCCTGATCGCGCATAACGAACGCCAGGCCGAGGAAGCGCGCCGCCATGCCGGCAATCTGGCGCACGCGCTGAAGACGCCGCTCACCGTCATCATGAACGCCGCCACCGCCCAGGCCGATGATCTCGGCGAAACCGTGGTGCGCGAGGCGCGCACGATGCGCCGCCAGGTCGACCACCACCTCGCCCGCGCCCGCGCGGTCGGCAGGCGCGGCTCGGCGCATAGCCGGGCGGACGTGTGGCCCAGCCTCGAATCGGTCGAGCGCGCGGTCGGCATACTCTATCGCCACGTCCGCATCGACACCGACGGCCCCAAGGATCTGCAAGTCCATGTCGAGCGGCAGGATCTCGACGAAATGCTCGGCAATCTGATCGAAAATGCCGCAAAATATGGCGGCGGCAGCGTGTTCGTCACCGTGTCCAAGCATTCGGGCTTCGTCGAATTCCTGATCGAGGATGACGGCGTCGGCATCCCCGAGGAACAACGCATCCGCATCTTCGATCGCGGCGTGCGGCTCGATTCCGGCAAGCCCGGCACCGGCCTCGGCATGGCGATCGTCCGCGACGTAGCGGAGATTTACGAGGGCACGGTCTCGCTGGAAGAGAGCGAGGATCTGGGCGGGCTGCTGGTGCGACTGAGGCTCCCGGCCGCGAATTGAGGGGCGGCGCTTGTCTGGGAGCCGCCCCAATCCCAGCCCTTCAGCGTGTCCGAGCACGATCCTGAAACTGGCCGTTCGAGCTGCCCTGCGCTACGACGCGAACAGATGCAGGGCTGCGTATTGCAAGAGCATGATGGTCTTCCCATCGCGAATTTCGCCAGACCCGATCATCGACAGTGCCGTGTCTATTGCGATCTCGAAGACAGCGATGTCCTCGCCTTCCTCCGCATTCCCGCCGCCCTTCGCGACCCGATCTTCCGGTCGATACCGGCCGACAAAGAAGTGCAACCGCTCGGTCACCGAACCGGGGCTCATAAAGGCATCGAAGACCTGGCGGACCTCCCCGACGCGAAAGCCGGTCTCCTCCGCCGTCTCCGCGCGGATACGGACTTCGGGTTCCGCGTCGTCCAGCAGGCCGGCAGGAACCTCGATCAGCAGATCGTCATGCCCGTTGACGAAGGCGGGGTAGCGGAACTGGCGGGTAAGAATGACCGTGCGACGTTCGGGATCGTATAGGAGGATAGCTGCGCCATTCCCGCGATCGTAGGTTTCGCGCGACTGCCGCTGCCAACTGCCATCCTGTCGCTGAAAGTCGAACACGGTCTTTTTGAGAACGTACCAATTGTCCGACAGGACGGTGACCTCGTCTACCCGCACACGATCGGCGATGCTCATAGCTGCTCCTTGATGCTTGAAGGCAGCGGGTTCCATCCACCCGCTGGACGGCCGCCATTTTCCGTGCAATATCGTGCAGAGTCAATGATTATCGTGCAAACGAGACAAGAATGCTGACCACGGAACGCAAGGCCCTGATCCAGAAGATCCTCCGCCGGGATGGACGGTTGATCGCCAAGACGTTCAGCAAGGAGATCGGCGTGTCGGAGGACACGATCCGGCGCGATCTGCGCGAACTTGCGGGCGAAGGCCTGTTGCAACGCGTCCATGGCGGTGCGCTGCCAGCCTCGCCGGCGGTGGCGGACTTCGCAGCGCGCGAGGAGCTTGGCTCTCCCGCCAAGGTGGCGCTGGGGCGGCACGCGGCCCGCCAAATTCAACCAGGGCAGATTGTCTTTTTGGATGGCGGGACGACGAATGTACAACTGGCGCGGGCATTGCCCCACGATCTTCGGGCGACCATCGTGACCCATAGCCCGAGCATCGCGGTCGAATTGGTGCGGCACCCGCTTGTCGATGTGCAGATTATTGGTGGCCGTCTCTTCAAGCACTCGATCGTCGCAACCGGTGCGGCGAGTGCCGAGGCGATCTCCCGCATTCGCGTCGATACCTATTTCATGGGGGTGACCGGGTTGCACCCCGATCTCGGTGCAACGACGGGCGACGCGGAGGAAGCGGGGATCAAGCGTTTGATCGCGCGCCAGTCTGCCGAGACGGTGGTTCTTGCCTCCCGCGAGAAGCTGGGAGCGGGGTCCCCGTACCAGATCCTTCCACTAGCGGAAATCACGACGCTGGTGACCGAAGATGGCTTACCTTCGGACGTGCGCCACATGTTCCGTCACATGGCAGTCGAAACCATTCCGGTCTGAAAGCGACGCATGTTTTCGCCGGCAAGGCGGACATACTCGCTTTCCCCAACAACCCGCGCGATTTCCCCGGCCAGGTTCAGGATCGGCAAGGATTGCAGCCAGCCGTGCCAAACGCCTCCCCTCCCTGAAAGGGAGGGGCTGGGGGTGGGTTGGCCAGCCGCGCGGACGGAGGTGTCAGGCACACGCTCGGTCACGACTTTGTGCTACGATGGACGTAGGTTTCCGTTCGACACGCCCCGATGGTGGCCAGTCTCGGGGTTTGATATGCAACCGTATGTCACACGTTCAGCGCAAAATCGTGATTGTTTCCGGTGCCCCGGGGGCAGGTAAGACGACACTCGCCGTGCCGCTGGCTCAGCGGCTCGGCTTCCCGCTCTTTTCCAAGGATTTCATCAAAGAGACGCTGACCGACGTGCTTGGTGACGGCAGTGGCGACATCGCCGCCTCCCGCCGGATCGGCAGTGCCTCGATGGAACTCATCTGGCAGTTGGCGAGCAACGCGCCGCAAGCGGTCTTGGAAGCGAATTTCCGACCCTATAGCGACTATGAGCGGGAACGGCTGGCCAGCCTGCAAGCCTCCATCATAGAAGTTCATTGCGATTGCGGCCCCGCCGAAACAGCGAAGCGATTTCGTGAACGGGCCGCCGCCAACGGTCATCATGCCGCTCACCCTCTGAAAGAGCTGCCCGCTGAAATGCTCGCCGAATATGATCGCCCGATGAGAATAGGTCCGGTCATTGAGGTAGACACGCGAAGCCCGGTCGTTCTGGAGTGGGTCTTGGCAGAGGTAAAACGGCTTTCCTGACCGGCAGAAAGTGCCCCAGCAAACGCCGCGCACTTCGGTGGTCGGCAGATGCCACGCGATTTCCTCCGCCCGATTCAGGATCGGCGTCGATTGTAGCAGAATCCTGAGCCTAAGCCGCCAGCGCCAGTTCGCGCATCGCCTGCGCCGTAATCTCCATGCTGCGTTTGCGCGCGGCGTGATCGTAGATCGAGCTCGCGATCATCAGTTCGTCCACCACCCCGGTGCGCTCGACAAACGCGGCGATCTCGCGCGCGACCTTGGCCGGGCCGCCCACCGCCGAGCAGGACAAGACATGATCGAGGATCGCCGCGCCCTGCGGCCCCAGGCTCGCGCGATAGCCCGCGACCGGCGGCGGCAATTGCCGCGGGTTGCCGGTGCGCAAGGCGACGAACGCCTGTTGCTGCGAACTCGCCAGCAATTCCGCCTCGTCATCGCTGTCGGCGGCGAACACGTTGAAGCCCGCCATCACATAGGGCTTGGCGAGCGCCGCGGACGGCCGGAAGGTGCGGCGATAAATATCGATCGCCGCCATCAGCGCATCGGGCGCGAAGTGCGACGCGAAAGCATACGGCAAGCCCAGCATCGCGGCGAGTTGCGCACCGAACGTGCTCGATCCCAGGATCCACAAGGACACATCCGCCCCCGCCCCCGGTGTCGCGCGAATGCCGGTCTGGCCGTCATCGGCGAAATAGCTTTGCAGCTCCATCACATCCTGCGGAAAGGCATTGGCGTCGCTGTCGAGGTTGCGGCGCATCGCGCGCGCGACGATCTGGTCCGATCCCGGAGCCCGGCCGAGCCCCAGGTCGATCCGCCCCGGAAACAGCGCGTCGAGCGTGCCGAACTGTTCGGCAATGGCGAGCGGCGCATGGTTGGGCAGCATGATCCCGCCCGCACCGATGCGGATGGAGGACGTAGCGTTGCCGATATGCGCCAGCACCACCGATGTCGCCGCGCTGGCAATGCCGGTCATGCCGTGATGTTCGGCGGTCCAATAGCGTGTGAAACCGAGCCGCTCGACATGCGCGGCAAGGTCGGCGGCATTGGCCAAGGCTTGCGCAACGCTGCCGCCTTCGATGACGGGGACGAGATCGAGCAGGGAATATTGGGTCATAAGAGGGATGTGGGGAGGCCAGCGGGTGTTTCAAAGCCCCTCCCCTTCAGGGGAGGGGTTTGGGGGTGGGGTAGCGGCGGCGGAGCGGGCTTGATGCCCGCTTCGACGCTATGGTCTGGGCGCAGCGTTTGCTGGACGGCCCCACCCCAACCCCTCCCCTGAAGGTGAGGGGCTTTCCGCACTCCACGCCTTGCCCCCCTCGCCCACCCCGCTTAGAGCCTGCGCGACATGGACCCGCGCCTCGCCCATATCCGCACCTGGATCTTCGATCTGGATAACACGCTCTATCCCGCGAGCGCGCGGCTGTTCGACAAGATCGACGCCAAGATGGGTGCCTATATCGCCGCCAAGTTCGAGGTCGATCTGGTCGAGGCCCGCCGCATTCAGAAGGGCTATTTCCACGGCCACGGCACCACGCTCGCCGGGCTGATGGCCGAGCATGATGTCGATCCGCACGCGTTCCTCGATTTCGTCCACGATATCGAAATGGACGTGCTCGAAGAAAATGCCCCGCTCGCCGCCGCCATCGCGCGGCTGCCGGGGCGCAAGATCGTCTTCACCAATGCCGACACGCCCTATGCCACGCGCGTGCTCGGGCGGTTGGGTCTCGGCGAAAGCTTCGAGGCGATCCACGACATTCATGCGATGGACTTGCTGCCCAAGCCGCAAGCCTCGGCCTATGCCGGGCTGTGCGCGGCGTTCGACATCGTACCCGAGCAGGCGATCTTCTTCGAGGACATGGCCCGCAACCTCGCGCCCGCCAAGGCGATCGGCATGACGACGGTGTGGGTCGACAATGGCTCCGAACAGGGGCCGGACGAGGACCGCAGCTATATCGATTTTACCTGCGCCGATGTGACGGCGTGGCTTCACGAGCATATGGGGGAAGCATGAGCGATCTGCAGCACACGATCGAAGCCGCATGGGACGCGCGCGACACGATCGGGTTTGGCACCACGGGCGCGGTGCGCGACGCAGTTGACAGCGTGCTCGACCAATTGGGTGCGGGCGCGGTGCGCGTCGCCGAACCCGAGGGCGACGGCTGGACAGTCAATCAGTGGCTCAAAAAGGCGGTGCTGCTCTCCTTCCGCCTCAACGATAACAGCCTGGTCGAGGGCGGCGCTGGCGGCGCGCCCGCGTTCGACAAGGTGCCCTCCAAATTCGCCGGCTGGGGCGAGGCCGAGTTCCGCGCGGGCGGCTTCCGTGTCGTACCGGGTGCGGTCGCGCGGCGCGGCAGCTTCATCGGCAAGGGCGCGATCCTGATGCCGAGCTTCGTCAATATCGGTGCCTATGTCGGCGAAGGCACGATGGTCGACACCTGGGCGACGGTCGGTTCCTGCGCCCAGATCGGCAAGAACGTGCACATCTCGGGCGGCGCGGGGATTGGCGGCGTGCTCGAACCGCTCCAGGCCGACCCGGTGATCATCGGCGACGGCGCGTTCATCGGCGCGCGCAGCGAAGTGGCCGAGGGCGTGCGCGTCGGCGAAGGCGCGGTGCTGTCGATGGGCGTCTATCTCGGTGCCTCGACCAAGATCGTCGACCGCGCGACCGGCGACGTGTATCGCGGCGAAGTGCCGCCTTATGCCGTGGTCGTGCCCGGCAGCATGGGCGGCGGCGACGGCAAGCCCGCGCTCTATTGCGCGGTCATCGTCAAGCGCGTCGACGCGCAAACGCGCAGCAAGACCAGCATCAACGAATTGCTGCGAGACTAATTTCCTCCCCTCCCGCTGGCGGGAGGGGCTGGGGGAGGGCAGTCTGCCGCGAGCGCAACGCCGCTATCACATCCCCTCCCCTACCCCCCCGCCAGGGGGAGGGGAAATCTGGCTCGACACACGCAAAGGCTCTGCTAACCGACACGCAAACGATAAGAGGATTCCTGATGAACACCACCCGCTCCAAAACGCTCGACCGAGTCCTCGTGCTGGAAATGGTGCGCGTCACCGAAGCGGCGGCGATTGCCGCGTCGAAGCTGACCGGGCGCGGGGATGAAAAGGCTGCGGACGCAGCGGCGGTCGAGGCAATGCGCGCCGCGCTCAACAACCTCTATATGGACGGCACCGTGGTGATCGGCGAGGGCGAGCGCGACGAAGCGCCGATGCTGTTCATCGGCGAGAAAGTCGGCTCGGCGATCGGCAAGGGCCCCAAGATCGACATCGCACTCGATCCGCTGGAGGGCACCACGATCTGCGCCACCGCCGGCCCAAACAGCCTCGCCGTGCTCGCCATCGCCGAGGAAGGCGGGCTACTCAACGCCCCCGACGTGTACATGGACAAGATCGCCTGCGGCCCGGGCTATCCCGAGGGCATTATCGATCTCGACAAATCGCCGACGGAGAATGTCCGCGCGCTCGCCGCTGCCAAGGGGGTGGAACCGCGCGAGATCATCGCCTGCGTGCTCGATCGCCCGCGCCACCAGAAACTGATCGCCGAACTGCGCGAAGTCGGCTGCGGCATCATGCTGATCGGCGATGGCGACGTCGCGGGCGTGATCGCGACCACCAACCCCGACACCACCATCGACATCTATATGGGTGCGGGTGGCGCGCCCGAGGGCGTGCTGGCGGCAGCGGCGCTGCGCTGCGTCGGCGGGCAGTTCAAGGGCCGACTGCTGTTCCGCAACGATGATGAGCGCGCCCGCGCCGCCAAATGGGGCGTGACCGAACTCGACAAGCAATATGATCTGACCGAGCTCGCGCGCGGCGATTGCATCTTCGCGGCAACCGGCGTCACCGATGGGTCGCTGCTCGCAGGCGTCAAGCGCAAGGGCCATGTGATGACCACCGAAAGCGTGGTGATGCGCGCCAGCTCGGGCACGGTGCGCTGGGTCAAGGGCGAACACCGCATCTGAGGCGAAACGGCCTACCCGAAATCCGTCATGCCGGGCTTGTCCCGGCATCCACCGTGCCGCACATTCCGAACGTAAAGATTCGCGGCACCGTGGACCCCGGCACAAGGCCGGGGTGACGGGTGTGGAGTTTGGGGGCGTTATGCGAACACTGAAAATCCTTCTCGCGGCCAGTGCCGCGCTGCTCCCGGTCGCGCTCGTCGCTCGCCCGCAAGCCGCCCCGGCTCCCGCAGCGCAAGCGCAATCCCCCTACAGCTATGAAGAAGTGATGGTCCCGATGCGCGATGGCGCGCGGCTACAAACCGTCATCCTGCGGCCACGCGGCAAGACCGGCCCGCTGCCGATCCTGTTCCAGCGCACCCCCTATGGCGTGCCCGATGCGCCCCCGGCCAAGGTCCCCGGCAACCAGGTCTCGCTCGACAAAGACGGCTATATCTACGTCTACCAGTCGATGCGCGGTCGCTTCAAATCGGACGGCGTGTTCACGCTGTCGACTGCGGTCCATCCCGGCCAACCCAAGGTCACCGATGAATCGACCGATGCCTATGACAGCATCGACTGGCTGGTGAAGCATGTGCAGGGCAACACCGGCAAGGTCGGCATGTGGGGCGTGTCCTACCCCGGCTTCGCTGCCGCCGTCGCGCTGATCGGCCCGCACCCCGCGCTGAAGGCGGTCAGCCCGCAAGCCGCCTGGATCGATTATTGGAAGTCCGACGATCTCCACCGCAATGGCGCGCTGCGCCTCAGCTACGCGACCGACTGGCTGTCGATGCTCCAGCTCGACAAGACCAAGGACACCGACTTTCAGTATGACCGCTACGACACCTATGACTGGTTCCTGAGCAAAGGCCCGGTCGCGGAAATCGACCGGCAAGTGTTCAAGGGCCAGGTGCCGATGTTCACTGCCCTGCTCGACCATCCCAATCACGATCGCTTCTACACCGATCAGCGCTGGAGCGACAAACTCGGCAAGACGACGGTGCCGACGCTCAACGTCGCGGGCTATTGGGATCAGGAAGACCCGTGGGGCTCCTGGCAGATCTATTTCAAGCAAGCGCAGAACGACCCCGATCATCTGGCGACGATGGTGGCGGGGCCATGGGCGCATGGCTGGTGGCAAGGCCCGACCGCCGCGCTGGGACCAATCCCGTACGGCGTGCCGAGCGGCCCACAATTCCAGGAACAGATCCAGGCGCCGTTCTTCGCCTATTGGTTGCACGGCACCGGCCCGCGCCCGACCTCGGGGGTGAAGAGCTTCCAGAGCGGGAGCTGGACGTGGAAAAGCTATCCCGGCTGGCCCGTGCCCGGCGCAAAAGCGACCGACCTCTATCTCCACGCCGATGGCTCGCTCTCCTTCACCGCACCCGCCGCCAGCGAAGGCTGCCGCGACTATGTGTCGGATCCGGCCAACCCCGTCCCCTTCCGCCCGCGCCCGATGTCGGGCACCTATCTCTCGCCCGATTGGTCGTGGTGGGAAGCCGCCGACCAACGCTTCCTACAGGGCCGCCCCGATGTGCTGAGCTACACCAGCGCGCCGCTTGATGCCGATCTGACGGTGACGGGCAGCGTGCTCGCCGAGCTCGCCGCCGCCACCAGCGGCACCGACAGCGATTTCGTCGTCAAGCTGATCGACGTCTATCCCGAAGATGCGGTCAAGGCCCCCGAACATCCCAAGCCCGGCGATTATGCCAAGTCGCTGAACGGCTACCAATTGCCGATCGCGATGGACGTCCGCCGCGGCCGCTTCCTCGCCAGCGACACCACGCCGCAAGCGCTGGTGCCGAACAAGGTCACGCACTGGGACGTGCCCTTGCGCGAACACGACCATGTCTTCCTGAAGGGCCACCGCATCATGGTGCAAGTGCAGTCGAGCTGGTTCCCGGTAATCGACCGCAACCCGCAAAGCTTCGTCCCCAACATCGCCCGCGCCACGCCTGCCGATTTCGTCAAGGCCACGCAGCAGGTGTGCGCCGGATCGAAGATCGTGCTGCCGGTAGTGCGGTAGAGTCTCCCGCCCACGCCGGATCGCGCCGTAGCAAGCGGCTGGCGCGGCTCAGGGTTTCGCGGCGGGGCTTGGCAAAACGCGGATCGTAACCGGTGCTGTGCCAAAGACTTCGGCGGCGCGGGCTTTCAATTGGTCGAGCGACAGCGCGGCCAGCGCGCTTTGATAGCCACGCGCGCGCGCCAACGCGTCGGGCTGCGTCTGCGCCCAGTCGAGCGCATTGAGCCACCAGGCGTTGGTCCGCATATCAAGCGCGGCGCGCGCTTTCATCGGTGCCGTCACGCGCGCCAGTTCCTCCGCAGTCGGCCCCAATTCGCCGAGTGAACTCGCAATCGTGCGAAGCGTCCGTTCGGCAAGCGGAACGTCGCCGGTGGCGACTTCGACGATCGCACCGATATAGCCAAAGCCGCGCACACTGGTCGATGCCGCATATAAAGGCGCGGGAGAATAGGTCGCACCCGACGTCTGGCGCAGATCGTTGAAAAGCCGGGTCCGCAGGATCTCGTCGAGAACAGCCTGGGAAATACCGTCATTGGGGTCGAAGCCGTCGTGCGCCCGCCAAGCCGACACCACCAGCGCACGCCCGGCATCGCCGTGATGGGACCACACGATCGGCTCGCCGCCCGTCGGGAACTTCGGATCGGGCCCGGCGTCGTGCAGCGGCTGGGCGCGGCGCGGGGGGAGTGCGCCGAGCGTTTCCGCAGTCGCCGCAATCGCTTTATCGACATCGATATCGCCGACGATCGTGACCTCGATCGGGGCATCGGCAAGGATCGGTGCGAAACGCTGCCGGCTCTGCGAGAAACTCAATCCGGCGACGTCGGCCAGATCGAGCGGCGCGAACCGCAGATCGCCGTTGCTGAACACCGGCCAGTGCCGTGCAAAAGCCGCCATCGCCGTCGCGTCCGCCTTTTGCAGCGCCGCCTCTACCCGTGCTTGCACCAAGGCGTCGGCATGCGGATCAAAATCGGGCTTGCCGACAAGATCCGCCCAAAGCCGAAGCTGATCGGACAACGATGCCGGGTTATTCTGCCCCTTGAACTGGACGACATTCGTTCCGAGCGCGACCGAATCGACCGACACTTGTGTCGCCCGCAAACCCGCGAGCAATTGCTCGGCGCTCAGCCCGGCGACGCCGCCGAGGTACAGCATCGACAGCGGCGGCGCGACCGGGCGTTCGCCATGTGGCATGGCCAGCAACCCGCCGCCCAACCGCATCGTGGTCAACACCTCATTGGCGCGGAAATCGGTATGTTTGATGTTGAGCCGGACGCCGTTCGCAAATCGTATCTGTTCGACACCCAGGTCATCGACATGATGCCGCTCGACGACGGTGCCCGCAGGCCCGGGAACGGGCAATTGCTTGGCGACGGCGAGGGTGAGATCGCGCGTCGGCAGCGGACCGCGATGCGCCAGGGCGTAAGCATCTCGCACAAGCGCCGAGGATGCGGGCAATGCCTCCGAGCCGGCAACCGCGATCGCCGGCGGCGTTTCCCGCCACACCGCATTATAGGCCGCCGCGATGTCCGCCGGGGACGCAGCGTTGAGCACTTCCGAGATGCGCTGGAAGTTCCGCTCCGGAAGCACAAAGACCTGGCGATCGGCATAGGCAGCCACAATGCCGTTGGCGAGTTCGGACGAGGTCCGCGCGGCGGCGCGCAACGACGCACTGCGTGCGCCCTTCAAGGTATTGGTAACGGCGCGATCGACTTCCGGGACGGTGAATCCCGTCACCAGCGGTCGGCGCGTCTCCTGCTCGAGCAGCGTCAGCGCCTCGTGCCATTTGCCGGTACGGAAATTCGCGGAGAAGGAATAAAATTCGGCGAGCTCAGGCCAGCGCGAGGTTTGGAAAGAAACCGAGGCGATCGGAACCTGCGGGCTGGTCAACACCAGCCGCTCGAGCCGATCGCGCACGATGGCCATGCCGAGCGTCGCCAAGATCGCATCGTGCCGCGTCGCCGCCGTCGGCACGACGTTGGGCTGCGGCTTTGCCACGCCAAGGGTCAGCAAATCGGTAAGTCCGGCTTCTTGCACGACGGATGCGGACGCGGTGCGCGGTTGAAACAGCACGGGCTTGAGCGCGGAAATCGGCGCGGACGGCCGTTTCCAGCTTGCAAACGCAGCCTCAAGTGCCTTGCCGGTTTCGCTCGGGTCGACATCGCCCACCACGACGAGAAAAGCGGTGTCGGGCCGATACCAACGGTCATGAAACGCGCGCAACTGGTCCGCCGTAATGGTATGAAGCGAGGCCAGCCGTTGCGCAGGCTTTTCCCACAAATAGGGCAGTTCGGGATAGAATTGCTGCCGCAGCGCCCGGGCTGCGCGTGTTGCCTGCGTCTCGCCGCCCGCAATCTCCGCCCCCACCACACCCTTTTGCCGCTCAACCTCGTTGGCGTCGAACAGCGCGCCATCGCTAAACCCGCGCAGGAATCGCAGCGCGAGCGCCAGCTTCTCGGTCGTCACTTGCGGGATCGAAAGGCTGTACACTGTGCCGCGCGCAGAAGTCGCGCCGTTGACATCACCCCCCAATTGCAGACCGGCCGATTGCAATTGCGCGATTGCATCGCCCTTGGGAAACGTCGTGGTCGCGCCGAACGCCATATGCTCGACGAGATGCGCAAACTCCTTTTCGTTGGCGGACTGCTGCGCGGTGCCGACCGCAATATGATATTCGACGACAGCGACCCCCTTGGGCTCGGCGCTGCGCATGACCGCGTAGCGCAGGCCATTGGCGAGTTCGCCGTAGTGGATCGCGGGATCGGGGGTCTCGCCACGCTCTTCGGCAACCCATAACGGAGTTTGTGCGGACGCGCAGGGCGAGCCAATCACCGCGAAGGCCACAGCGACCACCCAAAGCCTTCGCATCCGCCCGTTCCCTATTCGCGCGCCAAGCAGGCCGGGGGGCGTAAGCCACCTCCCCCTTCCGCTCGATTCATGTCGCTATCTTGTTATTTTTGAAACTTTAAAAGTGATTCGTAAACTATCAAAACGACCGCGTTAAACAAACCAATGCCGTTCAAAACACCGCCGACAATGCGACGGTGCGACATCCAAGGGGCGGCTTGCGATCCCCAATTTTCGGCATCGGTTCATTCCCGCTTGCGACGGCGCAAACGACAGCGGAGTGGGTCGCCAATTCGGGTCTCGCGGCCTAGATCGCTCGACGGTGCGCTTGACGCTCATGCTCGTAGCGGCTTGGGCTGCACGCGCCTGATCCGCTATGAAAGCAATCTCTTATGACGCTGTCAGACCTCCTCGTACCCACTTACGTGCAGATGCTCGGCGCGTTGTCGAAGTGGCTTGCCAAAGCTGAGGCCCAGCGACCGACCGGCGGCGCAGACGCCTTGTTGGGCGCGCGGCTCGCGCCGGACATGTTTCCTTTGGCGACCCAGGTGCGCTTCGCATGTCGGCAAGCGCAGGAAGGAGTCTTCCGGCTGTTGCAACGAGACTTTCCGCCGTCGTTGCAGATCCTGCTGGACGAAGGGCGCAACGCCGACGAGCGGCCGGGCACCGTGGCAGACGCACAAGCCCGGATCGCGGAAACGCTGGCGATCGTAGAGTCCGCCGGGGCAGCGGGCATCGCAATTGAACCTGCGACCCCAATTGCCCATGCTCTGCCGAACGGCATGATTTTGGACCTCACTGCGCAGCAATACGCCCGCGACTGGGCGCTGCCACAATTCTATTTCCACGTGATGACTGCCTATTCGATCCTTCGAGCTCAAGGCATTGATCTCGGGAAAGCCGATTACGCCTCACATATGTTCCAATATTTCCGCGCCCCTGCAGCGTCCTGAGGCTGGCACACAGGGGCGCAAATCGCTCCGATGCGGGATGGATGTTTCTTGGGAGCCCCAGACATTCAGTGCGGCTGTAGGCCGCACTCGTTCATCGCGGCGCTGCCCCATGATCGCGCGATCGACGCCGCTGCGCTTACTGAGCGTGGCGAGGCTCGAGCCACCCGCCATCGGCCAACCAGTCGTGCAGACGGTCCGGCCAATGCAGGATCGAGATGCGGTTCGATTCGTCCAGATTGAAGGCATGGCCGCTCTCGGCATACATATGGAGTTCCGCCGACATGCCATTGGTGCGCAACTGTTCATACAGCGCCACAGAGGGTGCAGCACAGCATGGGTCAATGGATCCCGCAACAATGAACGCTGGCGGCGCTTGCTTGATCGCTTTGGCGGGGATTCCGCGCGGCCCCGGGAAAACCAGGATTTGAAAGTCCGGCCGTGCCAGCTCGGTATCGATCGCGTCACGTTTCGGACGACCAGCAGGCTCGGGATTGTCGGCGATCAGCGAGACAAGCTCGCCGCCGGCCGAAAAGCCCATGACGCCGACCCGCTTAGGATCGATGCCATAACGCGCGGCATTGGCACGAACCCATCGCACCGCACGTCGCGCGTCATCGGCGGCATCGCCTTCCACCGAATAAGGCGAGCCAGGCTCATTCGCGAGGCGATATTTAACGACGAAGGCCGATATCCCCATCCGGTTGAGCGCCACTGCGGCCTTGGTCCCCTCATTGGTCCAGACAAGCAATTTGTGCCCGCCGCCAGGAAAGATCACCACTGCGGCACCGCTATTGTGATCGCGGTTGGCCGGATAGGCGATCACCGATGGCCGGTGGATGTTGCGCACCCAATAGTCGCGACCGATTTCCGCTTCCGTGCTTCGCGCGCCGACGCCCGGCGCGCCCGTCGGCCAAAGCGGCACGCTTGCCGGTATGGTGGACTGTTCGACGGGAGGATCTTGCGCGATGACCGGCACGGAAGCGGCTAACGCAGTCAACACCACGATTGCGCGAATCATCATTGTCTCATCCTATCCGGTCGGCTCAGGCAGGCCCTCACCATCGCTTTGGCAGCGAGCAACGGGCTTTGATAGCGTTTACGTGGCGTAGCGGATCTCGAGCCGACAGCGCTCCTCCTCGACCGGAACCGGTTACCTGCGGCCGGTGAGGAACTGCGCGACTTTATACGCATCCGCGACACTGTTGGTCCGCGGGTGGCGACACATCTGACACCCCAACCGCAGCCGTGAAAGCGGACCGCCTTGCAAACCGCGCAAGCGGGCGGTTCGCTCGCCGCAATCTTTCAGGTCGTGCGTGCGCCGTCGACTGGCGCTTCAGAAGTGGGGATCGAAATTGAAATAGATCGGGTTCGACAGCGCGATCATCTTGCCGCTGAGCAGGCTCGAAACCGGCACTTGCGGATAGGGGGTTTGCGGGCCTTCGACCTCGACGCGGTAATAGCTGCGCCCCTTTGCGGCGGGCGTGTCGGCGAAGGTTACGGCGTTGCTCGCGGGGTCGGTGTCATAGGTGCCGAGCGGATCGCCATTCTTGATCACGCGGACGTGATAGACCCCACCGCGCACGCCGCCTCCGACAAGGCGCACCTGAAACGTGACCGGCTTTCCGGTCGGGCGCGCATTGTCGCCCATCATCATGTCCATACGCCCATCCCCGTCGAGATCGGCGCGTAGCTCTACGCGCGGGTCGTACGGATTGGCGCTGATCGACACGCGGCCATTGGTCAGCGCGTCGACCACGCCCCTGGCATCGCGTGTCTTGGCGAACACCCAGGTGGTTGGCGAGCCGACATAGTTGGCGCTGCGTTCGCCGGTGTGGGACGTCTTCTGCTCGGGCGTATCGGGTGTGCCGTGATGCGAATCGCTGCCGCCGCGACCGGTGAGCTTGCGGCCCGATTTGAGCATGTCGTCCCAGATCATGATGGCAGCGGCATTGTTGGGCCAGATCGCCGAGTTCCACACTTCCAGCGAATCGAGCATGTCGAAGCTGAAACCGAAATGGTCCTTGCCGGCGGGATGGTTGCCCGAAAGGTGAATGCCGAGCGCTTTCTTGACCGCAAGGATGTTCGCGTCCCGCGCATCGCGCACATCGAACAGGCGCTGATGGTCGTAGGGCTTGGCCGAGAACACGTTGCCGTGGCCGCGCTCGGTCGTCCATTCGGCACCGTAGAGCAGGATCACCGACTTGGATTTGAATTCGGGATCGCTCCAGGTGTTGTGCGCGACATCACCCGCGACGTGATTGTCGTGATCGGTGATGGCGAGATAGTCGAAGCCCGTATCCTCGGCGAATTTGATGATCTTCGCTTCGGGATTGTTGGTCGAATCCTTGCTGTGGCGCGAGTGCAGATGGAGATCGCCCTTGAGCCACTGGCCATCGGTCAGGCTGGCGACCGGCGGGATGCGCGGGGAATCGCCCGCAGCGGCAAGCAACGGCGTTTGTGCCAGGACGAGCGCCAGCAGAGTAAGACCAACACGCACGGCAGGATCCTTTCGAACAGAGAAAGCGGCGCGCGGCGTGATGGCTTCACGCCGCGCCCGCGTCAGAAGCGGTAGGTGAGCGAGCCGCGGTAGTTGCGCTGATAGAGCGAACTGCCGATGTAGACGGGCTGCCCGGCCTGGCTGTTGTCGATCGTGCCCGCGCGCGGGTTGCCGTTGACCAGGCCAAAGGCATTGGTGACGTTCGCGACGATCAGCCCGAATTGCAGTTTTGGCGTGATCTGGAATTGCGCGTCGAAATCGACCGACCAATAGGATGGCAGCCGGATCTGGTTGGCGACGTCGGTATAGAGCGCACCAACATAATTGACGTCCGACTGGAGCCGCACCTTGCGGTCGAACAGCGTCAGGCCCGGCGTGATGCGGAAGGTATTGTCGGGCACGCCGTTGACGCGGTGGTGCGAATAATCGGTCAGCACGCCCGCGCTGTTGGTATAGACGAACTTGCTGAAGCGATTGTCCTGCCAGGTCCAGGAAGCGTGCAGATCGAACCAGTCCGTCGGCCGCCACGTCCCCTCAATCTCGGTGCCGGTGGTCTTGGTGTCGCCATAGACCGTGACCGGCGACAACAGGCCATTGGCGAGCTTCTGATAATCGCTGATCGCGTAGCTGTTATATACCGTGCGGAAGGCCGTTGCGTAGAGATCGATCTTGCCGCGCGAATATTTGACCCCGCCCTCGAGCATGTTGAGCGTCTGGACGACGGGCGCAGCATTGGCGTTGGTGATGAAGCTCGACACCGCAGGAAGCCGGAAGGTGTCGGTATAGCGCGCGAACACGCCGAAAAACGGACGGACCTGATAATTGGCGGCCGCGGTCCAGCCGACATGATCGTATTTGCGCGAAAAGGGCGTGAACACCCCGGTGCCGACGCCGACCGAATCGTCGGCGCTGGTCGGGCTCTGGCCGAGATTGACCTTCTTGGTGCCCTCGACCTGCCCGCGCGTTTTGATCTGCTCGTAGCGCACGCCGCCCTCGAGCCTGAACTTGGGGGTCAGCTGCCACTCGTCGCTGGCATAGGCTGCGATATTGTCCGAACTACCGCTCGCATTGGCATATTCGGCACCGTATTGGATGACGCCATTGTCACTGATCTTGAACAGCTTGTTGCCCTTCGCGTCAACGAGATAGGCGTCGAGCACTTCGGCATGCGGCTTGACGTCGGTCAGCACGGCGGCGCTGAGCGCGTTATAATCTTCCTGCTCGCGCGCATAATAGACGCCGAACGCCAGGTTGTGCGTGCCGAGAAAATCGACCTTGCCGACCAATCGGGTGTCGGTGATGAATTCGTCGAGCGGCACGGTGTGCGTGCGCGCAAGGTCGATCAACGCCAAGCCGTTGCCGTTCTGATTGGCGAGATTGAAGGCCGCACCACTGTCGCGGTAGATTAGGGCATAGCTCGTCCCGGTCGGGGGTTTGCCGAAGGTGCTGGTCAGCAGCGCGCTCGCCGACGCGGCGACCGAATAGGGCGTGATGCTGTTCCGCTGCGTCCAGCTCGTGCGATAGCGGACATTCTCCTCGACCTTGAAGCTGTCGGTAATGTCGTAATGCGCCTGGAAGCTGAGCTGCGTCAGTTTGACGCTGCTGCCGACGCCATTGTCGAACTTGACCGTGCCGTTCGGCGTCAGAAAGGTGAAATAGCGCGTGTCGGGACCGACGACATTGTCGACCTTATTGTCCAGTCCAACCACATTGGCCGGCGTCCCGTCGGCATTGGCCTGATAAATGCCACCGCCCCAATAGCCAACGCGCTCGTCGATCCGCTTTACGCCGAAGCTGATCCCGCCGCGCTCGAACTCCTTCGACAGGTTCAGGCGGATCTGGCCGCCACGATCCTGCGTGAAGCCCGAATTGTGCGGACCATCCGACACGCGGTAATAGCCGCCGGTGAAAAAATGCCACCCGGTCGCGCCAATCGGCCCGCCGATCCACCCGTCGATCCGGTGCGAATTGTAGCTCGCCGCTTCGTAGCGCGCGAGTGCTTCGAGCGTGTCGCCGCCCTTGCGCGTGATGAAGTTGATCGCAGCGCCCGGCGCATTCGAATAGAAGATCGCCGAGGGTCCGCCGCGCACCACTTCGATCCGCTCGACGCTCTGGTCGATGCGCAAAGACTGGTCGCCGTTGAGCCAGCCGAGCCCCGGGTCGCCCTGGATCGGGATGCCGTCCTCGAGCAAGGCGACGGTCTGATAGCCGTCGCTCGGGATGCCGCGCACGCGCACGCCGCCGGCGACTTCACCCGAGGTCGGTGCGCTGTAGAAGCCCGGCACCTGCTTGAGCGCCTCAGCCACGCCGATCGGCGCGCGGATGCGCAGATCCTGGTCCGAGATCGTCGAGATCGCATAGCTCGTCTCGACCTTGCGTTGGCGCGACGTGCCCGCGCGGCCGGTCACGACGATATCGTCACCATCGGCGACCTGCGTCTTATCCGGTTCCTGCTGCGCCGCCATGGCCTGATCGGCCACCGCATTGTGCTGCGCTTGCGCTGGAGTGGCGATCGCTGTGCCAGCCAGCAAGGTGGCGACCAGCGTCGATCGATGAACGATGGAATGGATCATTATGCGCCCCGAATGATTCGTGTCGACGCGCATATGATAGTATTCGGTATCGTTTTTATGACAGGTCGGGAATTGTCCCGTCAGGCGTCGGCCGATAGCGCAAGGCCCGAAGCCACAGTCGTCTGGGGCGTCGGCGGCACCCTTCCCAAATCGGGATGATAATAGAGCGAGCGAAAAATATAGGTCAGATCTTCAAAGACTTCCTCGCGCGAGTCCGCGTCTTCCTTGAGCATTTCATCCACCGAATAGGCGATCTCCACCGCCAGCCGCGTACGGCGGCGGACCAGCTCGCGCGGCACGCCAGGCAGATAGGTCATGTAAACGTCCGTCATCAGATCGGTGACAAAATGATGCGAAGCGAGTCGGATGTGGGTGAGGCTCGGCACTGCACGGAGGGCGCGCATAATCCAGATCGCGCCTGGCTGCTGACGCGTGATCGCGTCCATTTCGCGAACCAGATCTTCGATATGATCGACCAAGGTATCGTATCCCGCATCCCGATACCGGTCGATCCAGCGGGTCAGGGCTTCATTCTGGCGCTGCATCAGTCGTTCCGCCAATGCCTCGATAACGGCATATTTATCATCGAAATATCGATAGAATGCAGGAGAGGTCAGCTTGGCGCGCTGGACAATCAGGTTGCTCGAAATCCGCTCGATGCCAACCTCCTCAAGCAGCGTTTCCGCAGCCGAAAGCAGGAGCTCATAGGTTTTGCGCGACCGCTCCTGCATCGGCTTGCGATGATTGCTCAATACATCTCTCCTGTCGCGACCGGCGCGCTTCTCACGACCAGAGCATAGCGACAAGGCGATATTGATAGCTATCGTTTCTTGATGTCAACCGCGCGCGCGAATCCCGACCGGCACCGTCACGTTGGCGGCCGGTGGTTTCGCGGTCAGGGGCGACATCGCATGATCAGCGAAGGACGCTGTTTGTAAACCGGTCAATCACAACGGATTGCCCAGAGCACGGCCCCTGGCGCGATCACGCGCCCAATCGGACGGTCCTCGATCGCATCTTTCCACCGCCCCGCAAAGGGTAACGCCTGCGGCACATCACCGAAATTCGCAACGAGTACGACCGTATCGCTATCGCCGCCGCGTGACACGACCAGCAGGCCCGGCACATCGGCCTGCACGTTTGTAGCGGCCTTGGCGTCGAACGCCGGCAAGGTGGCCCGCACCGCGAGAAGCCGCTTGGTCAGCGCCAGCCATTCCGCCCCAGCGCCCTTCCCCGCCGCCGCGCTATCCGCGCGTGACCAGTCCATCGGCGGCCGATGCAGCCAGCGCGCATCGTCCGGCGCAGCGGGATCGACATGGTTGGGCAGCCCGATTTCGTCGCCCATGTACAACATCGGCATGCCTGGCAGCGCCAGCATCGTCGCCAGCAGCAAGCGGTAGCGGCCGAGCGCTTCTGGGCCCTTAGTGCCAACCAGCGAGGCGAGCATCCCGACGGTACTGGCGGCCGCGCCGGGGCGGGCCTGAAAGCGGCGGCCATCGCCGAACCCGCCCACACCGGTGTAGAAATCCGAAATACGATCCAGCGCTTCGGCGGACACCCGCCCATTGAGTGCGGACCAGATGATGTCGTCATGACAGCGCAGGTAGGTGAGCCACGCCGTATCGGGCCGCGTCAGCACGGTATCGCGAACCAGATCGCCGACGATCGCCGCGTCGCCCGTCGCCAACGCCACCCATAACGCCGCCATCACGCCATTGTGATAGGCAAGCTGCGCCGCGCGCGTGCCATCCTGTGGCTCGATATAGGGCAGCACGTCGGCGGTGCGTTCGATCGCTTCCGCCAACAGCGCGACACCGGGCGCGGCGATATCGAGACCGGCGCGGAGCGCGGCAACCAGCGTATGCGTTTCCGGCAGGTTGCGCGATACGCTCCCGCGCCGCTTCCACAGATAGGGGGCGCTATCGAGGCGAAAGGCATCCACGCCGATGTTCGACCAGAACAGCAACACATCGAGCATTTCGCGAAAGACCGCTGGGTTCGACCAGTCGAGATCCCATTGAAACGGATAGAAGCTCGTCCAAACCCACCCGCCGAGCGCGGGCTCATGCGTGAAATTGCCCGGCGCGGTATCGGGGAAAACCTCGTCCAGATCGCGCTCCCAGGCGGCGACTTCGGCAGCGTCGTCGACAATGCGGTAATAGCCACGCATCTCGCGATCGCCAGCCAGTGCGGCCTGCGCCCAGGGATGATCCCGCGCGGTGTGGTTCAACACACAGTCCATCGCCAGCGCCATGCCGCGCTCATGCAGATCGGCGGCCAGCGCCCGAACGTCGTCCAGGCTGCCAAGCGCGGGCTCGATCGCGCGATAGTCCGCGACCGCAAAACCGCCATCGCTGTGCTCCGACTGGCCCAATGTCATGGGCAAGGGATGGAGCAAGCGGATGCCCAGCGCTTCCAGCCATGGCAATCTCTGCCGCAACCCGGCGAGGGTCGCGGCGAACCGATCGACATAGAAGCTGTAGCCGACCATGTCGGGCGCACCGAACCAGGCGGGATGCGCCGCCCGGTCGGCGTCCAGCGCGCGCAAGGTCGGCGATCTGGTCCCGGCGGCGGCGGACACCGCCGCCGCGATACGGTCGCGCTCCACCGGCCAGGCAGGATGGCCTTGGTAGAGCGGTTCCAGCAGATCGAACAACGACTGCAACGTCTCGCTCATCGGGCCAGCATTTGGCGGAAGAAGGCCGCAGCTTCGCCGTACACTTCGCGCGATTCCGGCAGATCCGGATCGCGCTCGAAATCGCCGTGCGACAAGCCCTCATAGACGTTCAAGTCGCTAACGCCCCCCGCCTGCTTCAGCTTGCGATGAACCCTGATGGTGTTGGAGAGGAACAAATCGCGGGTGCCCGTCGTCAGCAAGGTCGGCGGAAAGCCGGTGAAATCGGCATTGACGGGCGACAGCTCCGGGTCGGCCATGTCGTGACCATTCGCATAGAGTCGTGCGGCCGCGCCTAGTAGTCCGTCATAGGACACCAGGGCATTGTCGATATGGTCATTGGTGAAATAGCTGTCCCCGACCTTGTCGAGTTGCGCCCACGGCGTGCCCGCCCACAGCGCACCGGGCAGTGGCAAATGATGCGCCTTGGCGCGCACCACCAGCGCCAGTGTCATCGCCCCACCAGTCGACGATCCGAACACGCCGACACGCTTGGCGGGATATTGGGCGACGACCGCCTTCCACACTGCCTCGGCATCATCGATCGCGGCCGGATATGGGGCGTCCGGGGCCATGCGGTAATCGACGCTCAGCACTCTAAAGCCACGCCCGGCGAGCAAGATGGCATCGCGTAGCCCGGCTTTGCCGGGGGCGAAAACATACGCGCCGCCGTGGAAGTTGAGCAGGATGCGGTCCCGGTTCTCCGACGGCACGGTTTCTGGCTCGACCCAGAACACCGGCACGCCGTTCATCCGGTCTGCGCGGATCGTGACCTTTTCGCGGGCCATCAGCGCCGGCAACGCGGTTTCAATGTCGGCGGCGTAAGTTTTGACCAACGCGCGCCACGCCTCCGCCGATGCCGGATGCTGATCCCAGCTCGGGTTCATCGGCGATCCGATCAGCCGTTGTAATTCAGGGCTAACCGTTTTCGGCACGGGCAAAGGCCGCGGTGGAACGACGACGGTCTCGTCCATCGCTGCCGCCCTGTCCGTCGCCCCGACCGACACAAGCACCGTGGCCATCGCCGCCACCGCAAACGCTCGCCCGCGCATCAAAAACGCAGCGTCGCGGTGGCGCTGATGTTGCGCCCGGGGAAAGCGCGCGCGGTATCGATGCCGTCAGCCGGCACGCTGTCCGGCACCTGGCCGACCTCGGTAATTGCGATCACGTCGAACAGGTTCTGGACGTTCACCGAAAGCCGGATCGCTGGCGTTATCGCATAAGAGGCGAAGGCATTTGTCATGACATATCCCGGCATCTTCAGCGTGTTGACGTCAGCCGCGTAGGACGAGGTGGTGCCGGTGACGTTTGCGCCGATGTCGAACCGGTCGGTCCTGATCGAAGGCGTCGCCTGGAAGATCAAGGCCGCCTGGCGATACGGGATGTTGCCGTTCAGCGCCGGGGTTACCTGGCTCTCGGTAATCCGGGCATGGGTATAGGTGGCACCGGCCGTAAGGTGGAAAATGCCGCGATCGACCCCGCCTTCGAATTCCACGCCGTAAGACCGATATTTGTTGTTGATGATGGCTTGCTGCGGGATGACGATTTCATTGGCCTCGGCCGTGGTCGCGCGGAACGCCGTCAGGTTGACATAGGCCCCGCCTCGCCGGAACTTGATGCCCGCTTCCTGCTGATTGACGAAATTGACCGCGACTTCGTCCGCGACGCTGCCATCGGCCCGCACGCCGCCACCAAAGAGAATACGGTCCGCGTTGAACCGCGCACCGCGGCTCACGCGTGCGAAGAGCGCCAGACTCGGCATGACCTCATAGTTTGCACCGACCGAGTAGGTGAAATAGTTCTTCCGATAGTTGACGGGTGACGATGCCTGGGGATTGACCACGGGCACGCTGCGTTCCGGCGTCTGAATAATGCCGTCCTGGTTCACATCGACCACGCTCAGCCCGTTATTCGAGGCGTAATGTCCGCTGGCCCTCGAACTGTTGAAACGGACGCTCCCGTCCAGGTTCAATTTACCAATTTTGTACGAAACCGCCAGATAAGGGGCATCGATATTGTAATCGACATTGTAATAACGCTGGCAGCAATTGCCGAACACCGGTTCGCCATAAGCGATGAGTCCGTTTTGCGTAACCGACTGACCGGCCGCATTATAGACGTTCAGCAGCGCCGCATCGCGCCCCTTCACTTCCTGAAGATAGCTGTTCCAGTGCCAATCCATCTGGATCGCCTGATAGGATTTGAAATAGCCGGCCGTCACATTGCCGGTGCCGCCACCGGCGCTGAAGTCGCGGTTCAGCGTCAGGATGTTGGTGGCATTGGTGAAATCGTTCAGCGTCACCCCGAAGGTCAGTGCGTTGATGCCGAGGCCGTTGCCATTGAGACCCGCCGGGTTGGCGATGACCTGCCCCGCATTTGGCCCGTTGGCATAGCGCAAGGTGGCTCCGACACCGCCGATTTCGCTCATCAAGGTGGTCAGCGGCGCGACCCGGCCCGGATAGGAGGTGGCGAAGCTGCCCGAATTGCTCGCAACGTTGAACTTGTCCTCGATGTGCCAGCCGCCGCCCAGATCGAATGATGCATCGGCACCGCCGCCGCGCGTCTTGACGCGGTAGCCGTCGCCCAGATCGGAGACGATCCGCTGCCCGCCGCTGCCGATCGCAATGTCCGAGCGGAAATAGGGCGACAGCGACGTTCCCGACCGCACGTCAAAACCCGGGAAGGACGAATAGGTCGGGTTCGCAGCGGTGCCGGTTACCCGAATGGGTGTCGGGACATAGATGGGCGAGCGATCGTCGAGATATTTGAAGTTCAGCCGGATGAAGCCGTTGGCGAAAGTCTTGGTGACGTTGCCCTTGATTTGGCCGCCGCGCTCCGACGTATAATCGGCGTTCCGCACGCCATTGCCGACGCGGTAAAACCCGCCAACATGAAACCGCCATCCTTCGCCGAGCGGCGCGCCATAATCGGCGTCGATCCGGGTACGGTTGAAATCAAGCCCCTTGGTGATGCCGACCGTTCCGCCGGCCACGTCGCCGGTTTTGCTGATGAAATTGATGATCGCGCCCGGCGCGTTGCTGGTGAAGGTCGAGGCGGAACCGCCGCGCACCACTTCGACGCGGGAAACACTATAGTCTGGGCGGACGAAGGTGTCGGCGGTCGCGAAGGCGATATCGCCGAAATCCAGCACCGGCAGGCCGTCTTCCTGAAACTGGACGAACTTGCCGCCACCGCTTGCCGCCGGCAAACCGCGGACCGCGATGTTGGCGTTGCTTTCGCCGCCTGAAGATTCGGCGCGCAGGCCCGGAATGTTGCGCAACAGGTCGGCGCTGCCCATTGGGGCGAGCTTGGCGATTTCCTGAGAGTCGACCGCGCTGATGGAGATGCTGGTCGTCAAACGGCGCTCGGGCCGAGCGGTACCTGTCACAATGATATCGGCGGCATCTGTTTTGGCTTCGGGCTCGACGGCCGCTTCCGGCGCGGGCACGGAACTCTGCGCGAGTGCGATCTGCGGCAGAAACGCCAAAGCCGTACCGGCGAGCAAAAGCGTTGCAAGCTTCATGATAACCCCTCCTAGTGTCCGCTGTATTGCGGCTTGAGGGATGCTCATAAGCGCTTCGCAATCGATTGCAATAATTTTTCGCAATCGTTTGTGAAAAGTTTGGATCGATGGTAGCGACCGCCGAAAGACAGGCTGTCACGAACAGGTTGGAGAGGGCGATGCAACAGAAGGCGGATGACGGCACGGGCAACGCGTCCGCAGGGGAGCGCAAGCCGCGCCTTTCCTTGGCGCGCATCTTCCAAATGAATATCGGCTTTTTCGGGCTCCAGTTCAGCTTCGGCCTGCAGCAAAGCAATATGGGGCCGATCTACAGTTACCTCGGGGCCAGCGAGGCGGCGATGCCGCTGCTGTGGCTGGCGGGCCCGATGACCGGGCTGCTGGTGCAGCCGCTCATCGGCGCGCTCAGCGACCGCACCATCAGCCGCTTCGGCCGACGCACACCCTATTTCCTGATCGGCGCAATCCTGTGCAGCCTGGGGCTGCTCGCCATGCCGTACAGCCCGACGCTGTGGGTGGCAGCATCGTTGCTGTGGGTGTTGGACGCCGCCAACAATGTGACGATGGAACCCTACCGCGCCTATGTCGGCGACCGGCTCGATGCAAACCAGCGACCGATCGGGTTCTTGACCCAGAGCGCCTTCACCGGCCTTGCGCAAACCCTGGCCTACCTCGCCCCCTCCATCCTGGTCTATGCGGGAATGAGCCGCGATGCCGTCGACCTGAACGGCATCCCGCACATTACGAAAGCAGCTTTTCTGATCGGCGCGGTGCTGTCCCTTTCGACGATCCTGTGGTCGGTTCTGTCGGTCCGCGAACTTCCCCTGACGGCAGCCCAGATTGCCGAGTTGCGCCGTGCCCCGTTATCGGCCCGTAGCACGCTGCGCGAGATTGGCGACGCGATCCGGGAAATGCCGCCGACGATGCGACAATTGGCGGTGGCGATGCTGTTCCAATGGTATGCGATGTTCTGCTACTGGCAGTACATCACCTTTTCGCTGGCGCGCTCGCTCCACGGCACGAGCGACCCCGCCTCCCCCGGCTTTCGCGCCGCCGCACTTGCGACCGGGCAGCTTGGCGGATTTTACAATTTCATCGCCTTTGTCGGTGCCTTTGCGCTGGTGCCGGTGACGCGGGCATGGGGCGCGCGCAACGTCCATGCGCTGTGTATGGTGGCGGCGGGCGCTGCGATGCTGACGATCCCCGGAATCACCACGCAAAACTGGCTGTTCTTGCCGATGATCGGCATCGGTCTGGGTTGGGCCAGCCTGATGGGGAACCCGTACATCATGCTCGCGGATTCGATCCCACCGGCGCGAACGGGCGTGTATATGGGCATCTTCAACATGTTCATCGTTGTGCCGATGATGATCCAGAGCCTGACGCTGCCCTTGCTGTACAATGGCGTGCTGCGGGGCGACCCACGCAACGTGCTATATCTCAGCGGCGTGCTGATGCTTGCCGCCGCGCTGGCGACGATGCGGGTCGCGCCAGCGCGAACGGTCGCGACAGCGGCCTGACGTCAGGCCACGCTCGACCCGCGCACAATCAGTTGCGGGTCCAGTTGCAGCGATTGCGCGGGTTCGCCCGCAATCCGGCGAAACAGAATCTCGATCAGCGCTTTGGCACCGACCACCAGATCCTGGCGGATCGTCGTCAGTGCCGGGGCGGTATGCGCCGCCAGCGTCACATCATCATAGCCGACCACGGCGACGTCCTGTGGCACGCTCAGGCCGCGCTCGCGCAACGCCCGCAAGGCGCTCATCGCGACCACGTCGGATGCCGCGAAAATCGCATCGGGAGCGGGATGCTCGGTAAGGTATTTGGCAATCGCAAGATGGGCTGCGTCGGGCGTCATGTGCAGGTCCAGCGCCGCTGCCGCCACGCCGGGACCGGCCCGCGACACCGCGTCTTGAAATCCGGCAAGCCGTTCCGCGAACTCGGGCGCGCTCGCATTGCCAAGATACAGGAGTCGGCGTCGGCCAATCGCGATCAGATGCTCGGCTGCACGCGCTCCGCCCAGTCGATTGTCCGATCCGACCGTCAGATAGCGTTGTCCCGGAAGGCGCGCGCCCCACACCACGATCGGGGCATAGCGTGCCGCGACTTTGTCGATCACGTCGCTCTGGTCGGACTGACCGATCAGGATCAGCCCATCGATCCGTCCGCTATCGACCAGGCGGTCAAGCCAGGTGCCATCGTGCGGGATCACCCGCGATAGAACCAAATCGTAGCCCCGTTCCGTCAGCCCATCCGCCAGATGACCGAGCAGCGACAGGAAAAACGGGTCGGACAGGTGCTGCCCGGCCTCGTGCCCAAGCGGCAGCACAAGCCCGATCGACTGCGTACGCTGCAACCGCAAGTTGCGAGCGAGACGGTTGGGTTGAAAGCCATGGGCGTCGGCCAGCTTCTGGATGCGCAGCCGGGTCTTTTCGTTGACCGACGAATGCCCCGATAGCGCGCGCGAAGCGGTCGATACCGACGTACCAGCGGCCTGCGCCAGATCGACAAGGCTTGCGATCGTCGTCACGTCGCCGGACGAGGGTGGAGGCGGCGGAGCTATCATGGGATGCGCCTAATGATGCGGGATGTAGGAACGCTTCGTCTAGGGCAGCGTCGTGAAACGATCAAATATCCTATGCTCTTGCGGTGCAACGCGCGCTCGTTCGCCACGCCGCAGGTCAGGTCGCCGTGCGGCCAGCGGTGCCGGCCATAAGGTCGCCGCGAGCCACCCGTCCCGGAGGCTTGTGTTGCAGTCTGCCGCAAGGCGCCTTGCGCCCGGCCTATACTCGCTACCTCCAGGGGCTACGTCCTACGCAGTTTGGTAGACGGATCAGCTCCGAATCCGCCAGTGCCGCTATATAATACCGCGCCTGTCATGGCACCGTCATTGTCCTGTGGTGACAGCGACCGGCGGCCTCACCCAATCGCCCGCATTTAACGGGACATAGTGAAACGTGATCGATCCCCTTCGTGAGCCGCGCGGATCGATCGCGTTCACCAATCGGGACGATGAGTCGTGATGCAGAAATGGCTTGCGGCGCTGGCATTGGCGTTGTGTGCCGCAGCGCCGATCGCGGTGCGGGCCCAGGATGTGCCGCTCAACGGGATGCACGTGCTTGGTTCCCACAATTCCTACCGTCCGGCATTGACGGAGCAGACGCTTGCCGAGCAGCGGCGCATCCTCGGGGAACACTCCGCCGCAGTCGAATATGGCCACCCGTCGATTGCACGGCAGCTCGATCTCGGGCTGCGCCAACTCGAATTCGATCCCGTCGCCGATCCCTTTGGCGGGCTGTTCGCCGCCCCCTATGTCGGCGATCCTGCCAGCTTCGCCGCTATGCGCCGCCCGGGCGCGAAGGTTTTGCATGTGCCCTTTGTCGACAGGCGCAGCCTGTGCCTGACGCTGGCAGACTGCTTCGCGCAGGTTGCATCGTGGTCGCGCGCGCATCCCGGCCATGCGCTGATCACCGTGGTGGTCAATGCCAGTGACGGGCGGGACGACAATCCGATCATGCCGCAATTGATGCCGTTCGACGCGGCCGCCTTGGCAGCGATCGATACCAGCGCGCGGACCACCTTCGGCACCGCGCATCTCATCACGCCCGATCAGGTTCGCGGTCGATGGCCGACCTTGCGCGCGGGCGTCCTGCATCGCGGGTGGCCCCGCCAAAGCGCCGCGAAGGGCAAGGTGATGCTGATCCTCGACACCAACGACCGTGTGCTCGACGCCTACCGACGCGGCCACGCTTCGCTGCGTGGTCGGGCGATGTTCGGCTTTTACGGCGAAGGCGATGCCGAAGCCGCCATCTTCAACGTACAGAATCCGGTCGAGAACGAAGCGCGCATCCGTCAAGCCGTGGCGCAGGGCTTTATCGTGCGCACTCGCGCCGATTCCGACACGGTGGAGGCGCGCCGCGGGGACTATCGCCGGTTTCAGGCCGCGCTCCGTTCGGGCGCGCAGATCATCAGTACCGATTATTATCCGGGTGCGCCCGACCCGTTGCACCTCGGCTTTGTTGTGAGGCTTCCATGATGCGGCGTATGTTGGGCTGGCTTGCCGTCGTGGCGGTCGCGGCGAGCGCGGTCGGCGATGCGGCGGCGCAGACGCGCGCGCCTTTGACCCTGGAAAAGGTGGTGCTGCTCTACCGGCACGGCGTGCGTGCGCCGTTGGAATCGGAAGCCGCGATCGACGATTTACCGCATGCCCCATTGCCCGCCTGGCCAGTCTCGCCGAGCTTGCTCACCCCGCATGGCGCAGAGGCACTGCGCCGGATCGGCAGTTGGCGCCGGGCGCGCTTCCAGCGTAGCGGACTGTGGCGCGGGCGATGCCCGGCGGCACGCGATTTGGCGATCTGGACCAACACCGCCGCCCGTACCATCGCCAGCGGCGCGGCGCTCGCCAATGGCCTCGCACCGGGCTGCACGGTGCCGATCGGCCACTTGGCCGACGGCCAGACCGACCCGTTGTTCGAGCCGATGCGTATAAGCCCGATGCCATTTGACGGCGCAGCGGCGATCGCCTCGGTCCAGGCCTATACCGGTGGCGTGGCCGCGATGACCGCGCGCAATGCCGCCGCTCTACGCGAGATGGCGCACGTTCTTGGCTGCGACCGGGCTCCTGCCCCCTGCGATCTGGCGGCAGTGCCCGCTACGGTCAGCGTCGGCGACGATGGCCGCGATGTGGCACTGACCGGGCCCATCCGTCGCTATTCCGGCACGGCGCAGGTGCTGCTGCTGGAATATTTGGAGGGGCTGCCGATGGCGCAGGTGGGCTGGGGGCGCGCCACGCCCGCCACGCTCAAACGCCTCGCCGTACTCCATGCCGCCTTATTCGACGTTTACGCGCGGCCGCCCTACATGGCCGCGCGCGTGGCGGGCCCTTTGGCGCTCCGGATCGCGGCGCTTCTGCGCAATCCCGCTGCCCCCAAGGTCAGCATCTTCATGGGGCATGACACCAATGTCGCGGCGCTCTCGGCGCTCTTGGGGGTACAGGTCACCGCCCGCGATTATGCACCGGGCGATCCACCGCCGGGCGGCGCGTTGGGAATCGAGGTGTTGCGCGACGGACGCGGACACCGTTGGGCACGGCTGTTCTTCGAATCCGCCAATCCGGAACAGATCCGGCACCTGGTGCGCTTTTCCGACGGCGATGCGCCAGCGCGTCAGATTTTGAACGTGCCAGGCTGTAGCCGCGCCAGGCGACACGATCTGTGTCCGCTGGCCACATTGACCGAACTGATCGAACGAAGGGCGGTCGGCTAGAACAGGACGCAACGCGGCTTGGCTGGCGATTGTGCGACATGGCAGCTCCGATCGGATTTCGTATCCGATCCGTAACGAAACTGACGCTGCAGTGCACCATCACTGAAACACCCCCCTGTTAGGCGGCCCCGGTCCTGTTCGCGGCAGGCCGCGAAAAACGCTTCGCAGCCTGCCCGACGGGGTTTTTCCTTTTGGGGGTCGCCGTGAAAAATTATCGCCTGACGTTGAAATCCATGTTGGTCGCATCGGTGTTTACGATGCCGATCGCCCTCCACGCCCAAACCACCAAGCCGACCGAGGCTGAGCCGGAGTCCGATACAACCAGCTCCAAAACGATCGTCGTCACCGGCAATCGCAAGGTCGCGCAGAGCCCGGCGCAAGAGCAGGTAGCGTCGCCCAACGCCATCGCGGTACTCTCCCCCGAAACGATCGAGCGCGCGCCCGATGTGAACATCGCTGAGGCGCTCGCACGTCTGCCGGGCGTATCCGTATTCAACGGCGGCCAGGGCAACACCAACAGCGTGTTCGTCGATATCGCCGGTCGCGGGCAGGGCAATTACGTCTCGCTGCGTGGCATGGCGGCTGAATATAACATCAACCTCATCAATGGCGTCGAAGGCGCGCAGGGTATGCCGTTCAGCCGGCAGGTGCCGCTCAACCTGCTGCCGCCCAGCGGCATGCACCGCGTGGTGGTCAACAAATCCTTCCTCGCCACGGAAGACGGCGGCGCGATTGGCGGCTCGATCGATTTCCGCACGCCGACCGCGGCGGATTTCGAGAACAGCTCCGCGTTCAACGTATCGGTGACCGGCCGCCTCAACACGCGCGCGCGGGACTATGGCCAGAAGGCCGATGGCGAAACCGCCTCGCTTGAATTCGCACATGGTTTTGGCGCGTCGAAGGCGTTCACCCTCTATGTCGGCGGCTATTATGACCGCTCCAACTTCACCAACACGATCATCGACGGTGTCTACCCGGCGGCGACCAACGGCCAATGGGCCTATGCCAGCCAGAATAAGGACGGCACCAGCGCCTCGGGTCTGTCGCCCGCGCAGAATCTTACTTCCACCGGTGTGAATGCCGGGTTCACCCAGGGCACCAACCAGCGCTACGGCGGCAGCATCTCGCTCGACTGGGCCCCGAGCGATACCCAAAGCTGGTATCTGCGTGGCACTTATGCCCAGAACGAGATCACGCAGAATTCCTATTACGCGCAGATTTACGGGGACAGCATCGGCCAGACCCAGATCGGCACCAGCGGCGTTTACGCGCCGAGCATCGGCGCGATCCGTCCGCGTTATTATTACACCACCTCACCCGAACAGGCGTTGCTGGCGACCGCGCAGTTCGGCGGCAAGATCACGTTCGGCCAACTGACGCTGCGGCCCAACATCTTCTTCAGCTATGGCGAATATAACGCACCCGACCACGCGGAAATTTCGGCACGCAAACCTAATAGCGGTACGGCTCTCCCGTATAGCGGCTCGACCATGTTCACCTACCAGAACGGGATTCCGCTGCTGATCGGATCGGCGGCGCAATATGCCTATATCAACGACATCGCCAATTATAACGCCCGTCGCTACGGCGATCTCTCGGCGGAATTTAGCAACCAGAGCAAATATGGCGCAAAATTCGATGCTGACGTCAATTTTGATGGCGACTTTCTCAAAACCATCAGCTTTGGTGCCAAATATCGCGATGCCTATCGCAAGCATACCTACAACGACTATTATACGCCGCGGGTCTACAACGCTGCTGGTGCCGAGATAAATTGGACCACTCTGGGGATCTTCGGCGGGAGCGTGCCATCGATCGTGCCGGGCGTTTACAATTTCGCGGCCCCGCTGATCGACCGCGCTGCATATGACCAGGTGTTCAACAAGGCGATCCTCGCGACCTACGGTTCGTTCGCAGCCGCAGACGACAGTTGCAATGATCCCAATCCGGCGATCAAGAACGTCAACAACCAAAATTGTAACACGCAGACCGGACATGAACGCATCACCTCGCTTTATGCGATGGGGACGTTTGAGGCCGGGAAGGCCGAAATTCTGGCGGGCCTGCGTTACGAGCATACCGGCATCACCAATACCTTCTGGGTGCTGCCCACCGACGGCACCGGTGCGGAGATCGCCGGCAATTTTGCATCGAGCAAAACAACCTACGACAAGGTTCTGCCGAGCTTCGCGGTCAATTATCGGCCCACCGGCAACAGCGTGTATCGTTTTTCGGTCTCGCGCTCCTATGTCGCCCCGTCCTTCTTCCAACTTGCCGGTGGTCAGCGCATCAACCGGTCGAGCGGGGGTGCCGAAGCGGGCGGAACCACCTCGATCACCATGGGCAACCCCAATCTGAAGGCGCTCGACGCCACCAACCTTGATGCCTCTGCGGAGTTCTTCAATACCAAGAGCTCTGCCTCGATCAGCGGCTTCTACAAGCACATCACCAATTTCACCTATTCGCGGGTGAACAGCTTCACCAACGTCACCAGCTCGAAGGAAAATGGCTCGACCACCATTTCGCAGCCGGTCAATGGCGGATCGGGCGACGTCTACGGGCTGGAACTCGCCGCCTCGACCATGCTCGGTGCCGCGCCCAGTATTCCGGGCAATTTCATCCTGTCGGGTAACGTCACCCTCGAAGGGTCCAGCGTCGACCCCAAGGGCGGCCTGTCGAGCAACGAACGTTTGCTCAACCAGCCCAACCTGACCGGCAACGCCCAATTGTCCTATGTGCTTGGCGGGTTCGAGGCCGATTTCTCGTATCGCTACATCGGCTCCTACGTGTATCAATATGCGGTACTTGACGGGAAGAGCGACCTGGACGGCTGGGTGCGGGCCAACAGCCAGCTCGATCTTCACGTCGCCTATCGCTATGGTCGCGCCAAGTTCGAAGCCGCGCTGTCGAATTTGACCAACCAGCGTAGCTATTATGCCACCATCGGTCGCTCCAGCTCAACCATCGGTTCGATCGTCGACTCCGGCCGTACTGCGACAGTAAAGGTCTCGTATCAGTTCTGAGGCGTTCACACCGACCGGCGCGCAGGGCCTGACAGGCCTTGCGCGCCGACCTTGATGCTGATCGGCGCGGTCACACGCCGTTGCAGATCGTTTCGTGGGGCTGTGCCTGCGCGGTGAAGAACACCGCGCAGGACTCATCGGCCAGGTGGCCGGTTGGCTCAGAAGCCGTATGACAGCCGCAAATAACCGAACTGTCCGGGCACATCGTAGGTCGTCGTGTCGAAGTTCGCGCCGTCGCAAGTGATGCAGACGGGCGGTTGCTTGTTGAAGACGTTGTTGACGCCTGCGACCAGCTTGAACTTTTGCATCCAGTCTGCCGACAGATACAGTTGCACATCGCCATAGAAAGTTGGCGTCATGCGGTGCTTGGTCGCATCGCTTTCGGTGACGGCGCTGATGTAGCGGCCGGTGAACGACGCCCCGAAATACGGCGTCGCGAAGTCGACCGTGCTGTTGAGCTTGAAGCGAGGAAAGGCCTGATCGACCGACAGGCAACGCTCGGTTCCGACGCATTTCTGCAAGCCGGTAGGCAGCAGCGCGTCATATTTCAGCAGATATGCGGCATTGACGCTGAGGCCAGCGGTGCCGCCGCGGAACCGCGGGGTGCGATAGAGCAAGGTGCCGTCGAGTCCGTTGGTCTTGATCGAGTTCAGGTTCTGCAGGACGGCACCGACCGATGCGATGGTGCCGACGGTCGTGCGCTTGATCAGCGCGCAGCTCGCGGCATCGGCGTTGAACGCACAGCGCGAGAGGATCAGCGATGCCGGTGCCGAGTCGATCGCGTTCTTCAGGCTGATCGCGTAATAATTGACCTCGAGGCTAAGCACGCTGGCCAAACCGCCACGTGCCCAGGACGGGCTGTAGACGCCCCCCGCAGTCCAGGTCTTCGCGGTTTCGGGCTTGAGGTTGATGTTGCCGCCCGAAAAGACGCCGATCTGGCCGGCCGGCTCGGCATAGCTGCCGTTCGCGGGCACCCCATTGGCGATGCAATTCGCCTTCACGGTCGCGTTCGTCTGGAACGAGCCGCCCAGGCCGCTGGTGCACGGATCCTGGATCGTCTGGTCGGACCGCGAGGCACCGGCGTGGAGTTCGCCGATGCTCGGCGCGCGCAGGCTCTCGGCATAGCCGCCGCGGAACAGCAGGTCGGAAACCGGCTTCCACAGCCCCGACGCGGTGAAGACCGTGTTGCCGCCAAAGGTCGAATAGTTCGAGTGGCGCACCGCGCCGTCGAATTCGAGTTTCTGGAAGAACGCCGTGTCGGTCAGGATCGGGACGCGAAGCTCGCCATAGATTTCGTTGACGTTGAAGCGGCCGCGGCTTGGCTGGGTCGGCACGTCGGCACCGAGCCCGGCGACGATGACGGGATCGGGGTCGTAGCTCGCCCCCTGATCGCGATGTTCATAGCCGATCGCCAGGCCGACATCGCCGGCGGGCAGTGTGAACAGCGAGCCCGACAGGTTGGCGCTGAAATCGTTGAGCTCCTGTTGGCTCTTGTCGCGCTCGTTGAAGGTCACGAAGGCGAGCATCGCCGGGGTGATCGAGCCCGCGCCGCCGACCGTCGCCCCGCCGAAGATGTTGAACGGCACGCACGCACCGGTGCATTGCGATACCGGCCCGAGCGCTTGTGCGAGCTTGGCGGCATTGACGTTGCCGGTGAAGAGCTGGTGCGCGTCGTTGAGGCCATAGACCGCGTTCGCATCCCAGAACCACTTATGGTCGCCGATGTGGAACGAGCCGTCGAGCGTCACCGTTCCCGAGAAGGTATCGACATCCTGCGTGAAGACGCGCTGGCCGCCCTCGACGAAGCGACGATTGATCGCGACGTAATTGGCGGGCACGCCCGACGGCGTGCCGTCGAGGTTGACGCCCGAGGACAGCGTGACGCCAAACGGATTGTAGGGATTGCTGGCATCGACCGAGATGCGGTCGAGCAAATTGCCGTTGCCCGCGCCCGGCCCGATCACAAGCGGCAGGAACGCCGCCTCGGTGGTCGAATGGCGGTGGTTATAGACCAGCTTCACCCGCATGTTCACGCTGTCGCCCAGCGCCTGCTTGAAGTTCAGGAATCCGCCGTAGCGCTCCGACGGTGTCAGCAGATAGTTGAACGGGGCGAAGTTGAAACGGTCGGCATCGGTGAAGGTCTTGAAATCGGCCAGCGTCGTGGTGCGCCCGACGACGGGTGCCTTGAGCGTCAGGTTCTGGCCCAGCACGCGGTAGCGCCCGAGCGGCGGCGAGCCGCTGCACCCGACACCACCGGTCGCGGCAAAGGCCGGATCCTGGCACGACACCGCCCCCGACGCCGGGAATTGCGAAATCGCCCGATTGCCGGTGCTGACCGCTTCCTGCTTGGTGTAATAGCCACCGAACACGACCGAGGTGCCGCTTTCGGGCTTCTGGATGCCGTAGCTGAGCTCGTAATTCTGGGTATGGCCGTCGCCCTGGCGGAAGGTGCCGAACTGGGCGTTGGCCTGCAGCCCCTTCTGCGCCTGCTTGGTGATGATGTTGACCACACCGGCCACCGCATCGGTGCCGTAGAGCGGCGACGCGCCCGATTGCAGCACTTCGATCCGTTCGATCGAGTTCATCGGGATCTCGTTGAGATCGACCGATGCCGGGATGCCACCCGCTGACGAACCGTTGACGTAGCGCAGGCCGTCGACCAGCACGAGCGTGCGCTTGGCACCGAGATAGCGCAGGTCGATTTCCGCCGCGCCCGAGCTCACGCCGGTGCCGTCGGGCGGACCACCGATATTGCCGGCATTGTTGACCTTGGTGTTGAGCCCCCCGCCGGCGCTCGGCAAGCGCTGCAGCACGTCGGCGACCGAGCTCAGGCCAGTGCGCGCGATCGCGGCCTGATCGACGGTGACGACCGGCTTGTCCTGGTCAAGCGGGCTGCGGCGAATGCGCGATCCGGTGACGACAATATCCTGGTCGGAGGCAGCCGCGCTCCCGGGCGCGATTTGCGCGGACGCTGGAGCGGTCGAAATGCCGGCCGCGAGCGCAACAATGGCGGCACCGAGATAGTAAGGCGAGATAGCTTTGAGCATGATTGTTTCCCCGTTTGTCGTCTTTGCGACATCCTCTCCGGGTTTATGACAGGATGGTGAAACAATCGGCACGGTTGCCGCAAGGGGCAATGAAAGCGACAGGTCGTTTCATTGGCAGTGTGGTTAATTTGTAACTATAAAAAAACTCCCCGGAATTGGACCACTGATACCCGTTTTTAAGCGTTGGAATCGCTTGCAGGATTTCAAAACGGAGCGAGATTTGATTCAGCTTGTCGGCTCCCGGCAGGCCCGCGGGTATCGCGAGAGTGCGGTCGAGCGATCTTTGGGAACGCGCAACGTCCTGTTGCCGTGCGCCTTCCGGCACGGTTAGCGGGTTGCCTCAACCCGTGCGATCGAAATGGAGACTGACCGCACCTCCGTCATACCGGAGGGTTCGCGTATCCTCTTGCCCAGCCCTTTCGTCACCCCCGCGGTCGACGACGATGACCTTTAACGTCCGTTGCCGCACCATGCCGGGGAAGGCCCCGCGCCGCGCGCCGATCATCAGCGTCCGCTTGGCGTCGTCCCACACCAGATCATATTGCGCCGACTGCCCTTTCTCATAGGCATAGGTCTCGTTGTCGTCTTCATAGAGCGTGAAGCGACCGTCCGCTCCCGGATAGACGCGGATCTCATAAGGGGCATCGGGCCGCTCGGTCGCATATTGCAGCACGGGCCCCATCGGGACGATCGCCCCGGCGCGGACATAGAGGGGAATTACGTCGAGCGGCGCTTCGCGGGCAGCGGTCACGCCGCCGGGGTAGCGCTGGTTGGTCCAGAAATCATACCAGTCGTTCCCGCGCGGCAGGTAGGTCCGCATGGTCAGGTCGCGCGGCGCACTCAGGATCGCGGCATCCCGCTTCAGCTCGCTCGGGGTGCGCCAGATAAAACGGAAGACGCGCCCGCCCTCGGGGTGGAAGAATTCAAGCCGCACCGGCAGCCGTTCGCCTTGCTTGAGCGTGTAGCGCACCACGCGCGAGCGCGTGGCACTGCGCTTCCAGTCGTCGATCGCCAGCTTGCCGCCAAGGAATAGCCGCATACCATCGTTGCCGGTCACCCCGATCTCATACTCGCCATCTTCAGGCGCGATCAACTCGCCCTGCCAGCGTGCGGAGAAGTGGCTAAGCGAGGTCAGGCCCGGCGGCAGTTCGGCAAGCGGCGGATCGGGCCAGGTGTGGTCGATCTTCGCATCGGACACCACGCCGCCCGCCTTTTCGAAATCCTCGCCGACGAAATATTGCACACTCAACCCGGCTTTCCCGTCGGCAGTGCGCAAGCACTCGGTCGGCACGGTGCCCGCTTCCGAGGGCAGGATATTGTACATCGCCCGCGTCACCGGATGGACGAGAAACGCCGATCCGAACATGAAGCTGTCATTGATGTTGCGCGTCGCGGCATCGTCCGGAAAGTCCATCGGCAGCGCGCGCATCAGCGTATAGCCAGCGGACGTCACCTGTGCGCTCAGGCTGTAGATATAGGGCAGCAATTGATAGCGCAGATGCACGCTGTCGAGCAGGGTCTTGTACACCGCCGGATCGAGCGTCTTGAAGATATATGGCTCGCGTTCGACGTTGGTGCCGTGCACGCGCATGATCGGGTTGAAGGTCGCATATTGGAACCAGCGCGCGAACAGTTCGCGCCATGCCGGGTTCTTCTCGCCACCGGGAAAATCGCTGACGAAGAACCCGCCAGTGTCCTGCGTCCAATACGGATTGCCGGTGATCGTGACGTTGAGACCGCCCGACACCTGCTGTGCGAACGTCTTCCAATTGGCATAGATGTCGCCCGACCAGGATGCCGCCGCCGTGCGTTGTGCCCCCGCCCAGGCCGAACGCGTCAGCGTGAAGACGCGCTTGTCGCCGGTCGCGCGCTCGCCGTCATAGGTGCCTTGCGTGGTCAGCAGCGAATAGGGGTTCAGATAGCGCGTAAAATCGCCCATCGCATTGCGGCCGAGCGCCTTGGTGTCGCGGACATTGTCGACCGGATTCCACATCGCCGAGCTGACCTCGACCTCGGTGCCGTCCATCCACAGCGCATCGACGCCTTTGTCGAGCAGGCCTGACTTGACGTATTTGAAATAGATCTGGCGGCCCCTCGGGCTGTACGCGTCGTAGACGCGCGCGTGCTTCGAGATCCAGTGTTCCGGTGCAAACCGCAGATCATACCGATCGAGATCGTGCGCGAGCGCGGTGTCGTCGCCGACCGATGGCCAGATCGACACCATCAATTTCATGTGCAGATCATGAATTTCCCGGCTCATCGCCACCGGGTCGGGATAGCGCTTCGGGTCCCAGATCATGCCCGACCAGCTTCCGTCCTTGTCGCTGCCCCAATATTGCCAGTCCTGCACGATGTAATCGAGTGGAAAGCCTTCCTTGCGGAACGCCCGCGCGACATCGACGATGCGCTCTTGCGTCGGGTAGCGCTCCTTGCTCATGAACAGCCCGAACGCCTGTTTGGGGAACATCGGCGCATCGCCGGTCAACCAGCGATAGGCACCGACGACCCCGTCCATCGTGTCGCCGGCCATGAAGTAATAATCGACGCCGCCCGGCGCGCTTTCCGCCCATAACCGCGCGCCATCGGCATCATCCTTGAAGCGCATCTGCGAATAGGTGTCCCACAGCACGCCGTACCGCTCGGTCGAGACCATCACCGGGATGATGATGCCGACATTGGTCTGGACGAGGAGCAGATCCTTGCCGCGCCGGTTGATCTCGTCGTCACTGGTGAAGCCGAAGCCGTAAATGCCTTCATCGGGCTTGAGCGTGAAACGATTTTCCACCTCATAGGTCGGGGCGTTGGAAATGATCCGCTTGTCGATCGATTGCGGCGCGTCGTCCTTCTCCCGCGTCAGCAAGCGACCCGAAGGGTCATAATAGCGCACCGCGCCGGTGTGCGTGTCGATCGCAACGCGCAGCTTTTGCCCGACGAGCTCCAGCGTGTCAGCGCTTTCGCGCAGCGTGAACGGCACCGCGCCGGGCTCGCGGATCACGACGAGGCTGCGCTGCGTCCAATAGGATTGGCCGAGATTGGCGTTCACCCGCACCACGCCCGGTGCGTAGAAAATCACCGATTTGGTGACGCCGCCCAGCATGAACTGCACGCCGCCGCGCAGCCGCCGATAGTGGAACGCCGCGTCCGATGCCGGTGCCGCCAACTGCATCTGCCCGAGCGGGTCGAGGCCAGTCGGTGCCGCCACCGACTGCGCGAGCGCCGGGCTTGCCGCCAGAACGGCGGCAGGGATCGGCACGGACATCGGCAGTAGTACGGTCGCGAATAGTCGGTGTAATGATCGCATGGCAGATCTATCTCCCGGAAGTACCATAGCTCGGGGTATAACCCTCACGACCGCGCCCTGCGTTTTTGCTGGCGCAACGCGTGGAACCGCCGTCGGAGCAGCATGGCAGGGGAGCAGTGCCGCACAGCCCACCACGCTCGACAGTGTCCGCATCATCCCTCCCCCCGCCGCTCGCCCGGCATTTGGTGTTGAGGGCAGCCTACGCATCCAGAGTCAATACTCCTACAAGAAAAGCACATCATTCCACTGCTGCGGCTTCGCGCACCGACACGTTTGCCTGCCTTTACGAGGCGACAGATCTGGCGGTTCTCGCCTGGTTGCCCTACGCTTTCTCATCTGGCGCGACGTGGGACGCTTTAACGGCGCGACCTTCGCAATGGACGCAAAGCTACGGGCGCGGAGAAATTCTGATGCATGATCGCTCTCGTCGAGAAGTTATAGGAGACGGTTTGGTGATGTCGGCAGCCGCGCTGCTGCCAACCGCCAGCATGGCTGCGCCTGTCCCCACGACCGCATCCAAGCAGCGCCCGAACACGGGGATATCGCCGCGCGAAGAGTCCCTGTTCGACTTTGGCTGGCGCTTTGCATTCGGCCATGCGAGCGATCCCGCCAAGGATTTCGGCTATGGCGCGGGACAGGCCGACTTCGCCAAGACCGGCGATTTCAAGATTGCCAAGGCCGCCTATGATGACGGTGGCTGGCGCATGATCGACCTGCCGCACGATTGGGCGGTCGAATTGCCCTTCGTCAACGACGAGGGCGGCGAGGGCGACAGCAAGCTGCGCTCGCACGGCTATAAACCGCTCGGTCGGCGCTATCCCGAGACCAGCGTCGGCTGGTATCGTCGCCTGTTCGACGTGGCCGAAAGCGATCGAGGCCGACGCATCTGGATCGAGTTCGATGGCGCGCTGCGCGACGCGATCGTCCTGGTCAACGGGTGCTTCATCGGCCGCAACGATAATGGTTATGCGCCGTTCCGTTTCGATCTGACCGATTTCCTCGTCTATGGCGGCAGCAATTGCGTCGTGGTGCGCGTCGACGCGAGCTTCGGCGATGGCTGGTTCTATGAAGGAGCCGGGATCTACCGGCACGTCTGGCTGCGCAAAATCGACCCGCTCCATCTCGGCAAATGGGACAGCGTCGTACGCGCAACGCCAAATGGTGACGGTGCCGCGCTCGAACTGGCGACGGTCGTGGAGAATGAGGGCGAGCAGGCGACCGCCACCGCGGTCGAATGGACGATCCTCGATGCAGCCGGCCAGACGGTCGCGACGGCGACAACGCCGGTGCAGCACATCGCTGCAGGCACCTCAGCCCTTTTCACCGCCAGCGCGACGATCGCGATCGCGCAGCGCTGGGCACCCGGCCAGCCCTATCTCTATTCGGCCGTCGTAAAAGTGCTGAGCGGTGCAGCGGTGCGCGATGCCGAGCGGCTGACCTTCGGCGTGCGGAGCGCGCGCTTCACGGCCGACCGCGGTTTCTTCCTCAACGACCGCCCGCTCAAGATCCAAGGCACCTGCAACCATCACGACCATGCCGGCGTCGGCGCGGCATTGCCCGATCGATTACAGGCCTTTCGCCTGTCCGTCCTGCAGGAGATGGGATGCAATGCGGTGCGTACCTCGCACAACATGCCGACACCCGAATGGGTCGAGGCGTGCGACCGCATGGGCGTCATGCTGATGTGCGAGACGCGCCAGATGAGCTCCAATGCCGAAGGAATGCAGGAGCTCGAAATGATGGTGAAGCGCTACCGCAATTCACCCTCGATCATCATCTGGTCGATCGGCAATGAGGAATGGCTGCTGCAATCGGGCGACATGGCCAAGCAAGGCAGCGCCATCGCCGCAGCGATGGTGCGGCGCTGCCATGCGCTGGACCCGACGCGGGTCGTATCGGCTGCGGTCAACGGCAATAACGAGCAAGGCGTGTCCGACCCGCTCGACATCATCGGCTTCAACTACAATCTCAAGCTGCCCGACGAATTCCATCGCAAGCATCCGACCCGACCGGTGTTCGGCTCGGAGACGTCGAGCGCGATCTCGACGCGCGGGGAATATAGCAGCGACCCGGCGCGGAACACCGTCAACAGCTATGACGGCGTGGTCCCCTGGGGCGAAACGCCCGAACAATGGTGGGGCGTTTACGGCGCGCGCGAGTGGCTGGCGGGCGGCTTCGCCTGGACCGGTTTCGATTACCGCGGCGAGCCGACCCCGTATGGATGGCCGTCGATCAGTTCGCAATTCGGCATCGTCGACATGTGCGGCTTTCCGAAGGATTATTTCCATTACTACAAGGCATGGTGGCGTCCGGAGCCGGCGCTCCACCTTTTCCCGCACTGGAACTGGACGGGCCGCGAGGGGGATGAACTCGCCATCTGGGTCTATTCCAACCTTGATGAGGTCGAACTGCTGGTCAATGGTCGCAGCCTCGGCAGCCAGACGGTACCGCACCTCGGGCACGTCGCGTGGAAAGCCATATATCAGCCCGGCGTGATCGAGGCGCGCGGGCGGCGTGGGGGGCGCGTCGTGATGACGCAGCGGCGCGAGACAACCGGCCCGGCGCGGTCACTGCGCCTGACCGCCGACCGGCTGACGATCGATGCCGATGGCGAGGACGTCGCGCTGATAAAGATCGAAGCGCTCGATGCGCGCGGGCGTCCGGTGCCAACCGCCAGTCAGAAACTCGGCTTCCGCGTGTCCGGAGCGGGCAAGCTGATCGGCGTCGGCAACGGCAATCCCAATTGCCTGGAGAGCGACAAGGGGAGCGAGCGGTCGCTGTTCAACGGACTGGCACAAGTGATCGTCCAGTCGAGCAAACGCAGCGGCGCGATTCTGATCGAGGCAGCGGAAAGCGGAGCGCTGGGCATGCCGCTGGTCCCCGCAACACTGACCGTTCAGGCGCAGAAAGCGCCGCTTCGTTCAGCAGTAGCGGCTTCCCGCAAGACGTAGCAGGAGATACTGGCATGGCTGCGTTGGGCGTGCGCAGCATTGCGCAATGGCGCAACGTGCCGGGTCGAGTGCCAAGCGTCGGATCACGCCCAATAGCGGACATTCGATTTAGCTACACGCAACATCGCAGTGCGATGGATCGCGCGCCAAAGGCGGGTTGGAGGGGCGGGCAAAGCAGCATATAGCTGCGGGCATGATAGTCGTGCACGAAGATATAACACAGTCGGAGCTACTGTGTAGATATGCCTCGGGGCAGAGGCGTTTCCACAACTTAGATATTGGCGATGATGGATCGGACGCTCTCGTGGGCGCAATTCTTGACGATATTGAGATTATTGACTGTTTTGTAACGGCGTCGTTCCGCAACGCTTCTCTGAAGAACGCTGTCGTCCACGCGAACGTGAAAACTTGCGACTTTACCGACGCTGATCTTTCCGGGTCTGACTTTCGGGGATCGGCACTTTGCGCGACAATTTTCACTGGCGCGAAGATGGAAGGTGCCGACTTCACCGATGCTTACAACCATGGCTATGAACTGGCGGCAGGCGAAAAACCCCACTGGTGACCCGCTTCGGCAGAGGCGCGGCCAACGACAGCTTTCCACCCAAGGCGTCAGGTCACCCGTATATCGCCCGACGAACGAAGGGCTGTTTCTGGGCAGTCACATTGCGATACCCAACCCCCTGCTACGCCCGTGCCCGATCATATCGGCAAGTGACTGGCCAGCGCTTCGGTTTGGCATCCCGGGCAAGCCAAACCCACCCTTCAGAACGGGATCATGCCTCCCAAGCCGCAAGGACAAACTTCCCAATCTGGCGCGGTGGTCCTGCAGCTCCGCGTCCGGAAATCAACGAACGCGGTCGTGGAAGGAACGGCCTGCCCAGTTAACCGGCGGGGCCACTGGCTATGCTTGAACGGTGAGATCACCCTCCGCGGGAGCAGTTTTATCCTTAAAGTAAATCCCATTTTTGGCCAACGGCATCATCCATTTTTGCTATGGAAAGCGTTTTTTTTAGGTGTAATAGTGAAATGTGGTTTTACGAGAAGTGTCCTCGGTCCGTGCATTTCACCGACGTAAACGCCGGGTCGAATCTGTTGTACCTTTATCACGCTCAGATCGAACATTTTACGGCGTGGGAGACGTCAAAATCTCCAATGTGCATTTGCACAATATTGCTGCACCGCAAGATAGATCGCTCTCGATCAATCACGTTTATTTCGGAGAGTTTGTTTCTTCTGACTGCCCGGCACAAGGCGTGATCCGCGCGCCGCCGTTCCCACGTGGGGATAAAGGGCTTCAGGAAACAGTTTCGCCACGGCCAGCGGGGTAGCCATGTTAAAACAGATTTATATCGTCGATGACGACGAACCGGTGCGTAAATCGCTGCAATCCTTGCTCAACATGCGCTCTGAATTCATCATCAGCACCTTCAGTTCGGGCGACGAATTTCTGGCGGCGGCACAAACCCTCGAACCCGGAGTCGTGCTGCTCGATGTGCATATGACCGGCGCGTCCGGGATCGACGTACTGACCGCCATTAGCGCGCGCGATTTGCCCCTGATTTGCGTCATTATCACTGGGCATGGCAATATCAGCATGGCCGTTGAGGCGATGAAAGCCGGCGCAATCGATTTTCTGGAAAAACCGTATGATCACGGTTCGCTGATCACCACCATCGAGCGTGCTTATGATCGCTTGCAAAAGGTCGAAGCGGACGCGGCACGCGTCCTTGCCGCACAGCAATCGATCGCGCGCCTGGCCCCGCGCGAAGTCGATGTTTTGATGGGTTTGATCGCGGGGAAGGTCAACAAGGTCATCGCGCACGAACTCGACATCAGCCCGCGCACGGTCAAGGTCTATCGCGCCAACTTGATGACCAAGCTCCACGTCCGGTCCCTACCCGACGCGCTGCGCATCGCTTTTGCAGCCGGGCTCGTGGATTGACCCGCCCGCGCATTGTTTGAATTGCGGGGGCCTCGGCTCAAGGGTCGCAAAATCGCGCCTATCGGTGCGGTGTCATCTGTTCCAGACACACGCTCCAATATGATGTATGGTGCGCTGCATCGCGGAGCTATAAGCGACCGGTGATGAACGGCGCACGAGAATCGGATAAGCCCATGGGTGGCGATCATGCGATCGCGCGATCCATCCTGGCCATTGTCCCTTTTCCGATGATGGTGATCGACGATTGCGGAATCCTGCGATCGTCCAATCATCATGCCGAGATTTTGTTCGGCTTTGACGGCAAGACCGCGCCGGGCCAGAACATCAACGAATTGATACCCCAACTATATCATCATATCCACGATAGGACCATCGCGGAGTATGCGGGAAGCCTGGACGGCGAACGAGTCGCGCAAAGTCGGGTCTTCATGGCGCGCCACCGCGACGGTTATGAAATTCCGGTCGCCGCGCTGGTGAGTAAGGTGGTCATTGAAGGGCAACGGGTGTTTGCCTGCTCTTTGCAAACCCTTTCGGATTGGCTTGGCAACGGCGCACATGCCGCGCAGGCGAGCGAGCGTGATGCGAACGCGATTGGATCGGACGACACCGTCGCGCTTCTGGTGCATGAACTGAACCAACCGATGACCGCGATGACCAATTTTCTAGCCGCTGCCCAAATCGCGCTGATGGCGGGTTCTTCGCCCGAGACGATCACCGGGTTCGTAAAGGATGCCAGCGCTCAATCCTTGCGCGCGCGGGACCTGCTGCAACGCCTGCGCACAATCTTCGAAGACTGAATCTGCGGTCGGCGACGGCGTTCAGGGCTATAACTGGGCCACGCGAAGCGGGGACCGTGGAGCACCTTTCAGCCCGCGCGCGCCGGTGGAGATCAGGGCCTTCGCCTTTCCGGCCGGCATGCCCTTCCCAAACAGATAGCCTTGGCCAAAATCGCATCCCCATTCCGACAGATGCGCCCACTGGCTCATCTCCTCAATGCCCTCGGCGGTGATCGCCAGATCAAGGCTTTTCCCGAGCGTAATCATGGCGCGCACGATTCCCTCGTTTTTGCTGCCTCGGTCGAGCCCGCGCAGGAAGGACCGATCGATCTTGATCTTGTCCAACTTGAATTCGCGCAGATGGTTCAAACTGGCATAACCGGTCCCGAAATCGTCAAGCGCGATGCGGATGCCGTGCTTCTGGAGGCGGCTCAATACCTTCTTGGTCGCACCAAAGTCCGTGATAAGGGCATTTTCGGTGATTTCCACTTCGATCCGCTGCGGTGCGATGCCGTAGCGATCCAGGATGGCAATCAGTCGCGACGCAATCTGCGGATCGCGCAACTGACTCGGCGCCAAGTTAATGGAAAAGGTCAGCGTGTCGGGCCATTCCCGAATTTCCCGGCAAACCCGTTCCAACAAACGATAGGTAAGGTCGGTCAGCACGCCGATTTCATCCGCCACCGGAATGAACGCATCGGGCATAACCACTCCACAATCGGGATGGATCCAACGCGCCAACACCTCGAAACCAACCAGCCCGCCTCCATCTATAGCCACAAGAGGCTGATAGTAAGGGACAATTTCTCCGGCGACAACCGCACGCCGGACGTCGATGTGCATCGCGGCCCGTGCCTGGACATTGTCTTCGATCGACGGATCGAAAAAACGATAGCGTCCTTGGCCACCGGTCTTGGCTTGATACATTGCCAGATCGGCAGCTCGCAGCAGCGCGGCCGGGCTTGTCCCATCGTGCGGAAAGAGCGCGATGCCGATCGCCGCGCCCACCTCGACCACGGCATCTTCCAGTTGAATCGGGCGGGAAATGATGACGCTGAGCAATTGGGCAACGCGCGCGGCATGGCTGCGATCGTTCGAAGAGGGGAACACTACCGCAAATTCGTCTCCGCCAAGCCGGGCGACCGTTCCCAGTTCATCGCGGTGGGCAATGAAACGTTGCGCGAGCTCGCTCAGCACGAGGTCGCCGGCATCATGCCCATAGATATCGTTCACTGGTTTGAAGCGGTCCAGATCGATCATCATTACGGCTGCGGGATGCTCTGCGTTCGCAGTGATGCGCCCAAGAACTTCCGTAAAGAAGCGCCGATTGGGCAGACCGGTCAACGAGTCGTGCCGCGCCAATCGCTCGGCGCGGGCTTGGGCCTCCAGGGTCCGCTCATGCTCCGCCTCGATCAGCCGAGCCTGGGCGCGGAACACATCCAGCGCCCGCACCATCGCGCCGATCTCGTCACGCCGCTCGCCGCCAACCAGCACGACGTCGGTTTTGCCCGACGCCAGTGCCGTCAGCGACTTGGTAATGTCGACCAACGGTCGCACCACCCGGCGGTGAATAAAGATTTGAACCAGGAAGCGGGCCAGGAAACCAACGGCCGAAAACGACAGTACAAACACCGCGACGAAGTGCGCCACCCCGGTCGCCATTTGCCCGGATCGATCGGCATTGGCACGAAACTGGCCGGCCAAAAAATCCGCCTGCCGGTCAAAATCGAGGTATTTCTTCTGTAGCTCCCCGCGGAAAAGGGCAAGCGCGTCAGCGGCATGCCCATCCCCGTCCATAGCGATCATTCGCTGCTGCGCCTTTTGATATGAGTCCCAATCCTTCTCCATGGCATCGACCATCGGCCTGAGTGGACCGGGCGGCGTCAGGGCGCATAAGCGCGCCAGCTCGACGGTTAGCGCGCCGGTGCGCTTCGCCAACAGCGCGCGCGCAGCCTGCCCGTCCTCAAGCAGCAACGAAGCCTGCGCCACGCGATTTTCGGAAATCAGATCAGCGACTTCCATCACCGCTGAAACACGGCGGATGTCCTCGAGGTTCTGCTCCATCGCCACGCTGGTCTGGTGCATCCCGCCAACGACCAGCGCCGCCACCGCAAAAAACAGCGCGGCACCGAGCACCTGCAGCCGTGCAATCCTGGTTCCGATATTGGTCATGCTCATATCCCGCGCGGTGACACGGCGCGCGAAGGCGACGCAGCCATCCGCAAGGTTCCGGGCCAGATCCCTAGCCTTCATCATAGAGGATTTTTGCGGGAGAGGCCGTCGTTCGGTGCCCGTGCGACCATCATCTCTTGGGATGGTTGCCGCTCCCGCAAACGCGCATTGGCGATTCCCGCTACATTCGCGGCGTGTCGCATTCAGCGACCGCAGGGACGCCCACCCCGCCCTTTTCCCGCCGCCTGGTCCGTGCCGCTGCGAAGAGCCACGTGCCCAATTTGCACAGGACGACGCCAAGTTCCGCACCAATATCCTATAATGATCTGGAAACGAATAATTGCCCCTGTCCACGCTCACTCCAGGAGAGCCCCATGCGCTTTCTCGACAATATGAAAATTGCCCCCAAGATCATTTCCCTCCTTCTTTTTCTCGGCGCGATCACCGGAACGATCGCGTACCTCGGCATATCCTCGCTATTGCGCGCCGATGCAGCCTATTCCGATGTTATCGCAAATGATTTGCCTGTCCCGACATTGCTCGCCCGCGTGGTTCGCCGCGCGAACGAGATGGATCTGTTCGCCTACCAGGCTATGGCCTACGACGCGTCGACGGAGATGGCGCAGACAGCACCTGCTCGACAGGACGCATCCTACAAGTCCGCGCTTGATCTACTCAAGCAGGCCAATGAAAAACTTCCTAGATACTCAGCGGAGTTTGCGCAATTCGGACAGCGCATAACCGCGCTGCATGCCTTGACCGACAAGGCGGCCAAGCTGGGCGCGCTGAATCGCAACGATGAAGCCAAGGCGGTACTTGCCCAGGTCGATGCAATGCTCGAACCGTTGTCGAAGGACACCGTGGCCTTCAACGATCGTATCATCGCCGAAGGGCAAAAGCTCTCCGACCAATTAAGCGCTGACGCGGCATCCACCAGCATGACGCTCACGATCGTGAGCATCCTTGGTATCGCCATCGGCATCGGCCTTAGCATCGTCGTCGCCCGCAAGGGCATCACCGGGCCGCTGCACAAGCTGCAAGGCACCATGAGCAAGCTCGCCGATGGCGACAATTCGGTCGACGTCCCTTGCGCCGTCCGCAAGGATGAAGTTGGCGACATGGCCAAGGTCGTCCTTGTTTTCCGCGACAACGCAGTCAAGCTTGAAGAAGCGCAGGCCGCCAAGGCAAAGGACGACGCGACACAGCATATGGTCGTTGCGACCGTCGGTGAAAATCTCGGCGCGCTGGCCGCTGGCGACCTGACCGCGACGATCAACGCCGATTTCCCCGGCAACTATGCCGAACTCAAGACCAACTTCAACGCCGCCACCGCAGCGTTGCGCGGCTTGATCGGCGGGGTCGTGGAAAGCACCTCGGCCATCGGCACCGGCTCGACCGAAATCGCGCAGGCGTCGGAAGATCTCGCACGCCGGACCGAAGGCAATGCCGCCAGCCTGGAGGAAACCTCCGCCGCGATCACCCAGATCGATGGTCGCCTGAAGGCGAGCGCAGATGCGGCCGGGCGCACCGTTGCCCGTGCCGACGGCGCGATCGCCACCGTCTCGGGCGGTCGTGAAATCGCCGATGAAGCGGTACAGGCGATGGGCCGCGTGTCCGAAAGCGCCAAGGGCATCGACAGCGTGATCGAAGGCCTCGACAAGATCGCGTTCCAGACGCGCGTTCTGGCGATGAACGCGGCCGTGGAAGCGGGCCGTGCAGGCGACGCCGGTCGCGGCTTCGCGGTCGTCGCCGATCTCGTCTCGGCGCTGGCAATGCGCGCCGAAGAGGAAGCCAAGCGCGCCCGCGACCAGTTGACCGTCACGCAGAGCGAAATTCTGTCCGCGGTTGGCGCGGTGCAGAAGGTCGATGGCGCGCTGGTCAACATCGCCGGTGACGTTGGCGAAGTGCACAAGCTGCTCGGCGACATGGCCGCCGACAACCAGGCCCAGGCCGCCGCGATCTCGCAGATCAGCGTTGCCGTCGGCAGCATGGACCGTGCGACGCAGCAGAACGCCGCGATGGTCGAACAGACCTCGGCTGCCGCCCGCAACCTGACCACCGAGGTCAGCTCGCTGTCGCAGCAGACTGCACGCTTCGACATTGGCGGCAATGCCGCCGCTCGCCCGGTGGCCCGGCCCGCTGCAAAGCCCCGCGCCGCTGCGCCGGCCAAGAAGGAAAAGGCCCCCGCCTATACGTCGCCGGTGAAGGCGCTTGAATCGGTCAATGGGGAGGATTGGGCCAGCTTCTGAGCCCATCCAACCCAAACAAAAGGGGCACCGCAGGTTCTCTGCGGTGCCCCTTTTTGTGTCCGAGCGACGGGAGCGGCGGGAAAGTCAGTTCACCAGCGAAGGTGCGCGCAGCCCTTCCATGATCGTGCGGTTCAAATCGATCAGTGTCTCGATCTTTTCCCGGCCCATCATCACCTCGGTGGTGAAGCGGTCGACGAACAGCGCCAGCGAAATGATCTGCGCGCGCAATGTCTCGGGCAGCGCATTGCCTGGGGCGGCGCAATCGCTGGCAAAGGTACACCACATCTCGCGGTTGCGGTGCAGCGGCTGGATCAGCGCTCCGCCCGACAGGCGCGCAGCCTGCGCATCCATCAATTCGCCGGTAATCTGGCTCAGCAGGCGGGCCTCGGCCGCGCGCGGGGTTTCGGCGCGGCTCCGGGCACTTTGATAAGCATGCAGTGACATGAAATCTCCTCTTACGGTTCTGTTATCATTCTAGGCGGTCGGAGGCCGTCATCTTGGGAGGATTGCAGATTTAGTATCGTTCCCGCGCCCAAGCGCCCGCGTTCATCCTATAATCAAAGGGTCACCCACCTTTCATTGCGGACGCGTTATCCATCATGCTGAACGGTATCGGCTTCATAGTGATCCTCGGCTGCGTGTTCGGGAGCTTCCTGCTCTCGGGCGGCAAGCTGGCGGTCGTGCTGGAAGCGCTGCCGCACGAGCTGATGGCGATCATGGGCGCAGCGATCGGGTCCTTCATCGTCGCCAATTCGCTTGGCACGATCAAGAAGGCGATGGGCGGCTTGCTGCGCGCGTTCAAGGGCGAGCGCTGGAAGTCGAGCGACTATCGCGATCTTCTGACCATGATGTTCGGCTTGCTCACCACCTTCAAAAAGGGTGGCGCGACCGGGATCGAACCGCATCTCGACACGCCGTCGGAGAGCAAGCTGTTCTCGCCCTATCCGCGGCTGCTCAAGGACCATCACCTGATCGAATTCATCTGCGACTATCTGCGGATGATGACGGTCAATTTCGAAGACCCTAACCAGCTTGAATCGGCAATGGATGCCGATATCGACAAGCACCACCACGAGGAACTGGCACCGCAGCACGCGCTGCAGATCATGACCGACGGCTTGCCCGCAATCGGCATCGTCGCCGCCGTGCTCGGCGTCATCAAGACAATGGGCTCGATCGACCAGCCGGTCGAAGTGCTCGGCGCGATGATCGGCGGCGCGCTGGTCGGCACCTTCCTCGGCGTGTTGCTGTCCTACTGCATCGTCGGCCCGCTCGCATCGAAACTGCTCGAAGTGATCGAAGCCGATTCCAAACCCTTCCTGGTCGCGAAATCCGCGATCGTTGCCTACGCGCAGCACGTGCCCGTTCAGGTCGCGGTGGAAATTGCCCGACGCATGGCGCCCTCGGCCCATGCCCCAACCTTCCAGCAGCTCGAAGCCGCACTCGACGAGGCGAAAAATGAACTCAATGCCACCCCCGCTTGACCCCGAGACCGCATCGTCGGTGATCCACCTGCCATCGCATGCGACGACGGTGACCGCCGAGGATCTGCTCGCTCGGCTCATCAACGCCGCCGACGACGGCGCAACGACCATCGACGCGTCCGCGAGCGAGAGCATTGGCCAGGCCGCGCTGCAAGTGTTGCTCGCCGCGCGCATCGAAGCGCGCGACGCCGGACATGAATTTCACATCATCGACCCCAGCCCCGCCTTCGTCGAACGAATGGAGAAGTGCGGTCTTGCCGACGCGATCGGCCTCATCAAAACCATCGGAGACCAGGCGTGAGCAAGTTGATCCTGACCGTCGATGATTCTGCCAGCATGCGTATGCTGCTGAAGGCATCGTTGACCGCACAAGGCTATCGTATCGAAAGTGCCAATGACGGCGAGCATGGGCTTGAGCGCATGCGCGAAGTCCAGCCCGACTTGCTCATCACCGACATCAACATGCCGAAGATGGATGGGTTCGAGCTGATGGAGGCGGTGCGCGCAGAGCCCGCCTTCCGCGGCACACCGATCCTCGTGCTGTCCACCGAATTCTCCGACGAGAAGAAGATGCGCGCCCGCGAGGCTGGCGCGACGGGGTGGATCACCAAGCCGTTCGACCCGGCAAAACTGGGAGCCGCCATTCGGCGGGTATGCTCATGAGCGACGAAATGGACGAAATCCAGGGCATCTTCTTTGAAGAATGCGCTGAAGGGCTGGCCGTCGCCGAGCAGGGCCTGTCGGCCATGCGCGCGGGCGACCTGTCGTCGGAAACCATTGCCGGCGTGTTCCGCGCGGTGCATTCGATCAAGGGCGGCGCCGGCGCGTTCGGTCACGCTGCCCTGACCGCCTTTGCCCATCGTTTTGAAAACGTGATGGACGAGGTACGTGCCGGTCGCATTCCCGCGACGCCCGGTGTGACCGATGTCATGCTGTCGGCCTTCGACATTCTGACCGACCACGTCGCCGCCGCCCGCGGCACCGCACCCTTGCCCCAGGATTCTGCCGTCCTGGCCGCGCTGGAGAACGTGTTGGAGACAAAAGGCGTCGGCGTCGGCGGCGGTGCTACCGCCGCACCCGCACCCGCGCCCGCCACGCCCGACGCGCCCCAGCCGGAGGCCGAGGAAAGCGACGAGGACGAATTCGGGTTCCGCCCGGTTGGTGTCGCGCTCGACATCTTCGATGCGACGGAAGAGCCGGTCGAGCCCGACTGGATCATCGATTTCGCACCGTCGCACGCCGCCTTGGCCAATGGCGGCGAGCCGCTGCTGCTGGTGCGGGAAGTCGAAGCGCTTGGGGGCTCCATTGTTAGTGTCGACCTGTCGGCGCTGCCACCGCTGCGCGAGATGGAACCCGAGCAGAGCTATCTGCGGTGGACGATCCGCGTCCCGGCAAGCATTGAAGAAGCCGCGCTGACCGACTGCTTCGATTTCGTCGCCCCGGATTCGCTCGTGAGCATTGCGCGCGCAGAGTCGGTTGTTCCGGCAACCTCTGCCGCGGCCACCGATCCCCTCGACCAGACCTCGGACGACATTGCCGATGCGGAGCCCGAACTGTCGGCACCGGTGCTCACTTTGGTATCGACGACAGCACCGTCGCCAAGCGCGCCAACGCTCGAGCGCGCTTCCGAACCCGCCGCGCAGACCATCCGTGTCGACCTGATCAAACTCGACTTGCTGCTCAATCTGGTCGGCGAACTGGTCATCCGCAACTCGATCCTCGCGGATCGCTTGACCCCGGCCGACCAGCAGCGCGTCGAACTTCCGGAACTGGCGCGCCTGACGCGCCAGATCCAGGACAACGTGATGTCGCTGCGCGCGCAGCCGATCCGTCAGGCATTCAGCCGCGTGCCGCGCATGCTGCGCGATCTCTCGGCCGAAACCGGGAAGCAGGTCATCCTGGAGACCACGGGCGAGACGACCGAAGTGGACAAGGGCGTGATCGAGAAGATCGGCGACCCGCTGACCCACATGATCCGCAACGCGATCGACCACGGCATCGAACCGCCCGCCGACCGCATCGCCAAAGGTAAGGAAGCCCAAGGCACGATCCGGCTATCGGCCGAACAGAAGGGCGCGCGCATCTTCGTGCGCGTGGCCGATGATGGCCGCGGCATCGATCGCGTCCGGGTCCGCGCCAAGGCGATCGAAAAGGGCATCATCCAGGCGGATGCGCAACTGACCGACGAAGAGATCGATCAGCTGATCTGCGCGCCCGGCTTCTCGACCGCCGAGACGATCTCGAACATCTCGGGCCGCGGCGTGGGCATGGACGTGGTCCGCTCGAACGTCGAGGCACTGGGCGGTCGGGTCGAGATCGCCTCGACCCCCGGCGAAGGCACGACCTTCACGATGATCCTGCCGCTCACGCTGGCGATCCTCGACGGGATGATCGTGCGCCTCGGCGGGCAACGCTACGTCCTGCCGCTGGCGAACGTGATCGAAACCGTCCAGCCGGCCCCCGGCCAAGTCAAGCGCACCAGCCCGACCAACGAAGTGATCGACATGCGGGGCCAGTATCTGCCGGTCAAGCGTGCGACCGACATCTTCGATCTGCCCGGCAGCAACCGCAGCCTGGAAGATTCGCTGGTGGTGATCGTCGAAAGCGAAAGCGCCGGCCATGTCGGCCTGATCGTCGACACGATCGATGACCGTCGCGAGGTCGTGATCAAGAGCCTCGACCAGAACCTCTACCCGATCCGCGGGCTGGGTGGCGCGACCATCCTGGGTGACGGATCGATCGCCCTTATTCTCGATATCGAGGCACTGGTCGCCTCGAACAGTTTCAACCGCTTCACTCCAAAAGGAATCGCAGCATGAGCTCCCTCGACCATCGCACCGCGAACAAGCAGGCCGACCGTAAGATCGTGACCTTCTCGCTGGGCCATCAAACCTTCGGGATCGACATGCACTCGCTGATCGAAATTCGCGAGTGGGAAGAGCCGACTCCGCTGCCGACCGTCCCGTCGTTCATCAAAGGTGTCACCAACCTGCGCGGCAACGTCGTTCCCGTCATCGGCCTGGCCGAGCGCCTTGGCTGGGAACCCAGCAAGATCCATGCGCGGAGCTGCGTGCTGGTGGTCTCGATCGGCGAAAAACAGGCCGGCTTCCTGGTCGACGAGGTCAGCGACATCGTCTCGATCGGCGACCAGGAAATTCAGCCGGCACCCGATGTCGAAATCGGCGAACCGAGCGTCATCCTGGGCCTGGTCCGGGTCGAATCGCGGACGATGGAAGCGCGCGGCGACGACACCGGGCAGATGATCCTGCTGCTTGATCTCGATGGCCTGTCGCTGACCCGCCATCTGGAACTCGTAGCGTGACCGCGGCCGGGGGCGCCCCCGCCGCGCCCGCCGGCGGCACCACCATGACGAACGCAGAACTGACCTCGTCGGATTTCGCAGCGATCGCAGCGATCATGCAGAGCGACGCGCGTATCTCGCTTAGCGCGGGCAAGATGACGCTGGTCCAGTCTCGACTGGCCAAGCGGCTTCGGCAACACGGCTTGGCGCATTTTCGCGATTATGTCGCGATGGTGCAGTCGGACGAGACGGAACGCGCGTCGATGGTGGTCGCGCTGACCACCAATCACACGCATTTCTTTCGCGAGGTCCATCACTTCGACCATTTCCGCAAAGTCGTTCTGCCTGAACTGAAGCAACGGGCTGCCAAGGGGCACCCGATCCGCATCTGGTCGGCAGGATGTTCGAGCGGGGAGGAAGTGTACAGCATCACGATGTGCTTGCTCGGCCCCGATCGGGCGTCGGCAAGCTGGCTGCGGCACGCCGATGTTCGGCTGCTCGCAACCGATCTGTCGCCGCCCGTGGTCGAAGCCACCCGGCGCGCCGTCTATGACGCGGCGACCGTCCGCCCTATTCCCGCCGAGTATCGCTCGACGTGGATGCGCCAGGACGGCGAGGATTACGTCATGGTCGACGAAGCGCGTGCGCTCGTCACGGCCAAGGTGCTGAACCTGTTCGAACCGTGGCCGCTGCGCCAACTCTACGACGTGATCTTCTGCCGCAACGTGATGATCTATTTCGACGAGGAAGCGAAGGCCGAGTTGGAAGAGCGCTTCGTCGATCAGCTTGCGCCAGCGGGACACCTCTACATCGGCCACTCGGAACGTCTCATCGGGGTCTCGGCGACCCGGATGCGATCGAGCGGCCAGACCATTTATGCCAAAATCGAGGGCCAAACATGACCCGCCGTGTCCGAACCCTGATTGTCGACGACAGCGCCACGATGCGCGCGACGCTCAAAATGATGCTGTCTGCCGACCCCGAAATCGAAGTCGTCGGCATGGCTCCCGAGCCGTTTGCCGCACGCGAAATGATCAAGTCGCTCAATCCCGATGTCCTGACGCTCGACGTCGAGATGCCGGGTATGGATGGCCTGTCCTTCCTGGAACGGGTCATGCGCCTGCGGCCCATGCCGGTGGTGATGTGTTCGACGCTGACGGCGCATGGTGCCGAGGTCACGATCGAGGCGCTGCGCCTGGGCGCGGTCGATTATATCGCCAAGCCCACCGGCACGCCCGAGGACATTGCACGCGATGCGACCCTGTTGTGCGAGAAGGTCAAGGCGGCCGCCCGCGCTTCGGTGCGGCCGGGGCCGACGCCGAACCTCCCGCCTGCCAAGGGCGGTGGCGTCGGCAAGGGTTCGATCATCGCGATCGGTTCTTCCACCGGCGGCGTCGAGGCGCTGTTCTCGGTGCTGAAGGCGATGCCCAAGGACAGCCCGCCGATCCTGGTCGTCCAGCACATGCCAGCAGCGTTCACCCGCAACTTCGCGGCACGCCTCGATGGCGAATGTGCCGTAAGGGTGGTGGAAGCGACCAATGGCAGCCCGGTCGAGCAGGGAACCGTCTATATTGCTCCTGGGGGGAAAGCACATATGGAACTCGCGACCAACGGCGACCGCCGGATCAAACTGCGCGAAACCGACCCGATCAGCGGCCATCGTCCTTCGGTCGACGCTCTGTTCCGCTCGTTCTGTCCGGTCGCGTCCGGATCGGTCGGAGTGATCCTGACCGGCATGGGATCGGACGGGGCGCAAGGCCTGCTCGAAATGCGACGCGCCGGTGCGCGCACGCTGGGGCAGAACCGGCAAACCTGCGTGGTCTACGGTATGCCGCGCGCGGCGATGGAAATCGGCGCGGTAATGGAAGAAATCAGCCTGTCCGCCATGCCCGAGGCGATCCTTGCGGCATGCCGGGCCAAGCCCCTGGGAATTGTCTGATGCCTGCCGCTGCACAGATCAAGGTTATGGTGGTCGACGACCAGACGAGCATGCGCGCCATGATCCGGCGCACGCTCCAGGATCTCGGCTTCAAGGATGTGCGCGACAAGGGCAGCGCAACCGAGGCGTTGAGCGCGGTCCGCAGCGACCGGGTTCATCTCATCATTTCCGATTACAACATGCCCGAAATGGACGGACTCCAGTTTCTCGAGCAAGTCCGGGCCGACCCGGTGATCGGGAAGACCGTCTTTATCATGCTGACCGGTTCTTCTGACCGCGATCTTGTACAAAAGGCGGCAGCCCTCGGCGTCAACAACTATGTCGTAAAGCCGTTTGCGCCGGCTGCCCTCAAGGAAAAGATTGAGCGCGTCTTCGGCGCGTTGACCTGACGCCATGCGGAGGATCAACATCATCCAGGGCGAGCATTGCGTCGTATCCGAACCGGATACGATGGTGACGACCCTTCTCGGCAGCTGCATCGCAGTCTGCCTGAACGACAGCGTCTCTCGGATCGGGGGCATGAATCATTTCCTGCTCGGCGAACCGGGAGCCGATGTCAAACCGCGGCCCGACGAGATGCAGCGCTATGGCGTCCATGCCATGGAATTGCTGATCAACGGAATGATGGCCAAGGGCGCGTCCCGGGCGCGGCTGAAAGGCCATATCTATGGCGGTGCCAACATCATTGCCGGGCTGGGCTCGATCGGGTCGCAAAATGCGGAGTTCGCGCGTCGCTTCCTTGAAACCGAAGGAATCGAGATCGGGCACGTCGACATTGGCGGGCGCTCCGCCCGCAAGGTCGAGTTCATTCCCTATCAGGGGTTGAGCCGCAGCAAAAACGTTTCGGATGCGGTCCCCCTCGTCCGCGCGCCCGTCCCTGTCATTGCCCCGCCCAGCGATGGCGAACTGGAGTTGTTTTGATGGCCTATCTTCCCTCGATCACAACCCAGGACGGAACCCCTGTCACAGCCTTCGACCCGTTTTCGGGCCTGTTGCACGGCGTGATGGCGGCCGAGCTGCGCGAAATCCGCGAACAGTTGGAAGGGTTGGCCGAAGTGCTCGTCGCGGACGAACACTTCGTGACCAGCTTTCTGGAACAGCTCCAAAGCTTCGATTACCTGATCCAACATGCCGATGAATGCGCCAATCTGATGGACCGCATCGCGGCTGGCGAAAATTCGGTGGAGGCGATCAAGCATGTTCGCCTTGGCGCGGTGCAGGAACGTCTGCGTATCGCGCTGATCGGAACCTGACATGGCTGGCAAAGCGGCCAATGATCGCCCGATCATCATCAAACGGGTCAAGAAGATCGCTGGCGGCCATCATGGCGGGGCGTGGAAAGTGGCTTATGCCGATTTCGTGACCGCGATGATGGCGTTCTTCATGCTGCTGTGGCTGCTGTCGAGCCCCGACAAAGCGAAGCTGAAGGGCCTGGCCGAATATTTCACGCCGTCCCCGCCCAGCAGCGCCAGCGGCACAGGCCCGCAAGGCGGCGCACCAGGATCGGGGGCGGGCAGCCGCTCCAAAGGCAGGACTTCGACCGAAATTGCGGCAGCCGGCCCGGCGCGCGGCGGCACCGCCAATGTGCCCGATGCGTCGCAACGCGTTGTCGCCGCCGAATTGCAGATCGCGATCGACAGCGTGCCGCAAGCCAATGACGGCCAGAAGAACGTCACTCTGGCAGTGGCTCGCGACGGCCTTCGCATCACGCTGATGGACAATGACCGACAGTCCATGTTTCGCGCCGGCACGGCGGAGCTCAACCCGTATGCGCGCGTAGTGCTTGGCAAGCTTGCCGAAAAACTGTCCCGCTCTTCGGCACAACTGGCGATCGAAGGGCATACGGACGGCACCGGCGGCCAAAGCGACGCAAACTGGCAATTGTCCGGCGCGCGCGCGCTCGCCGCGCGCTCGGCGTTGATCGCGGCGGGCATGACGCCCGATCGCTTCGCCGAGATCGTTGCGCTGGGTGCGAGCCAGCCGGTCTATCCCGAACAGCCCGATCGTGCGGAAAACCGGCGCATTACGGTTGTCGTGATGGGTCAGCAATCTGCGCTGCCCAGCGACGCCAGCTTCAAATTCTGAGGAGATCCGGTTCGTGAAACGCGCGCTCTCCCTGCTGTTGCTGCTCATCCTTGGCGTCGCGATCGGCGGCGGTGCGGGCTATGGTGCAGTTCTGCTGTTCGCCAAACCGGGCGGCAGCGAACCCAAGGCCGCTGCGACACCGGCAGCAGAACCGCCGCGCAGCTTTGTGTCCAGCGCCAAGATCCTCGCTCCGCTGGTGTTTTCGGACGGTCGCCTCGCTGGTTACGTGAATTTCGACGTGTCGCTCGAAGTCGCGAGCGACAAGGCCGATATGGTGACGTCGAAGCTGCCGCTGATGCTCCACGCGATCAACATGCGCACCTGGCGAACCCCGCTCGCGACCGGGCCCGACGGCCTGTTGGCCAATATCGGCGGATTCCGCGACGTGGTGCGTGCCGCATCGACCGAGGCATTCGGTGAGGGCACGGTCAAGCGCATCGCAATAACACGCGCCGAGCCCGCCTGACGGGTCGATCATCCTATAAAAAGAGGGGATACTCTTTTTTTCATGAGAGACGATCATGACCTCTGTTGAACCTCACCCACCGGTCGATCCCTCAATCGCCTCACCGGAGGGACTGCGCCAACGCGCGCAGCGAACCGTTACGACGCTCATTGCGGCGAAGCTTGAGCTAGGCCCGGGCAAGGAAGCGCTGTGCCGATTGCGCAACGTGTCGACGACCGGCATGTTGGTGGAGACAGGTCAACCGCTCACCCGCGACGATGCCGTCGTCATCGAACTCCGCTCGGGCGAGCGCCTGTCGGCAACCGTGGTATGGACCGACGAAGGGCGTGTCGGCATCCAGCTCGACCATGAAATCGATGTAGCGAGCACCTTGCGACCGCAGGTGGTAAAGGCAAAGGGCCATATCCCCGCGATCGGCCGGGCCCCGCGCTTCGCCGTCGCTGCGCCAGGCCGTTTGAGCAGCCTCGGTCGGTCATGCCCGGTCACGGTCGAAAATCTCTCGCAGAGCGGCGCGCGGTTGACGCTGTCCACCGACATCCCGCTTGACGCGCCCGCCACGCTGACGATCCCTGGACTTTCCCCGCGCGCGTGCTCGGTGCGCTGGCGCAACGAGCTTCATGTCGGGGTCGCCTTCATCGAATTGATTTCTTTTGCCGAGCTGTCGGCGTGGCTCGCAGGCGCAAGCCGCAATAATTAAACCGACGCCCCCAAAGCCCCCCGCCTTTGCTGGAGGGGGGCGGTCGGGTTCACGTCGTGCCGAAGCTCTTGACCAGCGACCCCGCGACCAGCGCCCACCCATCGACCAGCACGAAGAAGATGATCTTCATCGGCATGGCGATGGTCGGCGGGGGCAGCATCATCATGCCCATCGCCATCAATACCGCGGCCACGGCCAGATCGATGACGAGGAACGGCAGGAGCAACAAGAAGCCGATCTCGAACGAGCGGCGCAGTTCGGAAATCATGAAGGCCGGGGTCAACGTCGTCAGCGCGACGTCTTTGCGCGCCGTCGGCTTCGCATGCGCCATGTCGATAAACAGCTTCAGATCGTCATCGCGCACCTGTTTCAGCATGAATTGCCGGAACGGCTCGGCGGTCGCCGCAAAGGCTTGCTCCTCGGCGATTTTGCCTGCGGTATAGGGCTTGATTCCCTGGTCCCACGCCTTTTCGAAGGTCGGGGCCATGACGAAGAAGGACAGGAACATCGCGAGACTGATGATCACCGGATTCGGCGGCACGCCCTGGGCACCGATGCCGGTGCGCAACAGCGACAGCGCGACGACGATGCGGGTGAAGCTGGTAACGGTCATCAGGATGCCGGGCGCGAGGCTCAACACCGTCAGCATCAGCACCAATTGGATCGCCCGGCCCGATACCGACCCGCCAGCGCCAGCACCGGGCAAGCCCAATGCGGATTGGGCCAATGCGGACTGCGCGTGCGCGGCGACCGGGATCAGCAGCGCAGCTGCGGCGAGCGCAAACAGGGCCGACTTACGCAACGACGTTCGCCCGATGATGCTGCTCGGTCAGATGGTCCAGCAATGCCGACACCGAACGACGCGGCGTGGACGAGGCGGAAGCGACAGCGGAGACAGGCAAAGACTGTTCGCGCGAGGGCGAAAGCGACGCCTGAATCAAGGCCGCTTTGTCGCGGCGCGACTGGAGATGGTCGAGCAGCAGCGTCAGGGCAGTGCGCAACTCGGTTTCGGGTTCCGGCGCGGTCTCGTCGCTGACGATAGCATCCTTGCTGTTTCCAGGCGTCGGTTCCGACGCCTGGCCTTCGCGCTCACGCGCCGCCATTTCAGGGACTACCGTCTGCGCGATTGCCTCCCCAGCCATCGCGGTGCCGACCGCAGCCGCTCCGTCAGAGGGGATAGACGGCAGGATACCGCTTTCGACCACCATCTGCCCATCCGGGCCGATCAGGATCAGATGTTCACAGCCATCGCGCCGCACCAGGGCGAGCGAGCGTTTCCCGTCGAGCGTGACCCGCTCGACCACTTCCAAGCGCCGCCCGCGACCGAGCGTAACGCGCCCCGGCAAGGCGATATTGTAGCGCCGCACCACCCACAGCGCACCGCCGAGCAAGCCAAGCACGACCCCGAGCGCCCCCATCGTGCGCAGCAGCGACAGCACATCCATCAGTTGCGGCTCTTGCGCGTGATTTCGGTCACTTCCAGCGACATCTCCTCGCTGTTGACCAGGATCCGGCCCTTGGCGATCAGCTCGCCATTGACGAACACCAAAGTCGGGTCGTCCTGCCCGCAATCGAGCGGGATCATCGCGCCGCGGCTCATTTGCAGGATCTGGCGGATCTGAACCTGGGCCGAGCCCAGAACGATCGACAGCTCGACTTCGATATCTTCGAGGATGGACAATGCACGGCTCCTTCCCCCGAGTTATAGGATTATTTTTCCGCATTGACGGTCTGGCTAGGCAATAATTGCCTATGAAGGAGGGGTGACGGCACGGAGCCGGTGGAGCGACTTCATGGATCTCAAGACATCGTTGGCAGTATCGGCATCGGGTTTGCGCGCGCAGTCGCTGCGGATGCGGGTGATCGCGGAAAATCTCGCCAACCAGGATTCGGTCGCGCGCACCGCCGGTGGCGATCCCTATCGCCGCCGGGTCGTCAGCTTTCAGGCCGAAGTCGATCGGGCAAATGGCGGAACCGCCGTCAAGATTTCCAGCGTCGACGCCGACAAGACCGCCTTCACCAAGGTCTACATGCCGGGCAGCCCGGCCGCGGATGCTCAGGGGTACGTCCTGAAGCCCAACGTCAATCCCCTGCTCGAGGCCGCCGACATGAAGGACGCGCAGCGCTCCTACGAAGCCGACCTCAACGCCATCGAAGCGGCCAAGAACCTGACGATGCGCACCATCGATTTGCTGAAATAAGGAAGAGCGACAATGTCCATCGGATCTCTCGACGCCAGCTCGGCCTATGGCCGTACGCTTGGCCTTGGCAACACGCTCAAGACCGGCTCGACCAAGGAAACCGCGCCCGGCGCATCGGGCGGCTTTGGCGGCATGGTCGAGGCGATGATCTCCGACACCTCGACGCAATTGCGTGCCGCCGAAAGCGCCTCGGCCAAGCAAGTCGCGGGCAAGGGCGACTTGATCGACGTGGTGACCGCGATCGGATCGGCCGAAACCGCGCTCGACACGATGGTCGCGGTGCGCGATCGCGTGGTGAACGCCTATTCCGACATCATGCGCATGCAGATCTGAGGCGCACGCCAATGGATGCGCTCGCCGCGATGGAGCTTGCCCGCGCTTCCTTGATTCTGGTGATGACGATCGTCGGACCGCTGCTGATCACCTCGTTGATCGTCGGCGTCGCGATCGGCCTGTTGCAGGCGCTGACCCAGATCCAGGAAATGACGCTGACGTTCGTTCCCAAGATCATCGCCATGGGCGTGGTGATGCTGCTGTGCCTGCCGATGATCGGCGGTGCGCTGTCCGATTTCATGGCGCGGATCAGCGGCATGATCATCGCTGGCTGAAAGGGTGCTCGCCCCCCTCGCCCCGCCATCGTTCGACCTGTCGCATCTCGATGTGCAGGCGACCGCGTTCCTCATCCTGTTCGCGCGCGTCGGCACGGTGTTGATGCTGCTGCCGGTCTTTTCCGAGGATGCCGTGCCCGGGCGGATCCGCTTGATGATCGCGCTGGGCATGAGCATCGGCCTGTGGGGCGTGCTTGCGCCGTTGATGCGCACGGCGGCCGCGGCGGGCGGGGCGCTGCCGGCGGTGCTGCTGGCAGAACTGATTACCGGGCTCGCAATCGGCGCGCTGGTCAAGATCGTGTTCAGCGCGGTGTCGATGGCGGGATCGATCATCAGCTCGCAAATCGGCCTGTCCTCGGCGCTGCTTTATGATGCCTCACAGGGCGGCCAAGCGGCGTTGCTGTCCAAGTTCGTGACCGTCGCCGCCGCCGTGGTGTGCATGTCGATGCACGTCCACCATTTGTGGATTGGCGCGATCGTCGAATCCTATCGCACCTTCCCGATCGGCGGCATGCCACCAGCGCATGATTTCCTGCGAGCCGCGCTCGACGCGGTGGCGCGCGCGATGACGCTGGGAATCGGCTTGTCGGCCCCGTTGCTGGTCTACGGCATCGTGTTCAACGTCGCGCTTGGCCTCTCGACCCGGATTGCGCCTGCGATCCAGCTCTTCTTCATCGTCCAGCCGCTCAACATCCTGCTCGGCCTGGCGGTGATGGCGATGACGCTGGGCGGACTGCTGACCGGCTTCGCGCAGGCGATGGCCGCCTATATGCAGACAAGCTGGAACTAAAGCGTGGCCGACAACGACCAGAAAACCTTCGATCCCACCGAAAAGAAGCTCGCCGACGCGCGTGCCAAGGGCGACATGCCGTCGTCGCCCGAGATGAAGCACGCGGCCATGTTCGCCGCTGCCATCGTCGTGGTCGGCGGTATGGGCACCTATACGGTGCAACAGCTCGGCGTCATCTTCGTGCGGTTGTGGGGCGGCGCGGACGATTATCTGTTCAATCCGCAAGGGGCCGAAAATTTCGCAATCGGTCTTCTCGGTGCGGTCGGCCTGGCGGTGGCACCGTTGCTGGGCGTGTTGTTCGTGTTCGCGCTGCTTGGCGGTGTGTTGCAGGGGCGACCAAGCTTCGCGCTCGCCCGGCTCAAGCCGCAATGGTCGAAGCTCAACCCGTTTTCGGGCCTAGGCCGCATGTTCGGCCCACGCGCGCTGATCGAGTTCGGCAAGACGCTCGCCAAAATGACCGGCGTTATCGTCATTGCGACCAATGTCATCTGGCCCAAGATTGTCGGGCTGGACCAGTTGGTCGGCGCCGATCCGGCTGCGGTCACCGCCGCCGCAGTCGGGGTCGTGCTCGCCATGATCAAGGCGGTGGCGATCCTGGTCGCCGCGCTCGCCATTTTCGATTTCGTCTATCAGCGCTGGTCGTTCACCAACCGCATGAAAATGTCGCTGCAGGAGATTAAGGACGAGCATAAGGAACAGGATGGCGACCCGCTGATCAAGAGCAAGATCCGCGCGATCCAGATGCAGCGCGCGCGCAGCCGGATGATGTCCGCCGTGCCCGATGCCAGCGTGATCATAACCAATCCGACCCATTATGCGGTTGCGCTGAAATATGATCACGGCGCTATGGCCGCGCCGATTGTGGTGGCCAAGGGCGTCGACGCGATCGCCGCCAAGATCCGCGAGATCGCGACCGCCAATGGCGTGCCGATCGTCGAGAATGTCGCGCTCGCGCGCGCGCTCTACGCCAGCGCGGAACTGGATCGCCCGATCCCGACCGAGCATTTTGCCGCAGTCGCCGAAATCATCAGCTACGTTTTGCGCCTCGCCCGCGGGCGCTGAGCCTTACACCTCGATGTCGTGCTTCGCCAGTTCGACGCGAACGCGGACGTCAATGTCGTGGAAGATCTGCGCCAGCACCGGATCTTCGGGTTGCTCGGTCGTTTGCGCCCACTCGACGATCTCGCGCAAGCGCGTCGGTGCCGCAACACCGACCAGCAACTCCTGGTGCAGCCGCTCGAGCATGTCGAGGCCACGGCTCGCGTCGCGGGCAATCCGGCGGCGGCGCTCGATCGGCGCTTCGTTCATCGCCAGCGTAACCAGCATTTCAACGCTTGGCATCGCCGGCGCGGTCGGCGCGGGGGTCGGTGCCTGCACGGCGTGGGGATGCAATTCCTGCGCGGCGAACTGCGCCGCCGCCTTGGGCAACGCGCCCAAGAGCAGGGTCCGTGTCACCGGCACTGTCAGGGCATCGATCCGCACCGAAACTTACACCTCCAGACCGTCATCGGCCATACCTATCCTATAAGAGATTCATGAGATCTTTTCCACGAATTCGCCGCTTTATCCGACAAGGGCTGCGCGCGTCCGCGACGCTTGCGGTTGTGCTCGGTTGCGTCTCGCCCGGCATCGCGCGAACGCGGATCAAGGATATCGTCAATGTCGAGAATGTCCGGCCCAACCAACTGGTCGGATATGGCCTCGTCGTCGGCCTGGCCGGCACCGGCGACCGGATGCGCAATTCGCCCTTCACCGAGGAATCGATGCAGGCGATGCTCGAACGCATGGGCGTCAACATCCGGGGCTCCGACATGAAGACCCAGAATGTCGCGGCGGTGTCGATCACCGCGTCGATGCCGCCCTTTTCGCGCACTGGCTCCAGCATCGACGTTCAGGTCGCGGCGCTCGGCGATGCCTCCAGCCTGCAGGGGGGCACGCTGATCGCTTCGTCGCTGCGCGCGCTTGATGGGGAAATCTACGCCGTCGCACAGGGCCCGGTCGCGGTATCGGGCTTCAAGGCGCAAGGGGCCGCCGCCAGCATCAGCCGCGGTGTTTCGACCTCGGCACGGATCGCCGGCGGCGCGATCGTCGAGCGCGAGGTGCCGTTTGCGCTACGCACCGCGACCAGTCTGAAGCTCGCACTGAAAAACCCCGACTTTACGACGGCGCAGCGAATCGTGACCGCGATCAACGGCCGTTTCTCGGGGACGGCCGAGATGCTCGACCCCGCCACCGTCGAAATCGCGCCGCGCGGAGGCTTTCAGGGTTCGGTCGTCGATCTGATGACACAGATCGAGACGATCGACGTCGATGTCGATCAGCCGGCGCGGATCGTCATCAACGAAGCGTCCGGCACCGTCGTAATGGGCGCGGACGTACGGATAAGCTCGGTCGCGGTGGCGCAGGGTGGGCTGACCATCAGCGTCACCGAAACTCCGCAAGTGTCGCAGCCGGGTCCGCTTTCCAGCGGCCAGACGACGGTCGTCCCGCGCACGCAGGTATCGGTCAACGACGGTAACGACGCCCATCTCGCGCTGATCGGCGGAGGCGCATCGCTCAAGACGCTGGTCAGCGGGTTGAACGCGCTCGGCGTTTCCCCTCGTGACCTCATCACCATTTTGCAGGCGGTGAAGAGTGCAGGCGCGCTCCAGGCCGACATTGAGGTCCAATGACGATCGAAATCCCGACTCCTGCTGCGACCGTCGGCGCGGCACCCGCCAAGGCCGCAACGCCCGCGCAAAAGGCCACCGCCCAGTCCTTTGAGGCGGTGTTCCTCGGACAGATGACGCAATTGATGTTCGAAAGCGTGCAGACCGGCGAGTTTTCCGGGGGGCATGGCGAGGAAATGTTTCGCGGTGTTCTCGCTGAAAAGCTCGGGACTGCAATTGCCCAAAAGGGCGGCGTCGGCCTTGCCCCGGCGGTGCTCGCTCAAATTCTAAAAATGCAGGAAAATGCTGACAATGGACGATGACCTGATCGATCTTGTGACGTCGCTCTCGCACTTGATGGAGCAGGAGAGCGAGGCGCTGACCCGAAGCGGCCGCTTGCAGGGCTTGGCAGAACTCGTCGCGGCGAAATTGCGGTTGGCTGGACAAATCGAGGCCGAAGTTACGAAGCGGGAGCGCGAAACTCCCGATTGGGCCGATGCCCTGTCCGAGGAACAGCGTGCCGAAATGGCGCTTGTCTTCGGGCATTTACGCGACGCCTCGATCGTCAACGCGCAGATTTTGGAGCGGCAGATCGCGTTTTCGAGCGACTTGATGCGCGCGATCGCAGCAGAAGCACAGCGCGCTACGGGAAAACGAAGTTCTACCTATGGCGCGTCAGGCGACATGATGCGGATCGACTTGCCCGCGCCGATCTCGATCAACGCACGCCTCTAGCGCAATTTCCGAGCGGGGTCGGTCTGTCGACACCGCAAGACCGACTCACATCCCGATCTTCGCGCGTACGTTCGAACACGCGTTTTGTTTCCACGATGTGACCGGATAAATTGTATAAAAGCGACATCCAACCAAGGCTCCTCGAAAAATTCGGGCCAAATCGGCCAATTTTCATACTATAAGACGATGCCAACGCGGCATTCGCCGCTTTTTATTGTTATAAAACCGTGGCATCCGGGATCGCAGAGAGGAAATATCGATGCGATCCAGCAGCGCCTTACGGTTATATGACAACGGTATCATTCCTTCGAATGATGATGGCGTTAGTCCTTATCTGGGACTCTTGGCGGATTGCGCCGCACGAATTCTTTGCGCCTCCGATACGTCGTCGATGCTGAACGCCCTTTTTGAGTCAGTCCGCGTCAAGCTGAATCTGAGTGTGTATTTCTGCTATCGTTACGATGGCAGGAATGGCCTCATCCTCGAAGAACATGGCGGCCTGACCCCGACGCAAAGCGGAGCGGCTTCCCATCTTGCCCTCGGTCAAGGTCCGTGCGGGCTGGTGGCTGCGGATCGCGCGCCGCATGTTTTCAATCGGGTTCGCGGCTCAAAGGACGCGCGGCTCGCTTATGCCCGCGCAATCGGGCTCGCCGCTTATGTCGGGACGCCGCTGATGCAGGGTGATACCTTGCTTGGCACCCTCGGCTTTGGCCGCAAGGCGACGATGCCATTCAGTCGCGCCGAAGTGCAGTTCCTGCGTGCAATCTGCAGCTTCGTCGCCATCGCCAAAAACCGTCTGCGTACCGAGCTGACCCTGTGGGAGACGACCTGTGCTCGCGATGCGCTTGCCGTCGAACAAACGCGGCTCGTCGATCGCATCGCCACTTTATCGCGCTTGTCGGATACATCCGCTGTCGCTTCAACGCTTGCCCATGAAATGACGCAGCCGCTCACCGCCGCCGCAAACTATATCGCCTCCGCCGAAATGGCGCTCGGCGGGCTGGGAGATGCCGACATCCTGCGTCGCCTCGTACAGGCCCGGACCCAGATTACCCGATCGGCTCAGATCATCGCCAAGGCACGCCAATTGGTCGAAACCGGAACGGTCGCGAACGAGCATGCCAACCTTTGTGAAGTGCTGTCGGACTCGCTCGAACTTGCGCTCGCCGATCACGATGGTGCCGCGCCCGCGATGATTTATGATATCGACCCCAGCGTCACCGCGCTCGTCGGAGACGGTGTGCAGATCACCCAGGTGATGACGAATTTGCTGCGTAACGCGGCGACCGCTTTGCGCGGCGTCGCGTCACCGACCATTACCGTTTCCTGTCGCCGGACACAGGACGGCACGGTCGAGATCGGCGTAATCGACAATGGTCCCGGCTTCGATCCGGAGGCCGATAGTGCGCGTTTCCATCAGCGGGCGACCTCAACCACAGGTGGTCTAGGCATCGGCTTATCGGTATGCCGATCCATCGTAGCTGCGCATCACGGTACGATCCGCGCCGAAAACACCGCCCAGGGCGGCGCGGCAGTCTACTTCACGCTGCCGGGCCAATGAAAGCAGCCCAGAGCCCACCTTCAGGGATTGCCATGCTGTCATAATTGTGCGGCATAGCGTCCGAAGGAGATGGTCGCATGCGCACTTCACGAACCGGACGAACGTTGGCCGCGCTGGCCGCAATGCTGGCGGGTGTCGCGCTGACTGCCGGAGCGCCAGCGGACCCGTTACAGGTTGATCGCGTCGTCCTGATGATGCGTCACGGCATCCGCCCGCCCACCAAAGCGCAGCCGATGCCGATCGGTACCGCCGCCGCCGCTTGGCCGACTTGGAGCGTCAAGCCCGGTTGGTTGACCGAACACGGTGCCAGCGCGATCGTGGCGGTGGCCGATTTCGACCGGATTGGCTTTATTAAAGCGGGGCTGCTGCCCTTGACCGACTGCCCCACCCGCATCGCGCTCCTTGCCGACAGCGACCAACGCACCATCGCGACCGCAGCAAGCTATGCCAAGGGCGTCGCCCCTGGCTGCTCCCTCACCATAGAACATCGTCCGCAGGACGAGCCCGATCCGATGTTCAACCCAATCGAGAGCGGGCAGGCCCCGCTTGACCCTGCGCGCGCCGCCGCCGCCATCGACGCGGCGGTGGGACCGCGCGGGATCGCCGCGACCGAGCGCGGCATGAAACCGCTGCTGATTCGCCTGGACCGCGTGTTGTGCGGATCCGCGACCGCGACTTGCGGCGTGGCGCGCGAGCCGACCACCATCCGCCCGGCTACGGCCACCTCACGGCCCAAGCTCGGCGGCGCACTCGACCGTGCGTCGACCGCAGCGCAGATTCTCCTGTTGGAATATGCGGAAGGCAAACCGGCAAACGAAGTCGGCTGGGGCCGCGCCACCGCTTCCGACATCGCGGCTTTCGGAGCCTTCCATGCGCTCGAATTCCGGCTGCTGGCGCGACCACCTTATATCGCGACGCGCAATCTGGCCGGTCTGTCGCCGCGCATCGCGACCTGGCTTACCGATGAAGCCCCCACCGCCCCGAAAGTGGCGTTGATTGCTGGTCACGATACGAACGTCGCCAATCTTGCCGGAGTGCTAGGCCTGCACTGGAACGTCCCCGGGATTGCAGCGGATGATCCCGTACCAGGTGGGGCCATCCAATTGGAACGGCTGACCGACGGCAAGGGCAACCATTATGTCCGCGCCAGCTATCGCGCCCAATCGCTGTCCGAGTTGCGCGCGGCGACGGCCAAGACACCCTATCACAAAGTATTACCAATTGCGGGCTGCAAGGCACGCGGCATCGATGGCCTGTGCACGCTGTCCGATTTTCTGGCAAAGCTTCGTGGTTAACGTGTATCCGTAACGCGGACGCGCTCGTGATGACGAATGACCTCGTCGATGATGAAGCGGAGGAACTTCTCGCTGAAATCGGGATCGAGATTCGCATCATGGGCAAGGCCTCGCAACCGCGCGATCTGTGCTTCTTCACGACCCGGATCGGCAGGCGGCAAACCAGCCTCGGCCTTATAGCGACCGACCGCCTGCGTGGTCTTGAAGCGTTCGGCGAGCAAAAAGACGAGGGCGGCATCGATATTGTCGATGCTCTGGCGGTATCCGTTCAGCGTTTCGTCGGTCACCATCCACTCCTCATCAGCCGTCGACGCTCTTTTGCGTGCGCTGACGGCCCGGCGCAACCCGAGAAAGACTTGCCTTTAGCGCGCCACGCCGCCACATCGCAGCGCAGATGAGCGCCACCATTCTCCGCATTGATCCTTCGCGTGCCCAGCCCTCGCTGGAGCCCATGGTGCAACTCGTCGCGGGTGACCTGAATTTGGTCAACGCGGTCATCCTGTCGCGGATGCAGTCCGAAATTCCGCTGATCCCGGAACTTGCGGGGCACCTCATCGCGGGCGGTGGCAAGCGGATGCGCCCGATGCTGACGCTCGCCAGCGCACGGTTGCTGGGCTATCTGGGGTCTCGCCACCACCGGCTGGCCGCCGCCGTCGAATTCATCCATACCGCCACGCTGCTGCACGACGATGTGGTCGATGGGTCGGATTTGCGCCGGGGCAAGCGCACCGCCAATCTGATCTGGGGCAACCCGGCCAGCGTTCTGGTCGGCGATTTCCTGTTCAGCCGGTCGTTCGAACTGATGGTGGAAGACGGCTCGCTCAAGGTGCTGTCGATCCTGGCGGGCGCGAGCGCGATCATCGCCGAGGGCGAAGTCAACCAGTTGACCGCCGCCCGCCGCATCGACATCCCGGAAGAACGCTATCTCGACATCATCGGGGCAAAGACGGCCGCGCTGTTTGCGGCGGCGTGCCGGGTCGCGGCGGTGGTGGCGGAGCGCCCCGAGGCGGAAGAACTCGCGCTCGACGCTTATGGCCGCAATCTCGGCATCGCGTTCCAACTGGTCGATGACGCAATCGATTACGTGTCCGACGCAGGCACGATGGGCAAAGACGCGGGCGACGATTTTCGCGAAGGCAAGGCGACGCTCCCCGTCATCCTTGCTTATGCCCGCGGCGGTGCCGAAGACCGGGCGTTCTGGAAGGCGGCAATCGAGGGCCATCGTAACCGCGACGAGGATTTCGTGCGAGCGATCGACCTGGTGCGCTCGACCCACGCAGTTGACGACACGCTGGCGCGCGCGCGGCATTACGGGCAACGCGCGATCGACGCGCTCGGCATCTTTGGCAATGGCAAAGCCAAGGATGCGATGGTCGAAGCCGTCGAGTTCGCGATCGCACGCGCCTATTGAGCGTCAGTCACGGCGATTTGGCTCCTTTGTCGCCGATCCGCATTTGTCGCACCGCCTCCTTTCCAGTACCTTCAGTGCCGGACTGCAGGAGCGTCGGAGATGTTCGTCGATTTCCAAACTGGCTGGCCGCCGCCTGAGCGCTGGGAAGCCAAGCCCGCACCGACGCCAAACCCGCGTCGGGAAAGCATCGCAGCGTGGATTATCGGTTTCAACCTGGTGATGCTGTTGGTCGGCCCACTGGCGGGCGTCACGCTGTTTGATGCCGTAATGGCGGCATGGCGGCATTGACCGTCGGAGACGTCTAGCAGCCACGCACCTCGGCATCGCCTGCTTCAGCGCCGGACAATTCCACCTGCAACGTCGCATGGCCGATGCCGAAACGGCCCTTGAGCATAGCGCGCGTCGTATCCAGGAAGGCGTCGCCCGGATGGCCCGCCGGTATCACCAGATGCGCGGTCAGCACGGTCTCAGTCGTGCTCATCGGCCAGATATGAACGTGGTGGACACGCGCGACGCCTGGCAGCGCGCGCAGTGCGTCCCACACCTTGTCCGAATCGATGCTGCGCGGCACCGCCGCCAGCGCCATCTCGACCGATTCGCGCAGCAGGCCCCAGGTTTGCAGGAAAATCAGCACCGCGATGACGATGCTGACCACAGGATCGATCCAGGTCAGCCCGGTCCACCAGATTACCAGCCCCGACACGACCACCCCGGCCGATACCATCGCATCGCTCGCCATGTGGAGATAGGCACCGCGAATGTTGATATCGCCCTCACGACCGCGCAGGAACAGCAGCGCGGTCGCACCATTGACCAGGATCCCGGCTCCGGCGACCCACGCCACCGTCGGCCCGTCCACCGGCGCGGGCATCGCCAGCCGCTGCACCGCCTCGAGCAGGATCGCGCCGAGCGCGACCAACAATAGCAGTGCGTTGAGCAAGGCCGCCAGAATGGTCGAGCCCTTCAGCCCATAGGTGAAGCGCTTCGATGCCGCGCGCCGTCCTAGGGCAATTGCCGCCCACGCCGCGCACAGGCCGAGCACATCGGAAAGGTTATGCCCGGCATCCGCCAACAGCGCGACCGAGCCCGCGATCAGGCCAAACGCCGCCTCGCCGACGACAAAGGCGAGGTTCAGCCCGATACCGATCGCGAACGCGCGATCGTGACCCGCCACCGGCGCGTGGCTGTGGCCGTGGCCGTGCGAATGCCCGTGATGATCGCCGTGCCCGTGGGAATGGCTATGCCCCGCCATGTCGGTCTCCAATGTCCTAGCGCGGGCCTAGCATTTCAAATCCGTGAGATACTAGGACGCCGCACATGACAATTACGTCACGACGCGGTGGTTCCAAAACCGGCGCAAGGCGGTAGGAGCGAGGCGTGACGTCCACCCTCCCCATCCACGTCGTCCTGCCCGACCTGCTCCGCCACTTGCGAGACGCCCCCAACGCCGTGCTGGTCGCGCCGCCTGGGGCGGGCAAGACCACCGCCGTCGCGCCCGCATTGCTGGACGAGCCATGGTGCAGCGGCGAAATCCTGCTGCTCTCCCCCCGTCGCCTCGCCGCGCGCGCCGCGGCCGAGCGGATGGCCGCCACTGCCGGTGAAAATGTCGGCCAGACCTTCGGCTATGCCACGCGGATGGATACAAAGCGCTCGGCGGCGACGCGCGTCACGGTGGTGACCGAGGGCATCTTCGTCGCGCGCATCCAGAACGATCCCGAACTCGCCGGGGTCTCCGCCGTGCTGTTCGACGAAGTCCATGAACGCAGCCTCGACAGCGACTTCGGCCTCGCGCTCGCGCTCGATGCGCAGGCCGCGCTGCGGCCCGATCTCAGGCTGGTGGCAATGTCGGCAACGCTCGACGGCGCACGCTTTTCCGGGCTGATGGAGGGTGCCCCGATCATCGAAAGCGCCGGGCGGATGCACCCGCTGAGCTTGCGCCATCTCGGTCGCGCCGCCGAAGCGCGGATCGAGGATTCGGTCGCCGCCGCAATCCGGCTGGCGCTGCGCGAGGAAACGGGCGGCATCCTCGCCTTCCTGCCCGGCGTCGCCGAGATCGAGCGCACCGCCGAGCGGCTGGAGGGGCTCGGCCCCGATATTCTGCTCCACCGCCTGCATGGCAGCCTCGACCCCGCCGCACAGCGCGCCGCGATCGCGCCCGACCCGCAAAAGCGGCGCAAGGTCGTGCTGGCGACATCGATCGCCGAGACCAGCCTGACGCTCGACGGCATTTCGGTCGTGGTCGATTCCGGCCTCGCGCGCCGCCCGCGTTATGATCGCGCGGCGGGGATGACGCGGCTGGTGACCGAACGCGCCAGCCAGGCCGCCGTCACCCAGCGTGCCGGCCGCGCCGCGCGCCAGCAGCCCGGCACCGCCTATCGCCTGTGGGAGGAAGCCGCGACCGCTGGCCTGCCGCGCTTCGATCCGCCCGAAATCCTCGAGGCAGACCTCTCGGCGCTGACCCTCGACTGCGCCTTGTGGGGCGTCGCCGATCCGCGCGTGCTACGCTGGCTCGATCCCCCACCCGAAGCCGCCGTACAGGAAGCCCGCACCCGCTTGCACACCCTGCAGGCGCTCGATGCCGATGGCCGCCCGACCCCGCACGGCCACGCCATCGCCCGCCTGCCACTGGCCCCGCGCCTCGGCCATATGCTGGTGCGCGCGGGCGAGCTCGGGCTGGCGGAAGTCGCAGCGGAGATTGCGGTTCTGCTCGGCGAACGCGGGCTTGGCGGCAACGATGTCGACCTGGAATCCCGCCGCCGCCGCTGGCGCACCGAACGCGGCGCGCGCGCGGAAGCCGGGCGCAAGCTAGCGAAGCGGTGGACGAATCTCGCTCCCCTCCCGCTTGCGGGAGGGGCTGGGGGAGGGAATGAAACCCCCGCCGCTCGCCCCGCATCCCCTCCCCCGGCCCCTCCCGCAAGCGGGAGGGGAGGCGAAGCCACCGCCATCGCGCTCGCTTTCCCCGATCGTATCGCGCGCCGCCGCGACGGCTCGGGCGAGACCTGGGCCTCGGTCGGCGGACGCGGCTTCAAGCTCGATCCGACCAGCGCGCTCGCCCGCGAGGAATGGCTGGCGGTCGCCGAAACCCAGGGCATGGCCTCGGGCGCGCGCATCCTTTCCGCCGCCGCAATCGACTTGCCGACGATCGAGGCGCTGTTCGGCGAGTCGATCGCGATCCACCGCACCGTCACCTTCGATCCCGCGACGGGCGGCGTGCAGACCACACGCGAGCGCCGCCTCGGGGCGCTGCGGCTGTCGAGCGGCCCCGATGCGCAAGCCGACCCCGACGCGATCGCCGCTGCCTTGCTCGCCGGTATCCACACCCACGGCCTCGCGGTATTGCCGTGGAGCGACGCGGCGCTCGCGCTGCGCCACCGCGCTGCCTTTGCACAGGACCATGGCGGCGCAGAGCTCGCGCTCGACGACGCCGCGCTGCTCGCTCGCGCCGATGAATGGCTCGCCCCCTTGCTCGTCGGCAAACGGCGGCTCGATGCGATCGACTCGGGTGCGCTGACCGATTCACTCCGCGCGCTGATCGGTTGGGACGCGCTCAAAACGATCGATCGCCTCGCCCCCACCCATTTCACCAGCCCTGCGGGCAGCAGCCACCCGATCGATTATGACGTCGAGGGCGGCCCGCGCGTGGAGTTGCGCCCGCAGGCGCTGTTCGGGCTCGCCACCCACCCGATGATTGCGGGTGGCCGCGTGCCGCTGGTGCTCAGCCTCACCTCGCCCGCCGGTCGCCCGATCCAGACGACGCGCGATTTGCCGGGCTTCTGGGCAGGCAGTTGGGCGGCCGTCGCCAAGGAAATGCGCGGCCGCTATCCGCGCCATCCCTGGCCCGATGACCCCGCATCGGCCAATGCGACGCTGCGCACGAAAAACGCAGATGCACGCGCGAAAGAAGCACGGTAAGGAGGCACCATGTCGATCGCCCGAATCTATCAGCGCCCGAAGAACTCCATGTCCTCGGGCCGCGCACGCACCAGCATCTGGATGCTGGACTTCGCCCCGGCCGAGGCCAAGCAGCCCGATCCGCTCACCGGCTGGGCCGGCTCGGGCGATACGCGCGACCAGCTCCGCCTGACCTTCCCGACGCAGGAAGCGGCGATCGCTTATGCCGAGCGCGAAGGGCTGCCCTTCACTGTTATTCCCGCACCCGAGCGCACGCTCAAGCTGCAAAGCTACGCCGACAACTTCCGCTAAGCGGCAGGCGCGGCGGTTACCCCGCTAGCATCCCCGCGCCCAGCAGCAGCAACAGCTTCACGTCGATCGCCACACCCTCGGCGCGCTTGGCGGCGACCACGTTCGCAATCTCCGCGACCGGCACGCGCAGCACGGTGATATTCTCGCCGTCGATCCCGCCGCCATCGGCAACACGCTCCAGCCCGGTCGCGCGCACCAGCGTGAAGCCTTCGGACACCATGCCGGGCGAGGAATGGAAAAGGCCCAGTTGCTCGATCTTGGCAGGCCGATAGCCGGTCTCTTCCTCAAGTTCGCGCGCAGCGGAGGCTTCGATGCTCTCGCCTGCCTCCTCGTCACCAACCAGCCCCGCCGGCAATTCCAGGCAGCGCCGCCCGAGCGGGACGCGATATTGCTCGACCAGCAGGACATGCCCGTCCTCAACCGCCAGGATCACTGCCGCCTGAATGCCGCGTGCGCGCGACACATATTCCCAGGTCCCGTCCTTCACGACCTTGATGTACTTGCCTTCCCAGACAATTTCCGCACTCATAGTTCGATCAGCCTGTCCGGGAGCTCGTTTCGGTCGTCCGCCGTTTTCGGGAAAGTTTCCGCGAGGATCGCGCCAATCCGCTCGACTGCCGCCGCCATGCCAGCACCCGGCTTGCCAGCGCGGGTTTCGGCGACCAACGCCGCCATCGCATCGCCCCAGCGCTCTGCGGGCACGGCACGGTGGATCGCTTCATCAGCGACGATCTCGGCCATGCGCTCATCGCGCGAGAGATAGAGCAGGATGCCGACGCGCGCGGTGGTGCGGCGCTCGGCCCCGACCTTGAAATATTGGATTGCCCGCCGCCGCACCCGCCGCGCGCGTGTCGCCCTGGGCACCAGCGCCATCCGTAGCGGCATATAGGCAAGCGCAAACCGCACGATCAAAAAGACCAAGGCTTGCGCCGCCAGGATTACGCCCAACAGCAAGCGCGGATCGGGCGCATCGTCCCACCCTTCGGTGAAGCCGCTCAGCCATGTCTCGATCGCGAGCGGATTGATCGCCGCCAGCGCGAGCACGATCAGCATCGCCGCAATCGCACAATGCAGCGCCGCATCGTGGTAACTGTCCGAACGCTCGGTCACGATCGTGACGATCTCGCCATCGGTGCCCGCTTCGGCGCGCGCTACGGCGGCCAACACCTGCGCATGGTCGTCGCGCGTCAGCCGTGCCGTTCCCGCCATCACCAATCCCCCGAAGCGCCACCGCCGCCGAAATCGCCGCCGCCGCCGCCGGTAAAGCCGCCGCCGCCCCAGCTTCCGTCGGAGCCGCCACCGCCACTCGATCCACCGCCGCCGAAGCCGCCAAAACCACCGCCGGAGCCGCCACCCCAGCCGCCGCCCCAACCGCTGCCCCAACCGCTACCGAGCCCCGAGCCCCACAGCACCGCCGGAGCCACGCCGCTGCGATATTCCTGCCCACGCCGACCGCGCCGCAAGCTCGACAGCACGATGAAGCCGATCACGAACAGGATCATGATCACGCCAAAGGGAATCCCGCCGCCACTGCCCGCGGCGCTGCGCTTGTGCACCTTATCGAACTTCGCCGCCGCCGCGTCGACATTGGCCTTGGCTTCCTCCGGAGAAGCGCGAAGCTGTGCGATCACCGCATCGGTACCCGCTTCCATCGCTCCGGCAATGTCACCGGATTGCGTCAGCTTGGGCATCATTTTTTCGCGAATCATCGTGCCCGCAAAAGCATCGGTCAGGATCGGCTCCAGGCTGTAGCCAACCTCCAGCCGCGGCCCGCGATGCCCCTTGGGTGCGTTAGGCGCGATGAACAGGATCGCACCGTTATTGGCGTCCTTGAGGCCCACGCCCCACGCCCGCCCGAGACCGACACCATATTCCTCGATCTCGCGACCCTGCAGGTCCGGGATCGTGGCGACCACCAATTGCCGCTTGGTGTCTTTCTGCAGCGCTTCCAATTTGGCCGTCAGATCGGCCTTGGTCGCAGGCGGCAGGACGTTGGCGGCATCCACCACCAGCCCGGTGAATTTGGGATAGGTCTGCGCTGCCGCCGGGGCAACCCCCAGCAGCAGCGCAACCAGCATCGCGAGCAGTGCCTGAATCAGGCGCATCGGCATGGGCCTCCGGCCCGGTACTTAGTTGGTGTTGCCGAAATTGACCGTCGGCGCCACGTCCGCCCCCGGCGTCGTCGCCTTGAACGGCACCAGCGGCTTGGCCCCGTAAAACACCTTCGCGCCAATCGCGTCGGGGAAGGTGCGGATGGTCGTATTATACGCCTGCACCGCTTCGTTATAATCGTGGCGTGCGGTCGAGATGCGGTTTTCTGTGCCCTCGAGCTGGTCCATCAACGTCTTGTAATTGTCCTGGCTCTTCAGCTCGGGATAGGCCTCCTGCAGCCGCTGCAACGACAGCGTCAGGCCGTTCTGCGCCTTTTCATACGCTGCGACCTTGGCCGGATCGTTCAGATCCGCGCTGGAAACCTTGACCTGCGATGCCGAGGCACGCGCCTGCGTCACTTCGACCAGGATCGCTTTTTCCTGCGCGCCCGCCGCCTTCACCGTCGACACCAAATTGGGGATCAGGTCAGCACGGCGTTGATAGTAATTTTCCACATCGGCCCATTTCGCCTTGGCGTTCTCTTCCGCCGTCGGCACGCTGTTCAGCCCGCAACCGGCCAGCGCGAATGCGCCGACGAATGCGATCAGAGTGCGATACTTCATGGTGTTCATCCCTCCAGGCCTTGCGCAGCCCTGATAGCCGGGTAGCATGGCCGCGAGAAACGAAATCGGATTGGGAGGCTCCATGTTCAAGGAGTTCAAGGCATTCATCGCGCGCGGCAACGTGCTGGACCTGGCGATTGCGGTCATCATCGGCGGGGCGTTCGGCAAGATCGTGACGTCGCTGACCGACGACGTCATCATGCCGGTGATCGGCAAGATTTTCGGCGGGCTCGATTTTTCGAGCTATTTCGTGGTGCTCGGCAAGGTGCCCCCCGCGCTCGTCGGGTCGTCCGATTATGCTGCACTGAAAAAGGCCGGCGTGCCGCTGTTCGGCTATGGCGCGTTCGTCACGGCGGCGGTCAATTTCGTGATCGTCGCCTTCATCATCTTCCTGCTGGTGCGCGCCGTGAACCGGCTGATGCCCAAGGCACCGGAAACGCCCGCCGAGCCGGTCGAGCCCGCCGACATCACTCTGCTGCGCGAGATCCGCGACGAATTGAAGCGGCGCTGAGGGGGGGCTCGCGCTTACCCTATATTCCGTTCGGGCTGAGCCTGTCGAAGCCCTTCCAAGCGAGCCGCTCGCGTGGAACGCCCTTCGACAGGCTCAGGGCGAACGGGGAATGGGGCGAAGGTCTCAGGCCGCGACCAGATCCTCGGCGACCGAATCCGCCAGACTCGTGCCATCGAGGATCCGCGCGGTCTCGTCGCGCACGCGCATCATCGCATGGCGGATCGCGCAGCTCGCTTCGTCCTTGCAATCCTTGCAACTGCGATAGGCGGTGCGACTGACGCACGGCACCAGCGCCAGCGGCCCCTCGATCACGCGGATGATCTCACCCAGTGAAATCAGATGCGTCGGGCGGGACAGGCAGTATCCGCCCATCTTGCCACGGTGGCTGTGCAGGAAACCCGCCTCGCGCAGATCGGCGAGGATCAGCTCCAGGAACTTGCGCGGGACATTCGCCTCGGCGGCAATCCGGTTCATCGGGATCGGCGGGCCCCCGGGGGGTGCTTCGGCCAGGAACATCATCGCGCGAAGCGCGTAGCGGGAACGTTGCGTCAACATGATACTATACCCCATGCACCCGATTTGTGGCGAGTGGAAGGCACAAGGTGTCAAACCGGGCCTTTTCATTGCGCCAGGCTCCGCCTATATCGCGGGGGCCGGGTTCGCCCGGCTATGGTGATAAAGTGCAGCGTAGACTAGATGCAGCGGACCCGGGGGCAGTACCCGGCGACTCCACCAAAACCCCTCTTGCCGGAGGGGCTCTGACGGGGTCGAACCAGGATCGACGTGTGTTGAAAGGCGCTGTTTTTGCCCGGGCTGAGTAACCTGCAAAAGGCTCAAAACCACAAGTGCTAACGATAACGAAGCACTCGCGATTGCGGCGTAACTAAAGGCCTAACGGCCTAGGTTACCCCAAAAGAACGCGGTTCGGGCTGCACCGGGCAACAGAAGCAGACACCGGCGGTCCGGGGAGTACCGAGCAACAGAAACTCCCCACCCTTTCCTGTCGCGGCTATCAGGGTGTTGCATGGCCGATTCCGCCGACGCCCCGCCCCAGCGCAAGATCATCCATATCGACATGGACGCCTTCTTTGCGTCGGTCGAACAGCGCGACGACCCAACCTTGCGCGGCAAGCCGGTTGCGGTCGGCGGGTCGCGTGCGCGCGGCGTGGTCGCCGCCGCCAGTTATGAGGCACGCGCCTTCGGGGTGCGCTCGGCCATGCCCTCTGTAACAGCCCTGCGCCGCTGCCCCGATCTGGTGTTCGTGCCGCCCCGCTTCGAGGCGTACCGCGCGGTCTCAGCCCAGATCCGCGCGATTTTCGACGATTATACCGATCTGGTCGAGCCGCTCTCGCTCGACGAAGCCTATCTCGACGTGACCGAGGACCGCCATGGCCTGGGCTCGGCCCGCGCCATCGCCGAGCAGATCCGCGCGCGCATCAAGGCCGAAACCGCCCTCACCGCCTCGGCCGGGGTCAGCTACAACAAGTTCATCGCCAAGCTCGCCTCCGACCAGAACAAGCCCGACGGCCTGTGCGTCATCGCGCCCCGCCACGGCGCGGCGTTCGTCGCGAGCTTGCCGGTCAAGCGCTTCCACGGCGTCGGCCCGGTCACCGCGCGCCGCATGGCCGCGCTCGGCATCGAAACCGGTGCCGATCTGCGCGAACGCCCGCTCGCCTTCCTCCACGCGCATTTCGGCAGCTACGGCGATTACCTTTACAGTGCCGCACGCGGGGTCGATCACCGCCCCGTCCGCAGCGAACGCCCAAGCAAATCGGTCGGGGCAGAGCGCACCTTCGAGACCGACCTCTCCGCGCCGGGCGACCTCCACGCGGCACTCGACTGGGTGGGCGAAGCCGCCTGGGTGCGGATTGACCGCCACAGCGCGCGCGGCCGCACCGTGACGCTGAAGCTGCGCTTCTCCGATTTCCGCACGATCACCCGCGCGCGCTCGCTCAGCAGCGTGGTCGAGCGCGACGCCTTTTTCGCGATCGGCCACGCCTTGCTCGATGCGCATCTGCCGCTGCCGCTCGGCGTGCGGCTGTTGGGGCTGACGCTGTCGGGTATGGTCGATGGAGAGCCCGAGGCGGTGCAGGCGACCTTACCGTTATAAGCGCCGTCAGGCCACCCGCTCCCCCGCCCGCCGCAAATCCTCGACGAAGCGCGCATATTCCAGCGCGGCCACCTCGCGGTCGGGCAAACGCAGCAAATAGCTCGGATGCACCGTAATCCACGCCTCGCCGCCATCGGGCAGCACCAGCGCACGCCCGCGCTCCTGGCCGATCGTCACCACCCGCCCGAGCAAGCTGCGCGCCGCGGTCGCCCCCAAGGCCACCGTCACCTTGGGCCGCACCAGCAAGCGCTCCTGCTCGATCCACCAGCGGCACGCGCTGACCTCCCCCGCATCGGGTTTGCTATGGATGCGCCGCTTGCCGCGCTGTTCGAACTTGAAATGCTTGACCGCGTTGGTGACATACACACCCGCCCGATCGATCCCCGCCTCGGCCAGCGCGCGGTCGAACATCTGCCCGGCCGGGCCGACAAAGGGCTGCCCCGCCAGATCCTCCTGGTCGCCCGGTTGCTCGCCGACGAACATCAGCGCCGCATCGACCGGCCCCTCGCCGAACACCGTCTGCGTCGCGGGTTTGTACAACGGACACCGCGTGCAACCCGCCGCTTCCTCGCGCAACGCCGCCCATGCCGCCTGTGCATTGCCGCCAACCTCGCTCTTCGCCTTGGCGATCATCCCGCTCTCCCGCGCCTGTGCGCTCGCAATCAACCCCGGCACCAACGCCGTTTCGGGCATGTTCTTCCAATATTTGCGCGGCATTTCTTTCAGCATCGCGCCGACCTTCACGCGCGCCGGGTTGAAGATCGACGCATAATAGGTCTTCCACACCTCCTCGATCGGGTCGCCCTCGGGCGCATCGCGCTTGGAGGCACCCGGCCCTTCCGCCAGCGTCTCGCCGTCCCAATGCAGCGAAAGCTCCGGCGTCAGGATCGACCAGCGCATGCTGGCGAATCGATCGAGAAAGAAACCGGCGTTGGCGCGCACGATATGATGCTCGTGCTCGAACCACGCGACGAAGCGCGGGGCACCATCCTCCTCCACTTCGCGGAAGCGCAGGAACGCGCGCATCTTGTGAATGTCCTTGCGCACTTCGCGCGCAAACCCCTCCAGCCGCCGCACCAGCGGATCCGCCCGATCCTCGATCGCCCCTGGCTGGCGGCGCAAGCGCAGCAGCAACGCATAGAGCAACGCAAAACGTTCGGCGTCGCGGTGCAAAACGACGCTGCGCGCCAGCGCCATGAACGCCGCGGGCACGGTGAAGGCCGGTTGCGTCGGCGCAGGTGGCGGCGTGCCCACCAGCGCGAACAGATCGTCCGCCGCTCCGCCCACGTGCCACACCACATCCTCGGGCGGCACGCCCGCCCCCGCCAGCCCGCGCGCCGCATCGCGCCAGCCATCCAGATCGTCGGGTTCGGCCAAAGTGACGACGTGCATCGTGTCTCCCCTCAGGCCGCAAATAACTCCAGTTGCTCGGTTTTGGGTGCAACTTGCGGCCGAAGATCGGCGCGGTCGCTCAGTGCGACCGGGCGCCAGTCTTCAGCGATCAGAAACGGGCGTAGTTTGGCGATCGACACCGTCAGCCGCGCGACATCGGCCAATCGCAAGCGCCGCCAGCGCCGCGCCGACAGGATCGCGCCGACCGCCTTCACCCCCAGCCCCGGCACGCGCAGCAGCGCCTCGCGCGGCGCGCGGTTGACGTCGACCGGAAAGGACCCGCGAAATTTGAGCGCCCAGGCGAGCTTGGGGTCGATGTCGAGCGGCAGCATTCCCGTCGTCGCGTCGGTCGCCGCCACCACATCGGCGGGGGAATAATCGTAGAAGCGCATCAGCCAGTCCGATTGATACAGGCGATGTTCGCGCATCAACGGCGGACGCTGCAGCGGCAGCACCGCGCTCGCATCGGGGATCGGGCTGAACGCCGAATAATAGACCCGCCGCAAGCCGAACCGATCATACAGCGAGGACGCGCGCGTCACGATGTCGCCATCGGTCGCGGCATCCGCCCCCACGATCATTTGCGTGGATTGCCCGGCAGGCGCAAAGCGCGGCGCCGATTTGAAGCGTTTGCGGGCGTCGCCGGTGTCGGCAATCGCCAGCTTGGTCCCGGCCATCGCCCCTTCGATCCGCGCCGCCGATTTCTCGGGCGCAAGCCGCGTCAGCCCGGCCAGCGTCGGCAATTCCACATTGATCGACAAGCGGTCGGCATGGAGCCCGGCCTGATGCACCAGTTCGGGGTCGGCATCGGGAATGGTCTTGAGGTGGATATAGCCGCGAAAATCATGATCTTCGCGCAAGCTGCGCGCCACTTCGACCATCTGCTCCATCGTGTAGTTGGACGAGCCGATGATGCCCGAGGACAGGAACAGCCCCTCGACATAATTGCGCCGATAGAAAGACAGCGTCAGCCGCACCACCTCCGCCGCGGTGAAGCGCGCACGGCGCACGTTCGAGCTTTTGCGGTTGATGCAATAATGGCAGTCGAAGATGCAGCTGTTGGTCAGCAGGATCTTGAGCAGCGAAATGCAGCGGCCATCGGGCGCATAGGCATGGCAAATGCCCATGCCCTGGTCGGTCGAGCCCAGCCCCTTGCCGTCGCGCGACGTGCGCTTGACCGATCCCGACGACGCGCACGACGCATCATATTTCGCGGCATCCGCCAGGATCGCGAGCTTTTGCTGAACATCGAGCTGGGCCATATGTTCTTCATATGTTCACATTACACTCGACGCAAGCGGCGCTGTCGGTCATCCGGGTCAGTGGTCTGTCAGCAGCCCGGCCATCTTCTCAAAGGTTACATCGGTTTTGGAGCCGAACAGCCGCATCGGCTTGCCCTCGTCGCATTCGACCTGCGCGACGATGCGAATCCAGCGCCGCGTCGGGCCAACGGTGATTTCGGCGTCCAGGGTGAAGCCGGAGCGATCCCGGATGGCCGCCATACGGCGACATTCGAGCGCGATGCGGGATCCCGGTGTATAGCGCGCCGTCGCAGCGTGGCGATCGACTCGGCTGCCGCGCGGGGCTCCAAACAAATCGTAGACGCCATCGCTCCAGGTCAGCTGCTCGGTCGCGAGATCGCACGACCACAGCCCAGCCGAGACCGAAGCCGGAACGTCGGTGAAGCGGCCGCCGACCGCATGGGACACTGCTGGAATGATGTTCATGCAAACCCCTTTCCGATTGCGGTGCAACCCCGTGCTTGCCGGACAATGGTTAAGCTGAGGTTTTGAAAGGCCCTACTAGTTTCGCAGATGCAACCCGCAGGCGCTTAAAACGTTACGCCCACACAAAGATCAAAAGGGACCGACATCATGCGTTCACTGTTTCTCAGCCTCGCCGCCGCTTCGCTCGTCGTTCCGGTGACGATGGCCCTCCCGGTCGATAAGGCCGAAGCGCGCAAGCATCGCTACTATGGCAAAACCAGCCGTCATTATCGCTGCCATCGCTCGTCGGGCACGACTGGCCTGATCGCGGGCGGTGCCGGTGGCGCGCTGGTCGGCAATGCGCTCGGCGGCGGTGTGCTCGGCACGGTGGCTGGCGGCGTCGGCGGTGCCTTGCTCGGCAAGCATCTCGACAAGAAGCACGACGCGGCCCAGAACCGCCGCAACGGCTGCTGATCCGTTTACTCGGCGGCGAGGAGCGATTCCGCGCCGCCGAGATCGACCGAAACAAGGCGGCTGACGCCTTGCTCGACCATCGTCACGCCAAACAGCCGGTGCATCCGGCTCATCGTCACGGCATTGTGCGTCACGATAAGATAGCGCGTCTGCGTTTCGCGCGTCATCGCATCCAGCAGCCCGCAAAAGCGCTCGATATTGGCATCGTCGAGCGGCGCATCGACTTCGTCGAGCACGCAGATCGGCGCGGGGTTGGTCAGGAACAAGCCGAAGATCAGCGCGACTGCGGTCAGCGCCTGTTCTCCACCCGATAACAGCGTCAGCGATTGCAGCTTCTTGCCGGGCGGCTGCGCCATGATTTCGAGCCCCGCCTCCAGCGGATCGTCCGAATCGACCAGCTCGAGATGCGCCTGTCCGCCATTGAACAGCGTCGTGAACAAGCGCCGGAAATGCCCGTCGACCGCCTCGAACGCCGCCATCAGCCGCTGCCGCCCCTCGCGGTTGAGCGTACCGATCGACCCGCGCAGGCGGTTGACCGCCAGCCCCAATTCCTCGCGCTCGGCGGCATTGCCCTTGGAGGCTGCTTCCAGCTCGGCCAGTTCGCTTTCGGCAACCAGATTGACCGGGCCGATGCGTTCGCGATCGACCATCAATTTCTCGTGTGTCGCCGATTCCTCCCCCGGCGACCGCACCGTATCGCCCGCAAAGCCGACCCGTTCGGGCAGCAGCACCGACGGGCATTGGAAGCGCTCGCCCGACAGGCGGTTCATCTCGACTCGGCGGGCTTCCTGATTTTCCGCGCGCGCTGCGGCCCCGGCACGCGCCTCGCGCGCTTGCGCCAGCGTTTCGGCAGCGGCGCTGGCTTGTGCTTCGGCCGCGCGGAGTGCCGCTTCGGCGGCGCGTTCGGCGGTGGCAGCAGCATCGGCCTCGGCACGCGCCGCCGTATGGGCCGCCTCCAGCGCAACGATCTCGGCAGCGAGCGCCTCGGGCCGCCCGACCAGCGCCTGCGCTTCGGCGGCAAGGTCACCATCGCGCTTGTCCATCTCGGCGATGCGCCGCGCTGCCTCCCCTGCCCGCGCGCGCCAGCTTTTCGCCTCTGCGGTCGTCCCGGCCAACCGCTCGCGCCCGCTGCCGACATCGCGGTCCAGCCCGGCGCGGTCCGCGCGCGCGGTGGCGATGGCGGTGCGGCGCGCCTCGGCCTCGCCCGACAGCGCCCGCACCCGCTCGCGCGTCGCACTGCCATCGGGCAGCGCCGCCTGCACGGCGCCCGCGCGCGCGACCTCCGCCTCGGCTTCTTCATGATCGGCGACGATGCGCTGCCGCCGCGCCGCCAGATCGGCGCGCTGCGCCTCGATCCGCTCGATCGCCGCCGCCGCGCGGTCCTCGGCGCGCGCCGCATCGCGCGCGCGCGTCTCGGCGCTCTCCAGCAAACGCCGCGCTGCCACCGCGCCGGCCCGCGCTTCCGCGATCGCCGCGTCGATCCGCGCGAGCTCGCCATCCGCCGCCTCGACCGCGCGCACCGCCGCCGGGCGCGCCGCCTCGATCGCGCGCAGCCGGTTCATCCGTTCGAGCCGCTCCGCCGCCGCCGCCCCGCCCGATTTGGCGACATAACCATCCCAGCGCCGCAGCACCCCGGCGAGCGTCACCAGCCGCTGCCCGACCGCAAGCGGCCCGCCCGCATCGCTTTCCGCCACGAACACTTGCGCCAGCCGCCGCGCCAACGCCGCAGGAGCGAGAACATGCTGACCCAGCGGCACCGTCCCCTCGGGTGCCGCCGGATCGCCCGGCGCAACCTCTGCCCCCGCCCAGAACCGCTCGCCCGCCGGATCAAGCCCCGCTTCCAGATCATCCCCCAGCGCTGCCGCCAGCGCGCGTTCATAGCCCGCCTCGGGCTGCAACCGGTCGAGCAACCGCTCGCGCCCCTCGCGCCGTGTCGCCTTGGTCAGCGCGGTCGCTTCGCTGTCGAGTGCCGCCAGATCGGCATGCGCCGTCGCCCGCGCCGCCTGCGCCCGGTCGCGCTGCTCGCGCGCACCGCGCTCTTCGGCATCGGCGCGGGTGAGCGCCGCGCGCGCATCCTCGCCATGCTGCACCGCCTGCGCGCGCGCCGCCGCTGCCGCCGCGCGCTCGGCGATCAGCGGCGCGGCATCGCCCAAAGCCGCGCTCTCCGCCGTCACCCGCGTCAGATCGCGCGCGCTGCGCTCGGCCCGCACCCGCGCGGCCGCCAGCGCCGCTTCGGCCACCCGCGCATCGGCCAGCTCGGTCGCCTGCGCCGCGAGCGCTTGCGCCAGCGCCACTTCGGCATCGCGCCCGGCGCGTTCCGCCTCGCTCAGCCGCGTCTCCAGCTCGGGGATGCGCGCAGTCGCCTCGGCCAGTCGCGCCTCCAGCGCCTTGCTCTCCTCGGCCAGCCGCGCGATCGCCTCGGCGGCATCGCTCGCCAGCGATCCCTCGCGCGCACGGTCCTCGGCCAGCCGCACGCGCGCCGCCGCCAGCTCCTGCGTCCGCCGCACCGCAGCTGCCTGCTCCCCGCGCAAGCCGCCCAGTTTGTGGCCCGCCTCGCTCGCCGCCTCGCGCAGCGCCTGCGCTTGCGCCCGTGCGTCCGCCAGCGCCTCGGTCGCCGCCAGCGCATAGGCCGCCGCCGCCCGCTGCGCCTCGCTCGCCTCAGCCACGCGCGCCTCGCACGTCGCCGCCTCGGCCTTGGCGGCATCGGCGGCCTGTTGCGCATCGCGCCAGCGCGCAAAGATCATCCGCGCCTCCGCCACGCGGATCTGCTCGGACAAAGCGCGATAGCGCTCCGCCTGCCGCGCCTGCCGCCGCAGCGCATTGGCGCGGCCGTCCTGGTCGGCGATCAGTTCATCGAGCCGCGCGAGATTGGCCTCGGTCGCACGCAATTTCTGCTCGGCATCCTTGCGCCGGACGTGCAGCCCGGCGATCCCGGCGGCCTCTTCCAGCATCGCGCGGCGCTCGGCCGGCTTGGCGGCGATGATCGCGCCGATCCGCCCCTGGCTGACCAAGGCGGGCGAATGCGCCCCCGTCGCCGAATCCGCGAACAGCAACGCCACGTCCTTCGCGCGCACATCGCGCCCGTCGATCCGGTACGCCGACCCCGCCCCGCGCTCGATCCGGCGGACGACTTCACTTTCCTCGCCCGCACTTTCGATCAGCATCGACACTTCGGCGAAATCGCGCGCCGGCCGCGTGTTGGTGCCCGCGAAGATAACGTCGTCCATCCCCGCCCCGCGCAGCGACCGCGCCGAGGTCTCCCCCATCGTCCAGCGCAGCGCCTCGAGCAGATTGGATTTGCCGCAGCCATTGGGGCCGACGATCCCGGTCAGCCCCGGCTCGATCCGCAGATCGGCGGCGTCAACGAAGCTTTTGAAACCCGATAGCCGGAGACGCTTGATCTGCATTCAGAGCCCCCCGGCTAGAGTGGATGGCGGTTCTACAAAATTCTCGCTTCCGTTCGCCCTGAGCCTGTCGAAGGGCCCCTCTCCCCACGCTCCGCGCTTGCGGCGGGCGGGGCTTCGACAGGCTCAGCCCGAACGGACCTGCCTTTAACCGGGACGCGCGACCTTACGCCCCAGCGCGCTTCAACGCTGCCTCGACGTCAGGCCAGGACACGCCCTCAACCTTCGTGCCGTTGAGGATGAAAGTCGGCGTGCCGGTCACGGTCGCGCCCTCGCCCTTGCTCATCAACCCGATGAGTTCGTCCAGCGCCTTGCTGTCGGCGATGCACGCGCGCGCCTTGGCTTCGGGAATGCCGCGCTGCTTCACGAAATCGACATAGCCGAGATAGTCGCCCCAGGCAGCGGCCGCCTGGCTCGGCGTCTTGCCCTGCAACGACGCCTGCAGCGCGTTGGCTGCGGCCTGATCGGCCAGCTTCGCCTCGAACTGCGGCTGCGCCATGTACATCGCTTCCAGCAGCGGGAAGAAGGTGCTCGGGTCAACGCAGCGCCCAAGCAGGCTCGGCGCGAAATCGGGCTGGCCGTGCACCAGATAGTCGCGGAATTCGTAGGACACCTTGCCGGTGGTGACGTACTTCTCGGTCAACGGCTTCTGCCCGGTCTGGCCGAACGCGCCGCAAGTCGGGCAGGTGCGCGATCCATATTCGACCAGCTTGATTGGCGCATCGGGGTTACCCATGCGATAGCCACCCTCGGGCGTCTTGGAGACCACTTCGGTCCAGTTTTGCCCGGCGGGTGCCGGCTTGGCCGCCACCGGCGCTGCGGCGACGCTGTTGCCGCCCGATGCCCCGCCACCGCCGCACGAAGCGAGCGAAACGGCAGCCAGCGCGGCGAACAGGATGCGAGGGTTCATCGAATAAGCTCCTTGGAGAAAACGCATTTTTACTTGGCAACGGCGGCGCGCACCAGCGGCTCCAGCGCCGCCCAGGTGAAGGTATTGGCTTGCGCCACGCCGTTGATGAGGAAGGTGGGGGTGCTGTTCACGGCATAGGCCTTGTTGGCCGCCGCGGCGCGCTGAGCGACCAGATCGACCGCCTTGGTGTCGGCCAGGCACGCAGCGGCCTTGGCCAGCGGCATACCCTTCTGCACCACCAGATCGGTATAGCCATAGAATTTGGCGAGATAGGCGGCGATCTCGGTCGGCTTGGCCCCCTGCAATTGCTGCTGCTTGTCGTCGGGCACCTGGTCGGGCCTGCCGACGAGCTTCTCCTGATTGGCCATCATCGCGTTCAACAGCGGGAAGAAGGCGCGCGTCGGCACGCAATGCCCGAGCAGGATCGGCCCGAGATCGAGCGCGCCATGAATGGGGAAGTCGCGGAATTCATAGCTCAATTGCCCGGTCGCGATGTAGCCGGTGCGCAGCGCGGGCAAACCGTCGGCGTCGAAATGCGCGCAATGCGGGCACGTGCGCGATCCAAATTCGACCAGCTTCACCTTGGCATTGGGATTGCCGATCCGCACCCCGCCCTCGGGCGTGGCGACGATCATGCTGGCCCAGGCGGTCTTGGCGGGCGCGCGATGCGCCCCAGCCGTCTTCGCCGGTGCGGCCTGCGCTGCGGAGCTTGTGCCAATCACAATGGCCATTGCCGCCAACACCAACCGCATTGTCATCCTTCACTCCCACCAACGATCGGCGCGCCACGCGTCGCCGCAACCCCTGCGGCCAGCGCTTCCAGCACCGCCTTCAATTCCGGATCGGCGATCGTGCGCAAGCTCGCGCCCAGTTCGACCGGCACCGGCCGCAGCGACGGCGGGGCCGCGCGCGGTGCCGGCGCCGGCACGTCGCCCTGGCGGATCTGCACGCGCACGATCGCCTCATAGCCAAAGAAGCGATTGACCCGCTCGACGATCTCGGGCGCGATATGCTGCATCATCGTCGCATGCGCGCCGCGCACGATCAGGCTCAGCGTGCCGCCGGTGCGTTGCCCATGCGGAAATTTGATCGATTCGGGGGCCGACACCCCGGCATAGCGCGTCCCGACAATCTCGCCCCAGCGGCTGACCACCGCGCCCTGGACGAAGCCGAACCGGCGGAACGCCGCGCGTCCGGCATCGGGCAACAGTTCGGCCACCGCGCGCGCGCGTCCGCCGCGCGGCTTTTCCGGCTCGGCGCGTTTGATCACAGGCTTGGCGGGATCGCGTTTGCTCATCCGCCCGTCCATGCCATAGCGATGCGGTGTCCGCCAAGCGTCCTTCCACCATCGCCGCCCGATTGCTCGCCTGGTATGATGCGCATGCCCGCGATCTGCCGTGGCGCGCGGCCCCCGGCAGCAACGCACCCGATCCCTACCGCGTGTGGCTGTCCGAAATCATGCTGCAACAGACCACGGTCGCGGCGGTGCGCCCGAAGTTCGAGGCGTTCGTCGCGCGCTGGCCCTCCGTGGAGGCGCTCGCCGCCGCGCCCGAGGCCGATCTGATGGCGGCCTGGGCCGGGCTTGGCTATTATGCCCGCGCCCGCAACCTCCACGCCTGCGCCCGCGCCGTCGCCGAGCGCAGCGCCTTCCCCGACACTGAGGAGGGTTTACGCGCCCTCCCCGGCGTCGGCGCCTATACCGCCGCCGCGATCGCCGCGATCGCCTTTGGCGCGCGCGCGGTGGTGGTCGATGCCAATGTCGCGCGCGTGGTCGCGCGGTTGTTCGCGATTGAACGCCCTTTGCCCGGCGCGATGCCCGATTTGCGCGACGCGACCGACCGCATCACCCCCGACACCCGCTCGGGCGATTTCGCCCAGGCGATGATGGATCTGGGGTCCTCGGTCTGCACGCCGCGCGCGCCGCGCTGCCTCGCTTGCCCCTTGGCCGAGGATTGCGCCGCCTATCGCGTGGGCAACCCGGAGGGCTTTCCCATCAAGCTCGCCAAGGCCGCCAAGCCGCAGCGCCACGGCACCATCTTCTGGGCCGAACAGGAGGGCCGCGTGTTGCTGATGCGGCGTCCACCGCGTGGGCTGCTCGGCGGTATGCGCGCGCTGCCGACCGGGCCGTGGGTGGAGTCTCCGCCTGCGCTCGCGGACCCGCCACTCGCGGCTGCCTGGCGGGTGTTGCCCGAAACGGTGTCGCACACCTTCACGCACTTCCGGCTTGAACTGGCGCTTGCGGTCGCGCGCGTGGATGGGCATGGGCCGATCGGAGAGTGGTGGGATGTGACCGGGATCGACTCGGCGGGCCTGCCGACTGTCTTCGCCAAGGCGGCAACGGCAATCAGGAGGGCACGATGGTAGCGACGCGGTTCAAGATGGCAGCGAGCGCCTTGCTCATCGCGGCAACCGGAACGGCGGTCGCGCGGCACGTCGTACATGCCCCCGTGGTGCTGCGCACCGCCCCGCGCCTCCCGCAAACGCAGGCGGTGTTTTCGGGCTATGTCGCGGCAAAGAAGATCCCCGGCGTGGTCGGCGTGATCGGCCGCGGCAATGCCCCGTTCGCGGTCGTTGCAGCGGGCCGGATCGGTGACGAACCCGGTGCTCCGCTCGCCGACAAGGACAGCCTGTGGCGCGTCTATTCGATGACCAAGCCGATCACCGCGATGGCGGCGATGATCCTGATCGAGGAAGGCAAGATGCGGCTCGACCAGCCGGTCAGCGACTTCATCCCCGCCTTCAAGACGATGCGCGTACAGGTCAGCCCGGATTCGCTCGACACGCGCGCGGCGACGCGCCCGATCACGATCCGCAACCTGCTGACGCACACCGCCGGGCTCGGTTACACGATCATCACCAAGGGGCCGTTGCTCAAGGCCTATGAAGATGCCGGCATCACCCCCTTCACCTCGGATGCCAAGACCGAGGCGCAGCTTCGCCTCAAGCGCCCGCCGACGCTGGAAGCCTTCGCCAACAAGGTCGCCACGCTGCCGCTGATCGCCGAACCCGGCACCAAATGGAGCTATTCGATCGGCCTCGACGTGATGGGCCGCGTGATCGAGGTCGCCTCGCACCAGCCGTTCGACCGCTTCCTGCAGACGCGCATCTTCACCCCGCTCAAGATGCGCTCGAGCTGGTTCACCGTGCCGGGGTCGGAGGCGCACCGTCTCGCCACCGGCTATTTCATCACCCCCAATGGGCGCACGCCGGTCGATCCGGGCGCGACCTCGGTCTATCTCAAGGCCCCGAGCTTCCCTTATGGCGGTGCCGGGCTGGTGACCTCGGCTTATGATTACGACCGCTTCCTGCACATGCTGCAAAATGGCGGGACACTGGACGGCGTGCGCATCCTGAAGCCCGCCACGGTCAAGCTCGCAATGTCCAACCTGCTGCCGAATGGGGTTGTCTATCCAGGCGCAGTTGCGGCGACCGGCGGCACCACCAACCCGCAGGGCTTTGGTGCGGGCGGCTCGGTCACGCTGCACGATACCCCCGGTGGTCCGGCCAAAGGCACTTATGGCTGGGGCGGCGCTGCCGGCACGATCGCCTGGGTCGATCCGGTCAATCAGTTCCGCGCGACGATCATGGTCAACTATCTGCCGGGCGATCGCTGGCCGCTGCGCGCCGATTCGACCAAGGCGGTCTATGCCGACCTCGCTCCGGTGCTGCCACACAAGTGAGCGCGGCGGCGATGCTGACACCCGGCTTTACCGGCGGCCTGCTCGACCGCGCCGATGCGCTGCGCCACGACGAAGCCGCGCTCGCCGCTGCCCGGAGCGACTGGCGCGCGCGGCTGCTCAAGCTCGAAAATTTCGAGCCTGAGCTCGATGATATGGGGATGCTTGGCTGGACAACGCTGGCCGATGCGCCCGACGATGCCGAGCTGGTGCTGCTCGGGCTCGACAATGGCCGCCCGCATTTCGCCGCCTATACGCCGGGGATGCGCGCACCCAAGGGCCGCTCGGCGCGGCTGTTCGGCCTGCTCGATCGCTTCGCGCCGGGCGAGGCGGCGACGTACGCCGCCGCGCGCAGCGTGCTCGACTGGCACAGCCGCCACCAATTCTGCGCCAATTGCGGGCACCAGACCGCGATGTTCCGCGCCGGTTGGGGGCGGAACTGCCCCAATTGCCATGCAGAACATTTCCCGCGCGTCGATCCGGTGGTGATCATGATCGCCGAGCATGACGGGCGCGCGCTGCTTGGTCGCCAGCCCGCTTTCCCGCCCGGCCGCTATTCGGCGCTGGCGGGCTTCCTCGAACCCGGCGAATCGATCGAAGAAGCGGTGGTGCGTGAAATCGCCGAGGAAGCAGGCGTGCGCGTGCACGACGTGCGCTATGTGGCCAGCCAGCCCTGGCCATTCCCGTCTTCGCTAATGGTCGCCTGCATCGGCATGGCCAAGGACGATACGATCACGCTCGACACCCATGAGCTGGAGGATGCGATCTGGGTCCCGCGCGACGTCGTTCGCGCGGTGCTGGCAGGGGAACCGGGGCCGTTCCTGCCGCCCCCGCCTTATGCCATCGCACACACGCTGTTGACGGCGTGGGCGGCGGGGTAAGCGGCAAACCGGGTCGAACGAGACTTACAGCTTCAGCCAGCCCTTGCGGTCGGCACAGAATAGCGGCGTGACAACGCCAAGCCCCGCCAGCACCCCAAAAGCGATCACCCACAAAACGCCGATCTGCGGGAAAGTGAGCGATGTCTCGCCCACTGACGGTGCGACAAAAACCCCAAGTACGATGGGGAAGATGTAGCCACAGAGCGTAGCCACCGCGAGCAGGACGTAAACGAAAACCCTCATTTCTGTTCTCCTTACGTTCAATGTCACACACTTCCGCGCGAGTCGCTACCCTTGCCGCTTCAGCTCAACACGCTGACCACCCGCCTCGTTTCAGGCATCGCGCGCGCATCCGGTCGCGCCGCCAGCGCGATCAGACGACGCGCCGCGAGCGTGGTGGCGTCGGCCTCGACGCTTTGTTCGAAGGCATCGCCTTCCAGTGTATAAGCGCGCTGCGCTGATTCCAGCACGGCACGGTCCTGCGCCAGAATTTCGGGCTCGGCCGAGGTCCAGATTGGCGGCTGCGCTGTCTCCACCGGCCCACGTTGCAACAACCAATGCTGGATGCAGCGCCCGGGCACGGTCGGCACATGGTGCAGCACCAGACGGAAGGCATCGCCGCCCGCCACCGTCACCCGATCGGGCAAATCGAAGCGCAAGTGCGTGCCCGGCCCGGTCACGGTCAGGCTGGCGGCGGTGCTTTCCACCTCATAGCGCGTCGGCAGCAACCCCACCGCCTGCACCCGGAACCATTGCGGATGCATATTGGGATGGGTGAAGGCCGCGTGACAAATGTCGAGATTGTTTTCGATCGGCAGGATCGCCTCGCACGCCAGCTCCATCGCGCCCTGCAGCCATTGAAACCGGTCGAATCCGTCAATCGCCAGCGGTGCGCCCTCCGGCTCATCGGCACCCGTCCACAGCCAGACATAGCCGTCCTGCTCCGCCACCGGATAGCGGCGGACGGGTGCGCTCTTGATCGTCTGATCCTCGCGCAAGGACGGAATATGGCGGCAGCGCCCGGCTCCATCGAACCGCCAGCCATGATAGGCACAGGCAATCGTCCCAGCGCTAACGGTGCCGAGCGACAGCGTCACACCGCGATGCGGGCAGCGATCGTGCAGCGCTTGGGGGCAGCCGTCGGCATCGCGAAACAGCACGATCGGCGCGCCGTGCAGCGTGATCGCGACCGGCGCATCGCGCAATTGCGTGCTCGCCACGCCGACATACCACGCGTCTTTCGGCAATGGGATACGATCCGCAACGGGAGCGGAAGGGAGGTTCATCGGGTACTGTCCTCGACGGGTTTGAAGAAACCGAGCCGCTGGCACGCGTCGAACACGCGTCGGCCATTGAAGGAGGCGAGCAACATCGCGCCGATGCTTCCCCAAGAAACCGCCGCGCGGATCGCGAGCGCCTGGGCCAGCGGAAACGCGCTCATGATCCACACGAACGCGCCTGCCCGCGCCACGAAATATAGCGCCCAAGCGAGCGTGAAGGCGCGGAAGAACTGCACCACCTCGGGGCGGTCCGCCGGAATATCGGGTTTGCGCTGCCGCGCGATGCGCAGCACCAGCGGCTCCTGCCCCGATGCGCCGACGAGAAACACGCCAGCCGTCAGCAGATTGAGGATCGCGCCTTCATAGCGGATCATGAACGGGGTCTGCGCCCATAGATCGATCGCCCCGAACACCAGCGCCGCGCCGTTCGCCAACAACCACAGGGGCGGGAAAGGACGCCGGGTCGCCAGCCGCCAACCGCCCTCGACGACAATAAACCCAAGCGCGACCGCGATGGCCGGCTTTATGCCGAAAGCGAGCAGCACCGCCCAATACAGAAGGAGCCCGCCAAAAGTGTGGAACACCGCCGCGAGAAAGGAGCGCAGACGCATCATTTCGAGTCTCCGTCACGGGCATGGGCGGCCATCGCTTCGCCCAGGAACAACCACCGCCGTCGATCGAGCGGTAGCGAAGCGGCGAGCGCCGGATCGGCAAAACCATCCTGCCAAAACTGCGTCAGCGCGGCGTGCAGGCCCCCGTCGTCACCCGTCATCCGCGCAATCAGCGCCGCCGCGCGCGCGCCCAGCGCCCGTGCCTGTGGCGTGTCGGGCGTGCCATCGACGAGCGTGTCGAGCTCGGCATAGAGCTCCGCCCATTCCGCCGCGATGGTTGGCGCGACTTCGGCCAGGCGGCGTTGCTGAGCGGGGGTGAAAACGCGCGCGCCGAGCGCCTCCAGCGCCGGGGTCCAGCGCAGCCGCAACGGCTCGGCGCGCGCGAGTTCGGCCAGCGCCGCAGCATCGATGGTGCCGCCGGCGCGCAGCTTGCGACGGGCATGGGCGATCAGGATCAGCGAATCCTCGACCCGGTTGCGTTGATCGATCAGCGCCTGTTCCTGCAGGTCGAGCACCGCCGCCACATCGGGCGCGCCCTCGTCGAGCAACGCGCCGATCCGCGCGATCGTCAGGCCGAATCGGCGCAGCAGCAGGATAACGTGCAGGCGCTCGCACTCGGCCTGGCCGTAGGTGCGCCAGCCATGCACATCGCGCACCGGCGCGAGCAAGCCGGCGGACTCATAAAGCCGCAGCGTCTTGATGGTGATGCCAAAGCGCCGGGCGACGTCGGCGGCACCGTCGGGAAACTGGGCGGAAGGGCGCTTGAGTCGGGTCATGCGCCAGGTTGTACGGTCGCCCCTTGGGGACGACGCAAGCGGATTGTCCGCGCCCCCCGCTTTACCCGCGCGCGCGCGCCTGACGATAGGTGCCGAGCACGCGCACCCATTTCGAATGGAACGCCAATTCGGCCAGCGCACGGCCAAGGCCGGGGTCGCTCGGGCGTCCCTCGACATCGGCATAGAATTCGGTCGCGGCAAAGCTGCCGCCGCGCTGATAGCTTTCCAGCTTGGTCATGTTGACGCCGTTGGTCGCGAAACCACCCATCGCCTTGTACAAAGCGGCGGGCACGTTGTTCACTTCGAAGATCAGCGTGGTCATCCACGGACCGTCGCCAACCGGTTCCTGCCCTTCGCGTGCCAGCACCACGAAGCGCGTGGTGTTATGTTCGGCATCCGCGATATCGCTGGCCAAGGTGTCCAGCCCGTACAGCGCCGCCGCGCCCGGCGGGGCAAGCGCCGCCAGCGCCGGGTCGCGGCGCTCCGCCACCAGCGCCGCCGCGCCTGCGGTGTCGGGATAGGCGACGGGGGCAATGCCGTGATCGCGCAGCCACAACCGGCATTGGCCGAGTGCCTGCGGATGGCTCATCGCCTCGCGTACGCCCGACAACGGCCCGGTGCCCATCAGGGCATAGCGAATACCGAGAAAATGCTCTCCGGTGATGACCAGCCCCGATTCGGGCAGCAGGAAATGCATGTCGGCGACACGGCCATGCAGCGAATTTTCGATCGGAATCATCGCGCAATCGGCGCGAAAATCGCGCACCGCATCGATCGCATCGGCAAAATCAAAGCACGGCAGCGGCAGCCCATCCGGGAACGCCTCGCGCGCGGCGATATGCGAATTCGCGCCGGGGGCACCCTGAAAAGCGACGGTGCGGGCGGGATCGATGGCGGCGGCAGCGGTCATCTCGGCGACGAGCGCGCGGGCGGGTTCGGGGAAATTTTCCATGGGTGCCGGGCGGTACTGCGCTCGTCGTCGCGCTGCAAGCCATCGCCACCCCGCCCGCCAACGGCGCTTGCGATGCACGCCGCGCGAATCTATGGGTTGGGCGACTTCGTGGCTCTAACAGGGGCCGTCCCGCGGCAGAAGGTTTAGGACGAGACATGGACAACCGGACCAATACGATCGCTGGCTGGGTTTTGGGCTCCATGGGCGTCGCGCTTGCGCTCGGCATCGCCGGAAATATGATCGTCCATCCGATCAAGGCCGAAAAGGCCGGCTATCCGATCGAGGGCGGCGCGGAAGAAGGTGCCGGAGCGGCTGCCGCCGACAAGCCGATCGCCGAATTGCTGGCCACGGCGGACACTGCGCACGGTGCCGAAGTGTTCAAGAAATGCTCCGCTTGCCACACGATCGCCCAGGGCGGTGCCAATGGCATCGGCCCGAACCTGTGGGCGACCGTGGGGGAAGCGATCGCGCAGGGTAAAGCGGGTTACGCCTTTTCCGATGCGCTGAAGACCGCAGGCGCTGGCAAGAAATGGGATTTCGAAGAGCTCAACAAATGGCTCACCAGCCCGCGCGCCTTTGCGGCGGGCACCAAGATGACCTTTGCCGGGTTGACCAGCGGCAAGGACCGCGCGGACGTGATCGCCTATCTCAACACGCAAGGCTCCAACCTGCCACTGCCAGCAGCTGCGCCCGCCGCGACCGAAGCCAAGGCACCGCCCGCCGCTGGCGCGGCTGATCCCGGTGGCAAGGCGTCGCCTGCCGCAGCCGATCTGGGCAACGCCACCGTGCCTGCCGCAGCCGGGGCGGAACCGGCCAAGAAATGATATGATCTGCGCCCCCCGGGTCCAACCCCAGGGGGCGGCGGGCTCAGTCCTTGTCGCGGTAAAACGCCTTCACCACGTCCCACCCCTCCTGGGCGGTTTCGACGAAGGTGAAGATCTTGAGGTCCTTGGCCGAGACCACGCCTTCTTCGACCAGCGCCTCGAAATTGACGACGCGGTTCCAGAATTCGCGACCATAGAGCAGCACCGGGATCGGCGCGATCTTGCCGGTCTGGATCAGCGTCAGCAACTCGAACAGTTCGTCGAACGTGCCGAACCCGCCCGGAAACGCCGCCAGTGCGCGCGCGTGCAGCAGGAAGTGCATCTTGCGCAGCGCGAAATAGTGGAACTGCATCGACAGCGCCGGGGTGACATAGGGGTTGGGCGCTTGCTCATGCGGCAGCACGATGTTGAGCCCGATCGATTCGTGCCCGCAATCTGCCGCACCGCGGTTCGCCGCTTCCATGATCGACGGGCCACCGCCCGAACAGACCACGAAGTGCCGCTTGCCATCGGTATCGACCGGGAAGCTGCTCGCCAGCCGCCCGAGCTCGCGCGCCACGTCATAATATTTGGACTTGGCGACCAGCCGCTCGGCAATGCGGATCGCTTGCTCGCGGTCGCCTTCGGCGGCGTGCGCGATCTCGAGTAAAGCCTGCGCCTTGGCCGGTTCGGGAATGCGCGCCGATCCATACATCACGAAGGTCGAGGCGATATTGGCCTCGTCCATGATGAGCTGGGGCTTCAGCAGTTCGAGCTGGAAGCGCACCGGGCGCAAATCCTCGCGCAACAGGAAATCCATGTCCTGAAAGGCGAGGCGATAGGCCGGGTTCTCGGTCTGCGGCGTGCTGACCGCCGTCTTGGCAGTTTCGGCATCCTGCCGCGCGCGAGGAAAGACCCGCGACGGCACGTGCGTATCGCGCGCATCGGACTCGTGGACGAGCGAGTCTTGGGCTGGGGCGTCCGGGTTCGGAGTGTCGTTCATCCACCGCCCCTAAGCCACTGCGCCGCGAATTTGAAGCCTAGCGGCAAAACCCGGCATGATCGTCTTCCAGATGCAGATGGTTGTAATGCACCGCATTGTAATCCGGGCTCAGCACCGTGCCGAAGCGCTTGCACGCCGACGCGCGGATCGTGCGCAGGAACGCGCGTGCTTGCGCATCGCCACCATTCCAGTTCTGCTGGATGGTGATGCGGTGGCCATCTTTCAGCACGAAGCCCGATATATCGACTGCATTGGCGGTCGCGTGGCCCGACAAGCGCCCGCCAGCGCCCGGCGCACCGACCACGGCGCGACACGCATAGCTGCCCATGCTTTCGATCCGCACCAGATCGCTGCCCAGCATCTGCCGCGCCGCCGGGGCCACGGCATAATCGACCCACGCAGTGAAGTTGCGCGCGAGGCCACAGCGCATGGCCTTGAGGTTGGTGACCGGCACGCCGATGTCGATCAGTTGCAGTGTCCCGATCAACCGACAGCCGCCCCCATAGTCGCGATCCGGCAAGGGCGAGAAGCGCACATCTTCGCGCGAGAGGTCGGCGTAGCAAGCCTGCGTCTCGCGGCTGGTCGGCAAGGCGAGCGTCACCGGCCTGGCCCCGCGCGGGCGTGGCGGGGGGCGGCGGTCCTGCCCACCGCCGGCCATGCAGCCGGCGAGCAGGAGCAAGAAAAGAAGGGCGGCGCGTTTCACCCTCTTTCTATAGCCCACGCGACTCGCGAAGGGATAGCGAAGCTGCGCGGTCGCGGCAGAGAGATGTCGTGGCGTGGCAAGCGGATCACGGGTTGACCGCCGGGTGAAACTGTCTAGGGCGGTCGACGGGCCACGCGGTCCCAACGCCGCGCGTGCTCTCTGTAAGGAGAGACTACATGACTGACCTTCCTGCGCGTCCCGCGCATCTGCCTGCACGCCCGTATTTTTCCTCGGGCCCGTGCGCCAAGCCTCCGGGCTGGACCCCCGCCAATCTTGCCACCGAATCGCTGGGGCGCTCGCACCGCTCGAAGATCGGCAAGGCGCGGCTGCAATATTCCATCGATCTGATGCGCGAGTTGTTGAAGCTCCCCGCCACGCACCGCATCGGCATCGTCCCCGGTTCCGACACCGGCGCGTTCGAAATGGCGATGTGGACGATGCTGGGCGCAAAGCCCGTCACCGCGCTCGCCTGGGAAAGCTTTGGCGAAGGCTGGGTGACCGACGCGGTCAAGCAACTCAAGATCGACCCCACCGTCCTGCGCGCCGATTATGGCCAATTGCCCGATCTGAACGCGGTCGACTGGTCGAACGACGTTTTGTTCACCTGGAACGGCACCACTTCGGGCGTGCGCGTACCGAATGCCGACTGGATCCCTGGGACCCGCGAGGGCCTCAGCTTCGCCGACGCGACCAGCGCGGTGTTCGCGTACGACATTGACTGGGCGAAGATCGACGTCGCCACCTTCTCCTGGCAGAAGGTGCTGGGCGGCGAAGGCGCGCACGGCGTGCTGATCCTGGGGCCGCGCGCGGTCGAACGGCTCGAAAGCTACACCCCCGCCTGGCCGCTCCCCAAGGTGTTCCGCCTGGTCTCCAAGGGCAAGCTCACCGAAGGCGTGTTCAAGGGCGAGACGATCAACACCCCCTCGATGCTCGCCGTCGAAGACGCCATCGCCGCGCTCGAATGGGCGAAGACCGTCGGCGGCGCCGAAGGCCTGATCGCCCGCAGCGACGCCAATGCCGCAGCACTCGATAAGATCGTAGCCGACCGCTCGTGGCTCGGCCATCTCGCCGCCGATCCGGCGTCACGCTCCAGGACCAGCGTCTGCCTGACGGTCGAGGGTGCCGACGAAGCCTTCATCAAGGCCTTCGCCGGTCTGCTCGAAAAAGAGCATGCCGCGTATGACATCGCCGGTTACCGCGATGCCCCGGCGGGCTTGCGCATCTGGTGCGGCGCGACCGTCGACACCGCCGACATCGTCGCGCTCGGGCCATGGCTCGACTGGGCCTATGCGAGCGTGAAGAACTAGTCTCCGTCATTCCCGCGAAGGCGGGAATCCATAATCCCGACGTCCATACCCGATCCGCAACGCCAGCCCATATGGATCCCCGCCTGCGCGGGGATGACGCTGGTTGAGATGACGGACGCGAAAACGAAGGAAGTCCCCATGCCTAAAGTGCTTATTTCCGACAAAATGGACCCCAAAGCGGCGCAAATCTTCCGCGAACGCGGCGTCGAGGTCGATGAAATCACCGGCAAGACCCCGGAAGAACTGATCGCGATCATCGGCGATTATGATGGTCTGGCGATCCGCAGCTCGACCAAGGTGACCAAGGCGATCCTAGCCGCCGCGACCAATTTGAAGGTCATTGGCCGCGCCGGGATCGGCGTGGATAATGTCGATATTCCAGCGGCGTCTGCGCAGGGCGTGGTGGTCATGAACACCCCCTTCGGCAACTCCATCACCACCGCCGAACATGCGATCGCCCTCATGTTCGCGCTCGCCCGCCAATTGCCCGAGGCCGACGCCTCGACCCAGGCCGGCAAGTGGGAAAAGAACCGCTTCATGGGCGTGGAATTAACCAGCAAAACCTTGGGGTTAATCGGTGCCGGCAACATCGGCTCGATCGTCGCAGACCGCGCCCGCGGGCTGAAGATGAAGGTCATCGCCTTCGATCCCTTCCTGAGCCCCGAACGTGCGCTCGAACTCGGCATCGAAAAGGTCGAATTGGACGACCTCCTCGCCCGCGCCGATTTCATCACGCTGCACACCCCGCTCACCGACCAGACCCGCAACATCCTCTCGGCCGAGGCGCTGGCCAAGACCAAGAAGGGCGTGCGCATCGTCAATTGCGCGCGCGGCGGGTTAATCGACGAAGCCGCGCTCAAGGCCGGGCTCGATTCGGGTCATATCGGTGGTGCAGCCCTCGACGTGTTCGTCGAGGAACCGGCCAAGGCATCGCCCCTGTTCGGCACCCCCAACTTCGTCTCGACCCCGCACCTCGGCGCATCGACGACCGAAGCGCAGGTCAATGTCGCGATCCAAGTCGCTGAACAAATGGCCGATTTCCTCGTCGCGGGCGGCGTCACCAACGCGCTCAACATGCCGAGCCTGTCGGCCGAGGAAGCCCCGCGCCTCAAGCCGTACATGGCGCTGGCCGAAAAGCTCGGCAGCCTGGTCGGGCAGCTAACCCACGGCGCGATCGCGCGCATCTCGGTCCATGCCGAGGGTGCCGCTGCCGAGCTCAACCAGAAGCCGATCGTCGCCGCCGTGCTGGCCGGGTTCCTGCGCACGCAGACCGACACCGTCAACATGGTCAACGCGCCCTTGCTCGCCAAGGAACGCGGCATCGAAGTGCGCGAAGTCCGCACCGAGCGCGAGGGCGATTACCACACGCTGCTGCGCGTCTCGGTCAAGACCGATGCGGGCGAGCGTTCGGTCGCCGGCACGCTGTTCGGCGATTCGGCCCCGCGCGTGGTCGAACTGTTCGGCATCAAGGTCGAGGCCGATCTCGCCGGCCACATGCTGTATGTCGTCAACGAGGACGCGCCGGGCTTCATCGGACGTCTCGGCACCTTGCTCGGCACGGCGGGCGTCAACATCGGCACCTTCCACCTCGGTCGCCGCTCGGCCGGTGGCGAGGCGGTGCTGCTGCTGTCGATCGACGATGCGGTGACGCCGGAGCTGCTCGCGCAAATCCGCGCCCTGCCCGGCGTGAAGACCGCGATGGGCTTGGCGTTCTGATCTGCTACTTAAGCCCTCTCCCCCTTGGGGAGAGGGTTTGGGAGAGGGGCAGTGCCAAAAACGGACGAAGCGTTACTCGCACGCGCAAAAGCCATGCGCAGCGAAATGACACAGCCCGAGCGCGAACTCTGGACCGCTCTGCGTGCCAAGCGCTTCGCTGACACCAAGTTCTCGCGCCAAGTCGTCATTCCCCCCTACATCGCCGATTTCGCAGCCCGCACGCACAAGCTGGTGATCGAGCTTGACGGCGACACGCACGCAGGCAACGAGCAGCGCGACGCCCGCAGAACGGCGTGGTTGGAAGAGCAAGGCTATCGCGTGATCAGGTTTAATAACACCGATGTGATGGGGAATCTGGAGGGCGTTCTGCTCTCTATCGAGGTTGCGCTTGCGACGGCCCCTCTCCCAACCCTCTCCCCGAAGGGGAGAGGGCTACCCGCATGACCACCGCCCTCCTCCCGACCGGTTTCCGCGACCGGCTCCCGCCCTTCGCCGACGCTGCCGCGCGCCTCGAAGCCGCTGCGCTCGCCGCGGCTTATGCCTATGGCTATGAACGTGCCGACCCCGCCCTCGCCGAGTTCGAGGCCGGTCTCGCCGGTCGCCTGAAGGCCGCGCGCGCGCAGGATGCGGTGCGCTTCGTCGATCCGGTCAGCCAGGCGACGCTCGCGATCCGCCCCGACATGACCGCGCAGATCGGCCGCATCGCCGCGACCCGCATGGGCCACCACCCGCGCCCGGTGCGGCTGTCCTATGCCGGCCCCGTGCTGAAACTGCGGGCCTCGCAACTCGCCCCCGAACGTGAATTGCGCCAGATCGGCTGCGAGTTGATCGGCCTCGATACCGTGGCGGCGGCGCGCGAAGTGGTCGAAGTTGCGGTCGCCGCGCTGGAGGCCGCAGGCGTCAGCGACATCTCGATCGACTTCACCCTGCCCGACCTGATCGACGTCCTCGCCAACGGCCCCTTCCCGATCGACGCCCCCCAGATCAATGCGCTGCGCGACCGGCTCGACGCCAAGGATGCGGGCGGCGTCGCCGCGATCGCCCCCGCCTATCTCCCGCTGATCGAGGCGGCAGGCCCCTTCGAAACCGCGCACGCCCGGCTCTGCGCGTTCGATGCGGGGGGCGCGCTGACCTCGCGACTCGATGCCTTGTGGAAAATCGCCGAGGGCCTGCAAGGCCGCGTCGCGCTCACGCTCGACCCGACCGAGCGCCACGGCTTCGAATATCAAAGCTGGCTCGGCTTCTCGATTTTCGCGCGCGGCGTGCGCGGCGAAATCGGGCGCGGCGGCACCTATACGATCATGCACGAAGGCGGTGCCGAGGAATCGGCGGTCGGCTTTTCGCTCTACGCCGACGCCATTGTCGCGGCCGGGCTGGCCGAGGTCGACCGTCGCCGCCTGTTCGTCCCGCTCGGCACCGATCCGGCGGTAGCCGCCGCCATGCGCGCGGCGGGCTGGGTCACCGTCGCGGCGCTCGAGGCAGGCGACACGCCCAAGGCGCAATTGTGCACGCACGTACTGGCGGAAGGCGAAGCGCGGGCGGTCTAGGCACCGCTCACGCGAACAGACGGTCGAGATAGGCGTCCACCACCGGCGTGGCGGGATAAGCGTTTTCGCCCAATTGCCGGTTGATCGCCATGTGCCCTTTGAGGCCGCTGCCTGCAAAACCCTGCACCTCGACCGGTGTGCCCGCCTTGCGCAAGGCTTCGCCCAATTGTTGGGACTGCGCGGTGCCATCCTTGCGCGCGACGTGGAGAATGAGGAAGCTCGGCGCATTGGGCGCGGCGGCATGGAAGGTCGGCGACAGCGCCCTTTGCCGCGCCGGGTCGCTCCCAAAGGCCTCCAGATAGCGGTCGTGCATGAATGTGCCGCCCTCGGCGATCTGGCGCGGCACGTCATAAGCCGCCCCGTCCAATAAGATCACGCCCTTCAGCGCATCGGCACGCAAGTGCGCATTGTCGAGATAGCGCGGATCGGTGCCGACCAGCGCCGCGAGATGCGCGCCCGCGCTATGCCCCATCAGCACGATCCGCCGCGTATCGATGCCGAGCGTCGCGGCTTGCCGCACCAGCACCGCGATCGCATCGGCGACATCCTGTGCTTGCTGCTCGACCGTCGCGGACGGCACCAGCCGATAGCCGATCGACGCAAAGGCGTAGCCGCGCTCAAGACTGTGGCTGACCTTGGCCGAGCCGCGCGCCATGTCCTTGTCGCCAGCCTCCCAGCCGCCGCCGTGCACGAAGATTACCAGCGGCGCAGCGCCATTTGCCTTGGTCGCATGCCAGAAGTCGAGATGCTGGAGCGGATCGCTGCCATAAGCGATGTCAGTCCCCGCGGGGCCGGATTGCTGCTGCTGTTGCTGGCGCTCCATCCAGCGCTTCATCATCATCTTGCGCAGCGGCCCCTGCGCATCGGCAGTCGTTGCGAACGTGAGCGCCGCCACCATCACGCCAGATAAAAGGTGTTTCCGCATCACAAAGCTCCCGGACCTTGGTCATTACGCGTGCGCAACTTGGTAAGCGCCGGTCTTTTGGGCCGCAAGAAAACAAGTGTCGCAGGATGTATCGCGGGGCCAGATGCCCCAGCCGCCGGCGCAGCGCGCAATAACAATGGACCCTCTGCCCCCTGCACATTAGGGCTGCACCGAAAACGTAACAATCAGGCAGCAAGACACCGTGGGAAATGTAGCAGTGATCGGTGCCCAATGGGGCGATGAGGGCAAGGGCAAGATCGTCGACTGGCTGGCGGAACGCGCCGATGTCGTCGTGCGCTTCCAGGGCGGGCACAATGCCGGCCATACGCTCGTCGTCGGCGAGAGCGTCTACAAGCTGTCGCTGCTCCCCTCGGGCATCGTGCGCGGAACCCCCTCGGTCATCGGCAATGGCGTGGTGCTCGATCCGTGGGCGCTGAAGGCCGAAGTCGAAAAACTGCGCGGCCAGGGCGTGACGATCACCCCCGACACGCTGATGCTCGCCGATACCTGCGCGCTGATCCTGCCGTTCCACCGCGATCTCGATGCCTTGCGCGAAGATGCCAGCGGGGCGGGCAAAATCGGCACCACGCGGCGCGGCATCGGTCCGGCTTATGAAGACAAGGTCGGCCGCCGCGCGATTCGCGTGTGCGACCTGGCGCATCTCGATTCGCTCGATGCCCAGCTCGACCGTCTGACCGCGCATCACGACGCGCTGCGCGCAGGCTTCGGCGAACCGCCCATCGATCGCGCCGCGCTGGTCCAGGAACTGCGCGAGATCGCCGATTTCGTACTGTCCTTCGCCAAACCGACCTGGCGCGTGCTCAACGATGCGCGCGCGAATGGCAAGCGCATCCTGTTTGAAGGCGCGCAGGGCGTGCTGCTCGATGTCGACCACGGCACTTATCCGTTCGTCACCTCGTCCAACACCATTTCGGGCACGGCGGCGGGCGGTTCGGGCCTGGGGCCGAGCGCGGTCGGCTTCGTACTCGGCATTGCCAAGGCCTATACCACCCGCGTCGGATCGGGTCCGTTCCCGACCGAGCTGGAAGACGAGATCGGCATCCGCCTGGGCGAGCGCGGCCATGAGTTCGGCACCGTCACCGGGCGCAAGCGTCGCTGCGGCTGGCTCGATGCGGTGTTGCTGCGGCAATCGGCGGCGGTCGGCGGCATCACCGGCATCGCGCTGACCAAGATCGACGTGCTCGATGGCTTTGACGAAGTGAAGATCTGCACCGGCTATCGCCTGCGCGGCGAAACGCTCGATTATTTCCCGGCGCATGCCGCCGATCAGGCCGAGGTCGAGCCGATCTACGAAACCATGCCCGGCTGGCACGAAACGACGGCAGGCGCGCGGAGCTGGGCCGATTTGCCCGCACAGGCGATCAAGTACATCCGCCGCGTCGAGGAACTGATCCGTTGTCCGGTGGCGCTGGTCTCGACCAGCCCCGAGCGCGACGACACGATCCTCGTCCGCGATCCCTTTTCGGACTGACCTTTCCCGACCGCGATATCGATAGCGGTGCCTCCCCTTTATGGAGGTGCCGCTATCGGCGCTTGACGTCCCGCGACTCTATTGGCACGATACATGCCATAAGGAGAGCGCGGTGGAGGTTTTACGAACGCCCGAGGCCCGGTTCGAGCGGCTGGCCGATTATCCCTTCGCGCCGCACTATCAAACCGTCACCGACGGCGACGGGACGCCCCTGCGAATCCACTATATCGATGAAGGGCCGCGCGACGCCGCGCCGGTGTTGCTGATGCATGGCGAGCCGAGCTGGTCCTATCTCTATCGCAAGTTCGTGCCACCGCTCACCACTGCCGGGCACCGCGTGATCGCGCCCGACCTGATTGGCTTCGGCAAATCCGACAAGCCCGCCGCACGCGCCGATTACACCTATGAACGCCATGTCACCTGGATGTCCGACTGGCTCACCGCGCTCGACCTGCGCGACATTACGCTGTTCTGTCAGGATTGGGGCGGGCTGATCGGGCTGCGCCTGGTCGCCGCCTTTCCCGATCGCTTCGCACGCTTGGTGATCGCCAATACCGGACTGCCGGTCGGCACCGGATCGTCGGCGGGGTTCGATGCGTGGCTAGCCTTCAGCCAGAATGTGCCGCTCTTCCCGGTCGGCGCGATCGTCAATGGCGGGACCGTGCGCGAGCTCACCAGCGACGAGATCGCGGCCTATGACGCCCCCTTCCCCGACGAAAGCTACAAGGAAGGCGCGCGGCAATTCCCGACCCTGGTACCGGTCACGCCAGAGCACGCCTCGGTTGCCGAAAACCGCGCGGCGTGGACGGTACTCGAACGCTTCGACAAGCCCGTCCTCACCGCCTTCAGCGACAAGGATGCGGTGACCGCAGGCGGCGAGAAGATCTTTATCGAGCGCATCCCCGGCGCCCGCGGGCAGCCGCACACCATCATCGCGGGTGGCGGCCATTTCCTGCAGGAAGACGCGCCCGACCGATTGAGCGCGCTGATCGATAGCTTCATTCGCAGCACCGGAGCATCGGCATGAACGTCACCAACGCGGTCTTTCCTCCCCCCGAACAGGCCGCCGCCTTTTTCAGCGCGCCCGAGGACGGGCCGTTCGTGATGGTCAATTTGCTGAAGTTCAAGGACCATGCCGAATATCCGGACGGCTCCGACGCCATGCTGAGCGGGCGCGAGGCCTATGCCCGCTATGGCGCGGCGGTGCGGGCCTGCCTGGCGGCGGTCGGTGGCGAAGCGCTCTATGCCGGTGCGGTCAGCGAACTGATGCTCGGCACCATGGACGAGCCGTGGGACATGGTCGCGCTTGCCCGCTACCCGTCACGGGCGGCGATGCTGGCGATGGTGCAATCGCCCGATTACCAGGCAATCGAGAAGCATCGCGTCGCCGGGCTTGCCGGGCAGCTCAACATCCGCACCAAGCCGCTTGGCGCATGACGCTCACCTACGATCTCTATTGGTCGTTCCGTTCGCCTTATTCCTATCTGGTGACGCCGCGCCTGATCGAACTGGAACGCGATTTCGACGTCGTGGCGCGGGTTCGGCCGGTCTATCCGATTGCGGTTCGCCAACCCGATTTCTTCACCAGCAACGATCCCCTGTGGCTTAGCTATTTCCTGCGCGATATCGGTCGCAGCGCCGCCTTTGTGGGGATGCCGTTCCGCTGGGCGCAGCCCGATCCGGTGGTGATGGATTTCGCGACCCGCACCTATCCGCTCGACCAGCCCTATATCCACCGTCTGACGCATCTTGGGGTCGCTGCGGCAGAACGCGGGCGTGGCCTCGCCTTTCTCGAGGCGGTGGGGCGACTGCTCTGGAGTGGGGCAGTGAGCAGATGGCATGAGGGCGATCACCTCGCCCGCGCCGCCGCCGAGGCCGGCCTTGACCTCGCCGAACTCGACGCTGCGGTCGCGGCCGAACCGGAACGCTATGTCGAGATCGTCGTCATCAACCAGGCGGCACAGCGCGACGGCGGGCATTATGGCGTGCCGCTGATGGTGTTCGAGGGTGAACCCTTTTTCGGACAGGACCGCTTCGACCAGCTCAAATGGCGGATGGAGCAACAGGGACTGGCGCGGCGATAATGGCACGCAGCGTGCCGTGACATTGCAGAGTCGGACGACGCTGCTACGATGCAAGAAACAAGGGGGCGAGCGATGCGGAACCTGATGCGGGCGGTGGTGGGGCTGGTCGGCCTGTTCAACATCGTCTTGGGACTGGCGTTCCTGTTGGATCCGGCACAGGCCGTCGCGCGCTTCTTTCTCACGCCGCTTGGCACGCAGGGCCTCGCGACGGTGCGCGCCGATTTCACCGCCTTTTTCGTCACCGGCGGAGTATTCGCGCTGCTCGGGGCCTGGCGCGAGGAAACCGCCCCGCTGCGCGTGCCGCTATCGCTGCTCGGAATCGCAATTGGCGGACGTGTCGTGAGCCTGGTCCTTGACGGAGCGCCCAACACGGCCTTTCCGCCGATTAGCGTTGAAGCCGGCATGATCGCGGTGCTGCTGCTCGCATCGCGCACCTTCGCTGGGCGCGCAGGGCGATGAGACACTGGGGCAAAATCACGCTCGTCGTCCTGGCCTTGGTAGTCGGCACTGCGGTCGCATCGAAGGATTATATCCTGCTGCATTTGCCGGGCTGGATGGGGCCGCACATTGATCCAACGCACGCAGTAACCTGGCAGCGCGGCCCCGCCCCCGCCATTCCGGCGGGCACGCGCCCGCCCAACATCGTGCTGATTGTCGCCGACGACCTTGGCTATAACGACATCAGCTTCAATGGCGGCGGGGTTGCGGGCGGGCTGGTCAAGACGCCCAATATCGACGCGCTGGGGCATGATGGCGTCACCTTCGCCGACGGCTATGCCGGTAATGCCACTTGCGCACCGAGTCGCGCCGCGTTGATGACCGGGCGCTATCCAACGCGTTTTGGGTATGAATTTACGCCCGCCGATACGCACCCGCCCGCCTGGTTTCCGTCGAGCGTGATCCGCACCGACGCCATGTTCTCGCGCACCATCGCCAATTTCCCGACGACATGGGAACACAAGACGATCTTCGACGAGGACGCCGCGCGCCAGCCCGCCACGACGGCACCCAAGGGCGTACCGTCGAGCGAGGTGACGATTGCCGAGCTGCTGCGCGGCAAGGGCTATCACACGATGCACCTCGGCAAATGGCACCTCGGCGAAGCAAAGGGGATGCGGCCCGAGGATCAGGGTTTCGACGAGAGCCTGGGCTTTATGATCGGGGGCCAGATGTATTTGCCCGAATCCAGCCCCGACGTCGAAAATTCGAAACAGCCGTTCGATCCGATCGACAAGTTCCTGTGGGCGAACCTGCCGTTCAGCGTGCAATATAATGGCGGGCAGCGCTTCCACCCCGATCGCTACATGACCGATTATCTGACGGTGCAGGCCAAGGCCGCGATCACCGCCAATCGCAACCGGCCGTTCTTCCTGTATCTCGCCTATAACGCGCCGCACACGCCGCTGCAGGCGTCGAAGGCCGATTATGACGCGCTCCCCCAGATCACCGACCATCGCCTGCGCGTCTATGCCGCGATGATCCGTGCGCTCGACCGCGGGGTCGGGCAAGTGATGGCGACGCTCAAGCAACAGGGGCTCGACCAGAACACGCTGGTCATCTTCACCAGCGACAATGGCGGTGCCAATTATATCGGCCTGCCCGACATCAACCGCCCATATCGTGGGTGGAAAGCAACCTTCTTCGAAGGCGGGGTGAAGGTGCCGTTCTTCATGCGCTGGCCCGCGCGGATCAAGCCGGGCGCGCGCATCGCTGGCCCCGTCAGCCATTTCGATATCTTTGCCACTGCGGGCGATGCGGGCAATGCCCCGCTGCCCAAGGACCGCGCACTCGACGGGGTCGATCTGCTGCCGTTTATCGACGGCAAGCAGAGCGGCACGCCGCACCAAACCCTGTTCTGGCGCAGCGGCCGCTATCGCACCGTGCGCGACGGCGACTGGAAGCTGCAGGCGCTCGATTTGCCGCATGTGGAGTTGCTCTATGACATGAAGGCCGACCCGACCGAACGGCATGACGTCGCCGCACAGCACTCCGATGTCGTCGCGCATCTCGACCAGTTGCTCGCCGCGCATGACCGCGCCAGCGTCAAACCCGCCTGGCCCTCGCTGATCCGCTCCCCAATCGCGATCGACCGACCGCTCGGCACCAAGCCGAAACCGGGCGAGACGTATATCTACTGGTCCAACTAGATTAAGCGGATAGTCTCCTTCCGACCAAAGCGCGTCGTTTGCCCCATCTCCGGTGAACGTCGGGTCATGACGAAAGCTGACGATCTCGCAGGTCAAAGCGGGCGATCGGCAACGCGCCCTTGAAGGGATCATTCGGCGATCAGGCCAATCGGCCCGGAAGCAGACCTTCATTCGCCTCGATCGAGGCCGTTCTGAACTACTAGATTTGGCGGCCTGGTTTCATCGAGTTCGCGAGTGAGGTGCCGCTTCGCTGACTGATATTGTGCGCGTGAGGAGGACTGCGGCCTAACCGGATACATTCCGCCCCACGCAGAACTACTTCAGACCGTCAGTATTGCGAGCGCCGGTTGATCAACGCGGTGAGCATCTCGTCTATCTGTTGAGCTTGAGTCGAATAGCCTCGAAACATCTCAAACATCGGCACCATTGCCTTTTCAATCAGGGGCACGAGCGCGGACGCGGGCGTGTCGGCCGGAAAGCTGACCTGACATACCGGGGAGGTGTCTTCCGCCGAGATGTATCGACTGGGACCACCCACGAACCATGCATCAACGATGCGATTATGAAGGCCGGTCCAACGAAAGGCCCAGTGCAGTTCGTGGTCTGCATCCGCGACACCCATCGCGTTTGCAAAAGCGAGGCCGGTGAGGAATACCTCTGCAACGTCCGTGATAACCTGCCGTTCACCGAGCACGGTGCGCGGGCTCGCTTGGTTGCGGCGCGCGATCACGTCGAGCAGGTTCAGGCGGCGTTCGTAGAATTGGCCGTTTGGATCGAACATCTCGAACGTGAGAGCATCGAAGATATCGGAAACATAGAGCATCGCTTCCCAGCGACCCTCGCGGACCTTTGCTTCGCTCTCGATGCCGCCTACTGCGGTGTCGAGCCATGGCGGATAGCTACTGTAGCGGGGTACGGCAGACAGCATCCGCCGCAGGAAATCATGATTTGCGCGAAAGCCATCCGGAGCCGGGCTGATCACCAAGGCGACCTCCCGACTGCCCCATCCTCGCAATTCGGCGATCTCGGCAGGCACCTGGCGACGATCATATTCCTCGGCGAAGTGTCGATCGCCGACATCAAGAAAGTCCGCTGCCAGCTGGCTGCCGCTCGGCTGGGGCGCGAGTCCTCCTGTCGACATGATTTCCGCGATAGCCGGTCCGATGTCTGTCAAATTGCGCCGGATGAAACGAGCGATGTCGGCTTCGCGGTTGTCAAAGCACACCTGCATCAGCCGCTCCAAATCGTCCTTGGAACAGTCAGCGACAGTACTGGGTCGACCATTGCTGGCGAGAGTGCGGATCGGAATCTCCCCTTTCGCAAGCAAGATGACGGGTTCGCCATCGCGCTCTTGCACGATCGTCGCCTTGACGCGGACTGGAGTTCGGACCCCGGCAGCGACATTGATCCGGGGATGTTGGCGGGCGTTGCGGTCGAGGAGCTCTACTCGGACTTCGAAGGGCTCCGACGCGTAGCGGGAGACCAATTCCTGAATCCGATCGAGGTGATAGCGGGCCGCAATATCGTAGGGCGCATCGTCTTCTCGGGGGCGCCCATCGTCTTGGAAGCCAATGAGTAAGGTGCCGCCGCCATGGTTACGCAGCGCGATCAGCGTTTTGACGATCACGGCCTGATGAGGAGGCTTAGCAGGATCGAGCCAGGATTTCAGCTCGAATGCCAGGCCCTCGCTGAAGCGCACATCAGGCGGAGGATTGGTCGCAGTCATGTCGTCTTGTCGATGCTGAAGTCTCGCATTTCAATGGCGATCACACGATAATTTCTAAGACAGCCAGATCGCCCCGCCCGCCGCATGGGAAGAGTTTGAGAGCCTGACGCGGGCGCTCTTCGCAGCGAGCACGTCAAGGTGTACGGTTCCGCCGGACGCCATTGCGATGCGCCGATGGGAGGTTGCAGCAAAAACTGCCGTTAGCGGTAGCCATGCGGAACGACCGCAACCTGCCAATTCCCGCCATCAACGGCGTGTCCGCATCCCACCACTTTTTGCCGTTCCGTCCCCTGCAAAGGCAGTCCCCATTTTATGGGTTCGCGGCCTAGCCGGCGAGCCCCCGCACTTTACGCCCGCTTTACGCCCGCCGCCCGCAATCCCCCGCGCGCGCTAACGCCGCTTCGGCGCAGGGACGTCGCCTGAACCATCACAGGCGGGCCCAATGTCCTTTGACCTCTTACTCGGCGGCGTCGTCGCCGTCATCGTGCTGATCTATCTGTTGGCCGTGCTCGCACAGCCCGAGCGGTATTGAGGGAGGCACGGCCATGACCCTCACCGGCTGGAGCATGATCCTGCTCTTCACCGTCCTGATCATCGCGCTGGCCAAGCCAGCCGGGGATTGGATGTACGCCCTCTATGCCCGCAAGGAGATGCCGCTCGGCTTCCTCGAACGCGGCTTCTACAAGCTCGCCGGGATCGATCCCAAGGCCGAGCAAAGCTGGGTCGGCTATGCCGTCTCGCTGATGGTGTTCAATGTGGGCGGCATCGCGCTGCTGTTCGCGATCCTGAAACTGCAGGGCGTGTTGCCGATGAACCCGCAAGGGTTTGGCGGCATGGAGACGCTGCTCGCCTTCAACACCGCGGTCAGCTTCGTCACCAACACCAACTGGCAGAATTACGGTGGCGAATCCTCGCTGTCGAACCTCAGCCAGATGGCGGGGCTGACGGTGCAGAACTTCCTGTCGGCAGCCGTCGGCATTGCCGTCGCCTTCGCCTTCATCCGCGGCTTCGCCCGCAAGCAGGCATCGGGCATCGGCAATTTCTGGGTCGATGTCACCCGCGCCACGCTCTATTTGCTGCTGCCGCTCTCGATCGTGCTCGCGCTCGCTTATGTCGTGATGGGCGTGCCGCAGACCTTCGGCCCCTCGGTCGTCGCGACGACGGTGGAAGGCGCCAAGCAGACCATCGCGGTCGGCCCGGTCGCCTCGCAGCTCGCCATCAAGATGCTCGGCACCAATGGTGGCGGCTTCTTCAACGCCAATTCCGCACATCCGTTCGAAAACCCGACCGCGCTCAGCAACTTCCTGCAGATGATCACGATCTTCGTGCTCGGCGCAGGGCTCACGCTTACCTTCGGCAAGGCGGTCGGCAACATCCGCCAGGGCTGGGCGATCCTGGCTGCCATGATGCTGCTGTTCCTCGTCGGCGTCGCGGTCGCTTATGGGGCCGAGGCGGCGGGCAACCCGATCCACCACGCACTTGGCGTCGCCGGGGGCAATATGGAGGGCAAGGAAGTCCGCTTCGGCATCGCCGCCACCGCTTTGTTCGCCGTCATCACCACAGCCACCTCCTGCGGCGCGGTGATCGGGATGCACGACAGCTTCACCGCGATCGGTGGTCTCGTCCCGATGTTCAACATGCAGCTTGGCGAACTCGTCGTCGGCGGCGTCGGCTCGGGCCTCTATGCGGTGCTGATCTACTGCATCCTGGCGGTGTTCATCGCCGGGTTGATGGTCGGCCGTACCCCTGAATATGTCGGCAAGAAGATCGAATCGCGTGAGATGAAGCTGGCGGTGATCGCCATCGCCGTGCCGCCGCTCGCCATCCTCGGCCTCACCGCCGTGGCTTGCGTCACCGGGGCCGGGCTCGCGGGGCCGCTCGCCAAGGGTGCGCATGGCTTTAGCGAGATTCTCTACGCCTTCACCTCGGGCGCGGCCAATAACGGCTCGGCGTTCGGTGGCCTCAGCGGCAACACGCCGTTCTACAATCTGCTGCTCGCGCTCGACATGTTCGTCGGCCGCTTCGGGGTGATCCTGCCCGTGCTCGCGATTGCCGGTGGCCTCGCCGCCAAGCGCCGCGTGCCCGAGGGGCCGGGCTCGTTCCCGACCACCGGGCTGCTGTGGATCGGCCTGCTCGCCGCGATCATCGTGATCGTCGGGGGTCTCACCTTCCTGCCCGCGCTCGCGCTCGGTCCGATCGCGGACCAGGCGCAGGTCGCCGCCGGCATTTTGCTCTAAAAGGTCCAAGCCAATGGCAAACCAGAACGCTTCGCTCTTCACCGGCCCGCTGCTTGCTGCAGCGGTCCGGGATGCCTTCCTCAAGCTCAACCCCGCCAAGCTGATCAAGACGCCGGTGATGTTCGTCACGGCGATCGTTGCCAGCCTCTCGACCGTCCTGCTCATCAAGGGCCTCGCCACCGGCACCGGCCATGCCGCCTTTGAAGGGCAGCTGGTCTTCTGGCTGTGGCTGACGGTGCTGTTCGGCAACGTCGCCGAGGCGCTGGCCGAGGGCCGCGGCAAGGCGCAGGCCGCCGCGCTGCGCGCCACCAAGGCGGATCTCCGCGCCAAGAAGCTGATTGGCGTGGCGGGTGCCTGGGAATGGGTCGACGCCGCCCGCCTGCAAGTCGGCGACGAAGTGCTGGTCGAGACCGGCGACCTGATCCCGGCCGATGGCGAAGTTGTCGCGGGCGTCGCCAGCGTCAACGAAGCCGCAATCACCGGCGAAAGCGCCCCCGTCATTCGCGAAGGCGGCGGCGATCGCTCCGCAGTGACCGCAGGCACGCGCGTCATTGCCGATGCGATTACGGTGCGCGTGACGGCGGGAGCGGGCCAGGGCTTTCTCGATCGCATGATCGCTTTGGTCGAGGGTGCGCAACGCCAGAAGACCCCCAACGAAATCGCCCTCACCATCCTGCTGGCAGGCCTGACGCTGATCTTCCTGATCGCGGTCGGCACGCTGCCCGCCTTTGCCGCTTATGCAAATGGCGGCATCGCGGTGCCGGTGCTGGTCGCCTTGTTCGTTACGCTGATCCCGACGACGATCTCGGCACTGTTGTCGGCGATCGGCATTGCCGGGATGGACCGGCTGGTGCGCTTCAACGTGCTCGCCAAATCGGGCCGCGCGGTGGAAGCGGCCGGCGACATCGATACGCTGCTGCTCGACAAGACCGGCACGATCACGATCGGCGACCGCCAGGCCACCGCCTTCCTGCCGGTTCCAGGGGTTACGCTCGCGGAATTGACCGCGGCAGCGCGGCTTGCCAGTCTGGCCGATGAAACGCCCGAGGGTCGCTCGATCGTCGTGCTCGCCAACGCCGATGGCGCTGCCGCCATTGCGATGCCGGAGGGGGCCGAGGAGATCAAATTCACCTCGCAGACGCGCGTGTCGGGGCTGCAGATCGGGGATCGCGCGTTGGTGAAGGGCGCGGTCGACGCGATCCTCATGCGGCTGGGCAATGTTCCCAATGCCGATACCCTGCGCAAAATCTCGGACGAAATCGCGCGCGGCGGTGCCACTCCGCTGGCGGTCGCCGATGGCAACCGTCTGCTTGGTGTCGTCCAGCTCAAGGACATCGTCAAAGCGGGCATCCGCGAACGCTTCGGCGAGCTGCGCCGGATGGGTATCCGCACGGTGATGATCACCGGCGACAACCCGCTGACCGCCGCCACCATCGCGGCCGAGAGCGGCGTCGACGATTTCCTCGCCGAGGCGACGCCCGAGGACAAGCTCGCTTTGATCCGCAAGGAACAGGAAGGCGGCAAGCTCGTCGCGATGTGCGGCGACGGCACCAACGACGCCCCTGCCCTCGCCCAATCGGACGTCGGCGTGGCGATGAACACCGGCACGCAGGCAGCGCGCGAGGCAGGCAATATGGTCGATCTCGACAGCGACCCGACCAAGCTGATCGAGATCGTCGGCCTCGGCAAGCAATTGCTGATGACGCGCGGCGCGCTGACCACTTTCTCGATCTCCAACGACGTCGCGAAATATTTCGCGATCCTGCCCGCGATCTTCGTCGTGCTCTATCCGGGGTTGGGCATGCTCAACGTCATGCGCCTGGCGAGCCCGGAAAGCGCAATCCTGTCGGCGATCATCTTCAACGCGTTGATTATCCCGGCGCTGGTGCCGCTCGCGCTGAAGGGCGTGAAGTACCGTCCCGCCCCCGCAGGCACGCTGCTGGCGCGCAACCTCGCGGTTTACGGCGTCGGCGGGCTGATCGCCCCATTCGTCGGCATCAAGGCGATCGATCTCGTCGTCGCCGCCCTCCATCTCGCTTGAAGGACCTTTCGATGTTCACCGAAACGCTTCGCGCGCTCCGCCCCACCGCGGTCCTGCTGCTGCTCGTCACGCTCGTCACCGGGCTGCTGTATCCAGCCGCGATCACCGGCATCGCGCAGGTCGCGCTGCCGGTCCAGGCCAATGGCAGCATCCTGTCGGACACCAGGGGCAATCCGATCGGCTCCGCGCTGATCGCCCAGAATTTCACGGGCCCACGCTATCTCCATCCGCGTCCCTCTGCCGCTGGCAAGGATGGCTATGATGCGAGTTCGTCGGCCGCGACCAACCTAGCGCCCGGGTCGAAAGACCTGCGCGACGCCATCGCCAAGCGCGTTTCCACCGCGCGGGCGGAAGGGATGACCGGGGATCTACCCGCCGACCTGGTCACCACTAGCGCCTCGGGGCTCGATCCCGATCTGAGCCCCGAGGCGGCTTTTTTGCAGGCACCGCGCATCGCCAAGGCGCGCGGCCTGGATGTCGCCAAGGTAAAGTCGCTCATCGCCGAACAGACCGAGCAACCCGTGCTCGGCATCATCGGCGAACCGCACGTCAACGTCCTGCTGTTCAATCGACAGCTTGATATGCTTTCCGCTACCACGTCGAAGTGAACGAGACCCGCCCCTCCCCCGACGCGCTGCTCAAGGCCGCCCAAAGGGAGGGGCGTGGTCGTCTCAAGATTTTCCTCGGGGCCGCCCCCGGTGTCGGCAAGACCTTCGAAATGCTGCGCGAAGGCGCGGAACTCCTGCGCACTGGCACCGATGTCGTCGCAGGCGTGATCGAAACGCATGGCCGCACCGAAACCGAACGGCTGACCGCCCCATTCGAGGTGCTGCCGCGCGCTAAAATCGTCCATGGCGCGCACACTCTCGAGGAATTCGATCTCGACGCGATGCTCAAGCGGCATCCGCAAGTCGCCTTGATCGACGAATTTGCGCATACCAATGCCCCCGGCAGCCGCCACCCCAAGCGCTGGCAGGATATTGAAGAGTTGCGCGCAGCGGGCATCGACGTGCTCACCACGCTCAACATCCAGCACGTCGAAAGCCTCAACGATGTCGTCGCCGGTTTCACCCGCGTGCGTGTGCGCGAGACCGTGCCCGATGCGGTGCTGGACGATGCCGAGATCGAAGTGGTCGACCTCCCGCCCGACGAGCTGATCGACCGGCTGAAGGACGGCAAGGTCTATATCCCTGCCGAGGCGACGCGCGCGCTCGGCCATTTCTTCTCGAAATCGAACCTGTCGGCGCTCCGCGAACTGGCGTTGCGCCGCGCCGCGCAGACGGTCGACCGCCATTTGCTCGACCATGTCGCCAGCCTCGGCGAAAGCGGCACCTGGGCCGGCGGCGAGCGCGTCGTCGTCGCGGTTGGCGATCAGCCGGGCAGCGAAACGCTGATCCGCTCGGCCAAACGTCTGGCCGATGCACTCCGCGCAAGCTGGACGGCGGTGGTGGTGGAAACCCCGCGCACGGCGACACTCTCCGCCGAGGCGCGCGCGCGCATGGCGCATGCGCTCGACCTCGCCACCGGTCTTGGCGCGACCATTGCCACCATCCCCGCGCGCAGTGTGCTCGAGGGTCTGGTCGCGCAAATCCGCGAAGCGCGCGCGACCGCCGTCGTTATCGGCAAGTCGCGCCGTTCGTGGTGGTTCGAGCTGCGCCACGGCTCGATCGTCGACCGGCTGGTGCGGGCGCTCGATGGCGTGGCGATCCATGTCGTACCCGTCGCGCAACCCAGCGAAACGTTACGCGAAGCCCCCACCACTCGGCCGATCCTGGCGCGCGGGAGTCTGATCGGGCTTGCACTCGTCGGTGCCAACACCGCGCTCGCGACGCTGTTACAGCCGCTGGTCGGTGCCAATGCGATGGATCTGCTGTATCTGCTGCCGGTGATCGCGACCGCCACGCTCTACGGCCTGCGCCCCTCGTTGATCGCGAGCATCGGCGCGGCGCTGGCGTATAATTTTTTCTTCCTGCCGCCGCTCTACACGCTGACGATCACCGATCCGCAGAATGTCGTCACGCTGATCGTGTTCGTCATCGTCGCGGTCGTCGCGAGCCAATTGGCCGGGCAAGTCCGCCGCGAAGCCAATCTCGGCGCGCGCACCGCCACCGAAAATGCCGCGCTCGCGGCGTTCGGCCAGCGTCTTGCCGCCGTCGCCGATGAGACCGGCACGGCGACCGCTACGTGCGAGGAAACCGCTGCCTTGCTGGGCGTATCCACGGTCCTGTTAGGCGAGCGCGATGGCCGCCATGTCGCGATCGCCGGTGCGCCCGATGTGCCGCAACTGAGCCCGATCGATCTCGCCGCCGCCGACTGGGCGTTCGATCGCGGCGAGGTGACCGGGCGCGCGAGCGGGACGTTGACGGCCAGTGCGTGGCAATTCCATCCGCTCAAGACCGCGCTCGGCGTGTTGGGGGTGCTCGGCGTTGCGCGCGATGGCGATGGCGATCCGATCCCCGCCGACAAACGCGTGCTGTTCGCCACCCTGGTAGGCCAGGCCGCGCTGGCCCACGAACGTCTGCAACTGGAAGCGCAGGCGCGCGAGGTGAGTGCGCTGAAGCAGCGCGACGATTTGCGCGCGACCTTGCTGTCCTCGATCGGGCATGACCTCAAGACGCCGCTCACCGCCGTCGTTGCCGCCGCCGATCAGCTCGCCAGCGAATATGGGGCCTCCCCCACCACCGCCACGTTGCAGAGCGAGGCCCGGCGTTTGCGGCGCGTGTTCGACGATCTGGTCGAGATGACCCGGATCGAAGCCGGCGCGCTGGTCATGCGGCAGGAGGCCACCGACCTGACCGATGCGGTCGCCGCCGCCGCACACGACCTTCGCGCCGAACTGGCACGCCATCGCCTGATTCTCGACGTGCCGCCGACCCTGCCGCTGGTCGAGGCCGATCCCCGCATGCTGCACCACGTCCTCATCAACCTGCTCGGCAACGCCGCCAAATTCGCCCCCGCCGATACCGACATCATCATCGAAGGACGTCGCACCCCCGACGGTCTCACGCTCGGCGTGCTCGACCAGGGCCCGGGACTACCACCGGGGCGCGAGGCGCATCTGTTCGACCGCTTTACCCGCGTCGATGGCGATGATCGCAGCGGCGGCACCGGGCTTGGCCTCGCCATCGTCCAGGGCTTTGCCCAGGCGATGGGGCTGAGCGTCAGCGCCTCCAACCGCGAGACCGGCGGATCGGCGTTTTGCGTGACTTGGCCCAATCCACTGATCCGGCGTACGGCAGCGGCATGACCGCCCAAATCCTGATCGTCGATGATGAAGCCGCAATCCGTCGCCTCGTGCGCGGAGCGGTCGAGCGCGCCGGGCTCACCGCCGACGAAGCCGCCACCGCCCACGATGCCCTGACCGCCGCGCGGCGCCCGGGATGCGAGCTGGTGCTGCTCGATCTCGGTCTGCCCGACCGCGACGGCATCGAGCTTGTGCCGCTGCTGAAGGCGATGGACCGCGCCGTCATCGTGCTGACCGCGCGCGACGCGACCGCAGAAAAGGTCGCCGCGCTTGATCTCGGAGCCGATGACTATGTCGTCAAACCGTTCGACACCGAGGAATTGCTGGCGCGCATCCGGGTCGCGCTGCGGCGGCACAATGCGGCAGCGGCTGGGCAGGACCGGCTGAAGGTGGGGCCGGTCGAAATCGATCTCGCCGCGCATCAGGTCTGGCGCGATGGCGTATCGGTGAAGCTCACCCGCAAGGAATTCGCGCTGCTCGCCGAACTGGCACGCCATGCGGGCAAGCTGCTGACTCATGCGCATTTGCTGCGGGTGGTGTGGGGCGAAGGCCATATCGACGACGTCGAATATCTGCGCGTCGCCGTGCGCGCGCTACGGCTGAAACTCGAGGCGGACCCCGCAGCCCCCGCGCTGGTGCTCAACGAACCGGGCATCGGCTACCGGCTGGTGGCGTAAGCGCGCCCCGCTACTCCGCCGGTGCGATGATCGCGGTGCGCCGCTGCCGTCCCCAGCTTTCGCGACCCGTCAGGAAGGCATGCCAGCCCCATACCGCCCCGGCGTGACGCAATAGCTGGAAGCTGAACGGTTCCAGGATCGCCGCGATCAGCGCCGGGAACAGCCCCAGCCCCTCGCGCTGCCCGGTCCAGTTCTTGTAAATACCAAGCGACCACAAATGGAAGGTCAGATCGATCGCGATCTTGACCAGCATCACGATCAGGATCGGCAGCGCGACCATGAAGCGCCCGGTCGCCACCAGCCCGATCAGGATTGCAAATGCCGCCAGCCCGTAGATCGGCTGAAGCGTGTCGAGCGTCTTGACCGGCAGCATCGCCGTGCCAAGCCAGCCGAAGCGCCGCGCGCCGACCATGTCGCGATTCCAATGCTGCGTCTGCAGAAAGCCGCCGAACCAGCGCCGCCGCTGGCGCAGGAACGCGAGCGGGCTCGCCGGGGCATCGGTCCGTGCCAGCGCACCGCCGACCACGCGCACCGTCCAGTCGCGCCCATGATCCACCGCGTGACGATGCAACCGGTGGATCAACTCGTAATCCTCGACCATGCAATCGGGATCGAACCCGCCGACTGCTACCACCGCATCGCGCCGGAACGCGGCGAACGCGCCCGAAATCAGCAACAGGCTGTTCAGCCGCTCCCACGCATGGCGCGACAGGAAATTGCGGACATATTCATAGGTCTGGAACCACTCGAAGAACCGTCCTTGCAAGTCCGGCCCGCAAATCGGCGCGAGCACCCCCGTCGCCGCCACCAGTTCGGGCTCGGCAGCAAAGGCCGCGCGCATCGCGGCGATCGCGCCGGGTTCGAGCAGCGTATCGGCATCGACCGTCAGCACCACTTCGGTATCGACCTGCACCATTGCCGCGTTGAGCGCCCGCGCCTTGCCACCGTGGCGCAACCGCAGCCAGCGCAGCGACGGCAGCACCGGTGACGGCTCGCTCATCGTGCCAAGCGGCGGTGCCACGAGCCCGTAGCGGCGCGCCAGCACCGCGGCGGTGCCATCGCTCGATCCATCGTCCGCAATCAGGATCAGATCGGGGGCGGCCGTCTGGCCCGCCAGCCGGTCGATCGCCGCCGCAATCACGCCTTCCTCATTATGCGCCGCGACAATCACGCCAAACGAGACCGAGGTCGCGGGCGCGGGCTGTGGCTTCAGGCGCAAATCCCGGATGTTCCATGCGGTGAACGCGAGCAATGCTGTGTCATATAAAATATAAACGATGCCGATCGACCACACCGCCAACCCCTGCCGCTGGAACGCCTGCACCAGCAGCGCGACGAACAGGATCGGCCCGAACGCACCGATGATCCGGCTTGCGACGGGAATCCGTCGCGGGGTCAGGCGCGGCGATTCCGCCACGAGCGTTTGGGCGAGCGAAGTCATTGCGGAGGCGATACCGATCCAGGATGAACGAGCGATGACGCCGCCTAGCGCGCGGGCGCAAGTCCCGCTAGGTTAACTCTAGTTTATCGGCAGGAGCATTATCTTGGTACAGCGCTACTCCAACGTTGCGATCGTGCTGCATTGGCTGGTCGCAGCGCTGATCGTAACCAACGTCGCGCTCGCCTGGATCTGGCCGGTCCTGCCCGATGCGCAGGTGCGCCCGGCGATCGACCTGCACAAGTCGATCGGCATCACCATCCTTGGCCTGGCCCTGCTGCGCATCCTGTGGCGCTTCGGCCATCGTCCGCCGCCGCTGCCGCGCGGCTATGCCGGTTGGGAAGTGGCCGCATCGCATATCGTGCACTGGGGGCTGTACGCGATCCTGTTCGCCATGCCGCTGACCGGCTGGATCATGGATTCGGCCTATGAAAAGGCCGCGACCACGCCGATGTACCTGTTCGGCCTGTTCCAATGGCCGCGCCTCGGCTTCATCATGGCGCTCGATCCCGCGACCAAGAAGGCGGTGCATGACGGGTTTGGCGAAGCGCATGAGATCATTGCTTATGCGGTCTATGCACTGGTCGCGCTGCATCTGGCGGGGGCACTCAAGCACCAGTGGCTGGACGGCACGAAGGAAATCCAGCGGATCTGGTTCGGGCGCTGACCCGGCGGGGATTATCGCCCCGCCAGAATCGCGTCGATCGCCTCGGCCACGCCATCCCGGTCGTTACCTGCCACCACATGGTCGGCCTGTGCCCGCACCGCCTCGGGCCCCTGCCCCATCGCAAACGACAGGCCTGCGCGGGCGAACATCGGCAAGTCGTTGGCCTGGTCGCCAAACACCGCCGTTTCGGTGAGCGGCACGCCGATCACCTCGGCCAGCGTTGCCACGCCGTCGCCCTTATTGGCCCGCAGCGCAGTGATATCGAGATAATACGTCTGCGACTGGGCGATCGTCGCTTGCGCCGCATGGGGCTCCAGGCTGGCGTGGAGATCGGCGAGCAGCGTCGGCACATCGCTGACGAAGGTGATCTTGTCCACGCGGTCATACAGGCCCGAAAAATCCTGCGTCACGATCGGCGTCTGGTTCGACGCGATCCGCTCGCTGGTGACATGCGCGCCGACGTCCGTGCTGGCATACCACAGGTCGTCAGCGAACACCCAGGTGTCGACTGCCAGCCCGCGCGCCGCCGCGAAGGCCGCCTCGACCACCCACCGGTCGACCACATGGTGGCAGGTCACCCGCCCATCGCGGGTAAAGACCGTACCGCCATTGAACGCCCCCATCGGCGCATCGATCGCCAGCGTTTCGGCAATCGGCATCAGGCCCGAGCGCGGGCGCGCGCTGATAATCGTGAACGGCAAACCCGCCGCGCGCAGCCGTGCGACCGCCGCCGCCACGCCCGGCGTGATTTGCTTCGCGCGATCGACCAACGTGCCATCGACATCCGACACCACCAGCCGGATCGCACTGGCGTCTGTCACTGCGGCATCTCGACATGGCCACCAAAGCCAAAGCGCATTGCCGACAGCAATTTGTCGCCGAACGTATGCTCGACCCGGCTGCGATAACGGGCGAACAAGGCAGCGGAGAGGACGTTGACCGGCACCGCCTCCTCCATCGCCGCTTCGATCGTCCAATGGCCCTCGCCCGAATCGGCGACCTTGCCCGAAAAAGCATCGAGCGCCTGATCCTTGGCCAGCGCCGACGCCGACAGATCCAGCAACCACGACGAGATGACCGATCCGCGCCGCCACACTTCAGCGATATCGGTCAAATTGAGATCGAAGCGCTCGTCCTCGGGGAGGTTTTCCGACGCCTTGCCCTTCAGGATGTCGAAGCCCTCGGCATAGGCCTGCATCAGGCCATATTCGATGCCGTTATGCACCATCTTGACGAAGTGCCCCGCCCCCGCAGGCCCGGCATGGATATAGCCCTGCTCGGCGCGCGGATCTTCCTTATCGGCATTGCGGTCGGGCGTGCGCGGGATCGTGCCAATGCCCGGAGCCAGCGCGGCTAGGATCGGATCGATCAGGTCGACCGATCCCTTGTCGCCGCCGACCATCATGCAGAAGCCGCGCTCCAGGCCCCATACGCCGCCCGACGTACCGACATCGATATAGTGGATGCCCTTTTCGGCGAGCATTTTCGCGCGGCGGATGTCGTCCTTGTAGAAGCTATTGCCGCCATCGATGACGATGTCGCCCGCTTTGGCAAAGCCACCGATCGTGGCGATGGTCTGCTCGGTCGGTTCCCCGGCCGGCAGCATCACCCAGTAGAGTGCGGGCGTGTCGAGCTTGTCGCGCATGTCCTCGAGCGACTCCGCCGCCACCGACCCATCGGCGGCGAGTGCGGCCACCGCCTTGGCATCACGGTCGAACACCACGGTTTCGTGCCCGGCGCGCATGATTCGGCGCGCGATGTTCCCGCCCATCCGGCCAAGGCCGATGATTCCGATCTTCATGAATATGGTCCTTCAGGCGTGCGCAGGATGCTTGGCGGCGATTGCTCCGAGCAGATCGTCAAACGCCTTGGAGAAGGACGCGACGCCCTCCTCGACCAGCGTATCGGTCACGCCGTCCAGGTCCAGGCCAAGCCGCTCCGTCTCGGACAGGACATGCCGCGCACCCGCCACATCCTCGGTCAGCGTAAGCTTAGCGGTGCCGCGTTCGCGGAACGCATCGAGCGTCTTGGGCGGCACGGTGTTGACCGTGTCCTTGCCGATCAGCGTGTCGAGATATAGCGTGTCGGGATAATCGGGGTTCTTGGTGCCGGTCGATGCCCAGAGCAGCCGCTGCACCTGCGCGCCCTTGGCGGCGAGGGCCTGCCAGCGAGCGGAGGCGATGAATTCCTCATACCAGGCATAAGCGAGCTTGGCATTGGCAATGGCGACTTTGCCCTTGAGCGCCTTGGCCGCATCGCCGCCGACCCCTGCATCAATCTTGTCGTCGATCTTCGAGTCGATCCGGCTGACGAAGAAGCTGGCGACACTCGCGATATGGTCGATCGGCTCACCGCGCGCGACGCGCTTTTCCAGGCCCTCGACATAGGCTTCCGCCACTGCCTGATACGCGCTTTGCGAAAACAGCAACGTCACGTTGACGTTGATCCCAGCGTCGATCGTCGCGGCGATCGCGGGGACACCGGCAGGGGTGCCGGGAATCTTGATCATCAGGTTCGCCCGATCGACTGCGGCCCACAATTTCTGCGCCTCGGCGATGGTGCCGTCGGTGTCGTTCGCGAGATAGGGCGACACTTCCAGGCTGACATAGCCATCCTTGGTGCCAAGCCGGTCATAGACCGGGCGCAGCGTGTCTGCCGCTGCCTGGATGTCGAGGATCGCCAGATGTTCGTAGCGCTCCATCGTCGACGCATCGGGGTTGGCCTTGTCGAACGCCGCAAGCTCGGCATCATAGGCATCGCCATGCCCCATCGCCTTTTCGAAGATCGACGGGTTCGACGTGACGCCGGTCAGCGAGTCCTCATCGACCAGTTTCTGCAGGCCGCCCTCGGCGAGGAACTTGCGGTCGACAAAGTCGAGCCACACGGCCTGACCGAGATTTGCGAGATCGTTCAAACGGCCCATCAGTGCTTCTCCGTATATCCTAGTGGCATCACCCGGCCTTGTTCCGAGTCCATCCCGCCAGCGTAGCAATGCATTTGGGCATGACGGTTACCGGAACAAGGCCAATCGGGGATCAGGCGGCCTCGCCGAGCATTTCGGTGGCAACCTTGACGACATTGTCGACAGTGAAACCGAACTTGTCCTGCAATTTCGCAATCGGTGCCGACGCGCCAAAGGTCGACATGGTGATCGTGCGCCCGTCGAGACCCACATAGCGATCCCAGCCGATTTCACCCGCCATCTCGATCGCGAGCCGCGCCTTCACGCCCTTGGGCAGCACCGATTCCTTATAAGCGGCGTCCTGCTTTTCATAGCGATACCAGCTCGGCATCGACACCACGCGCGATGCCACGCCCTGCGCGACCAATTTGTCGTGCGCCGCCAGCGCCAGCGACACTTCGGAACCCGTCGCGATCAGGATCACCTCCGGGTTTTCGCTGTCGGCGAGCACATAGGCCCCCTTGGCCAGCCCATCCGCGCTCGCATATTTCGACCGGTCAAGCGTCGGGAGCGCCTGCCGCGACAGGATCAGCGCGGTCGGATGGCTGGCATCGGCCATGATCGCCCGCCACGCCGCCGCCACTTCATTGGCATCGGCCGGGCGGATCGTGTCGAGCCCTGGAATCGCGCGCAGCGTCGCCAGATGCTCGATCGGCTGGTGCGTCGGGCCGTCTTCGCCGACGCCGATCGAATCGTGGGTGAACACCCACACCGATCCGATTTCCATGATCGCCGACAGGCGCACCGGCGCGCGCATATAATCGACGAACACCAGGAAGGTGGAGCCATAACCGCGCAGATGCGACAGCGTCATGCCGTTGACGATCGCGCCCATGCCATGTTCGCGCACGCCGAAATGCACGTTGCTGCCGCCATAATTGCCGGGTTCGAACGAAGCCGCGCCCTTGATGTCGGTCTTGGTCGAGGGCGACAGATCGGCAGAGCCGCCGAGCAGCCACGGCACCTTGGCCGCGATCGCGTTGAGTACCTTGCCGCCCGCGTCGCGGCTGGCGACGCCCTTGGCGTCGGCATCGAACACCGGGATATCGGAATCCCAGCCGTCGGGCAGGCTATCGGTGAAGATCGCGTCGAGCTGCGCCGATTCCTCGGGATATTCGGTGGCATAACGCGCGCGCAGCGCGTCCCAGGCTTCGCGCAAGGGCGCGCCGCGACCGGCAATCGCCCCCTTAAAGTGCTCGGCAACGCCGTCGGGGACCAGGAACTTGGCATCTTCGGGCCAGCCATAGGCCTGCTTGGTCAGACGGATATTCTCCTCGCCCAGCGGCTCGCCATGCGCCTTTTCGCTGCCCGCCTTGGGGCTGCCATAGCCGATGATCGAATGCACGACGATGAAGGTCGGCTTGTCGGTCGTCGCCTTGAACGTATCGAGCGCGGCGGTGAGCGCAGCGACATCGTTGGCGTCGTTCACATGGATGACGTTCCAGCCATAGGATTCGAAGCGCTTGCCGACGTCTTCGTCGAAGGCAAGGCTGGTCGCGCCCTCGATCGAGATGTGATTGCTATCGTACAGCCAGCACAAATTGGACAGTTTGAGGTGCCCGGCGAGCGAGGCAGCTTCGGCCGAGACGCCCTCCATCATGTCGCCATCGCCGCACAGCGCATAGACATCATGGTCGAACAGGTCGAAACCGGGCTTGTTGTAGCGCGCCGCGAACCAGCGCTCCGCGATCGCCATGCCGACCGAATTGCCGCAGCCTGCACCGAGGGGACCGGTGGTGGTCTCTACACCGGTGGTGTGGCGATATTCAGGATGGCCCGGCGTCTTGGACGAGAGCTGGCGGAACTGCTTTAGGTCTTCGAGGCTGAGCGCGGGGTGCCCGGTCTTGTTGCCTTCGGCATCGATCTCTTCGATCCCGGCCAGATGGATCAGCGCGTAGAGCAGCATCGACGCATGGCCGACCGACAGCACGAAGCGGTCGCGATTGGGCCAATCCGGGGTGGCCGGATCGTAGCGCAGGAACTTGCTCCACAGCGTATAACCGACCGGAGCCAGCGCCATTGGCGTGCCCGGGTGCCCGGAATTTGCGGCCTGCACCGCGTCCATCGAGAGGGTGCGGATCGTGTCGATGGCGAGGCGCTCGGGCGAGCCATCCTCATGAACGCTCGTTGCAGTCGCAGTCGTCGGGGTGTCGGCCATGAAAGATATCGCCTCGCTAATGTGGGTCTGAACGCACGTGCGCCCGCCCGGTTGCGGTGTGCGAGGGCCTTATCGCGTCCTTTCGTCGCGTTCCAGCCGCGTAACGACACCATCGGTCGCGATATAGGCCGCCGACACCTCGGTCAGGAACAGGCCGTGCCCCAAAGCGCCCGGAATTGCGGCAATTTCAGCGGCAAGGCGGCGATGGTCGATATCAGGCGCAAAGCTGCAATCGAGGATGGAATTTCCCTGATCGGTAAGGAAATTTTCCCGCAGGGCGACCTGGGCACCAAGGTTTTCGAGTCGCGCCGCCACGAAATTCCGGGCGAAGGGCAAAGTCTCGACCGGGATCTTCGCCGCCCCGATCGCGGCGACGCGCTTGGAGCCATCGGCGATCACCAGCATCCGCGCGCTGGCGGCGGCGACGACCTTTTCGCGGAGCATCGCACCGCCTGCCCCCTTGATCGCGCGCAAAGCACCATCGATTTCATCGGCACCATCGATGGTGAGATCGATCCGCGCGGGCAGTTCGATCAGCGTTATGCCGACCGAGCGCGCGTGCGCCTCGGTGGCAAGCGAGGTCGCAACCGCCTGAACGGCCAGCCCCCCACGCACCCGCTCGCCCAGCGCCTCGATCGCAAACGCTGCGGTGGACCCGGTGCCAAGGCCGACACTCATGCCAGCGCGAACCTCTTCCACCGCAGCCAGCGCGGCGAGGCGTTTGTCGGACTCGTTCATGGGGGCGCTCTACCATCGTTTGCTCGCGGGGCACACGGTGCGCGTTTTGAAATGCGTGGACAGCGGACAGGCGAGTTCGCAGCCGCCATTGGCGACAGCGGATGCTCAGGTTAAGCTCCAGCACCGCCCGTCGCTATGACAGAGATATATGGAATTTATAGTCGAGATCATTTTGCAATTTCTCGGCGAGATTTTGCTGCAGCTATTGTTCGAGTCCTTAGCTGAACTTGGCTTTCACGGGCTCGCCGACACCTTCAAAAAGCCAAGAAACCCGTTTTTATCGACAATCGGCTTCGCTTTGTGGGGTACGATGGCGGGCGGCATAAGCCTTCTGGTTATGCCCAGATCCTTCATCTCCAACCTTGGGCTTCGCGAAGCGAACGTCGTCATAACCCCGTTGGTTGTTGGGGGTGCCATGATGCTCATTGGGCGATTGCGGGAGAGCAAGGGGCAAACACAGGTAGGCATCGACCGATTTGGCTATGCCTTTGTATTTGCTTTTTCGATGGCACTTGTCCGCTTCAACTGGGCCCATTGACATAGCCAGACCGCCCCGCCTTTCATCGCGGATACGCAAAGACCCTAGCAACCGCTCCGCACATTTCCGCTGGCCCCGCGCCGCATCCCACGGCAAAGCCCTGCCCCATGATCGAAAAAATCCTCGGCATCCTCGCGACCTTCACCATCGGCGTCATTTCCAGCGGCGGCTATCTCGGCATTGCGTTGCTGATGGCGATCGAATCGGCCTGCATCCCGCTGCCGTCCGAGATCATCATGCCCTTTGCCGGCTATCTGGTCTCGACCGGGCATTTCAACCTGTACCTCGCCGCGACGGCGGGCGCGATCGGGTGCAATCTCGGCTCGATCGTCGGCTATGAGATCGGCAAGCGCGGCGGGCGGCCGGTGGCCGAGCGCTGGGGCCGCTATGTGCTGGTCGGGCCGGGTGAGCTCGACGCCGCCGACCGCTTCTTCGCGCGCTTCGGCAATATCGCGGTGCTGATCGGGCGTCTGCTGCCGGTGATCCGCTCGTTCATCGCGTTTCCGGCGGGCGTGGCACGGATGCCGCTGATCCCATTCCACATCTACACCTTTATCGGATCGTGGCCGTGGTGCTTTGGCCTCGCCTATCTCGGCATGGTGCTGGGTGACAAATGGAACAGCGACCCGCGCGTCAAGGCGGCGTTCCACAGCGCGGACGTGGTGATTGCGGTGGTGCTGGTCGCGGCGATCGGCTTCTATGTCTGGCACCGCGTGCGCGGCTTGAAGCGGCATTGATCCGACACGACATCTCTTTGGCTGCCCGGACGTAACTAAGTGCGGCCAAGACACGAACTACGTCGTGTCCCATCAAGAGGTGTCCCGATGTTAAAGCCCCGTTTCTTCGCCACAGGTCTTGCCGGAGTCGCGCTGTTCGCGCTCGGCGGTGCCGCGCAGGCCGAGCGCGCCGTGCCGCTGCCCGTCGCCAAGACCGATGTTACCGCCACCGGTCGGCAAACCGCCGTGTTCGCGGGCGGCTGTTTCTGGGGCATGGAAGCGGTGTTCGAGCATGTGAAGGGCGTGACCAACGTCACTGCCGGCTATGCCGGGGGCACGCGCGACACCGCGACCTATGATCAGGTTTCAAGCGAAACGACCAAACATGCCGAGGCGGTGCGCATCGTCTATGATCCGGCCAAGGTCAGCTATGCGACGCTGCTGCGCGTCTATTTCTCGATCGCGCACGATCCGACCCAGCTCAATCGGCAAGGCCCCGACAGCGGCTACAGCTATCGCTCGGCGATCTTCCCGCAAAGCGCGGCGCAGCGTGGCGTCGCCGCCGCCTATATCGCGCAATTGGGCCAAGCGCATGTCTTCGCCAAACCGATCGTGACCAAAATCGAGTCGGGCGCGTTCTTTCCGGCGGAGGACTATCATCAGAATTTTTACGACCGGAACCCCAACCACCCCTATATCGTGACCTTCGACAAACCAAAGGTTGCGGCGTTCCGCGCAGGCTTTCCGCAATTGGCGAGCTGAGATGTGAAATCCCTCCCGTTCACGGGAGGGATTTTTGGCAGCGGCTTACGCCGCCAGCCGAAAGCGCAGCAAGCGATCCTCGACCGGGATCAGCGCTTCCGCCCCTCGCCCGACTGCGCGGACAATCTCCGGGTGTGCTGCATCCAGCCCCCCCGTTAAAGCGCCGAACGCGGGCAGGATCAGCTTGCACGCACTGGCGACGAAGCAGCGGCGGGAGACCGAACGACCGCGCACCCGCAACCGCAATTTGGGATGGAAATGGCCCGAAAGCTCGGGACGGACTTCGTCGGGCACAGCTTCGTGCCGCAGGATCAACCCGTCGACCTCGGCCTCGTCAACAACGACCCCGCCGCAACGATCGACCATTCCCGCATCATGGTTGCCGGTGATCCACGTCCACGCGATCGCACCGGTCAGCGCGCGCAGCCGCGCCTGCGCCGCATCGGGCAAGCGATCGCATCCCTCATCGTCGTGGAAACTGTCGCCCAGGCACCAGATTTCGCGCGGGCGCAGCGTCTCCGCCAGCGCGGTCAGATCGGCAAGCGTCGCCAGCGAATCATAAGGCGGCAACATTTGACCACCGCGCGCGTACCAGCTTGCTTTCTCGAAATGCAGGTCGGCCACCAGCAACGCCCCGCGCGCGGGCCAGAACAGGGCACCGCTCCCCAAAGCAAGGAAATCACGACCTGCGAACGAAAAGGGAACCATGCCCTTGGCTATGTCGCAATGGTGGCCTCGGTGCAACGCCCGTGACACCGCCTGGCCAGCGCGAGTATCAAAGGCCTTGCGCAAAGCCCCCACGAGCGTAAAGCGCGCCGTCCTTCCTGACGAGCCATTCACCGCTTATGACCGCAGCGACCGCGACCAAGCCTGACAGTCCCGCCCCGCATGCGCCGCATCCGGCGTTGCTGGCCTTGACGATCGGCGCGATCGGCGTGGTGTTCGGCGATATCGGCACCAGCCCGCTTTACGCCTTCCGCGAAGCGTTGAGCCAGACCGCGGGCGACGGCATCGACGCCAGCGAGATTCTGGGCGTGCTCAGTCTTGCGATCTGGTCGCTGATCCTGGTCGTCACCGTCAAATACGTCATCTTTCTGATGCGCGCGGACAATCAGGGCGAAGGCGGCGTGCTGGCGCTCACCGCACTCGCCCGGCGCGCGCTGGGGCGGCGCTCGCTCATCGCGCTGGTGCTGGGGGCGGCGGGGGCCTCGCTCTTCTACGGCGATGCGATCATCACGCCGGCCTTGTCGGTGCTGTCGGCGGTGGAGGGGCTGAAGACCATTCCCGCACTGGCCAATATCTTCGACGATTCGGCGATCCTCGGCGTCACGATCGTGATCCTCGTCGCGCTGTTTTTCATCCAGAGCCGCGGCACGGCGAGCGTTTCGACGCTGTTCGGGCCGGTCTGTATCGTGTGGTTCCTGGCGATTGGCGGGCTCGGCCTGTGGCACATCGCCGACGAACCTTCGATCCTGCGCGTCATTTCCCCGCATTATGGCGCGATCCTGCTCGCCACACACGGCGTCACGGGCCTGTTCGTGCTGGGGGCTGTGTTCCTGACGGTAACGGGCGCCGAGGCCTTGACCGCCGATATGGGCCATTTCGGTATCAAGCCGATCCGTATCGGCTGGTTCTTCCTCGTTTTCCCCTGCCTGGTGCTCAATTATCTCGGCCAGGGTGCCTTTGCGCTCAATGCGCTTGAGGCGGCGGCGGCGGCGGGAACGCCCTTCGTCAACCAGGACTGGTTCTTCGTGATGGCGCCGGAAAGCGTGCGGCCGTGGCTGATCGTGCTCGCGATGATGGCAACCGTCATCGCCAGTCAAGCGGTGATCACCGGTGCCTATTCGCTGACGCAGCAGGCGATCCAGCTCGGCCTGTTGCCGCGCCTGCGCATCCGCCAGACCTCGGCCGCACAGGCCGGACAAATCTATCTGCCGTCGATCAACTGGCTGCTGCTGACGGGCGTGCTGGTGCTGGTAATCCAGTTCCGCACCTCCTCGGCAATGGCTGCCGCTTATGGCATTGCGGTTACGGGCACGATGGTGGTGACGACGTTGCTCGCCTATATCGTGGTGCGCCATCGCTGGAACTGGGGGCGTCCGCTGGCACTCGCGGTGATCCTGCCGTTCCTCACGCTCGACCTGATCTTCTTCGGCGCGAACATCCTGCGCGTGGTCGAGGGCGGCTGGGTGCCGCTGGTCGTGGCAGGGGTGATCGGCCTGATCATCTACACCTGGAATCGTGGTCGCGGCATCGTCCGCGCGTTCGAGGCGCGGCAGAGCGTGCCGCTTGCCGATCTCGCCGCCGCGCTCGCCAAGCGTCCGCCCGAGCGCGTGGAGGGGACCGCCGTGTTCCTCACCGCCAATCCCGACAGTGCCCCCGGCGCGCTGCTGCACAATCTCAAACACAACAAGGTGCTGCACGAGAAGAACCTGATCGTCAGCGTGCGCACCGCCGACCGTCCCTATGTCGAGCCGCACGAACGCTCCGAAATCCGCCGAGTCGACGACAATTTCACCATCATCGTGCTGACCTATGGCTTCATGGAATCGCCCGACGTGCCGCGCGACCTTGGGCTGGAGGCGGTCAGCCACAAGAAGGTGCTCAACCCCGCCAAGACCAGCTATTTCATCGGTCGCAACACGATCAAGCCCGCCGCCAATCAGGGTATGCCACTGTGGCAGGACCGCATCTTCATGTTCCTGCAACGCAATGCCAGCGACCCGACCGACTTCCTCAAGATCCCGCCGGGCAAGGTGCTGGAATTGGGCGAGCAGGTCACCGTCTAGGCGACGCGGCCGTCACAGATCGGGCAGCACCTGATCGGCAATGCCCCACCCCGCCAATTCTCGGGACGCGGCGCGCGCGATCAGCTCATCGGCATCGCGAATGCTCCACTGCGCGGCGGTATCGATGCCGCCGAGTTCGCTCCACGACACCGGTGCCGCCACCGGTGCCCCGGCGCGCGCGCGCGCAACATAGGGCAGCACCGCAGTCGCGCCGCGCTGGTTACGCAGCCAGTCGATGAAGATCCGCCCTTTGCGCTTGGCCTTGGACATGGTCGCGACGAAGCGGTCGGGCGCAGCCTCCCCCAGCGCGCGGGCGAAGCGATCGGCAAAATCCTTGACCGCGGGCCATTCGGCCTGTGGGGTCAGCGGCACGACGACATGCACACCCTTGCCGCCCGACAGCATCGCGAAGCTGACCAGCCCCAGTTCGGCAAGATGCTCCTTCAACTCGACCGCGGCCTTCTTGACCAGATCGAAGCCCAGCCCCTCATCGGGGTCGAGATCGAACACCATGCGATCGGGCTGTTCCAGCGTGGCGACCGAGGATCCCCAGCCGTGGAATTCGATCGTGCCCATCTGCACGCACGCGACCAGCCCGTCGGCATCGTCGATGTACAGATACTCTTCGGTTGACCCGTCTTTCTCGGTGATCGGCACCGTGTGGACATGCTCGCCCTTGAAGCTGCCCGCGTCATGCTTCTGGAAGAAACATTGCTTGGCGCGCCCCTGCGGACAGCGCACCAGGCTGATCGGCCGGTTGGCGGCCCAGGGCAGCATGATGCCCGCGACCTTGGCGTAATAATCGGCGAGGTCGCCCTTGGTGATGTTCGATTCGGGAAGGATCACCCGGTCGCGGCTGCTGACCTTGATGTGGATTTCGGGCGTTTCCGCCGCTTCCGGCTGCACCGGCGTTTCCGCCACCACCTCGCGCGCGGGCTTGTCCTCGCGCAGGCCGATGAAGCTCGAATGCCGCAATACGCCATCGGGCGTGGTCTCGGCAAAGGCCACCTCGGCGACCAGCTTTGGCGACACCCAATGCGCACCCCGCACCGCCGCGCGGGGCGCGGCGACGGTCGGCGTCTTGCGTTCGATCCTCTCCAGCCGCGCGCGCAGATCGAGCATCGTCGCGGTGTCGAAGCCGGTGCCGACCTTACCGGCATAGACCAGCCCGTCCGCCCCGTTCAGCCCTAGCAGCAACGACGCGAACCCGCGCGACTTGGCGCTCGGCGTCCAGCCGACGATGACGAACTCCTGCCGCCGCGTGCATTTGGTCTTGAGCCAGGCCTGCGTGCGCTTGCCGCGATAGGGTGCGTCGGCGCGTTTGGAGACGACGCCCTCATAGCCTTCCTTGCACATCGTTTCGAACAATGGCTCGCCCTGCCCGGCGATATGCTCCGAATATTGGACGCGCGGGTCCTTGCCGTCGATCAACGGCTGCAGGCGCTGCTTGCGCGCGAGATTGGTGAGGTCGGTCAGATCCTCGCCGTCGAGGTTCAACAGGTCGAAGGCGAAGAAGGTCATGTCGCCCCCGGAAGCGATCGCGTCCTTCAGCGTCGAGAAATCGGGGCGGCCCTCCTTGAACGCGACGATCTCGCCATCGAACAGTGCGGTCTCGACCGGGAGCCTGGCGACGGCATCGGCAATCGCCTGGAACTTGTTGGTCCAGTCGAGCCCGCTACGCGTGAACACCGTGGCCTTGCCCTTGGCGACCGCGATCAGCGCGCGATAGCCGTCGTACTTCACCTCATGCAGCCATTGGCTACCGGTCGGAACGGAATCGACGAGGGTGCAAAGCTGCGGCTCCTGGAACACCGGCCTGGCGGCCGTTTTCCGGCGAACGCCGGACTCCCCAGCGACGGGCGCAGCTTTTGCAACCCTGGCCCCTGGCTTTCGCCGGGGAGCCGCCGGCTTCTTCCCTTCCGCAATCTCCGCCATCGTGCGCCCGCTCGTCACGCTGGTCAGCGCGGTTTCGACCAGCGTATCGGCCCCGCCCGCCGCGGCATCGTCGATCTTGCGCAGCAGCCAGTTCTCGGCCTTCTCCTTGCCGCGTGGTTTCAACCGGATCAGCAGCCACTCCCCCTTCATACGCTGGCCGTCGAGCACGAAGTGGAGGTGGCCCTGCTCGAGGTCCTTGGCGCTCTTGCCCTTGATCGGGGACCAGGTGCCGCTGTCCCACAGCATCACTGTGCCGCCGCCATATTCGCCCGCCGGAATCGTTCCCTCAAAATCCGCATAGGACAAGGGATGGTCCTCGGTCCGCACTGCCAGCCGTTTCTGCGCGGGGTCCAGGCTCGGCCCGCGCGTCACCGCCCAGCTTTTCAGCACGCCATCGACTTCCAGCCGGAAATCCCAGTGCAGCCGCGATGCGTCGTGCTTCTGCACGATGAAACGATTGCCATGCCCGGGTTCGAGCGTGCCCGCAGGCTCCGCCGTCTTCGCGAAGTCGCGCTTGGCGTTGTATTTTTCGAGCGGGTCGAGCGTCATGCTTTCTCCCCTCCCTGGAAGGGAGGGGTTGGGGGTGGGTTCCTCCGAAATGGGCAATCGGCTCCGCCATGAGCCGACCCACCCCCTGCCCCCTCCCTTCCAGGGAGGGGAGAAGAGGCGGCCCTATGCACGTTTTTTAGCCAGCGCGCGCTTGGCGGGTGCCTTCTTGGCGGCGGGTTTCGCCTCTGCCTTGGCCGGAGCCGCGCCACCCATCGACTTCTTCAGCGCCGCCATCAAATCGACCACGTTCGATCCGCCCTTTTTGGGCGCGTCATCGCCCGCATCTTCGATGATCTTGCCGCCCTTCGCCTTGCGCTTGCGCTCGACCAGGTCGCGCAGCGCATCGACATAGCGATCGTGGAAATCCTGCGGGTGGAACGCCCCGCTCTTCTTCTCGATCAGCGCCTCGGCCAGTTCCATCAGATCGGCATCGGGCGTGTCGTCGGGAATGTCGCGGAAATAGCCCTGCGCCTTGTTCACTTCATCGGCATAGCGCAGCGTTTCCAGCACCATGCCGCGCCCGCACGGTTTCAGGCTTACGACATATTCGCGCCCGCGCATCGCCAATTGCCCGAGCCCGACCTTCTTGGTCCGTCGCAGCGCCTCGCGCAGCACGATGAACGCCTCCTCGGCCAGATCATCGGCCGGCACCACGAAATAAGGCTTTTCATAATAGAGCACGTCGATCTCGCTCGCATCGACGAACTGCGTCAGCTCCAGCGTCTTCTTCGACTCGAGCTTCACCGCATCGATCTCGTCCTGCCCGAGCAGCACGTAAGAGCCCTTTTCATATTCGAAGCCCTTCATGATCTCATCGGTGTCGACGGGACCAACGCCGGTGACCACCTTGTCGTAATGGATCGGCTTGCCGCTCGGCTCATGGATTTGTTTGAAGCTGATCTGCGCGCCCGATTTGGTCGCGCTGTAGATTTCGACAGGGATAGAGACGAGCGCGAGCCGGATCTGTCCTTGCCAATAGGCCCGTGCCGCCATCGTCCTGCCCCTCATCGTTGCGAAGACGATTCAATCCCTGGCGCGCAGAGTCGTTCCGTCGGTGCCGGATCGGGGTGACGCAACCGGACGGGCGCGCTAAAGCGACCGCATGACCGACGATCCCTTTGCCCTGTTCGAACTCTGGTATGCCGCCGCGCGCGCCAGCGAACCCAATGACACCAACGCCATGGCGCTGGCGACCGCCGACGCCAGCGGGCGTCCGTCGGTGCGAATGGTGCTGCTGAAGGGGCGCGGCCCCGATGGCTTCGTGTTCTACACCAATCGCGAGAGCCGCAAGGCGGGTGAGCTCGACGCCAATCCGCACGCCGCCTTGCTGTTCCACTGGAAGTCGCAGCGCCAGCAGATCCGCATCGAAGGCGCGATCAGCCGCGTTACCGATGCCGAATCCGATGCCTATTTCGCCTCGCGCGGGCGCGACTCGCAGCTTGGTGCCTGGGCCTCGGACCAGTCGCGCCCGCTGGCCGACCGCGCCATCTTCGAGGCGCGTTTCGCCGAGTTTCAGGCCAAGTTCGAAGGCCAGGACGTGCCGCGCCCGCCGCATTGGGGCGGCTATCGCGTAACCCCGGATACGATCGAATTCTGGCAGGACCGCGCGCATCGGCTGCACGAACGCCGCGTCTTCACCCGCACCGCAGAGGGCTGGACCGAGGGGCTGCTTTACCCATGACCGAAGACCAACGCCGCGCCATTCCGTTCGCTGTTCGCGCCGCGATCGCCAGCGTGGCGATGGCGATCTTCCTGATCGTGTTGAAATCCTACGCCGCCTGGTCGACCGGATCGATCGCGATGCTCGGCAGCCTGGCGGATTCCGGCCTCGATTTGCTGGCCAGCGCCGTGACGCTGTACGGCGTGCGCCTGGCCGCCCAACCCGCGGATCACGACCACCGCTTCGGTCACGGCAAGGCAGAAGCGCTGGCCGCCTTGTTCCAGGTGATGCTGATCACCGCCTCGGCGGCCGGGATCGCGTGGCGCGCGATCGTCGCGCTCGGCAGCAGCGAACCGACCCAGGGCGCGGAATTCGGCATCGGCGTGTCGCTGATCGCGATTTTCGCGACCATGGTGCTGCTCGCCTATCAGCGCGCCGTCATCCGCCGCACCGGATCGGTCGCGATCGTCGCCGACAACGTCCATTACCAGTCCGACGTGCTGCTCAACGGCTCGGTGATCGTGGCCTTGGTGCTCGATCAATATCTTGGCTGGCGCAGCGCCGATCCGATCTTCGGCATCGTGATCGCGCTGTGGCTCGCTTATGGCGCGTTTCGCGCCTCGTCCAACGCGATCGACCATTTGATGGACAAGGAATGGCCCGAGGCGATGCGCGCCGATTTCATCGAGGTCGCCGCACGCCAGCCGGGCATCAAGGGCATTCACGATTTCCGCACGCGCCACGCCGGCACGCACGATTTCGCGCAATTCCATATGGAGGTGCCCGGCGACATCACCGTCGCGCAGGCGCATAAAGTGGTGGAGGGCGTCGAACGCGCGCTGCATAAGGCCTTCCCCAAGGTCGAAGTGTTGATCCATCTCGATCCCGAAGGGCATGTCGATACCGACAATCCGCTGGTCGAGGCCGACGTCACCCCCCATTGGTTTGGAAAACGCGCATGAGACTGCCCATCGCCCAGATCGACGCCTTCGCTAACGCGCCCTTCACGGGCAATCCGGCGGCGGTGATGCCGCTTGCGGCATGGCTCGACGACGATGTGCTGCAAGCGATTGCCGCCGAGAACAATCTCAGCGAAACCGCGTTCATCCTGCCCGATGAAAGCGATGACAGCGATTTCGAATTGCGCTGGTTCACTCCCACTAACGAGGTGGTGTTGTGCGGCCACGCCACGCTGGCCAGCGGGCATTTCGTGCTGGCGAGCGATCCTGAGCGCGACCGCGTCACCTTCCGCACGCGCAAGGCGGGGGTCCTGTCGGTGGCGCGCGCGGGAAGCGGGTATGAGCTGGCTTTGCCCGCCTGGGGCCCATCACCCAGGCCGCTGCCGCATATCGTCGCGGCGCTCGGAGTCGAGGCGGCGGTTGAAACGCTGTGGCACCCGCATCGTTATGCGCTGATCGTGCTCGAAAATGCCGCGCAGATTCGCGCGCTCGACCCCGATTTCCGCGCGCTCGGGCGGCCCTCGCCCGCCGACCCGGCGGCGGGGGGCGGTGCCGAGGTCGATGTCCTCACCATCGTCACCGCGCCTGGCGACGAGACCGACGTGATCAGCCGGGTGTTCGCGCCCGGTGCCGGGATCGACGAGGACCCCGTCACGGGCTCGGCGCACGCGGTGATGACGCCCTATTGGGCCGCGCGCCTCGGCCGCGATCGCTTCACAGCGTATCAGGCAAGCGCCCGCGGCGGGCATTTGACGTGCCAGCTCGCTGGCGACCGCGTCGTGCTCGGCGGGCAGTGCGTGACGGTGATGGAAGGGACGTTCTTCCTACCCTGACCCGCGTCAGGCCGCGACGAGCGCGCCTTCGGTTTCCTCGATCCAGCCGCCGCCCAGCACGCGGTCGCCGGCATAGAGCACCGTCGCTTGCCCCGGTGCCACGCCATATTCGGGCGCATCGAAGCTCACGCGCGCGCCATCGAAGCGTGCCGCAACCGGCTTGGCGAGCGAGCGGACCTTGGCCGTCATCGGCCCGGTATAATCCCCGCCCAGCCAATTGACCCCGCTCAGCCGCGCCGCGCCGACCGCAAGCGCCGCCCTGGGGCCGACGATCACGCGCTTGGTCGCCGCCTCCAGTCGGATGACATACAGCGGCTCCGGCGTGCCGCCGATTTCCAGGCCACGCCGCTGTCCGACGGTGAAGTGAATCAGGCCACGGTGCCGCCCGAGCACGCGGCCCGCCTCATCGACAATTTCGCCGCTGGTGTCGGCCTCGGGCCGCAATTTCTTGACCAGCGACGCATAATCGCCATCGGGCACGAAGCAGATATCCTGGCTGTCGGGCTTGCCCGCCACCCCCAGCCCCAGTTCGGCGGCGATTTCGCGCACGCGCGGCTTGGGCAAGCCGCCCAGCGGAAACCGCAGATAATCGAGTTGCTCCTGCGTGGTTGCGAACAGGAAATAGCTTTGGTCGCGCGCGGGGTCGAAGGCGCGGTGCAGTTCGGCCCCCCTCTGCCCTTCCACGCGCCGCACATAATGGCCGGTCGCCAGGCAATCCGCCTCCAGATCGCGCGCGGCGGCGAGCAGATCGGTGAATTTCGGCCCCATATTGCACTGAATGCACGGGATCGGGGTCCGCCCGGCGAGATAATCGTCGGCGAAGCGATCGATCACCTGGTCGCGAAAGCGCGATTCATGGTCGAACACATAATGCGCGATACCCAGCCGGTCGCACACGCTGCGCGCATCGCGAATGTCGCGCCCGGCGCAGCACGACCCCGCGCGCCCGACCGCCTCGCCATGATCGTAGAGTTGCAGCGTGATCCCGATCGTCTCCGCCCCCGTCCGCGCGGCGAGCGCCGCCACGACCGAGCTATCGACGCCGCCCGACATCGCGACGACGATACGCTTGCCTGCAAGATCGGCACCCAGTTGAAAATCGGCTTCGTTCATGGCGGCGGAGATAGGCGCTCCTACGCGCACATGCAAAAAACCCAAAAAAAGATCGGCGGCTTTACCCGCCCGAAAGAACCTCGCCGCTACAGATAGAGTTCGATCCTTAGCGGAAGTGCATGCGTGGACCTGAGTTTTTCCAGATTCGAAGCCGATGCGACGGTGGTGGCGCTGCCGCCCGACCTCGCCGTGCTGATGGTCGGTATTGCCGCGCGGCAGGCCGCCAGCCCGACCGCGCTGGTTCAGGGACGCCTGCCCTCCATCACGCTGCAGCGCGCTTGGTTCGCACCCGCCCACGGCACGTTCAACCTCGCCGTGGCTGAGATGCTCGCCGCCTCGCCGATGCGGGAGCCCGAAAAATGAAGGCGCTGTTTACCGAGCCGCTTTAGCCGACGTTCAAGTCCTTAGAGTAATGACCGTTATTAAGATGCAGGGGTCCCCCCGCCCCGCCACGAGGTTACAGAATGATCGAAAACCAGAAGATTCGCCCAGCCAAGGTGATCGGCCCCCTCGGAGAGCCACTGACGCTCGAATCGCTTCCGCCGCCGGAGACGACCCGCTGGGTCGTTCGCCGCAAGGCCGAGGTGGTCGCAGCGGTCAATGGCGGACTGCTGTCGGTGGACGAGGTGTGCGATCGCTACGGCCTGACGGTCGAGGAATTTGCGGGCTGGCAGCGGGCGATTGACCGCTCGGGGATGCCGGGCCTGCGCGTCACGCGGATCCAGCATTACAAATCGCTCTACGAGCGTCAGCAGAAATACTGACCGTCGCACGCCACTCTTCAAACCGTAGCCGGAACAAAAATCGCAATTCGTGAGTCTTGTCCCCGTATCCCGGATGCAGCCGGGAAAATGGAGGGTAAGATGATCGGTCTCATTGTTTGGCTCGTGGTCGGTGGTGTGTGCGGCTGGCTCGCCAGCATGGTGATGCGCACCGATGGACAACAGGGCATTATTCTTAATGTCGTCGTCGGGATTATCGGATCGGTAATTGCATCGTTCCTGTTTGGCGCAGGCATCAACCAGGTCATTACTGTCATGACCTTCGTATATTCTTTGATTGGCGCGATCATTCTACTGGCGATCGTCAATCTTATCCGCCGCGGTTCGGTCCGCTAAGCGCGATCTAAGGTCGAAAAAAGGCCGCCGGGAGCGATCCCGGCGGCCTTTTTCGTTCAAGGCGTCGCCCAGGCGACGCAGATTATTTGAGCAGGAAGCGTACCAACAGCGTCACCGACACTTCGGTTTCGCCCGCCGCAACGGGGGTCGCGTCGCTCGCCTTCATCTGGCGGGCAAAGAGCATCGGCGGCTGTGGCGTCGCGCCGTCATTGGCACCGCTTTCCGCGATCGACACGATCCGTGCCACCGACAGCCCGGAAGCCTTGGCGTAAAGCTCGGCACGCGCCTGCGCGATCTTCACCGCCGAACTCCGCGCTTCATCAAGCGCCGCGTCGGGCTGGTCGATCGAGAGGCTTGGCCCATCGATCTGGTTCGCGCCTTCCGCGACCAACGCATCCAGAATTGCCCCTGATTTGGCAACATCGTGAAAGCGAACGGAGACGCTGTTGCTGGCTTGATAGCCTGTGACCACCGGGGCCTGCCCGTCTGCGTAGCGATATTGCGGACTGAGCGAGACATTGGCGGTGCGCACGTCGCGAGCCGAGACTCCCGCCTTTTTCAGCGCAGAGAGAACCCGGACCATGCGCGCGGCATTGTCCGACAGCGCCGCCGCTGCTGTCTGTCCTTGCGTAACCACCCCTGCCCGGATCGTCGCAACGTCGGGCACCCGCGCGACGTGCCCCTCCGCCGTGATATCGAGCAGGGTGCCATCGGGCAGCAAGGCCGGCGCGGTTTGCGCGACAGCGGGGCTGACCGCCGCCAACATCAAAGCGGGGGCAAGCAGAAAGAAGGTCGAACGCATGAAAACACTCCCGGTAGAACGAACCGCTCTTCGGCTCGCATTGTGCGGGCGACGATGGCAGCCTTCTCACCAACCGGAGATGAACAGATTATCGATTACGCCGCACAACAACGATACGGTACAGAGCCAGGACAATAACCGCGCCGCCAGTCGCGGCCGCATAGTTCTCCCAGCCACCCACCAACGCGATGTGCATCGATTTGGCAATGAACCCCGCAAGAAACGCGCCCGCAATGCCGATAAGAATCGTAACAATAAAGCCCCCCGGGTCTCTACCCGGCATGATGAGCTTGCCGAGCACGCCGGCAACCAGTCCGATCAGCAGCCAACCGAGAATAGAACGTTCCATCGCCTTTTCTCCCATAGCGTCCGCATTGTGGCAATCCGGGCGAGCCTCGCGCCCGCCCTGCATCGATGCAAGCAGTTTGTTTCGACACCGTGACAAAATGGGGCCATAAGCGGACATAAAGCTGCGCGGTTGCGACCGATTCGCGCCGATCGTATTGCGAGCGGGCCAGAAACACGCCATGCCATATTCTGACAGATCAGCCTCTTGAGGTTGGTGATCTATTTCTATAACACAGCAAGAATGAACGTCGGCAGCCGCACACTGTCGCGATAGGATGAGAGCCCAGGGGGCGGGGATTGACGCACATGAACTATGAGACGCGGGCGATCGGCAATGAGGAGGTGCTCAGCCTACCGGGCGGCCCCGGGCGGCCGCGCTGGCGGCTGTTTGCCATTGTCGGCGCGGTGATTGTGCTGCTTTTGGTGGGCGGTTATCTGATCTTCGGTCGGAGCAGCCCACCCGCGGCCAAGCCGACAGAACAATTGCCGCTGGTATCGGTGGTGATCCCCGGCCGCTCCAGCGTCGCGCGCACGATTTCGGCAACGGGGTCGCTTGCCGCACGGCGTGACATGCCCGTCGGCGTCTCCGGCGAAGGCGGCATCGTGACCCGCGTGCTGGTCGAACCCGGCCAATGGGTCGAGAAGGGCCAAGTGCTGGCGCGAGTCGACCGCTCGGTGCAAACGCAGACGGCGGCCTCGCTGGCCGCGCAGATCAAGGTCGCGCAGGCCGACGCGACGCTCGCCCAGTCCCAACTCGACCGCGCCAAGCAGTTGGTGTCGCGGGGCTTTATCTCCCGCTCCGACATCGACACCAAGACCGCGACTCGCGACGCCGCCGCCGCGCGCGTGAAGGTGGCCGAAGCGCAGCTGTCGCAGCAACAGGCGAGCAATGGTCGCCTGGACATTCGCGCACCCGCCGCCGGGCTGGTGCTGACGCGCAACGTCGAGGCCGGTCAGGTCGTCTCGGCGGGCTCGGGCGTGCTGTTCCGCATGGCGGAAAACGGCCAGTTGGAGCTGCGCGCGCAAGTCAGCGAAGCCGATCTGCGCGGGCTTCACGTAGGATCGCAGGCGAAGGTCACGCCGGTCGGCGGCAGCGACGTGTTTACCGGCGAGGTGTGGCAGGTCTCCCCCGTGATCGATCCGCAAACGCGTCAAGGCATCGCGCGCATCGCACTGTCCTATAACCCGCTCCTGCGACCCGGCGGCTTTGCTGCCGCAACCATCGTTTCGGGCTCGACCGACGTCCCGCAATTGCCCAACGCCTCGATCCAGAGCGATGAAAAGGGCAACTATGTCTATGTCGTCGGGCCCGACGACAAAGTTGTCCGGCGCGCGATCAAGGTCGGAGGGGTATCCGATTCGGGTGTCGCGATTGCGTCTGGACTGAATGGCACCGAACGGGTCGTCCTGACGGCTGGCGCGTTTCTCAATCCGGGTCAAAAGGTAAAGCCGGCGCTGGTGACAGCGGACGCGGCGAACAAGAGGTAGGACGATGAGCTTCCGGAACATCTCTGCCTGGTCGATCCGCAACCCGGTTCCGTCGATCGTGCTGTTCGTCATGCTGACGATCGCCGGGATCGTCAGTTTTCGCAGCCTTGACGTGAACAACCAGCCGGACATCGATTTTCCGGTCGTTATCATCGATATCGCGCAGCCCGGTGCCGCGCCGAGCGAGTTGGAAACGCAGGTTACCCAGCGTGTCGAGGCTGCCGTTCGATCGCTGCAAGGAATCGACGAGATCGATTCGACCGTAACCGAAGGCGATTCGCAGACGATCGTCCAGCTCGCGATCGGCACGCCGATCGATCGCGCGGTCGAGGACGTGCGCTCAGCCATCTCGCAAATCCGCAGCAATCTGCCCGAGGGCATTCTCGAACCGCAGATCATGCGCGCCGACACCACCGGCAACGATCTGGCCAGTTATGCCGCGATCAGCACCGACCTGACCGTCGAACAGCTGAGCTGGTACATCGACAATACCGTGTCGAAGGAATTGCTGTCGGTCTCGGGTCTGGCCGGGGTGCAGCGCAATGGCGGCGTCAACCGCGAAATCCGTGTCATTCTCGATCCCTTGAAGCTGTCGGCGCAGGGGCTCACCGCCGCGCAGGTCAACCAGCAATTGCGCCTGGTCAACCTCAACGCGGCCGGCGGGCGCGCCCAGATTGCGGGCTCGGAACAATCGGTGCGCGTGCTTGGCAATGCCCAGACCGCTTATGATCTCGGCCAGGTTCAAATCGCCACCGGCTCGGGCCGCACGATCAAGGTCGCGGATCTCGGCCGTGTCGAGGATCTCTATGCCGAGCAGCGTTCGGCTTCGCAGCTCAACGGCCGCCAGGTGCTGAGCTTCGATTTCCAGCGCGCCAAGGGTGCCTCGGACGTCACCGTTTTCGAAGAAGCCGAAAAGAAGCTGGCCGCACTCGAAGAGCGCAATCCCAAGGTTCACTTCAAACGCATTTCGGACAGCGTCAAATATACCAAGGCGCAATATGACGCGGCGATGGAGGCGATGGTCGAAGGGGCGGCACTCGCGGTGCTGATCGTCTTCGTCTTTCTGCGCGACTGGCGCTCGACGATCATCGCCGCGCTCGCCATCCCGCTCTCGGCAATCCCGACTTTCTGGGTGATGGAGCTGCTCGGCTTCACGCTCAACAACATGACCTTGATGGCGCTGAGCCTGGTGGCGGGCGTGCTGGTCGACGATGCGATCGTGGAAATCGAAAACATCGTTCGGCACATGCGGATGGGCAAATCGGCCTATCAGGCCGCGATCGACGCAGCCGACGAAATCGGGCTCGCCGTGCTGGCCACGACCATGGCGATCGTCGCGGTGTTCTTGCCAGTCGGCCTGATGCCAGGCATTTCGGGTGAGTTCTTCAAGAATTTCGGCCTGACCGTCGTCGCTTCGGTGCTGATGAGCCTTGCCGTCGCGCGCCTCATCACGCCGATGCTCGCCGCCTATTTTCTGAAGGCGCATGGCGAGGCCTCGCACGGCGAGGGCCGGATCATGGATATCTATATGCGCATCCTGCAATGGACCTTGCTGCATCGCTGGTCGGCGGTGGTGGGTGGGGCCGCTGCATTCGGCGCAACGATCTTCCTGTTCATGTCGATCCCCGCGACCTTCCAGCCGCTGCGCGACAGCGACAGCAGCACGGCGCTGGTCGAAATGGTGCCTGGCACGACGCTGGCCGAAACACAGGCCGTGGTGAACCGGGTTGCCGCGTTCCTGCAGAAGCAGCCAAGCGTGGAGTCGGTCTATTCGCGTGCCTTTGTCGGGAATGGCCGGGTGACCGCCATTTTCAAACCCAAGCGCGAGCGCAAGATGAAGAGCTACGAGTTCGAGCGCTCGCTCGCACCGGCGCTCCAGGCCATTCCCGACGCCCGGGTTTCCTTCCGCTCGAGCAGCGGCTGGGGCGGCGGCGGGCGCGCGCTCACCGTCACGCTTGGTGGCGACGACCCCAAATTGCTCGCCGAAACCGGTGCCAAGCTGGTCGAGCAGATGTCCAAGCTCGGCGATGTCGTCGCGCCGCGCATCGCTGGCGATTTGAAACGCCCTGAAATCGTCATCACGCCGCATATGGATCTGGCGGCAAGCCTGGGCGTAACGACCGCAGCGATGTCCAACGCGATCCGGCTCGCGACGCTTGGCGATATCGACCAGAACAGCGCCAAATTCTCGCTGTCCGATCGCCAGATCCCGATCCGCGTCGCGCTCGACCAGGATTCGCGCCAGCGCCTGTCGACGATCCAGAACATCCCGGTGCAAACCGCCACCGGCGGCTCGGTCCCGCTCAACGTCGTCGCCGATATCGGCTTCGGTGCGGGGCCGACCAAGATCGAGCGCGTGGCGCAACAGCGGCAGTTGACTGTCGGTGCCGATCTCGCGCCGGGCGTCGTCAGTGGTACCGCACAGAAGGAAATCCATGCGCTGCCAATCATGAAGACCCTGCCGATGGGCGTCAAAGAGCTCGTTCTGGGTGAGTCGAAGTGGCAGAATGAGCTGATCAACAACTTCATCGTCGCGCTGTTCGCCGGTGTCGTGTTGCTGTTCGCGGTGCTGGTGCTGTTGTACCGGCGCTTGCTGCCGCCCTTCGTCAACGTCCTGTCGCTGGCGGTTGCGCCGCTCGGCGGGTTGCTTGGCCTGTGGATCACCAACACGCCGATTTCGATGCCCGTCTATATCGGCCTGATCATGCTGCTCGGCATCGTCGCCAAGAACTCGATCCTGCTGATCGACTTCGCGCTCGAGGAGATGAACAAGGGCGTCGACAAGGTCGCCGCGATCATCGACGCCGGGCACAAGCGCGCGCAGCCGATCGTGATGACCACGGTGGCGATGGTCGCTGGCATGATGCCGACCGCGCTGGCGCTCACCGGCGATGGCTCGTCACGCGTACCGATGGGCATCACCGTGATCGGCGGTTTGACGATGTCGACGATCCTGACGCTGCTGATCGTACCGGCAAGCTTCAGCCTGGCGGTCGGCGTCGAAGCTCGGGTTGGTCCGTTCCTGCGCCGCAACCTGCTGACCTATCGCGCCGGCGACGATCATGGCCCGCTGATCGAAAACCGGCCGCGGCGGCCCGAACTCGGCCCGGCTGGCCCATCGCGAATCGTGTATCAGCCGGGGGACGACGAGCCGCATCCCGCCGAGTGAGCAGGTTGGGCGAAGTCTGGGATCGCCCGAAATTCGCTTTGCACTTGAACTATCGCCGCGTTCGGGGATTGGTCGGGGCATGAGCCGTACCCGACCACCCCGCACCTTCGAGGCCCCGCCCGCTGGCCTGGTGCGGATGCGCTGGATCGCGGGCGGGCTGCTCGTGCTCATGGCGGCGACCTTCCTGATCGCGCGCGCCTTCGATGATCGCTATCCCGCACTCGGCTTCGTACGGGCCTTTGCCGAGGCGGCGATGGTCGGCGGGCTGGCCGACTGGTTCGCGGTGACGGCCTTGTTCCGCCATCCGCTCGGCTTGCCCATCCCGCACACCGCGATCATCCCGCGCAACAAGGATCGCATCGGCACCACGCTCGCCGCTTTCCTGCGCGACAATTTCCTGATTCCGGGCGTCGTCGCGCGGCGCATGCGCGGGGTCGACATAGCCGGAGCGGCGGGCCGCTGGCTCGCCAATCCGCCCGGCGGCGATGGCCGGTTGCGACGCGGTGCCGCCGCCCTGGCCGCGCATATATTGGAAGCGTTCGACCAGCAGCGGCTCGGCGGAATGGTCAAGGCCGGGATCGGGCAACGGCTGCGCGCGCTCGACGTATCGCCTTTGCTCGGGCAGGCGTTGAGCGCGGCGATCGCCGAAGACAGGCATTTGCCGCTGCTCGACGGTATTGTGCGCTGGGGCGCACGGTTGCTGGCCTCCAACGAACAGCTTATCCGCCAGATGGTGCATGACCGGGCAGGCAGCGTGATGCGCTGGACCGGGCTGGACGAGACGCTGGCGACCAAGATCATCGATGGCCTCAATGGCTTGCTGACCGGCATCGCCGAGGATCCCGACCACCCGTTGCGCGAAAAGGCCGAGGCGGGGCTCGCCGCGCTTGCCCATGATCTGATCAACGATCCCCGCATGCGCGAGCGCGTGGCGGCGGTGAAAAGCGAGATCATCGACAATCCCGCGATGCAGCGCTGGCTCGACGGGCTGTGGGAGCAGGCGCGCGGCGGTATGCTGCGGATCGCGCGCAACCCTGATGCGATGCTGGCAGGCCCGGTCGGCGATGCGCTACGCCAGCTCGGCGAAACACTGCAGACCGATGCGAAGCTCCGCGCGACGATCAACCGGTTCGTGCGCCGCGCCGTGGTCGGCATGGCGGCGGATTATGGCGACGGCATCGTGCGGCTGGTGTCGGAAACGATCCAGGGCTGGGATGCGGGCACGATCACGCGCCGCCTGGAAAACGCGGTCGGCCGCGATCTACAATATATCCGCGTCAACGGAACGTTGGTCGGCGGCCTGGTCGGGCTGGCAATTCATGCAGTGGATGTCGCGTTGTAACGGTCGCCGAATACCCGGCCCGCGCCCTAACGCTCCCAATCCTCCACCGCCCAGCCGCGCGCGTGCGCCAGCGTGCGAAGCCGCCGGTGCGGGTTTGTGGCGATGCCGACGTCGGCCCATTCCAGCGACGGCGCGTCCGACACATGGTCCGAATAGAAGCGCACCACGGCGTCGGCGCGCGCGATCCCCTGCGCTGCCAGCCACGCCTCGATCATCCGAAGCTTGGCCGCGCCATAGCAATTCTCCCCCGCGATGCGCGCGCGCAGGACGCCACCTTCCTGCACCACCCCGGTCGCGATCACGGCGTCGAAGCCGAGCCGTTCGGCGATCGCGCGCGCATAAAAGCCGTAGGACGCAGTCGCCAGGACCAGCCGATAGCCCGCGGCACGGTCCGCCGCGATCTGCGCGAGCGCACCAGCATAGACGCCCGTGCCCACGATCCGATCCGCGAATCGTGCCGCAGCGCGCGCTGCCACCGCCTCGGGCAAGGCGTTACCGAGCAGGAGCGCGTGCGTCCTTTCCTTCAACCCGGCCCGCCCGATCGCTCCGACAGCATAGCCCAACGTCGCCAGACCGGCGAGCGGGAGCAAGGCCAGCCGCCAGGGAGCCTCCGCCCATGCCGTGCGGACAAGGAACGAAGTCCAAGTCGGCGCGTATGTAATAGTCTTGTCCATATCGTAGACGCTAAGATGGTGCATTGCAGCGCCATAGGATGTTCGAGCCTTGCCGATCTACCCCGATTGCAGCACAGAAGGCAGCAGATGACCGATATGGCCGCCTTCTCGTTCGACCGCGACACCGTGCGCTTCACGGGAAGCCTTTCGTTGGCGGCGATCGGGACGTTGCCCGAGCAATTGCGCGCTTTTCAGGGCGAGGTCGCGCATGTCGACCTGAGCGCGATCACGCGAATCGATACGGTGGGGGCATGGCTGATCCACCGCTTCGCCGCCGAGCATGATGCAGATGTCGTCGGGCTCGATGCCGATGGCGAACATCTGCTGTCGCAAGTCGCCCATGCAGACCAGCCGGTGGCGATGCGCCCCGCCCCCGTTGGGAGCTTAACCCGCGTCGTCGGCGAAATCGGCGATGCGGTCGTCCAGACTGGACGCACGCTCTACGGCCTGCTCGGCTTTCTTGGCGCGACGCTGATCGCCTTCTGGCATGTGACGACCCACCCCAAGCGCTTTCGCTTCAATGCGGTGATCCAGCGTTTCGAAGTGGTGGGGGTGAGCGCGCTTGGCATCATCGGCCTGATGAGCTTTCTGATCGGCATCGTTATTGCACAGCAGGGAGCTGTGCAGTTGCAGCAATTCGGGGCGGAGTTCCTCACCATCAATCTGGTCGGGCGAATCACACTGCGCGAACTTGGCGTCTTGATGACCGCGATCATGGTCGCCGGGCGATCGGGCTCGGCCTTTGCCGCACAGATCGGCACGATGAAGCTGACCGAAGAAGTCGACGCGATGCGCACGATCGGCGTGTCGCCAATGGAGGCGCTGGTGCTGCCGCGCGTGCTGGCGACGGTGATCATGATGCCGCTGCTCGGCATGTACGCGTCGATCGTCGCGATCATCGGCGGTCTGCTGCTATGCTGGGTCTCGCTCGGAATTCCGCCGGTGACCTTCGTCCAGCGGCTGCGCGAAGTCGTGCCGATCACCGATCTTTATGTCGGGTTGGTGAAGGCACCGGTGTTCGGCCTCATCATTGCCGTGGCCGGTTGCTTCCAGGGCATGCTGGTGGAGGGCGACGCCGAACAGGTCGGCACCCGCACCACATCGGCGGTTGTGCAGGCGATCTTTCTGGTGATCGTGCTGGATGCCTTCTTCGCGGTCTTCTTCACCTCGATCGGCTGGATATGACGCGCGATAGCAAGGCAGACGATCCCGTCATCGTCGTGCGCGGTTTGCGCAGCGCGTTTGGCGACCAAGTGGTGCATGACGGCATCGACCTGACGGTGCGTCGTGGCGAAATTCTGGGTGTGGTGGGCGGCTCCGGCACCGGCAAATCGGTGCTGATGCGCTCGATCATCGGCTTACAGGTGCCGGTCGCGGGCGACGTCGAGGTGTTTGGCGAATCGACCGTCAATCGCGAGGAAATCGACCTCACCGGGCTGACCAAGCGCTGGGGCGTGCTGTTCCAGGGAGGGGCGCTGTTTTCGACGCTGACCGTGGCCGAGAATGTGCAAGTGCCGCTGCGCGAATTCTATCCCGATCTGGAAGGCGCGCTGCTCGACGAAATCGCGGCGTACAAGGTGGTGATGACCGGTCTGCCAGCCGACGCAGGGCCGAAATTCCCCGCCGAACTGTCGGGCGGCATGAAGAAGCGTGCCGGGCTAGCGCGGGCGCTGGCGCTGGATCCGGAACTGCTGTTCCTGGACGAACCGACCGCAGGGCTCGATCCGATCGGTGCGGCTGCGTTCGACGAACTCACCGCCTCGCTGCAAAAGACGCTGGGGCTGACGGTGTTCCTCATCACACACGATCTCGATACGCTCTACGCGATTTGCGACCGCGTCGCCGTGCTGGCCGACAAGAAGGTGATTGCGGTGGGCACGATCGACGAACTGCTGGCGCTCGACCACCCTTGGATCCAGGAATATTTCAAGGGGCCGCGCGGGCGCGCCGCGATCGCCACAGTCCACAACAATGAAGAACGCGCGCAAGCGAAAGGCAGTAGCTGATGGAAACCCGCTCGAACCATGTTCTGGTCGGCACCGTCGTGCTGATCCTGATCGCGGTGATGTTGTTGTTCCTGGTGTGGATCGCACGCTGGGGCACCGCCACCGACAAGGAATATGATATCTTCTTCAAGCAATCGGTCGATGGTCTGGCCGTGGGATCGGCGGTCGCCTTTTCGGGCGTGCCGTCGGGCCAGGTCAAGGAAATCAAGCTGTGGAAGCCCGATCCGCAGTTGGTGCGCGTGCGGATCAGCGTGAATGCCGACACGCCAATCCTGGTCGGCACCACCGCCACGCTGCAGGGCAGCTTTACCGGCACCAGCACCGTGCAGCTCGATGGCGCGATCAAGGGCGCACCGCCGATCACATGTCCGGCGGTCAACCCGCTCAACGATTGCCCCAATGGCGTGCCGACGATCCCGACCAAGGCGGGAGGCCTCGGTGCATTGCTGAGTTCGGCTCCGCAATTGCTCGAACGTATTTCGACGCTGACCGAGAAACTGTCCGACGTGCTGTCGGAGAAGAACCAGCAGTCGATCACCGGCATCCTCGCCAATACCAATCGCCTGACCAAGGCATTGGCCGATCGCGGTCCCGACATCGCCGCCACGCTCGCCGAAACCAAAACGACCTTGCAAAAGGCGGGAATTGCCGCCGAACAGATCGGCAATCTCGCCGACACCACCAATGGCATGTTGAAGGATGATATCCATCCGGTGATGGGCAACCTCAACAAGGCGATCGCCAGCGCGCAGCACAGCATGGAAACGCTCGACGCCGCCGTCAGCGATGCGCGGCCCGGCTTGCAGGCGTTCTCCAAGCAGACCATCCCCGAGGTCGGCCAACTCGTCCACGATCTGCGCCAGATGTCGCAGGCGCTCACCTCGGTCGCCGAAAAGCTCGATCGCGGCGGCGCAAGCTCGTTGATCGGCCAGTCGAAATTGCCCGATTACAAGCCCGGAAAGGGACAGTGACTATGGTTCGTTCGTCCACCAAAGTGCTGCTCGCACTGGCTGCGATGGTGCCACTGGCGGGTTGCATCAGCTTTGCGCCGAAGCCGCCCCCTTCGCTGCTGACGCTGACCTCGACCACCACCTTGCCCGTCGGGAACACGCAGAATTCGGGGACCGCGCCCACCATCACCATCCAGGTGCCGGTGGTCGGCCAGTCGCTCGCCGGGACACGCATTCCGGTGCAAGCGAGCGAGACCTCGATCGCCTATGTCGCCAAGGCGCAATGGGTTGAGCCGCCCAACCGCATGTTCGCGCGGCTTTTATCGGACACGATCCCCGCAAAGACCGGTCGTATCGTGCTGAGCAGCTCGCAGGCGTTTTCCGATCCCGGCGCGGTGCTGTCGGGTGAATTGCGGGCGTTTGGCATCGATGCGGCCACGCAGGACGCGGTGGTCATCTTCGACGGATCGCTGATCCGCACCACCGGCAAGATCGTCGAGAAACGCCGCTTCGAGGCGCGCGTTCACGCCAGCGCGATTGCAGCAGGACCCGTCAGCGTCGCCCTCAATCAGGCCGCCAACACCGTTGCGGGCGAAGTGGCCGATTGGGTCGGCAAATAAGCCTCAGCGCGGTGGCGGGGCCGCGCGCACCGGCACCGGCAGGTTGCAGAGGTCTGCGGCACCCGCAGGCACGGTAAAGAACGGCCCGCCGCGATTGGCGCGCGCCGCCAACGTTGCGGCAAATACTGGCGCGTCGGGCCGTAGGTACTGAAATGCGGGCCGCTCGCCCGGCGGCAAATCGGCGGCAAGAACGATGCGCTTGATCGGCACGCGCATTTTCACATCTTCATACAGGCCAAGTCCCCCGCCGGTGCCGCGCGGCAGGGCCGACAGCGCCGCCATTCCGTCAATCACCCGCCCGACCACTGCGATGTTGCGATCGAGATGCCGCGGCGCGTGGCCGATCACGGTATAAAGATCACCTCCGGTGCCGGTATCGGGTGCGAGATCGCGCGCTACGCCGACCATGCCGTAGCAATGCGGCAGCCATTGCGCCTTGCCGTCGCCCGCCACGGCCCAGCCGCTCGGGGTGAAGCCGGTGTGCGTCGCATAGGCATCGCGATACGGATTGGCGACGGCACGGCCATGCGCGCCCCAGGCCCATTCATATTCGGCCGGCGGATGACGATCGATGCCGACGGCGGGCGGCTTCTTCTCGCTCGCATCGCCCCATTGGGTGACGTAATTGTCCTGCACGCGGTACACCGTCGCGTCGCTCCACCACCCGCTGCGCGCAATCGTTCGGATATTGGCGATATGCACGGGCGCGAACTCGGCGGCGAGCCAGATGACGGAGCGTTGGCCATCGGCAAAGTCGAGCAGAAGCAGATCATTTGGGTCGATCCCTGCCCACGCCTCCGCCGGGGCGGCGGCGGCGAGTTGTGCAGCGGTCGGCTTGGGCGTCGGCGCGGGCGGTGCGCTCGCGGCGATCTGGGCGGCGGCTAGCAGGGCGAAGATTGGCGGGACCATCGGCATTGTGCCATCGTGCCACGCTCATATGCACGGGCGCAATCCCCGCCCGCAGCAGATCGCTTGCACAGTCGCCACGGACGCTCTAGGGCGACCGTTCTGTCCAGGACATGCGGAGCGGTGGCCGAGTGGTCGAAGGCGCTCGCCTGGAAAGTGAGTATACGTCAAAAGCGTATCGAGGGTTCGAATCCCTCCCGCTCCGCCAAAATCCGTTGAAATCATTAGATTTTTTCTGGTTTTTGTTGGTCCGTCCGGGTCTCCGTCCGGGTTTATGAGGCGGATTTCTGCGAACCGCTGCGACCACCCGATCAAATTCTGAGACGAGCCGCACGGCCGGCGCGCCTGGCAATGGGAAAGCGTCCGGGAATCTACGCATCTCCCGGGATTCCAAGTGAGCCTAATATCCCTTCAACGGGAGAGTTTTCACATGGGCATTCACGACATTCTACTGCAGCTTCGCAGTGCGCCAGAGCACTCGCCGCGCTGGTCGATCGATGCGGCAATATCCCTTGCCACAACGCTCGATGCTCGACTGTCCGGTGTGGTCTGTCAGATCGTCATCCCCCGCGTATCGAACTGGCTTGCCGACAAGCTGGTGCATGCCAACGCACTGATCGCGGAGGAAAATGCCAAGAGCCGGGAAAGCGCACGACATCTTCTGGATGAAATGACCACGCGTATTCCGGCCCAATCCCGTGGCGAACAGACCCTGATCGAGTGCACGGAATTCGCCATGTCCCGCGAACTGGCGAAACGCGCGCGGTCTCACGACATCACCGTCGTGCCCATCGATGACGGCCTCGATATCGCGTACGTGGTTCAAGACCTTGTGTTCGAGTCCGGGAGGCCGATCTACCTGATGCCGCGGAGTGGCGGCGGTGGACATCGGCTCGACATCGTTACTGTCGCCTGGGATGGTAGCCGTGCGGCCGCCCGCGCCTTGGCCGATGCGCTCCCATTCTGCAGCCTCGCCAAGACGGTGCGTGTGGCCTGGGTGTCGGGTGATAACGATAAGACAATGTCGGGTTCCGCTGCGGACATCTGCCGCAATCTTGCGTGCCACGGGATCGAAGCAGAAGCGGTCGATATTCCCGCCGATGGCCGCGATGCCGGCACGGCGCTGCTGGCGAATTGCAAGGCTTCGGGAACTGACCTTCTGGTGATGGGCGCCTACGGCCATTCGCGCGCCCGCGAGTTTGTCCTCGGCGGCGCGACCCGCTCCGTCCTGGCATCACCGGATCTTCCCATCATATTATCGCATTGATGGCGGCTGAAAGCTGGCCTGGAGACGAGCGGTGACCCTGTTCAAAGCGCTTTTTGCCAGACCTCACCGCGTGGCGGGGCAGCCGCACTTTCCGGCCAATTATGACGGTACGGGATGCTGGTGGTTCGAGCGAGGCGTCTTGCCGCTCGGCGCCGCCCATGGTTTCAATGTTGATCTGGTCGGCGAGATGCAATGGCAGGATAATCTGAGCGCCCTGACCGGGGGGCGCTGCGAAGAGGGGCATAATTGTCATTTTCCGGCACAGCTCGTCTTCGACGATAATTCGCGCGATCCAAATGCGATCGGCGTGATGATCGACCACCGCGCGGTGGGCTGGGTTCCATCCGAGATGTCGGCCGACATCCGGCCAGCGATCCTTCGGCTCAATCCGGAGGGCAAGCCGGTCACCTGCAAGGCAAAGGTGATAGGAGGTTGGGACCGTGGGCCCGATGATCGCGGATATTTCGGCGTGAAGCTCAGCATTTCGATGCCATTGAAAAGGGCAGTTCTATCGACAGCGACCGGGCCGGCCTGAGAATGAGTCCAAGATAAGTATACATACCAAGTGTCGGGCTCGGTGGTTCGGCGTAGCGGTATTCCATGGACCTGATCAGCAGCGCGGCAGCATGACGGAGAAACTCACACTCGCCTTTCACGGCGCGGCGCGCACGGTCACGGGTTCCTGCATGGAGTTCACACATAGGGGAAAGCGCATCCTCGTGGACTGTGGCCTCTTCCAGGGGTCGCGTACGCTGGAGACGCTGAACCGCAGCGCATTTGCGTTCGACGCGCGCCATGTCGATGCTGTCATCCTGACGCACGCGCATATCGACCATAGCGGTTTACTGCCTCGGCTGGTGGCCGAAGGCTTTACCGGCGACATCTGGTGCACCGAGCCGACCGCCGCGCTGCTCGAATTCATGCTTGCCGATGCGGGGCGCATCCAGGAGGGCGACGCCGCCCGACGTAACCGGCGCAAGGATCGCGCCGACCTGCCGGATATCGAGCCGATCTACACCGAACAAAACGCGATGACTGCTTGGCGACAGACACGGCCGATCCCGCTCGAAGAATGGTTTGAACCCGTTCCCGGTTTCAAGGCGCGTCTGTGGAACGCCGGGCACATATTGGGGTCTGCATCGGTCGAGCTGCAGGTCGATGGCACCCATATCCTTTGCTCGGGCGACATAGGGCCTGAACACAAGGCCTTCCACCCCGACCCCGAGAGTCCCGCCGACTTCGATCATGTCATCTGCGAGTCCACCTACGGAGACCGCAAGCGGGAAGACCTAACGATCGTTGATCGCCGCGCCCTGCTGGAGAAGGAAATCACCCAGGCGCTGGCCCGCGGCGGAAACCTTATCATCCCGGTGTTCGCGCTCGAACGGACGCAGGAGCTGCTGCTCGACATGGCCGCGCTGATCGACGCGAAGCGCATCCGGTCAGTGCCGATCTTCGTGGATTCACCCCTGGCCAACAGGGCAACGAGCGTTTTCGCGAAGTTTGCCGATACGCTCGAGGACATGAACGGCGAAAATATCTTCCGCAACACGGCCTTCCATTTCGTCGATGCGACCGCGGAGTCTATCCGGCTCAACAGCGTCTCGGGTGCCATCATCCTGGCGGCGTCCGGCATGTGTGAGGCAGGGCGCATCCGACATCACCTCAAGCACAACCTGTTCAAGCGCGAGGCGACGATATTGTTTGTCGGCTTCCAGGCCGAAGGAACGCTGGGCCGGGTGATCCTCGAAGGCGCCGAACGCGTGCGAATCTGGGGCGAGGATATCGTCGTCCGCGCACAGATCCGCCACATCGAGACCTATTCCGCACATGCCGACCAGGATGGACTGCTCGCCTGGATGGAGGCTCGCCGTCCTGTTGGCGGCAGCCTCTTCCTCGGGCATGGAGAAGCCTCGTCGATCGAAACGCTGCGCCAGTTCGCCCAAACCAGGCAGATCGCGTCCTCGATCCTCGTGCCCGAGATCGGGGAGGCCTATCATCTCGCGCCCGCGAAGCCCGCCGCGCGAACCAGGACCGCCGATCCGAGACTTCAGGACGTGATCGGACCCGACTGGCAGAACAGCTATGCCGATTTCGCGACCAAGCTGAAACGAGAGCTCGCGCAAATCAACGACACAAGGGCTCGCGAGCATGCCGTCGCCGACATGCGAGCGGTGCTCGAGAGCTACAAGCATGCCCGCGCAGAACAGTCGGTTCGACGCCACAGCCGCGAAAATCTCCCTTCGGCCATCGGCTGATCTGGACGGGTGGAGGGTACGGAGAATCCCGTAACGACTCCGTATCGGATGGGTGCCACCGTATTTGTGCGGAGGTGCCCCATGGACAAACTCGAAATTCCCTATCTACTCAAGCGAGCGTGTGCGCATCGGCTCCTCGGACAGGTTGCGAAATGCAGCGAGGCGCGGTCGATTCACCGCCAATTCGTCAAGAATTACCAGGGTCTTCTCCTTGCGATTCGCCACACGCGCTTGTCGCCGGTCATCCGTCAGGAGACACTGAATAAGCAACGGCTCGGTCTGCCCGACGAGATTTCAACCATGATCGCCGACAGGAAGGTGGCCTGATGCCGGATAAGACAGAGGCCCGTAGCCGTCTAACCGAGAGACTTGCCGCGTTGATGTCGCAGGTTGGGCGGATCGAAGCCGAACTGGGCCGACCGCTCGACGACGACTTTGCCGAACAGGCGGTCGACCGGGAGGATGACCAGGCGCTGGACACTTTGGAAAGCTCGACGCTCGCCGAGATCGAACTGACCAGGAACGCCATCGCTCGGCTTGGCTCGGGCAGCTACGGGATTTGCACCAGCTGCGGCAATGTCATTGCGGCCGAGCGGCTGAACGTATTGCCCGCGGCTGCTGAGTGCATCGGCTGTGCCAGCACGCGGCATATCGCCAGACCGTGAAGGAAGACCGGAGCGCGGAAGTGCTTTACCAGCGCAAGGATGTTTTCGAGTTCGTACGGCTCCCGATAACGTGCGCTTCGTAAAAACGCTTACGCTCGACTTGATCGATGACAGATTTCCGTTGGTTCGACCTTCTGTTGACGGGAACGATGAACACGGCCCCCCGGAGATCGACGAACCCCTACAGTGGAGAGATTGATTGGGGGCCACCAGCATCGACGCGATCGGAGCGATTGCCCTCTCGCTCACGCTTGGCCTGCTGATCGGTATCCAGCGCGGATGGACGCTGCGTAAAGAGCCGCCGGGCTCCCGCTTCGCAGGCATTCGCACCTTTGGCCTACTCGGGCTGGCAGGCGGCATGGCCGGTGCCATCCATTCAAGCGACAGCATTGTCGCAACGATCATCCTCGCTGGAGCGGCCATCCTGGTCCTGCTTGGTTACGCAGAGCTGGCGTGGCGAAGTGGCAAGGTCAGTGGGACAGCTAGTTTGGTGGGCCTGCTGACCCTCGGCTGCGGGTTTCTTGCGACGACCCAGCAAGCGATGCTCGCCACGATCATCGCCGTCGTGATCACCTTGGTACTGGCCTTGCGCCCGCAGCTTCACGTCTGGGTCGAGCGGTTGAGTGAAGCCGAAGTGAATGCGATCGCGCGGTTTGCCCTGATAGCCATGGTTATCCTGCCGCTGCTTCCCGATCGTACCTTTGGCCCCTTCGATGCCTGGAACCCGCGTCAGCTATGGATGGTCGTCGTGATGGTGTCGGGCTTCTCGTTTGCCGGCTATGTTGCCAGCAAGCGGTTGGGGGCATCGCGCGGCACGATCGCGACGGCGGGCGCCGGGGCAATGGTTTCGTCGACCGCGGTGACGGCGGCCCTGGCCACCAGGCTACGCAATATCGACGAGCGCGCTCCCATTCTCATCGCCGGAATCGCTACCGCTTCGACGGTCATGCTGCTGCGCGTGCTCGTCCTGGTGGCGGTGCTCGCACCCTTTGCATTTTCCACGCTGGCGCTGCTTGTCGTTCCCGCCGCGCTCATGAGCGCGGCGGCGACGCTCTGGCATATGCGCATTGCGATGCGGCGTCCGGCCAAACCGACCGAGGAGGTCGCGGTTCGCAACCCATTCGACATCCTGCCAGCCCTCGCCCTGATGGCGCTGGTGATGGTACTCTCGCTGGTCTCGCGCTGGGTGTTGCATAAGTTCGGCGATGCCGGGCTTGCGACCGTGCTTGCCCTGTCCGGCATGGTCGATGTCGATTCCGCCATCATCACCATGGGCGGATTGCCGTCCGGAACACTTGATGCGCGAACCGCAGGCCTCGTGCTCGCAGCGCCCGTCATGCTCAACACGCTCTTCAAGGCAGGAGCGGCGATCAGCCTCGCTGGCTGGACCAGGGGCTGGCAAGCCGCTTTGCCGCTCGTGGCAAGCGTCGCCGCCGGCCTGCTCATGCTGCCGATCGTGCTGCGTCAGGCTGGCTCGTGAGGGCACATCTTGATTCGGCGGCGCGGCCGCATCTGGCGGCGACATTCGAGCACCATGCGCAATGCCATGATATACGCGAACGGGGATATCGATGTTGAAGATCAGGCGCGTGGCAGTCGATACTTATCCTGAAAACACAGCATTCCTGCTACGCTCGGCCGACGGCTATGGCGCGGAGCAGTTTCAGGCCATGCGCAAGATCGAGATCACCGGAGACGCTAGCGGCATTCTCGCAACGCTGGCGATCTGCGACGATCCGAATATCGTCGGCGACGGCGAAATCGGCCTGGGCGAGCAGGCCTTCCGACGACTCGGGCTAGCCGAAGGCGAGAGCGTCTTGATCGCGCAGGCCAAGCCGCCCCGCAGCCTGGAGGCCGTCCGGCGCAAGATCGGCGGCGATGTTCTCAGCGACAGCGAGATCGCTGCCATCATCACTGATGTCGCGGCCTATCGTTACTCGCCGATGGAGATTGGCGCTTTTCTGGTGGCCTGCGCCGGCTTCATGACGACCCAGGAAACACTCGCGTTGACCCGCGCCATGGCCGATGCCGGCGACCGCTTTGACTGGCATGCTCCGCTGGTGGTCGACAAGCATTGCATCGGCGGCATCCCGGGAAATCGCACGTCAATGATCGTCGTGCCGATTGTCGCGGCGCACGGTCTCATCATGCCCAAGACATCGTCGCGCGCGATCACCTCCCCATCCGGGACCGCCGACACGATGGAGGTGCTTGCAAACGTCGATTTGTCGGCGGAACGCATGCGGGCCATCGTCGCGACCGAAAAGGCCGTCCTTGCCTGGGGCGGGCGGATGAACCTGTCCCCGGCCGACGACGTCCTGATCTCCGTCGAGCGGCCACTCCGCATCGACACGTTCGAACAGATGGTCGCATCGATCCTGTCCAAGAAGCTCGCCGCCGGTTCCACCCATATGGTGATCGACATTCCGGTGGGTCCCACCGCCAAGGTCCGTTCGCAGGGCGAAGCCGTGCGACTACGCAAGCTCTTCGAATATGTCGCGCACAAGGTGGGACTGACGGTCGATGTTGTGCTGACGGACGGCTCGCAACCGATCGGACGCGGCATCGGGCCTGTGCTGGAGGCCCGCGACGTGATGGCCGTGCTGCGTAACGATGCGGACGCCCCCGACGATCTGCGCGAGCGGGCGCTGCTGCTGGCGGGACGCGTGCTCGATTTCGATCCTGACCTGGAGGGTGGGCGCGGTTATGCGCGGGCGCTCGACCTGCTGGCATCGGGCAAGGCATTGGCGGCAATGGAACGCCTCGTTGCGGCGCAAGGCGCGCAGACCCAGACGTTCCGTCCGGGCGCGCTGCGTAGCGAAATCCTCGCGGACGAGGACGGCTCGGTCGCTGCGATCGACTGTCACCTGATCGCGCGCATCGCCCGGCTGGCAGGCGCGCCGATGGACAAGGGCGCGGGCATCGATTTGCTGTGCAAGATCGGTGACAGGGTTCGCAGGGGTGAGCCGCTTTACCGGATCCACGCGCAGTCGGAGACCGGCCTGCGCTTTGCCTGCGATCTGGCGGCCGAGGGCTCGGGCTACCGGCTGCTGTCATGATCGCGACGATCCATCATTTTGCCGAATCCCTTCAGGCCGCTCATCGCCTGGCCGACCTGCTGGGTATCGACTGCCGGGCGGTCAACGTCCGTCGCTTTCCCGATGGCGAAAGCCTCGTCCGGGTTGAGGATACGCAGCGCACCGCAATCCTGTATCGCTCGCTCGACCATCCCAACGAGAAACTGGTCGAACTGATGCTGGCGGCTTCGGCCCTGCGGGACCGCGGTGCGAGCTGCATCGTCCTGGTTGCACCCTATCTCGGCTATATGCGCCAGGACATCGCGTTCCAGCCCGGCGAAGCAGTCAGCCAGAAAGTGATCGGCACGCTGCTCGCGGCGCATTTCGACATGCTGGTGACGGTCGATCCGCATCTCCACCGAACCGCCTCGTTAGCGGCAGTTGCCCCGGGGATCGATGCAGTCGCAGTGTCGGCTGCGGAGACATTGGTCGAATTGCTCCGGCCGGAGATAACATCAGCCGTCATGCTGATCGGCCCGGACGCTGAATCCCGGCCCTGGGTCGAAACCGTCGCCGCTCCATTGGGTCTCCAGGTCCTGGTCGGTGAAAAGCGGCGGCTAGGCGATCGCCATGTCCAATTGGAGATAGCCGGTATCGAGCGGGTGCAGGGGCGGACCGTGGTGCTGATCGACGATCTCATCTCGAGCGGTGGCACCCTGGTGCGATGCGCCGAACTGCTCCACGCCGCTGGCGCAACACGCATCGAGGCGGTCGCCACACATTGTCTGGCCAGTCCTCACGATCTCGCGAAACTCGCCGCTGCGGGGGTGGCGCGAGTTCGGTCCACCGATACCGTGGCAGGCCCAACCGCAAGCGTCGCTATCGCGCCAGCCCTTGCCTCAGCGCTTGTGCGATGGACGCCGACCGCCGCGCAATGAAAAGAATTGCCGCCGCGCCTGTGCCCGTAAACTCGGCGGGCAGCGCGAACCGTCAGGGCCGGATCGCGACCTTCAACACACCATCCCGCTGGTTGGAGAAAAGTTCATACGCGCTCTCGATGTCGTCGAGCGCGAAACGGTGAGTGACAAGGGGCCCGGTGTCCACGCGCCCTGAAGCCACGACGTCCATCAGCCGCCGCATCCGTTCCTTGCCGCCCGGGCAGAGCGTACTGACGATCCGGTTGTCGCCGAGGCCCGCGGAAAAGGCATCGATCGGGATGCGAAGGTCCTCCGAATACACGCCGAGCGAGGAGAGCGTGCCGCCCGGCCGCAGCACGCGCAAGGCTGCCTCGAAAGTGGCCTGCCGCCCAAGCGCCTCGATCGAGACATCGACGCCGCGGCCATCGGTGATCCTGCGAATTTCATCGACCGGGTCGACCTTGCTGAAGTCGACGACATGATCCGCCCCCATCGCGCGGGCAATCGCCAGCCTTTCGGGCAGGGTATCGACCGCAATGATGGTGGTCGCGCCCATCAACTTTGCGCCAGCGGTGGCGCACAGGCCGATAGGCCCCTGCGCGAATATGGCGACCGTGTCGCCGATACGGATGCGGCCGGATTCTGCGCCGCTGAATCCGGTCGAGAGGATGTCCGGGCACATCAGCACCTGCTCGTCGGTGAGGCCGTCGGGCACCGGCGAGAGGTTGGCCATCGCATCGGGCACGAGCAGGTACTCCGCTTGCGCACCGTCGATCGTATTGCCGAACCGCCACCCTCCCATCGCTTTCCAGCCATGATCATGTGCGCCGCCGCATTGCGAGTGGAAGCCGCACAGAGATGCATTCGAGGTGCCCGACGGCGTGATCGCGCCGGCGATCACGCGCTGACCCTCGCGATAGCCGACGACCGCCGAGCCGAGCTTTTCAATGATGCCGACCGGCTCGTGTCCCACCGTCAGGCCCCGCGCAACAGGATATTCGCCCCTTAGGATATGGACGTCAGTCCCGCAGATCGTGGTGGTCGTCACTCGGATGAGCGCATCCAGAGGCCCGACATCCGGCACCGGTTTTTCCCCCAGGATGATTCGACCGGGTTCGAGGAAAATGGCGGCTTTCATCTTCAGTGCCATGAGTCAGAACTCCATCGACGCGGACGAACCGCACATTGGCTTATGTCCAACGCCACCCCGGGGTCTCTACGTGACGTTGCGTAGCCCTTGGTCTGCGCTTCCACACTTCCCGGCACGCCGTGAGACTACGTATGCCCGGCTGCTGAGCGAAGCGGTAAGCCATCCCTCAACAAAGAGGATTCGAACTTTTCGGTCCCTTCCACATCTTGTGAATTGCAGCGCCAGCCGGCGGCGGGCGTCCCCGCAGTGAAGAGGATCAAGCCAAGTCATGAACGATAGTTCGCTGACCCGCGTCCCACAATTTCTGGTCGAACCCACCCGTTTCCTATTCTTCACGGGCAAAGGAGGCGTTGGCAAGACGTCGATCGCATGCGCAGCCGCCCTTTCGCTTGCCGATCGCGGCAAATCGATCCTGCTCGTCAGCACCGATCCTGCCTCCAATCTCGACGAAATATTGGACGTACCCTTGACCAATCAGCCGGTCGCGGTGCCGAACGCTCCCGGCCTGTACGTCCTGAACATCGATCCGACCGCTGCGGCAGAAGCTTATCGCACGCGCGTGCTGGCCCAAATGGAGCCCGATGCGAGCGCCCGGGACCGCGATACGATTCGTGAGCAGCTTTCGGGCGCCTGTACGACCGAGATCGCGGCATTCGACGAATTCGTCGGCCGCCTTGCCGATGCTGACGGCACCTATGATCACATCGTCTTCGACACCGCGCCGACGGGGCACACGCTGCGATTGCTCAGCCTGCCCAAGGCCTGGAGCGGCTTCCTCGCGGAAAATGACCAAGGCGCGTCGTGCCTGGGACCTCACTCGGGACTCAAGACGCAAGAGGAGCGCTTCAGAAGAGCCATGGCGGCGTTGTGCGATCCCGCGGCCACAGCCGTCATTCTCGTGACGCGCCCGGAACGCGGCGCGATCGCCGAGGCGGGTCGAACCTCGACCGAGTTGGCGGTGCTGGGGCTCGGCAACCAGCATCTCGTTGTGAACGGCCTGTTCCGCGCCAGCGACCCATCCGACGCGACGGCGGCGTCGCTGGAGGCCCAGGGACAGCAGGCGCTGGCAGAGATGCCAGCCGTGCTCCGGAAGCTTCCGCGCGACGACATAGAGCTCTGCCCCTTCGAGATGATGGGCCTGGACGCGCTACGTTCAGTCCTGTGCTCTGGCCCATTGTCGACAAACCCTGGCGAACCCGCCGTTGCTGCGCCATGGGTCGGCGACCTGCCCGGCCTCGATCGACTGATCGACCTGCTCGCAGCGGACGGCAAAGGGCTGATCATGGTGATGGGAAAAGGCGGCGTGGGCAAGACCACCATCGCCGCGGCCATAGCGCTAGGGCTCGTCGAGCGTGGCCACAGCGTGCATCTCAGTACCACTGACCCCGCCGCACACTTGGCAATGACGATGACCGGGAATGTCGCCGGGCTTCGCGTCGACCGGATTGATCCCAAAGCGGAAACCGAGCGGTACATCGCCAAGATCATGGAGCAGAGAGGCGGCATGCTCGATGCGCAGGGTCAGGCCCTGCTGCGCGAGGACTTGGCCTCGCCTTGCACGGAGGAAGTCGCCGTCTTCCATGCCTTCTCGCATATCGTCGCCGAGGCGCGCAGCGCGTTTGTCGTGCTGGACACGGCCCCCACCGGTCACAGCCTTCTGCTAATGGATGCGACCGGCGCCTATCACCGCCAAATGACACGGCAATCGACTTTGCACGACCTTGCCGGCCGCATAACTACGCCGCTGATGCGGCTCCAGGATCCCGACTATACGCATATTCTGCTGGTTACTCTTGCGGAGACCACACCTGTCTCGCAGGCAAGCGCATTGCAGGACGATTTGCGGCGCGCGCAAATCGAGCCTTTTGCCTGGATCATCAACAAGAGCCTGCTGGCGGCTGGCTCGAGCGATCCACTGCTGCGCCAGCGGCTCAGCGGCGAGCTGAAACAGGTCGATCGCATACGCGGATCGATGGCTAAGCGACTGTTCTTTGTGCCTTGGCAGGCCACACCGCCGGTGGGCGTCCCCGCGCTCGCACGGCTCGCCCATGACGGCGCATGAACTGCATCACGGGCGTTTCAAAAAAGACTTGGACAATCGGAAGCGCCTGCCGAGACGACGGGTCGAATTGTTGCACGTAGAACCATCAGGAATCCAGCGAAGACCATCGGCACGCAAAGCCACTGACCCATATGAAGACCTGTCGCGGAGGCAAAGGCAGCCAACTGTTGATCGGGCTCGCGAATGAACTCGACCAAGAACCGGAAAACGCCGTAGCCCAGGACGAACGCGCCACTCAGCAACCCAGGTCGGCGACGCGCGCTGGTGAAACGGAATAGGCACCAGAGCAAGAGGAAGAGGATCGGCCCCTCCAGCATCGCTTCGTAGAGTTGGCTGGGATGGCGTGGGAGAGGCCCGGCGCCTGGAAAGACAATTCCCCATGGCAGGTCTGTCGGCCGTCCCCAAAGCTCACCATTCACGAAATTGGCGAGACGACCGAGGAACAGTCCGATCGGTGCGGACATTGCGACATAGTCGATGATCCGCAACCAATTTAGACGATGTCGCTGGGAGAACAGGAAAATGGCGATCGCAACGCCCAGCGCGCCGCCGTGAAACGACATACCCCCAGCCCAAAGCTTGAATACCTTCAAGGGCTGCGCGAGATAGGTTCCAGAGTCGTAGAAGACCACATAGGCGAGACGCCCACCGAGGATGATGCCCGCGGTGACCCATGTCACCAAAGCATCAGCCTGCTCCTTCGCCATGGGGGCGCCGTCATCGGCGAGCAGCTTCACCAGATAGAACCAGCCGAGGAGAATGCCGGCTATATAGGCCAGGCTGTACCAGCGCAGCGCGAATGGACCGATCTGAAGCAGCACGGGATTGAGGTGCAGCGACGAAAAATAGATCGCGGTTGGGACGTGACCCGCGAGACTCATGCGACAGTCCGATCTAAGGAGAAAATTGCTCAATCGCATTTTCGAGTCTCGTGCTCAAACGGTAATCCTTGCCATGTTTCCAGTCATTTCAGTTGCGCCTGCAGATCAGGCGGACACCATTTCGCCCCATGAATGAGCGCCTGTTGCGGCCTTCGGCGCTCCTTTACCTCGCGCGACGCATCTTTCGATCGAGCGAAGCCAGCTTCATCCTTCTCGCCGTGGGGGTTGGCATTGCGGCCGGGCTCATTGCCGCGGTGCTGGGCAGTCTCGCGCATCTTTTCCAATCCACGCTCTATGACCTCAATTTTGACGATCGGCTGAGTGGCCTCGCCATCATCTCGCCCATCCGTCTGCTGGCACTGCCCTTGGGCGGCGCGCTACTGGGAGCGGTCATCCTGATCGTCCGCAAGCAAAGGCGCACGTCGATCGACGTGGTTGAAGCCAATGCCTTGCATGGCGGACGCATTCCGTTTCGCGACACGCTGCTGGTTTCTGGCCAAACCTTACTCTCCAACGGCTGCGGCGCGTCCGTCGGCCTCGAAGCCGCATATGCGCAGGCCGGAGGCGGCATCGCATCGCTAATTGGCCAATGGCTCAATCTGCGGCGCAACGATATGCGCGTGCTCGTGGGGGCCGGAGCAGGTGCAGCCATCGGCGCGGCGTTCGGAGCACCGTTGACCGGTGCCTTTTATGCCTTTGAAATCGTCATCGGCGCCTATACGCCGGCGAGTATCGCGCCGGTGCTGGCTGCCACCATTGCCGCAGTGATCACGGCCCGCACTCTGGGCGCGACGCCCTATCTCATTGCGGCCACCAGCAGCCAAAATCTCGCGACCCTCGACTATCTGATTTACGCAGTGCTCGGCCTGATCGCGGCCATGCTTGGCATTGCGCTCATGCGTCTGGTCTCGTTCGCGGAAGCGGCCGTTCGACATACCATGCTGCCGGAATGGTCGCGTCCGGTCTTGGGCGGGCTGATTCTCATGCCCATTGCCATGATCTCGCCCCACGCGCTCTCGGCCGGGCACGGCGCCCTGCATCTGACCATTGGCGGCGAACTCGCTTTGGGCATGCTGACGCTGATCTTTGGCTTGAAAGCCCTCGCATCGATCGTGTCGCTCGGCTTCGGGTTCCGCGGCGGCTTGTTTTTCGCGTCATTGTTCCTGGGCGCCTTGCTTGGCCAGATCCTGGCGGGTCTTTGGGCACTCATTCCCGGGGCGGTCACTCTCTCACCGGTGGATGCAGCGCTTGTCGGCATGGCGGCGCTCGCGGTCGCGGTGGTGGGCGGCCCGATGACGATGTCGCTCCTGGTGCTGGAGGCCACACATGACTTCGAGATTACCGCAGTCGTCCTGACCGCCGCGCTATGTTCGAGCGCGCTGGTACGCGAGCGCTTTGGCTATTCCTTCTCGACCTGGCGATTGCACTTGCGTGGAGAAGTCGTCAGGAGCGCGCGCGATGTCGGGTGGATGCGCCTACTGACAGCGCGCCGCATGATGCGCACCGCACCGGCCACTGCGTCGCCGACCCTGTCGATGGCTGCATTCAAGGAGCAGTTTCCTTTGGGTTCGACGAGCCGGGTTTTGCTCGAAGATCATGACGGGTACTATGCCGGCCTGGTGCCGACGGCCTCGGTCTACGCCGACACCGGTCCGACTGACCGCATGATATCCGAGCTGACGATCCTGCGCGACGCCACCCTGTCTCCCGATATGCCGATCGGTGCGATCATGGCGCGCTTCGACGAGAGCGAAGCCGACGACCTGGCGGTCGTCGATCCCGCAGGGCGCATCCTGGGCATGCTGACCGAAAAATATGTCCGCAAGCGCTATGCTGACGAGATCGATCGGTCGCAGCGCGATCTCTACGGCGAAGACTAGCTGGGAGGCAGGTGCTGGTTGACCCAACTGGTGATGGCGCGTTGGTCCATGGCACCAGCGCTGCGCGCGATCTCACGTCCGCCAGAAAACAGGATGAGCGTTGGAATCGACCGAATCGCGAACCGAGCGGCAACGGCCTGTTCTGCTTCGGTGTCGACCTTCAGCAAACGCACCCTTGGTTCGAGACCCTTGGCCGCGGCGGCAAAGGCAGGAGCCATCGCCTTGCATGGACCGCACCAGCTTGCCCAGAAATCGACGAGGACGGGTAGCGAGCCTGTCTTCACATGGCGATCGAACGCCTGGCCACTTACAGCAACCGGCGCTCCCTGAAACAGCATCTGGCTGCAGCGCCCGCATTTCGGGCTTTCCGAGATGCGGGTGGCCGGAACGCGATTTGCGGTCGCGCAGGAGGGGCAGATGATGACGACAGGATCAGCCAACGCTGCACTCATCCCGCTATTCCCTGTAATTGACGTGCCTGGCCCGCACCAGAGGAAGGGCCAGGAGTCGTTCCATTTGGGCGCGCCGGGAGCCATGTGACGCGTCGTCTCGACATTCTCATGACCAAAGCCCTCAATTTCTCGCTTACATTTGTAATGTAATCATGTAGGGAATAATGCCAAGATGCGTGAGACGGAATTTTCCGAAATGGACGAAACATCGGCCGATATGGGCGGCACCCCACAGTGCCTGCAGATCGGCGATCCGGCCCCCAATTTCCAGGCGCGAACGACGATGGGGATGGTCAACCTCTCCGACTTTCGCGGTCGATGGTTGATCCTGTTCTCGCATCCCGCCGATTTCACCCCGGTCTGCACCAGTGAGTTCGTCGCCCTGTCAAAGGCGAGCGACCGATTTGAGGCGCTCAACTGCGCGCTGCTCGCCGTCTCGGTCGACAGTCTCTATTCGCATCTGGGCTGGATCCGCGCGATCCGCGACGGGTTCGGGGTCACGGTGAGCTTCCCGATTGTCGAGGATCCATCGCTGATCATCGGGCGGGCCTACGGCATGATCTCAGATCGCTCGCCCGACGCGGCCACGATGCGATCGACCTATTTCATCGATCCCGACGGGATCATCCGCGCGATGATCTGCTATCCCGCGACGATCGGACGCTCGGTCGATGAGATGTTCCGGGTATTGGCCGCCCTGCAGATTGTCGATGCCGATCATGTCGTGACCCCGGAAGGCTGGCATCCCGGCGACGCGGTGCTGTTGCCGCCCCACCAGGATCAGGCTGCTCTGCTGGCCGCGGCGGATGACCCGCTGTGGTTTTACCGCAGCAAGCCGCAGTCGCAGAAAGGGTAGGCATGGCGGACACTTTGCCCGCCCCGGATCTCGAAGCGCTCGCCGAAGTGATGCGCACGTTGGGCCATGATACCCGCCTCCGGCTGATCGCCACGCTCCTCGCGCAAGGCGAGAAGTCGGTCGGCGAAATCGAGGCTTTGACCGGCATCGGCCAACCGGGGCTGTCGCAGCAGCTCGGCGTGCTGCGCAAGGCTGAATTGGTTCAGACCCGGCGCGCCGCAAAGCAGGTCTATTACAGTGTGGCGTCGGATGCGTTTATCGCGGCGGCGGCCTTTCTCACCGCGCTTGCAAGGACTGGACCTGCCGAAATGGCAGCTCTGGCTGACCGAAAGGCGGCGTCGCCGGCACGTGGATCGGCTGCCATGTTCGCCAAGATCCTTTAGTTCCCCGGCGGCCGGTTGCTGGTTACGGTGCGCGCTCTGCAGCGGGCACGCCGGTGACTTGCTCGCCGAACTGATCACACAGGAAAGCCATCAAGGCCTGAACCCTGAGATCGGCGATGCGGTAGAAGATCGTGGTGTTCTCGCGCCTGGTCTGGACCAGGCCGCCCTCCCGCATGCGGGCGAGATGCTGCGACACGCTCGATTGCGACAGGCCGCACAAGCCGACCAACTCGCCGACCGATGCCTCGCCTTCGCGCAGGCGGCAGAGCAGGAGCAAGCGCTGTTCATTGGCAACGACCTTGAGAAACGCGGCAACCTCGGTGGCGCGTTCGCACAGTATTTCCACCGCACTGTCGGTCATCGTCATTTGCTTGCCGGTCTCCCGTCGTCACGCAGCACCACGTAGATGGCGGGGATAACCAGCACGGTGAGCAAGGTCGAGGAGGCGAGACCAAAGAGGAGCGAAATGGCGAGGCCCTGGAATATCGGGTCGGTGAGGATCACGGCAGCGCCGATCATCGCGGCGGCTGCGGTCAGGACGATCGGCTTGAACCGGATCGTCCCCGCCTCGATCAACACGTCGCGCAGCGGCTTGTCGGGCGTTGCCGTGTGCCGGATGAAATCGACCAGCAGGATCGAGTTGCGCACGATGATGCCGGCCAGCGCGATGAAGCCGATCATCGAGGTGGCGGTGAACGGCGCACGGAACAGCATATGGCCGATCACGATGCCGACCAGCGTCAGCGGTACCGGTGTCAGGATGACGAGCGGCAGCCGGAAGCTGCGGAATTGGGCGACGACCAGGATGTAGATGGCGAGCAGCGCGACCATGAACGCAGCCCCCATGTCGCGGAAGGTGACCCAGGTGATCTCCCACTCGCCGTCCCACAGCAGGCTCGTCGTCTTTTCGTCGGTGGGCTGGCCGGCCAGGCGGATTACCGGCTTCTGCAGGCCCTTGGCGGCCCAGTCATAGCTGTCTATCGCGCGATCGACCGCCAGCATGCCGTAGATCGGCGCCTCATAATCGCCGGCAAGCTCGGCGGTCACCATATCGGCAAAATGACCGTCGCGCCGGAAGATGGCCGGGCTGCTCTGCTCCTGCTGGGCATCGACGACGGCGCCGAGTTCGACCAGCTTTTGGCCGGTAGCGCCTTGCGAGACCGCCACCGGCGTACTGGCAAGCGTCTGCGTCCAGCTTCGCGCGGATTGCGGGAGGGCGATGGTGATCGGCAGCGGCGTGCGTTCATCCCCGCGCGGCGCGTACCCGACCGTCTTGCTGCCCAGCAGCGCGCCGATCGAATCGTTGATGTCGCGGCTCGACAGTCCGTAATAGTCGATCCGGTCCCGCTGAGGGATCAGGCGGAGCTTGGGACGGGGCTGCCCGAAGCTGTTGTCGACATCGACGATGTAGGGAATCGACTTGAAGATCTTTTCCAGTTCGGTCGCGGTGGCACGCCGGCTCTGCGCATCAGGACCGTAGATCTCGGCAAGCAGGGTGGCGAGCACGGGCGGTCCCGGCGGCGTTTCGACGACTTTGACCGAGGCACCGTCAGGGAGCTTCAGCGTCTTGAGCTTCTGGCGCAGGTCGAGGGCTATCTGGTGGCTCGAGCGGTCCCGGTCGCCCTTGGGTAGCAGCGTCACCATGACATCGCCCATCTCCGGGCGGCTGCGCAGGAAATAGTGGCGCACGAGCCCGTTGAAATTGAACGGCGCGGACGTGCCGAGATAGGCTTCCATCGCGGTCGCCTCGGGCAACTCGCGGGTCAGGCGGGTGACATCTTCGAGGACGCGGCCCGTGCCTTCGAGGCTGGTGCCCTCGGGCATGTCGACTACGACCTGGACTTCGGACTTGTTGTCGAAGGGCAGCAGCTTGACCGTTACCGCCTTGAAATAGAACATCGAGCAGGCGACCAGCGTGGCAATGCCAACCGCGATCAGGAAATTGCGCGCTGACTTCCGGTTATCGATGATCCGGTGCGCGACCCGCGTATAGAGGCGGCCGAGCTTGCCGCCGCTCGCATCATGCCCGTTCCCGTGATCGCCATCCGCGCCATCCGCGCCATCCGCGCCATCGGCTGCCAGCGTCTTGCGCGCGAAGCGGATCATCAGCCACGGCGCGATCACCACCGCGACGAAGAAGGAAAAGACCATCGCGGCCGACGCATTGACCGGGATCGGCGCCATATACGGTCCCATGAGGCCCGAGACGAACAGCATCGGCAGCAGCGCTGCCACCACGGTCAGCGTAGCGACCACGGTCGGGTTGCCGACCTCGGCGACTGCTTCGATCGCGGCCTCGGTACGGGTGCGATCATCGGGCATCGCCCAATGGCGAGCGATGTTCTCGATCATCACGATCGCGTCGTCGACGAGGATGCCGATCGAGAAGATCAGCGCGAACAGGCTGACGCGGTTGATCGTGTAGCCCATCAGGTTCGAGGCGAACATCGTCAGCAGGATCGTCGTCGGGATCACCACGGCGGTGACGCCGGCCTCACGCCAGCCGATCGCGAAACCGATCAGGATAACGATCGAGATCGTCGCGAGCGCGAGGTGGTAGAGAAGCTCATTGGCCTTTTCATTCGCGCTTGCGCCGTAATTGCGCGTGACCGCGACATCGATACCGTCGGGAATGAGGCTGCCCTTGAGGCTTTCGAGGCGTGCGAGCACCGCCTCGGAGACGACGACCGCATTGGCGCCCGACCGCTTGGCGATCGCGAGACTGACCGCCGGCGCGTTCGACCAACGCCCGTCGTTGCGTGCCCAGCGCCACGCGCGGGCCTGATCCTCGCGGGGCCCCTGGGTGACCGTGGCGACATCGCGCAGATAGACCGGGGCCCCGGCGACTGACCGGACGGTGAGCATGCCGACGTCCTGCGCCGAAGAAAGCGTCTGGCCAGCGGTGACCGCGACGGCTTGCCCGCCGTCGCGAACGCTCCCGGCGGGGAAGCTGCGATTGGCCTGCGCGGCCGCATCGATCACGCTGCCGAGCGGTACGCCATATTGGCTGAGCTTGCCGGGATCGGGCGCGATACGGATCTCTTCGGGGCGCCCGCCGGTCAGGAAGGTAAGCCCGACATTGTCGACCTTGGCGATCTCGGTCCGCAACCGGGTGGCAAGCGCATAGAGCGCCTGGTCGTCATATCGCCCGGCCGCGCCGGGCTTGGGCGACAGCGTCAGGACGATGGCGGGGACATCGTTGATCCCGCGCACCGTGACCTTGGGATCCGGAATACCCACCGGAATGCGGTCCCAATTGGCGCGCAGCTTCTCGTCGATCCGCGTCGCGGCGTCCTCTGGGTTCGATCCCACGAGGAACCGTGCGGTCACCATCACGCCGTCGTCTTCGGTCTGGGTATAGACATGCTCGACGCCATCGACACTTTTCACGATCGTCTCGAGCGGGATGCCGACAAGCTGGACGGCGTCCGGCGCGGAAAGGCCTGGTGCCATCACCTGGATGTCGACCATCGGTACGCTGATCTGCGGCTCTTCCTCGCGGGGAATCGTGAACAGGGCCAGAAGGCCGATCGCGATCGCGGCCAGCAGGAACAAAGGCGTCAGCGGCGAGGTGATGGTCGCGCGGGTGAGGCGCCCCGATAGGCCGAGATTCACTTACCGCGTCCGGGAGAGAAGAGGATATCGCCCGCGGTGACGCCCCCCAGGATTTCGAGGTTGCCCGGATCGCCCGTTGGCGCGGTCTGGACCGCCACCGCGCTGATGCGTCGGTCGGGGGTGACGACATCGACATAGTCGATGCCGTAGCGGGTCGAGATGAAGCGGCGCGGCACCACCATGGCCCGGCGCTGGCCGACTTCGATCGTCACGCCAACCCGCCGTCCAACCAATTCGCTGGAAAGGCCAGGCACGGTCGCGTCGACCTGCACCCGGCCTCCGGCGATGGCAGGATAGACCTGTGCCACCTGTCCCTGGCGCGACCCTTCCGGCAAATCCCCTTGAGCAACTATGACCCGCGTGCCGACACGCACGGCGTTTGCCAGCGACTCCGGCAGATCGATGCGGAGAACAGGCGGCCCTGCCGTAACCGTCGCGATCGACATGCCCGGCGCCACGACCGAGCCAGCGGGAATATCTGCACGCAGGACGCGGCCCGAGGCGGGTGCGAGGACCGCGCCCTGCCCGGCGACGCTGGCGCTCGCATTCTGCTGCGCGCGGGCGGCTGCCACCTGGGCATCGGCGGCGCGCGACATCGCGACCGACTGATCGAGGCGGGCCTTGGCGTAGACATTGTGATTGTAGAGATCCTGGACACGCGCAAGGTCGCCTCGTGCGCGGGCTGCTTCGGCTTGCGCGGCGGCAACCTGCGCGCCTGCCGCACTGGTTTCGTAGCCAAGGCGCGAATCGACGATCGAGCCGATGCGCTGGCCCTTGGTCACAATGTCGCCAGCGCGAACGGAGAGACTGACCAACGTGCCGGGAATGCGGGCCAGCGCCTGCGCCTGATCGCGCGTCGTGATTTCGGCGCCGACCGCCTTCATGTCCGTGGTTTGGGCAAGTCCAACGGTCAGCCGCTCGCCGGCGGGTAAGGCTGCAGTCTTTTCTTCGTTCGGCGCGCTGCCGCCGCAAGCCGTTAGCGTTAGAGCCGCTCCAGCGACCATCCATGCCCATTTTGTCATTGCCGACGGCTCCCCTGTTGCACGGCCCTAGCCGCGTTCGACCGGCAGGCCGGCGGCCTTCCAGGCGCCGATGCCGCCAGCGAGATGCGTGTCGATGCTCGACTGCGCACTGGCGCAGCGGTCGAGTGCAAGGCCCGAGCGCTTGCCGCCAGCGCATTGGAGCACGATCGTCTTGCCCGCTGCATCCGGAACATTACGCAGTGCGAAGGTCGAGAGAGGGGCGTTTACTGCGCCCTTGATATGCTCGGCGGCAAACTCGTCGGGTTCGCGCACGTCGACGAGGAGCGCCGAACCATCGGCCAGCATCGCCTTGAGGGTCTGCGCATCGATTTCGCGGTGCGCCTTGGTCTTGCCGAATCCGAACATGCCCGGGCCTCCTGATTGGATCATCAATTTGTATATTGCATATATCGTGTAATCATTATATTCAGTCAAGCACGATATTGAGGCGAGGAACCGACATCATGAACAAACCGAAGATCGTGGTGCTGGGCGCCGGCTTGGGCGGCACCATCGCCGCCTACGAAATCCAGGCCGCCGCCAAGGGCCGCGCCGAAGTCATGATGGTGTCGGACACGGAAACCTATTCGTTCATCCCTTCGAACCCGTGGGTGGCTGTCCGCTGGCGTGAACCCGAGGCGATCCAGGTGCATCTGCCGCCGATCTTCGCCAAGAGGAAGATTGGCTTCACGGCGGTGGGGGCGAAGCGATTGCACGCCACCGAGAAACGCCTTGAACTCAATGACGGCAGCAACATCAATTACGATTATCTCGTAATTGCTACTGGCCCTGATTTAGCGTTCGACGAAATCGAGGGATTGGGGCCGCATGGCGGGCACACCGTTTCGATCTGCCAGACCGCGCACGCCTCGGCTGCGGCGGACGCATTCGATCGGTTCGTCGAAAACCCAGGCCCTATCGTCGTCGGCGCGGTGCAGGGCGCGTCCTGCTATGGCCCGGCTTACGAGTTTGCGCTGATCCTCGACACCGAACTTCGCCGGCGCAAGATCCGCGACAAGGTGCCGATGACCTTCGTCACCGCCGAACCCTATATCGGCCATCTCGGGCTCGACGGCGTCGGCGACACCAAGGGCCTGCTCGAAAGCACATTGCGCGAGCGCCACATCAAATGGGTCACCAACGCGCGCGTCGCGAAGGTTGAAGCGGGCATGATGCATGTCGAGGAGATCGCGGAAGGGGGCGCGGTCGCCAAGACGCACGATCTGCCGTTCGCATTCTCCATGATGCTGCCGGCTTTCCGCGGCGTGGCGGCCGTGCGCGATATTCCGGGCCTCACCAACCCGCGCGGCTTCATCCTGATCGACAAGCACCAGCGCAATCCGGCCTTCCGGGAGATCTTCGCGCTCGGCGTCTGCGTCGCGATCCCGCCAACCGGGCCGACGCCCGTGCCGGTCGGCGTTCCCAAGACCGGCTTCATGATCGAGAGCATGGTGACCGCGATCGCGGCTAATCTGGACGCGATCCTCGACGGCAAGGAGCCCACCGCCGAGGCGACCTGGAATGCGGTGTGCCTCGCCGACTTTGGCGATGGCGGCGTCGCTTTCGTCGCGCAGCCGCAGATTCCCCCGCGCAACGTCAATTGGGCGGCGAGCGGAAAATGGGTCCATTTCGCCAAGATCGGCTTCGAGAAATATTTCCTACGCAAGGTGCGCAAGGGCGAAAGCGAGCCCTTCTACGAGAAGCTCGCGCTTCACGTCATGGGCATCAAGAAGCTTCGTTTTTGAGACCGCATAACAGGAGAATTGCCATGACGATCGACCGCGCTGTTTTCATCTTCCTCGGCTGCGTTGTCCTGCTTGGCGTGACGCTGTCGCTGACCGTCCATCCCTATTGGATCGGCCTGACGATCTTCGCCGGGCTCAACGCGATTCAGACCGGATTTACCGGCTTTTGTCCGGCGGCGATCGTCTTCAAGGCGCTCGGCTTCCGACCAGGCGTTGCGTTCAAATGACCGCCAAGCGCCGCCTTGCGCACCTGATGCTGTGGCTTGGCGCCCCGCTGGCGGTGTGCAACGCGGCGCAAGCCACTACGCTTGACGAGGCTCTGGCTGCGGCGATCGCGCATGCGCCCGAAATCGCCGCAGCTGACGCGGATGCGGATGCGGCCAAGGCGCGGCTCGAGCAGGCGAAAGCGGGCCGGCTGCCGACCGCGACGCTCAGCGGCACGATCGGCTATGGCCGCCTCGATCCGCGCGGCTTCTTCGGACTTGGCGCGGCGAACGTGACCCCGCGCGCCGCGCAAATAACGGTCGAGCAGCCCCTATTCACCGGGGGCAGGGTCAGCGCTGGGGTCGATCAGGCCCGCGCCGGTATCGTCGGCGCCGAGGCGGGGCAGGTCGGCATGCGCAGCCAGCTCGTGATGGCGGTGACCCAAGCCTATGGCGACGTGCTGACGGCCGCGCACATGGTCGATCTCTATGGCCGCCTTGTTATCCAAACGACCGAGATCGAGCGCCAGGCGCGGCTCAAGTTTCGTGCGGGCGAGAGCCCCAGCACCGACGTCTCCCAGGCGAGTGCCCGTCTTGCCGAGGCGCGCGCCGGGCTTGCCCGCGTCGAAGGCATGCGGGTTTCCTCTGCAGCGCATTTCCGTAACCTGACCGGCCTTGAACCGGTAGATCTTCAGCCGCTTCCGTCCAATCCCGCCCTTCCCGCCACGCTCGACGAGGCGATGGATGCGGCAACCCGCAACAATCCCGCGCTGGCGCAGTCCGAAGCCAGCCTACGCGCGGCTCAGGCCGCGGCACGCGGTGCGCGCGCGGAGCGCCTGCCAACGGTTGGTGCCTTTGTGGAAGGCGCCACGGTGCGCGATCAATTCTTTCCCGACTATCGCGCGGACAGCGCGACCGTCGGCATCCGCGCGCGCTGGGAGCTGTTCAGCGGCGGCCGGGTGTCGGGCAAGGTCGCCGAGACGGATAGTAGTGTCCGGGCAGCCGACGCACGGGCAAGGGCCATGCGGATGCAGGTCGAGGAACAGGTCATCTCCGCCTTTCAGGATGTTCGTACGGCGCAGTTGGTCGAACAGGCGGCAACTGAACAGGCCGCCGCCGCTGCGCAGGCGCTCGACAGCATTACCCAAGAGGTTCGGGTCGGCATGAAGCCGCAGCTCGACCTGCTCGACGCCGAACGCGAATCCATAGCCGCCGAGGCTGGCGCGGCGCGCGCGGGTACCGATCGTATCGTCGCCGCCTACCGGCTGCTCAGCCTGCTGGGTCGCTACTGAATCTAAGGATCGCCGCTATGAATAAGGATTGGCCGGAAATGGCCGCGCAACTAACCGGCGCGATCAAGGAAGTCCGCCTTGGCAGCCCAGAGGTCACAAAGGCCTTCTCGGCGATGGCCAGAGCTGCGACCGAGGCGGGAACGCTCGATACCAAGACCAAGGAACTGATCGCGCTTGCCATCTCTGTGGCGATCCGGTGCGATGGCTGTGTCGCCTTTCACAGCCAGGCGGCGGTCAAGCGGGGCGCGACGCGCGAGGAGATCATGGAGGTGATGGGCATGGCGCTCTACATGGGTGCCGGACCAAGCCTGATGTATGCTGCCCAGGCGGTTGAGGCCTTCGACCAGTTTGCGGCCCAGGCCGGCACCGAGCCTGGGAGTGCATGAGGTCGTGGCGGTGGAGCACGACATGACCGACTTGCCGCTCGAACAGGCCGTCCGCATTGTCGAGGGTGCGGCCGCCGGCGACGTTGCCGTGCACAGCGTCTTTGACGAGGCGACCTTTACCGCGACCCACGTCGTCAGCGATCCGGCAACCCGCAAGGCCGCGATCATCGACAGCGTGCTCGACTTCGACCCCGCGTCGGGGCGAACCTCGCACGAATCCGCTGATCAGATCATTGCCTATGTCGAAGCCGAGGGTTTAGAGATCGAATGGCTGCTCGAGACCCATGTCCATGCCGACCATCTCTCGGCGGCGCCCTATCTGCGGCAGCGCCTGGGCGGCACGCTCGCGATCGGACGCGATATCCTGACGGTGCAATCGACGTTCGGCGCGATCTTCAACGAGGGGCCGGACTTCGCGCGGGACGGATCGCAATTTGATCGCCTGCTACTCGATGGCGAACGCTTCCGGCTTGGATCGCGCGAGGGAATCGCGCTCCATGTCCCCGGGCACACGCCCGCCGATATGGCCTATGTCATCGGTGACGTCGCGTTCGTCGGCGATACGCTGTTCATGCCCGATTATGGCACTGCCCGCGCGGACTTCCCGGGCGGCGACGCCCAGACATTGTTCCGATCGATCCACCGGCTGCTGGGGCTCCCGGACCGGACCCGGCTGTTCCTTTGCCATGATTACAAGGCGCCGGGGCGTGAGCATTTCATGTGGGAGACGACGGTGGCGGCGGAGCGACAGGGCAATGTCCACGTCCATTCAGGCGTGACCGAGAAGGCGTTCGTCGCGATGCGTGAAGCGCGCGACGCCACGCTTGGTATGCCGCGGCTGATCCTGCCTTCGATCCAGGTCAACATGCGCGGCGGCAACCTTCCCGAGCCCGAGGACAACGGTACGCGCTATCTCAAACTTCCTTTGAACAGGCTGTAAGGCTCTCATGCTCGAGCCAGTCCAATATCTGCTGGGCGCCGCTTCGGGCTCCGTCGTCGGTTTCACGCTTGGTCTGGTCGGGGGCGGAGGCTCGATTCTGGCGGTGCCCCTCATGGTCTATCTCGTGGGCGTGGCTTCGCCGCATGTCGCGATCGGCACCAGTGCACTTGCGGTCGCTGCCAATGCCGGCGCCAACCTCATTCCCCATGCCCGGCAGGGCACGATCAAATGGCGCTGCGCAGGCATGTATGCGTTTGCCGGTGTGCTTGGTGCCTATGGCGGTTCGACGCTGGGCAAGGCGTTCGACGGGCAGCACCTGCTCTTTCTGTTCGCGCTGCTCATGCTGGTGGTCGGCGCGCTGATGCTGCGCAATCGCGGCAATTTGGGAAATCCCGACGTTCAGTGCCGGCGCGAAAATGCCCCCAAGGTCATTGCCTATGGCAGCGCGACGGGACTGTTCTCGGGCTTCTTCGGCATTGGCGGCGGCTTCCTGATCGTGCCTGGCCTCATGGCCTCCACCGGCATGCCGATGATTAATGCGGTTGGCTCCTCTCTCGTCGCAGTGACAGCCTTTGGCCTGACGACGGCGCTCAACTACGCCTTTTCCGGGCTGATTGATTGGGGCCTGGCCGCGACCTTCATAGGCGGCGGTATCATCGGCGGTGTCATTGGGGCAGCCGCATCCAAGCAGTTGTCCGCCCGCAAGGGTCTTCTCAACAGTGTCTTCGCGGTGCTGATCTTCTGTGTCGCCCTCTACATGCTCTGGAAAAGCTGGTCCGCAATGTGACACCTGCTCCAGCAGGATCGTCGAGCAACCCGACCGCTGCGGCACTCCGATTCTGGCAATGCCCCGCCAATGCCGTTGGTATTGCTTCTCGGAATCAGGGTGTTAGTCTGGCAGGGCGCCGCCAGGGTGGCGCCGAGGCTTGAGAACCTCGCTTCTGGTCGCGGTGGGGAAGCTGCGCCGGAGCGCCGGGATGCACGGCGATCGCCTGGGTGGTGTTGAGCTGGAGGCGGTCGCACCAGGGGGAAAGCACCGCCTCGACGATACCGAGAATCAAACGATGTTGAACCAGCGCCGCCGCGTGCGGCGTCCGGATGAGAAGGCGACCGAACCGCTTGGTGGTGTCGCCGTAGAAGCCACCCTGGCCGAATGGCGTGCGGGCGAAATCATTGGCCAGATCGTCGTCGAGCGCCGTGATCACTGCGGCCGGCAGTGCGTCGGGAATGATACAATAGCCCTGGGCCATCAGGTCGGCGGTGTGCCGCGCGATCTCGCCGGATAGGTCGGGTGTGTCGGTCATGTTCCGTCTCCCCCGCGTCAGGCCGCGACGCGTCGGTCGACGCGCAGCGCGGCTGCCGTGGTACGTCCGGACTCGAGCAGGCTCGGCGTTTCCGGGGTGATTTCGATGCGGAGCGCCGCCAGCATCGTGCCATCGATGACGCGCGGCAGCCCGAGCGGCATGCAGCGCCAGCCAAAGGCGAGTATCTGCTGGAACCAGCCCATCTCCGCGATCGCGCTATAGGCGGTGATCCCCGTCGCCAGCGCATGATCGACCAGCGCGGTTACCAGCATGTCGCGCACCTGGCGGCGCTCGCGCGCGCTCAGCCCGCGATCGAGGCAGAAGCGCGTGATCTCGAAGATGTCGGCGGCCTGCGGCGGCGCCTCGTCGCACAGTTCTGCATAGAGGCTGTCGAGGATATGCGGCCGCGTCGTCGGCAGGAGCCGGGCCGATCCGAGATGGGTGCCGTCGGGGTTGGCGAGGATCAGATAGGTTGCGTGGACATCGTCGAACTGGTCGATCTCATAGCGGCCATCAAGGACCGGTACGTCCCACTTTAGCAGATCGACGAAGACCGACTTGCGGGCGGCGAACATCGAACGCAGGACCGCGTCTGATGCCGACCGCGCGGCGGATTGAACAACATGCAGCATGAAATTGGCTCCTTGACCGTGATCGGCCAAGGGTCGCCCTGCTGCGGGTCACGCCGCTATTCCGGAAAAGGGTAATATCGGCGGCGAAAGATATCGGAGAAGGTCAGCGTTCCGTCGAAGAGCGTCAGGATCACCAGATATGTCCGCTTGTTCACACCGTAGCGCTCGCAAGCCTGCTTGATATGGCGGGCAACAGTCTCCTCGCCGACACCCAGGATTTGGCTGATTTCCCAGTCGCTCTTGCCCCGCGCGACCCAGAGCACGCAGTCGCGCTGGCGGTCGGTGAGGACCGGCCGCGGCGGCATCTGGAGGCCTCCGCGCATTGCCCAGAGCCGCCGCGCGCCCTCGAACGCGAACATCCCCGCAAGCTGCGCCAGCGGCAGCATCTCTTGGCGGATCGGCCGGCCCGCCTCGTTTGCGAACGAGCAGGAGCCGCGCGCCTCGCCGGGCACATGCGCCGGGACCGTAAAGCCGTCGCCGATACCCTGGTCGCGGCCCAGCGCCAGCACCCGGTGGTCTTCGCGGGTCATCGGGATCATCTCAGACATCCGCGACCACGGGAAACCCAGGCTGGTCATATGGCTCGCGCGGTGGACCGGGTCAGAGACGCCGAGCGCATTGCGGTCATAATAATCGGCCCAGCGCGCCGGATAATTATGGAGGCGAATGGCGCTGCCGCTGGCCGCGACAATGTCGACATGATGCGTCAGCGCGAAATATTGGAAGCCCAACTGGGCAGTCACCGCCGCCATTGCGGTGGTGAGATCGTCCGCGCTCGCCGCGGCCTCGACAACGCGCATAAACTGCGTCGCCATGCTGTGCATGCCCATGGGGCCGCTTCACGATCGCCGGCGATGTCTCAAGTCACCGCAATTCCGGTGATCGCCCTTTCCCGACACTTCGGGCCGGACTCTGGTGTCTCACGTCAGTGTCCGACGACTCCAGTAATAAAACTGTCATATCACAGAGGCTTTTCGCGAAAAAGCACGGCTCAACTCGATCCGGGACCGCCAAGTCGCAAATTGACCGTTACATCCATTTTGGTTGTTCTTGATCGCCGCCCCGATTGCTTTGCCAGGGGTGGCCGATGAGCGTGCCGACTGGCGGGCAACCCTCGCCGGACTGGCGCGACGCGGCGGGGTATGCGCGACTGCGCGGAATCGATCGCGCCGGATTGATGTGGGAATGGGTGCGCCGCGATCCCGACTATATTGCCTGGCATGTGCGGGCCAGTAGCGTCACCCGTGGCGTCCGTCCCGAACCGCTTGCATGGGGGCTTCACTTTCGCCGAGAATCCGAGCCGCGCTGCGCCCGAGGCCCGGATTATCTGGCATGTCGATTTCGATCCGGCAACGATTTCCGTCGCCGCCATTCCCGCGGATCGGGCGGATCCCGACAGCCTGGATCTTGACCTCATCGCGCCTTGGCTTGCCATCGCGATCGACGCGGACGAACGCGAACATGCCGTCCTTTCCGATGGCTGGCATCACATCCGTTTCGATGTCGAGGAAGGCCGCCTGTCGGGACAGCAAGCGGTCCTGCTGCACTTCAGATTGCGGGGCATAGTGTCTTCGGAGCGGAGATTGCTGCCGCTGCGCCGATTCCTCGACCTGTGTCGCAGGCGACGGTTCGCGCGCTCGTTGTTTCCGCCCGATCCCCAGATCACGCGCCTTATCGATATGCTCCGCGTCCATGATGCGCTCAGGGAAGGTGCCAGCCAGCGCGAGATTGGAGCCGCTCTGTTCGGCGAGGAACGAATTGCACGAGAGTGGAACGCTGCGTCCGATTCACTTCGCTCGCGGGTCCGTCGCCTGGCGCGTGAGGCCGGCGTTATGGCTGTGGGCGGCTATCGCTCGTTGCTCGGCAAAAAATCACGATAGCGAGTTCGCTTGTGTTTCCGCCACGCTGAAACGCTCTCGGGTACTCGGGCCACATCCAAAGACGAGCCGGCTCGCATACGGCTCACTGCCGGCTGCGATGGCTCGACATTAGCGGGGCGCATCGTTCGATTGCATTCGAATTCGGTGCCGACCAGCCGGGGGAAGCCGGCCGGCACCGAGCGCTGGCTTACCGGGGCGACAGTTTCGCCAGCGCAGCCTTGTAAGCTTCGTAATGCGTACCTTCGTCGACCGCGATCTGGCGGAACATGGCCGCGACTTTGACGTCGCCATCGGCCTCGGCCTGCCTGGCGAAATCGATATACATGGTGACGTTCTCATAGTGCTCGCCGGCCATGGCGTCCTCGAGGTTCGCGTCGTTCTTGCCGCCAAGCGGCAACGCCTGGGCTTCGCGATCGAAATGCTCATTGGCCTCGATGTTCGCCGACTCTCGGAACAGCCTGGCGAGTTCGGGCTTGCCAGCAGCCTCGGCCTGGTCGGCATAACGAAGATATTTGAGGTTGGCATAGGCCTCGCCGTGCATCGCGGCCTCGAGATTGGCGCGCGTCTGTGCCGAAAGCGGCTTCGGCTCGGGGGGAGCGGCCATGGCGCCGGTGGATAGGAGGGCAGCAGCGCAGGTCGCCGCCGAAAGCAGGATTCGGTTCATGATGAAAACTCCGGGTTGCGCCGAGAGCGGCGACAACCGGCATCTCGACCGAAGTCCTGACGCATCCCTGACGTTGCTTCGAAAATAACTTCGAAGTGCTGGTCGATTTCTATTTCACTGCCCTGTCAGCTTTTCGTCAGCGGCGGGGACCAGATCGATCGAACCGGGCGCATCGCCCCACCTCCGACGATCAAGGATTGCCCCATGAAGCGTTCTCTTATGCTCAAGCTCGTTTTGACCGCATCCGCCCTCTCCATCACTTCCATCGCCGTTGCAGCGCCCGTGTGCACCACTGTGCCGCAGGCGAAGTGGCTGACGCCGGTGCAGATGAAGGCGAAGATCGCCAAGATGGGCTACCGCGACATCAAGGTCTTCCAGGTGTCGGGCAGTTGCTACGAAATCTACGCCCACACCAAGGACGGCAAGCGCGCCGAAGTCTATTTCAACCCGGTGACCGGCGCCGTCGTTCAGAACAACGTCGATTGATCATGGCTGAGGTTGGCGCCGCTCCGCTCGCTATCCCTCCCGTCCCGGGCAAAGCCCGGGTCAGGGTGTGGGATCCGCTCGTCCGCATCTTTCACTGGACCGTCGCGGGCGGCGTCATCGCCAACCTGACCTTCCTGCGCCACGAGGAGGCGCCGCATATCTATGTCGGATATGCCGTTTTGGCGGCGCTCGCCATTCGGCTCGGCTGGGGCTTCGTGGCGCGCGGACATGCCCGCTTCGCCAGCTTCGTGCCGGGGCCGCGACGGCTGCTCGGCTATTTCGGAGCCATGATGCGGCATCGCGAACCGCGTTACGTCGGCCATAACCCCGCCGGCGCGGCGATGATCGTCTTGCTCATGGCGCTGCTCGCCACGGTTGGCACGACCGGGTGGATGATGGGCCTCGACGCCTTCTGGGGTATCGCCTGGGTCGAAACGCTGCACGAGGTCACGGCCAACCTGTTGATCGGCGCGGTCGCGCTGCATGTGATCGGCGCTATCGTCGAAAGTGTGCGTCACCGCGAGAATCTGCCGCTCGCGATGATTACCGGCTACAAGCGTGCCGCGGAGGGGACGGATATCGATCATGCGCCTGTTGCTCGTTGAAGATAATGCCCGGCTGGCGAGCCTGATCCGCGAAGGCCTCGACCGGCAGGGCTTCGCGGTTGACTGGTGCGAAACCGTCGACGGCGCCGAGCATGCGCTCAGGATCAATGATTATGACCTGATGCTGCTCGATCTCGGCCTGCCCGATGGCGAGGGTCTCGATCTTGTTCGATCCTTGCGCCGGCGCCAGGATATGATGCCGATCCTGGTTCTGACGGCGCGTGGTGGACTCGACGACCGGGTGATGGGCCTCGATGCCGGCGCCGACGACTATCTGGTCAAGCCGTTCCAGATCCCCGAGCTGGCCGCGCGCTGCCGTGCCTTATTGCGACGCCCCGGCGCTTCGCTTGGCACCCATCTGACCGTCGGCAATGTCATCCTCGATTCGGCCGAGCGCTCGGTGACGGTCGGGGGAACACCGGTCGACGCCACGCCACGCGAAGTCGACCTGCTCGAATGCCTGCTCCGGCGCGCGGGGCATGTTGTTGCCAAACCGGCGCTCGAAGGCGCGCTTTATTCGATGGATGCCGAGGTTACGCCGAACGCGCTCGAGGCGTGCGTGTCGCGGCTGCGCAAACGCCTGACCTCCGCCGCCGCTGACGTGCAGATCCGCACCGTCCACGGCGTCGGCTATGCCTTGTTCGCCCCCGCCACTGTCCATGGATAAGGCCGGCAATCGCAAGCGAGGGCCGACGGGACCGGCCCTGTTCCGTCAGATTGCGACCCGGCTCGCCGGGTTTACGCTCCTATTTGCGTTGCTCGACGTTGCGATCGTCGTGTTCACCTATAGCAGCCAGCCGGAATCGCTCGCGCAGGAACTGCTGACGCTGGAGGCCGGAAAAGCGCAATCCGCGACCGCCTTGGCACCCGATTTCCTTGCCGGTCCCCCGGGGGCCGAGCACTGGTCAGCCCGCTATGTCGACCAACGGGAGGTAGCCGCGGCGCAGCCAACGATTGGGTCGGTCTCTTCCCCCGGCACCCTGATGGACTGGACAAGGCGGGAGCGGGTGCCGGCCGGCTACCGGATAACGGGCGTTCGATCGGTTGTTCAGGACGGCCAACGACGCTGGCTGTTCATGCAGTTCGAAGGCGACGGCATCCGGCCCTATGTTCCCGTCATCGTCAACGAGATCGTCCAGCATGTCGCGCTGCCGCTGATCCCGCTGTCGGCGCTGCTGCTGCTGTTCAACGTCGTCGCGGTCCGGCGGGTTCTCACGCCGCTCAAGCGGGCTGAGGCGGAAGTCGATGCGCTTGATCCCGAAAACGGTCTGTCGCGCTTGTCGGAGGTGACCGAGCCGCGCGAGGTGAATACCCTCGTGCGTGCCGTCAACCGCGCGCTTATGCGCCTTGATGAATCGATGGCGATCCTGCGCGGCTTCACCGCCAACGCGGCCCATGAACTGCGCACGCCGCTGTCGATCATGCAATTGTCGCTCGACCGGCTGCCACCGAGCGAGGTGCGCGACGAACTGCAGGCCGATACCCAGCATATGACCCGCCTGGTCGGCCAGATGCTCGATCTGGCCCAGGCCGACGCGCTTGCGGTCGAGCCATGTATGCTGGTCGATCTCGCCGAGATTGGGCGCGATGTCGTGGCGATGATGGCACCGAAGGTGTTCGCTGCAAACCGCGACCTGAGATTCGAGGCGAACGGCGAGACCATGGTGCTGGGCCATGCCGAAGCGATCACCCGCATCTATCGCAACCTCATCGACAATGCGCTGGCGCACGCGCCCGGCGACACGCCGATCGATGTGACCGCGGGTCCCGGCCCCCAGCTCACCGTGCGCGATTATGGCCACGGCATAGCTGACGAAGACCTGCCGCATATCTTCGAACGGTTCTGGCGCAAGGACCGGCGCAAGTCCGATGGCGCGGGGCTTGGTCTTGGTATCGTCCAACGGCTCGCGCAGGCGCATGGCGGCACCATCACCGTCGAGAACCCGACAGGCGGCGGCGCGCTCTTCCGGGTTTCGTTCGCTGCGCCCGCGCGGGGCTGATAGAGCGAGGCGCAATCGGCAATCGAGGCTTACCTGCTACCCTATATTCTCCTTTTTGCCGTCGTTCTCGGCGTGAACCTGATGCCAGCGTTCGGCCCGCCGACATGGTCGATCATCGTCCTGTTCGGGCTCGGCACGCAGATGCCGACACCGGCGATCATCCTGACGGGAGCGCTCGCGGCAGCGTCGGGCCGGTTCCTGCTTGCGCTTGGCTTCCGGCTTCTCGGCAACCGCGTATCGGTACGAACGCGGCGCAACCTTGCGGCAGCACGCGCCGCTTTGGAACGGAACAAGCGCGGTGGCCTTGTCGCGCTGGCACTCTTTGCGCTTTCGCCGGTGCCATCCGCGCAACTTTTCGAAGCCGCCGGATTGACCCGCGTTCGACTGGCAGGCTTCACAATTGCTTTCTTCGCGGGACGGATCATTTCCTATTCGATCTACGCATTCACCGCGAAGAGTATTCAGAAATCTTCGATGGGCGACGTTCTTCTCGATGCTTTCACCAGCCCGGCCAGCATCGTTATTCAGGTTCTGATGATCGTCGCACTTGTTGGCCTGACCCGGATCGACTGGGCGCGACACCTTGGGGGAAACGCTCCGACAGACCGCCAATAGCGCCAGGCGTCAGGTCTCCGTCAGAAGTCGAGTCCAGGATCACCGCACCACGGAGGTGATCATGTCTGACACATCGACTGCCAATTCACAGCCATCAGCAACGATCCGCGTTTGGGATCTGCCCGTGCGGCTGTTCCATTGGCTGCTGGTCGCCACGATCCTGGTGGCATTCCTGTCCTCGGAAGAAGACAGCGCGCTTGCGCCCTGGCATGTCCCCGCGGGCTGGGTCGCCGCCGTGCTTATCGCATTCCGTCTCGTCTGGGGTCTTGTCGGCGGCGAACACGCCCGCTTCGCCAATTTCCTGAAGCCCGGGCAGATCGCGCACCATCTTCGCGGCCTGTTCGCCGGCAAGCCCGAGCGGTCGATCGGGCATAATGCGCTTGGCGGCCTGGCGATTGTCGCGTTGCTCGGTACGGTCGGCGGCATCGTCTATACCGGCGCGACGATGCAGGGCGAAGGCGGCGAAGGCCTCCACGAAGCGCTGGCGAACATCCTTCTCGGCCTGATCGCGATGCATGTCGTCGCGGTCATCGCCATGTCGCTCATCACGCGCGATAACCTGATCCGCGCCTTCATCACCGGCCGCAAGCGAGCGGCCCTGCATCCGGGCGTGCCCGACGCCCGGCCGCCCGCCACGCTGGCTGTCCCGCTCGCCGTGGCCGCCATTGGTGCTTCTACTTATGGAGCACTGGCGCTCGACCCCCTAGCCTTCACCCCCGGTGCGCATGCCGAGGCGGGCGAACGGGGCGACGGCGCGGCTGCGAAGGGCGAACAGGACGATGACTAGGCTTCACCTCAATCCCGAACGCCATCTCGTCTCGCGAATCGGCTGGCTTCGCGCGGCGGTGCTCGGCGCGAACGACGGCATCGTCTCGACCGCGAGCCTGATCATCGGCGTCGCGGCGGCGGCCGCGAAACCGGCAGACATATTGGTCGCGGGCGTTGCCGGCCTCGTCGCAGGTGCGATGTCGATGGCCGCGGGCGAATATGTCTCGGTCAGCTCCCAGTCGGATACCGAACGAGCCGATCTCGCGCGCGAGCGCGGCGAACTGGCGGGCAATGTCGAGGCCGAGGTGCACGAACTCGCCGGCATTTATGTCAAGCGCGGCGTCGATGCGGCGACCGCCGACACCGTCGCGCGCCAGTTGATGGCAAAGGACGCGCTCGCCGCCCATGCCCATGACGAACTCGGCATTTCGGAAATGACGACCGCGCGGCCGATCCAGGCAGCGCTGACTTCGGCCGCGACGTTTACCGCCGGCGCCGCTCTGCCGCTGGCGATCGTGATCATCGCGCCCGGCGGCTGGCTGGTCGTGATCGAAGCGATTGCCTCGCTCCTGTTCCTTGCTCTGCTCGGCGGGGTTGGCGCGCGGGCGGGCGGAGCGCCGGTGTGGACCGCAACGCTGCGCGTGACATTCTGGGGCGCGCTGGCGATGGCGGCGACTGCGGGGATCGGATTGATGGTCGGAACGGCAGTATGATGCCGTCGCGCCATCCCCGCGGCCTTGCCACCCCGCCGCCCACGCGCTTGCGCGAGTGACAGCGCTCGCGCTTCTCGGCTATATTTCTGCTGCCCTGCTGGTTCAGGTGGCGCTTGCCATTGCCGTAGCGATTCTTCGCAGAGCTTCGACATCAAGGCAGGATGCCGCGGTCGATCCCCACCGCCCGGCCGGCAGCGAGGCGGCTTGGGCTGGCCTTCGCGCGTTTCGCGTACGTCGCCGCGACTATGAGGACGATGCGCTCGGCCAATGCTCCTTCTATCTCGAACCGGTCGATGGCGCGCTGTTGCCACCGTACAAGGCCGGACAGTTCCTGACCGTTCAGCTTGATCTACCCGACGCCCAAGGCACCGTCCGGCCGGTCACGCGCTGCTACTCGCTGTCCGATCGCCATGACGGCCGAGCCTATCGCGTCACGATCAAGCGTATCCTGCCGCCCCCCGATCGGCCCGAGCTACCACCCGGCCTGGTTTCCGGGCATTTCCACGATCACCTCTTTCCCGGTTCGATCGTGCAGCTGCGCGCGCCGGCTGGCATTTTCGTCCTTGATGATGAGCCGAATGTCCCCGCCGTCCTGATCGCCGGCGGCATCGGTATCACGCCGCTCTTCGCCATGGCGCGCGAGGCACTTGCCAGGAAGCCCGATCGCGCAATCCATCTTGTCTACGGCGTGCGCGACAGCCGCGAGTTGGTGTTCGAGACGGCAGTTGACGCGCTACGAGAGCTGCATCCCCATTTTCACGTCACCATCGTCCAGAGCTGCCCATTGCCCGGTGAAGCCGGAGGGTCGGACTGTCAGGCGACGGGTTTCATTGATATTCCGCTGCTGCAGCGCGTTCTGGCGCAAGGGCGCCACCATTTTTATGTCTGCGGACCGCCGCCGATGATGGCGAGCCTGGTTCCCGCCTTGCGCGTCTGGACAGGGGACGGCGCCGCGGTGCGATATGAGGCGTTTGGCCCTGCGTCGCTTGCGTCGGCTGAGGCCGTCACCGCGATGCCGCTCGACCGGCCGCTGGCGGTGCGTTTTTCCCGGTCGGGGCGGACGCTGAGTTGGACCGGAGAGGAGACCAACCTGCTCGACTTCGCCGAGCGCCACGGGGTCGAGGTCGAGTCCGGCTGCCGGTCGGGCAGCTGCGGGACGTGCGAAACCACGATCGGCATCGGCGAGGTCCGCTATGCGCAACCACCGTCCTTCGAGGTCGCCCGCGGTCGCTGTCTGCTCTGCGTCGGCGCGCCGGCTGGCGATCTGGTGCTCGAGGCATGAGCGGATGGCGCACCAGCCTGATGAGCCGGGAGGTCATTCCCTTCTACCTCTCGCTCGCGTTGCTCGGCGGCGCGGCGCTGGCGCTCGATGCGCTGCTGCACCTGTCGGGCATGGTCTGGATCGGACGCTATCTCGGCATTCCCGGCGTGCTGCTGATCCTCGCCTCGTCGGGCTATTCGCTGCGCAAGCACAAGCTGATCAATTCGGGCAAGCCCGCCACGCTGCTGCGCTGGCACGAACGCCTCGCCTGGGCCGGGTCGCTGCTGATCCTCGTCCACGCCGGCATCCATTTCAACGCGATCCTTGCCTGGCTCGCGGTCTGGGCGATGCTGATCAACGTCGCCAGCGGGCTGACCGGCAAATTCCTGCTCGGACGGTCACGCAAGCGACTCGAGGTGACCCGCGCCGGACTGCGGGCGCAGGGCCTGTCGTCGGAAGAAGTTGATGAACGGACTCACTGGGACAGCCTGACCTTCGATGCCGTCAAGCAGTGGCGGGTCGTCCACCTGCCGATCACGCTGGCGTTCGCGGTGTTGGCGCTTGCCCATATCATCGCGATCTTCCTGTTCTGGGGCTGGAAATGATGCGCCGCTGGGGTTTGATCCTGATCGCCCTCAACCTCTGCGCGTTGATCGTCCTGGCCTTTACCCGCCCGCATCTGATGGTCGCGCCCGGGGCCCTGACCCCGGCACATAGCGCGATCACGCGCGACTGCTTTGCCTGCCATGTCCCGTTCAAGGGCGTGTCGGCGGACCGCTGCACCGCCTGCCACAAGGTCGCGGATATCGGCATCCGGTCCACCAAGGGCGTGCCGCTGGAGGCGGGCAAGCGCCGCATCGCCTTTCACCAGTCGCTCGCTCAGCCCAATTGTCTGGCCTGCCACAGCGATCATAGCGGGCCGCAACTGGTGAAGGCGTCGCAGACGAGCTTCGCGCATGAACTGTTGCGGCCCGATGTTCGCGGCCTGTGCGCATCGTGTCACCGCGCCCCGCCGACCGCCCTCCATGCCCAGGCGGGCAGCAACTGCGCGCAGTGCCACACCCAAAAGGGCTGGAAGCCCGCAAGCTTCGACCACGCGCACTTCTTCGCGCTGAGCGGACCCCACAATACAAGCTGCGCCACCTGTCATGTTGGCGGCAATTTCTCCCGCTACACCTGCTACAGTTGCCACGAGCATCAACCCGACCAGATTCGCGCCAAGCATGCGGAAGAGGGCATCCGCAATATCGACAATTGCGCACGCTGCCATCGTAGCGGCTCGGGCGAAGGCGGCGAACGCGAAAGGGGCGGGCGTGACGATGATTGAGGGCATTCGACCGGCCGGCCTGACCGCCGATGCGGCGCGCGCGCGACTGGCGGCAGACGGACCCAACGAGCTGCCACGGGCCGGACAAAGGTCCATCGTGCGCATCGCACTCGAGGTCCTGCGCGAACCGATGCTGGCGCTGCTGCTCGCCGGCGGGGTCGCCTATCTGCTGCTCGGAGACATGACCGAAGCGCTGATCCTGCTTGGCTTCGCGACCTTTTCGGTCGCCGTCACCGTGATCCAGGAAACCCGCACCGAGCACGTCCTGGAGGCATTGCGCGACCTGTCGGCGCCGCGCGCGCTCGTCATTCGCGATGGCACGCGCGTTCGCATCCCCGGGCGCGAGGTGGTGCGCGATGACCTGCTCGTCCTTGAGCAGGGCGATCGTATCGCCGCCGATGCGATGCTGGTCGAGGCGGCCGATCTCCAGACCGACGAATCGCTGCTGACGGGCGAATCGCTTCCGGTCGGCAAGGTCATCGCCATGCCCGGTGTGACGGAGGAGACGCCTCGCCCCGGCGGAGAGGGGCAGCCCTATGTCTATTCGGGCTCGCTGGTTACGCGCGGGAGCGGCATTTCCCGGGTGCTTGCGACCGGATCGCGCAGCGAGATCGGCCGGATCGGCCAGTCGCTTGCGACCCTCGATACCGAGGTGCCACGCCTGCGCCGAGAAACGACGCGGATCGTCACGTGGTGCGGTATCGGCGGCGGGGCCGTAGCACTGCTGGTCGTCTTGCTGTTTGGCCTTTTGCGCGGCGGCTGGATCGAGGCGGTGCTGGCCGGCATCGCGATCGGCATGTCGATGCTGCCGGAGGAGTTCCCCGTCGTCCTGACGGTCTTTCTCGCGATGGGTGCGTGGCGGATCGGCAAGGTCGGCGTCCTCACCCGGCGGGCCGCGGCGATCGAGACGCTCGGATCGGCAACCGTGTTGTGCACCGATAAGACCGGCACGCTCACCGAGAACCGCATGTCGGTCGCCGAACTCTGGCTGCCATCCGGCGAGATCCACATGATCGGCACCGACGCGGTCCCGGATGCCTATCATGGCTTGATCGAGACGGCGGCGCTCGCCAGTGCGGCTGAGCCGACCGATCCGATGGAGATTGCGCTGCACGGTGCTCACGGCGCGGTCCGGGGAGCCGCAGTATCCGCTGGTGCTCTGGCGCATGCCTATGCGCTGCGTCCCGATCTGCTGGCGATGTCGAACATCTGGGAGGATGGCGCCGCGCTGAACCTGTCCGCCAAAGGCGCCCCGGAGGCGATCGCCAGCCTGTGCCACCTGCCCGCGCACGAACATGCGGCGATGACCGCCGCGGTTGAAGCCATGGCGGCGCGCGGCATTCGCGTCCTTGGCGTCGCGACCGCGACCCCACACGATCGGAGCTGGGCCGAAACCCAGCACGATTATGACTATGTGCTCACCGGACTGGTCGGGCTGGCGGATCCGATCCGCGCGAGCGTGCCGGGGGCGGTCGCGGAATGCCGCAGCGCCGGCATTCGCGTCGTCATGATCACCGGCGACTATGCCGCCACCGCACGATCAATCGCGACCCAGGCAGGGATCGCCGATGGCGACGTGATGACCGGCGCTGACCTGGCGGCGCTCGACGACATACAGCTTGCCGAGCGGTTGAAGACCGTCACCGTGTTTGCCCGCATCATGCCAGAACAGAAGCTGCGCATCGTCCAGGCGTTCAAGGCCGATGGCGAGATCGTCGCGATGACTGGCGACGGTGTCAACGACGCCCCCTCGCTCAAGGCGGCCCATATCGGTGTCGCCATGGACAAACGCGGCACCGACGTCGCGCGCGAGGCTTCCGCCATGGTCCTGCTCGAGGATGATTTTGGATCGATCGTGCAGTCGGTCCGGCTCGGGCGGCGAATCTATGACAATATCCGCAAGGCGATGGCCTTCATCTTCGCCGTCCATGTGCCGATCGCGGGGCTTGCCCTGCTGCCCCTGTTCTTCGGGCTGCCGATCCTGTTCGGGCCAATCCATATCGCGCTGCTTGAAATGGTGATCGACCCGGTCTGCGCGCTGGTGTTCGAAGCCGAGCGTGAGGAGGACGACATCATGCGACGCCGCCCGCGCGATCCCGCCGAGGCTCTGTTCTCGCTGCCGATGATCGTGTGGAGCGTCTTTCAGGGCGGAGCTGCCTTCGCAATGCTGGCCACCGTCTTTCTCGTTGAGACATGGTCGGGGATGCCCGAGATGGAGCTCCGCGCGCTGACCTTCTTCGCGCTGATCGCCGAGATCGTCGCGCTGATCCTGGTCAACCGGTCGTTCAGCGCCTCGCTCGGCGAAGCGCTTATCCGGCACAATGCTGCGCTGCGTTATGTCGCCGCTGCGATCACGGCCGTGACCGCCTTGATCCTGTTTCTGCCACAGGCGCAGGCTCTGCTGAATTTCGGGTCGATCGCCTGGACCGACATGGTGCTGGCGATCGGCCTTGGGGTCATGCTTCTGGTGCTGCTCGAAGCCTGCAAGCCCCTGGTCCGGAGGTTGACCGCTTTCGCCCCGCGCCAGGAACGCAGCCTGGTCTTGGTGCCATGAGCGAGCGCGCACCTTCCGGCATGTCGTTGGGGCGCACTTTCCTTCTCGCACTGGTCGCCGTCGCCACGCTCGCCTTCCTCTGGCTTGTGGCGCCGTTTTCGGGCGCGATCCTCTGGGCGGTGATTGCGGCCGTGCTGTTCGAGCCGCTCAACGCGCGGTTGCTGGCCGCGATGCCGCGGCGTCCGGGCAGGGCGGCTCTCGCGACCCTCCTCATCATCGTTGTGGTCGTCGTGGTGCCGGCAATGCTGCTCGGCGCGGCGTTGCTGCGCGAGGCTGCCGCCTTTTACGCCCGCGTGCAAAGTGGCGAGATCGATCTCGGACGGCTGTTCGTCCAGACGCAGGGGCATTTGCCAGCCTGGGCCAGAAGCTGGCTCGCCGACATCGGCCTGGACGACGTCGGCGGCCTGCGTACCAAACTCAGTCAGGGTTTTGCGAGCAGCTTTCGCGCGGTAGCCGTTCAGGTGCTCAGCATCGGTCAGGGAGCGTTCGGCTTTTTCCTCGCCCTCGGCGTGATGCTCTACCTGACCTTCTTCCTCCTGCGTGACGGGCACGCACTGGCGGCGCGGGTCGAGCGCGCTATTCCGCTGAGGCGCGATCAGCGCGCGGTGCTGGTCGCGAAATTCGTCGCGGTCATTCGCGCGACGATCAAGGGCAGCCTGATCGTCGCCATTCTGCAAGGCACCGTCGGCGGCCTGACCTTCTGGCTGCTTGGGCTCCCCGGCGCCCTGCTTTGGGGCGTGGCGATGGGGGTGTTTTCCCTGTTTCCGGCGATCGGCACCGGCCTCATCTGGGTGCCGGTAACGCTCTATCTGCTGACCACAGGCGCGATCTGGCAGGGCGCGATCCTTTTCCTGTGCGGATTCTTCATCATCAGCAGTGTCGACAATATCGTGCGCCCGATCCTGGTCGGGCACGACGCCCGAATGCCCGATTATGTCGTCCTGGTCGCCACGCTTGGGGGATTCGAACTGATGGGGTTCAACGGGTTTGTGATCGGGCCGGCCATCGCCGCGCTGTTCATGGCGGCGTGGGAGATCTTCGGCGACGCTGAACCCCCTGCCCCTACGATCGAGTCCGACGATCGCGCCTCTCCCACGATGGGGAGCGGCGAATGAACAGCAAGAAAGCAGCTGGCCGTATATCATCGGCCGTAACAATGCCGGATGAAGTCGAACTCAAGCTGGCGCTGAGCCCGCGGCACGCCGATGTCCTGGAATCCGCTGGCCTGATGGCGGGCACGCCGAGGAAGACACGTCAACGGTCGATCTACTTCGACACATCCGATCACCGGCTGTTGCAGGCAGGTCTTTCGCTGCGCATCCGCCGCTCCGGGCGCAAGCGGGTCCAGACGATCAAGGCCGGCGGCGCGCCGGCGGCCGGCCTGTTTGCACGGCCGGAATGGGAGCGAGCGGTTGCCGACGATACGCCCGTCATCGACGACACCACGCCGATCCCGGCGCTCCTCGGTGATCTGGGTTCGGGTCTTGCGCCTGTCTTCACCGTCAACGTCGAGCGCCGGGCCTGGGACATCAACGAAGGCGGCGCGGTCATCGAACTGGTACTCGACCGCGGCGAGGTGGTGGCCGGTGATCGTCGATCGTCGTTCTGCGAGGCCGAGCTGGAATTGAAGAGCGGTGAGCCCGCCGCCCTGTTCGCGCTCGCGCACAAGCTTGATGCCGCCGCACCTGTCCGCCTGGGCATTCAGACCAAGGCCGGGCGGGGCTACGCGCTGCTTGCGCCGGTCGTGACGGCTTTCAAGGCCGAGCCGGTGTTACTGAACCACGATGTAATAGCAGCGCGGGCATTCCAGCATGTCGTCCGCGCCTGCCTGCGTCAGTTCCGGTTGAACGAAGACCTGTTCTTCACCGGCCGTGCGCCAGAGGCGTTGCACCAGGCCCGCGTGGCGCTGCGCCGACTGCGCTCGGCCTTTTCAATCTTCAAGGCGCTGCTCGATGACGGCGTCGGCACGGGCCTGCGCGATGAGCTGCGCTGGCTTGCGACCGAGCTCGGCGAGGCGCGAAGCATCGATGCCCTGCTCGAGCGGGCGCCGCCCGGTGCGCTTCGGGACCACCTCGAGACCGCGCGGCAAACCGCCTATGTCCATGTAGACGCGACCCTTGGCTCGCCCCGCGTACGCGGGTTGATGCTCGATCTCACCCAATGGAGCATGAGTGGCGCATGGTTGGCCGCGGCGACCGCCGCGGACGTGCGCGACGCGTCGGCGCGCGTGTTTGCCGGCGCCGCTCTCGATCGTCTCCGCCGCAAGGTGAAGAAACATGGTCGTAATCTGGCCGAAGCGGATGACCCGGCGCGTCACGAGGTCCGCAAGGACGCCAAGAAGCTGCGCTACGCGGCCGGGTTCTTCGCCGCCCTGTTCGATCGCAAGCAAGAGCGCCGCCGCTACGGGCATTTCATCGCGGCCCTCGAGGGCTTGCAGGACGAATTGGGGAACCTCAACGACCTGGTGACAGCGCCGACTATCCTGACCGGCCTCGGCATTGGCGATCCGCCGGATGCCATGGCCTTGCTCTTCCCGGGCAGCAAAACGAAGCTGCTCGAAGGGGCTGGCGACGCCCACGCGATGCTGATCGACGCCGCGCGATTCTGGCGCTGAGCGGAACGCGATCCCCCACAAACTGTCGCGTATCTCGTGCGCTGCGTCGACCGCCTACCAGCCGCGATGCGCTTCGCTGTCGATCCATTGGCCGATGCGATCATAGCGATAGGCTATGTCACCGATTGCCCGGCGGTCGCCCTCGCGGCACTCGCGACGCTGCCGGTCTTCCAGGCGATCGATCGCTGTGTGGATGCGATCGGCATCATCGTCATCGATCTCGTCCTCGGAAATTTCGTGGCGAAGCCGATCTTCGAGCATATGCGCGCGCTGCCCCGAACAGATGACCCGCGCCAGCCCGTCATCGTCGTCATAGCCACGATCGTAGCGGGGAAACGCGCCACCCGATCCCACATAAACACCCCAACTCTGGGCATTGGCCGACCCACTTGCGATGAGGGACGCACCCAGCACCGCGACACTCCAAATCTTGCGCATACTCACTCCTCATCAACCGGACCCATCTGGAATTGCCGATTACGAAAGGCCGCTTGGCGCGACGCTGAACGCGCCGTCGTGCCGGGTTCATATGCGACCGAAGGGCGCATTTCTGCGCCGGGCGATGGCGTGCCGATTGCTGCATTCGCGGCGATGCGGGGCGCAATCCCGGTCTTTCGAGCCGGATCATTTGCCTGGTCAACCCTGTCGATGTCAGACTGCGCCTCGCGCGGCATGAACCCGCGCGACCGCGCTCTATGGTTCGGGCACGCCCTCACCACCGAACCCCTGGCGGGTTTCGGCCTTGCGGTAACGATCGACTGGCGCCGGACTGGCAATGCCAGTCCGTCAATGGTCGCCGCTCGCGCGGCGGCGCTCTTGGTGGCCTCTCCCGGTGGCGCGGGAGTGGGCGGCGCTCCCTGCTAGGCCCGCTCGCGTCCCCGGCAAGCCGGGCTGCGCCCGGCTCCTTCACTGCGTTGCGGCCCTTCGGGTGCCGGGGCCGCTCAAGCGGTCCTCTCCGGTTCGCATCTTGCCGCCCACCCCCGCTCACATGGGAGAGGTGTGGTCAAGGCCAATATACGACGTTCGACTGTGATCGGCTTTTACCGACTTCGATGGAATGTTGCCGCTCCGCTTTGGAGCGACCATGTTACCGTATCTGCCGTTGCCAGCGAGGGAGAGTATGTGGACGGACGCGATTGGTTGATGGCAACGGAGCGCCTGCGTTTCAGTATCTGGCAAGACGACGATATTGCGTTGGCCGATGCGATCTGGGGCGATGTCGAGGTCACCGAGATGACCGGCGGCCCGTTCTCAACAAGCGATGTAGCCGAACGACTTTCGGCGGAAATCGAGAACTGGCGGCGGTATCAGGTTCAATACTGGCCAGTCTTCCGGCTCAGCGATTCTACCCTCGTGGGATGCTGTGGCCTTCGCCCAAGGGACATGGAAGGGCGCGTAGCGGAACTCGGCTTTCAGCTCTGTCGGCAATCGTGGGGTCAAGGATATGCGTCGGAAGCCTCCAGAGCGGTGATCGAATGGGCTCGCACCCACGATTTCGCGGCTTTGATCGCCGGTCATCATCCGTCGAACCACGCATCCAAGCGGGCGCTCGTGCGGCTGGGTTTCTCTTACACGCACGACGAATTCTACCCGCCTACCGGCCTGATGGAGCCTTGCTACTCCCTCCCGCTATGACAGCTGCCGGCATCCGGGAAACAAATCGGGAATGACGTAGACTGAGGCGCAGGCAGCCAAAACGCATCGTCGAGCCGATGCGCTGGAACGATGTCCGCCACTTGGTAACAGCGCACTGCTATATCCTTCTCCTTAGTCTGCAATCCAGGTCTGAGCCGCGTCCATGGCCAGGCGAGCATGCTCGCCAGTCCAACCTCACATACGGTCGCTGCTTGCGGCAGCTGCACCAACTCCCCGAATCCGTCGGGCAGGCTCAGGAGAACGAGACCATTCTTCGCGGGCGGCATTTCAAGCCAGCGGGGGTGTCGGTTCGTTCACCGGGATCCGCCGGCGACGTCGCCGACGAAACTGAAAACCGGAAAGGCGATTAAGCGGCTTTGAAGACGGCGCCCTCGATGACGACGCCATGTCGCGCGAACTTCCAGAGGGCGATGAGTAGCTTTCTCGCCAGCGCCACAATGGTCAGCTTTTTGCGCCGGCCGCCGTCGAGTTTCACGCGATCGTGAAACCAGCGTGACAACGCCGAATCCGGCTGATGCAGCAGCCAGAACCAGGAGAGCTGCACCATGATCGATCTGAGCCGCGGATTACCGGCCTTTGAGATGCCTTGCTCGGAGTTGATCGAACCGCTCTGCCAGGGCGACGGCGATAGCCCCGCATAGGATGCGAGCTGCCGGCGATTGTCGAAATGACGATAGAGGCCCTCCGACCAGAGTACCTCGGCAAAATCTGGTCCGACGCCGCGCAGCGTCATGAGCTGCGCAGGACATGCCGGTGATTGGTCAACTGCCGGCTTCTGCGCAACGAGGCTGTCTCGGACTTTTTCGATGGTCTTCAGCTGGGCGAGAATGAGCTCGATCCGATCAAGGATGCGCTCGGCCGCACCGCGAAGATGTTCGCCGATCGGCCGACCATCGCCAGTCACCAACTCGACAAACCGCTCCCTCCGGTCGCTCTTGAGCGGTTCATAGCCGGTGACGCCTTGGCTGAAGAGCAAGCCCTTCAGGCGATTGACTAGCGATACGCGCTCCTGGACGAGAGCCTTGCGTTCCCGGCTGTTGCGGCGTCGATCCTCCTCTTCCGGCGTCGGCACGGCCACCATCGAACAGACGCGGGGATCGCCCCGCTTGAACGCCAATAGGGTTCGCAGAAGCGTCTCGCCGTCGAGCCGATCAGTCTTAGCCCGCCGCCGTCGCCGAGATGTCGCGATCGACGCGGGATCGACGACATGGCTCTCGATCCCTTCCCGATCGAGGACGCGGTGTATCCAGAACCCGTCGAGCCCGGCCTCCTGGATCGACACGAACGGGAACGCCCGTCCAGTTTTCGTCTCCGCCTTCAATCTGATCGCACTGAGTTGCTCGAGGAGACCGCCAACATCGCCGGCGGGCATGACGTACTTCGACATGCGCTCGCCACTACCCGGCGACAAGGATGTGATCAGCCATTTCGATCGACTGAGCTCCATCGAGAAGAAGATCGCCGAAATCGTCGTCTGAATAGGTGCGTCGCTAAATGAATCTATCATATCCATGTCGGCCTCCAATATAGTCCCTGACGTTCTGCCCAGCGTCGGCTCGAAATTATCATAGTCGAGCATCTGTGGTCATCGCGTGCCGCGATGGCGTTGTTTGAGTCCTGGCCTCTGGTCGGGGGTGGGCGGTGCTTCCTGCTAGGCCCGCTTCGGCATGCCGCAACATTCGCTTCGCTCATGTCCTCCACTCCGTTTCGGCCCTGCGGGTGCGGCCCGCCGCGCGCAGCGGGCCTTTTCGGTCGCACCTGCCGCCCACCCCCGACCGGGGCCAGGAACGCGCGATTTGGTGTCGTGTGTGGCCCGGTCTGGACCTCTCCCATGGGGTCTTCCGGGGGAGGCCATGATGGTTTGGGGCGGTGCAGGAGGTGAACGATGCCTGTCTCCCCGAACGTCCGCGCGCGCGGCAAGCGTGGCAAGGACAAGGCGGCCAGTGCCGCGACCAAGCCCGCCCATGCGCCGACCAGCGCCGAACCGGCCCGCGCCAACCTGTATGACGAGGTGACGGGGCGGATCATCGCCGAGCTTGAGGCGGGCCGCTTTCCGTGGGTTCAGCTTTGGGGGCGACCCGAAGTCGGCGGCAGCACGGCAGCCCCCGGCCTGCCGCGCAACGCGCTCACCGCGCGTCGTTACTCTGGCGTCAATGTGCTGATCCTGTGGGGTGCGGTGATCGAGCAGGGCTATCCCTCGCAGGGCTGGCTGACCTTCAAACAGGCGCTGGAGGCGGGCGGTTGTGTCCGCAAGGGCGAGCGCGGCACCACCGTTGTCTATGCCGACCGCTTCACCCCCGAGGCTGAGAAGGCGCGCGCCGTCGAAACCGGCGGCGACGCCAAGACCATAGCGTTCCTGAAACGCTTCACCATGTTCAACGTCGCGCAGTGCGAGGGGCTGCGCCCCGGCCTCGCCCCCGATCCGGCCCCCTTGCCCGAGCGCCAGATCGTGCCGGTCGCCGAGGAAGTGATCGCGGCGAGCGGCATCGAGTTCCGCGTCGGCGGCAACCGCGCCTTTTATGTGCCCGCGCAGGATTATGTGCAGGTGCCGCCGCAACCGGCCTTCTTCGAGCAGATCAACTATTATCGGACCTGCCTGCACGAACTTTGTCACGGCAGCGGCCATAAGTCGCGGCTGAACCGGAACCTCGTCAACAGCTTCGGATCGAAGGATTATGCCCGCGAGGAATTGATAGCCGAAATGGGTTCGGCCTTTCTCTGCGCCGCGCTCGGCATCGTCCCGACCGTCCGCCACGCCGATTACCTCGGTAGCTGGCTGGACGTGCTGCGCGAGGATAATCGCGCGATCTTCCGCGCGGCCAGTGCCGCCAGCAAGGCCGCCGACTGGCTGCTGGCGCGCCACACCGCCGCCCAAGCCGAGGCTACCCCAGACGATACCGGCGAACGGAGGGCGGCATGATCTTGTTGACCCCCGAGCTTCACGCCGCGTTGCGCGTGAATGCCGACCGCTCCGCCGAGAGCGATCTTGATCCCGCGCCGGTCGTCAAATTCTTCAATCCGCTGGGCGCGGCGACATGGCTTGCGACCGAACTCTACGACGACGGAGACACGCTGTTCGGATTGGCGGACCTTGGGTTCGGCTGTCCCGAGCTTGGCTGTTTCAGCCTGTCCGAATTGGCGAGCATCCGCCTGTCGTTCGGCCTCGGCATCGAGCGCGATATCGGCTTTTCGACGACCGTCAGCCTGTCGGTCTGGGCCGACACCGCGCGCCGGGCCGGTTCGATCGGCCAAGCCCAATCCATCATCTGGCGCATCGAATCCGCGCCGGTCCCCGAGATTCCGACCGATCCCGAAGACGGGAACGGCGGATGACGCGCGGCGCGTAACGCCGCTTTGTAAGCCGGTCCGCCTACCCGCAAAGATCGACGGACCGGCACTCACAAGGAGTGCTGACCATGAAACTCGATTTTATCCCGCTCGACAAGCTGGTCGTGAGCAAGGCCAACATGCGCTTCGGCAAAAAGGCCCCGGACGTGTCCGATATCCTGCCGACCGTGCGTAGCCGTGGCATCCTCCAGCCCGTCATCGTCCGTCCCAATTGCGCGCCTGACGGCTATGAGATCGTCGCGGGAAGCCGCCGCTTCCACGCCGCGAAGATCGTCGCCGAGGAACGGCGCGCGGCGGGCGATGCGACACCCGAGCCGATGCCGTGCGCGATCCTCGACGAGGGCGACGATGCCGCCGCCATCGAAGCGTCGATGATCGAAAACATGGCGCGGCTCGACCCCGACGAGGTGACGCAATGGGAGAATTTCACCCGCCTCGTGCGCGAGGGCCGCAAGGTCGAGGACATCGCCGCGACCTTTGGATTGCCCGACCTCACCGTCAAACGGGTGCTGGCGCTCGGCAACCTGCTCCCCGCCATTCGCGACCTCTACCGCAAGGAACGGATCGACGCGGCGACCGTGCGCCATCTGACGATGGCGTCCAAGAGCCAGCAAAAAGCATGGCTGGCGCTCGCCGACGACGAGAATGCCTATCTGCCGACCGGCCACCAGTTGAAATCATGGCTGTTCGGCGGGCAGTCGATCCCGGTGAAACATGCGCTGTTCGACGTGGAGGCGAGCGACCTTGCGACCATTGCCGACCTGTTCGGCGAAGACCGCTATGTCGCCGATGCCGATGCGTTCTGGTCGGCGCAGAATGCCGAAATCGAGGCGCGCCGCGCCGCCTATGTCGAACAGGGCTGGGCCGACGCGATCGTCGTCCCGCCGTCCGATCATTTCTCGACATGGGAATATGAGAAGGCGGGCAAGCGCAAGGGCGGGCGCGTCTATCTCGACGTGCGCGCCACCGGCGAGGTGATCGTCCACGAAGGCTATGTCTCCGGCAAGGAAGCCCGCCGGATCGCCAAGGCCGAGGGATCGGAGAACGGGACCGGTCAGAAAGCGGCCCGGCCCGAGGTGACATCGACGATGCAAACCTATGTCGATCTGCACCGCCATGCCGCCGTTCGTGCCGCGCTCACCGGCCATCCGGCGGTCGCGCTGCGCTTGATGGTCGCTCATGCCATCGGCGGCTCGCACCTCTGGCGGGTCTCTCCCGAGCCGCAGTCCACCCGCAACGACGAGGTGCGCGACAGCCTCGACAACGCACAAGCCGAGGCGGATTTCGACGAGCGCCGCCGCGCGGTGTTGGCGGTTCTCGGCTTCTCCGCCGAGGAACCGACCGTGACCGGGGGCAATGGCGACGACTATGGCGTCGTCGGTATCTTCCAGCGGCTGCTCGACCTTCCCGATGCGGTCGTCATGGAGGTGATCGCCATCGTCATGGGCGAAACCCTCGGCAGCGGCAGCGCCGCCGTCGAGGCGGTGGGCATGGAGATCGGCGTCGATATGGCCCGCTGCTGGCGGGCCGACGACGCCTTTTTCTCACTTGTCCGCGACCGGGAAGTGCTAACCCGGATCGTCGCCGAAGTGGCGGGTGAAACAGTCGCCAGCGCCAATGCGGGCGAGAAGACCAAGACCTTGAAACGCATCGTCCGCGATCATCTCGACGGCGCCAATGGACGTGACCGGCGCGAGAATTGGGTGCCGCGCTGGATGGCGTTCCCGCCCGCCGCCTATACGGCGCGCGGCGGTGTCGGCACCGTCGCGGCCCATGCCAAGGCTCAAGCCGCGCGCGAGATCGAGCGGGTGCGCCCAAGCGACGACGAACCGGACCCCGGCGCGCCGGGCGGAGCCGCGCGAGGCTCCGGCGATGCGATTGCATCGCCGGATAGCGGCGGAGGGGCGGCGCTGACTCTGCCGGAGCCCGATGACGGGGCCGACCGCCTCGCGGCCTGATCTGTTAGGGGGCGGCTTCCGCCGCCCCCTATCTTTGCGACCCTCAAAATCCGGCCGCGCGCCGCAGCCGTCCCGGCTGCGGCGCGCGGCTAGGCGTCATGACCTTCACGGCCAAGTCACTACCAAATCTGGGGCCAACAGCCGAATGAGGACCGCCATTTCGAGCGACGGTGATCGCGCGGCAACGGCCTAGAGATACTTCGCCAGATCGGTGAGGCGGGACAGTTTCTCGCGCGCTTCCCGTGACAATGGGCCGACCACCTCCTCAAGATGATGCTCGATATGATCGGCGACGAGAAGCGTCTTGGTCTTGTCGAGCGCGCTCACGACAGCCTGGAGCTGCTGGGCCGTTTCCAGTCCGTCCCGGCTCTCCTCGATCATCCTGATAATGGTGGCGAGATGGCCCTGCGCCCGCTTGAGGCGGTTGAGCAGGTCGGGATTGCTGGCGTGACTCATGGCAGTTCCGATCACACGATTTCAGGTCGTCGGGAGACTCAGCCACCCGTTGACCCCCAGATACAGGCCGATCAACAGGATGACGCCGCCCGAGACATAAGGAGCTTTACGAACGATCTCACCGAAGCCGGCGAATCGCTTCGAGATGTGCTTTACGCTCATCGCGGCAACGACGCCCGACGTCACCATCGTCAGCGCCAGGCCGATGCTGAAGCAAAGGACCAGCGCCGCGCCGAGCGTGAACGCCTTCAATTGCAGGCATAGCAGCAGCACCGTGATCGCGCCGGGACAGGGAATCAATCCGCCCGTCAGCCCGAAAATGACGATCTGCCCGGTCGTAACGGTGCGATCGGAAAAGCGGCGGCGAATGTCGTTGGCATGGGCCAATTCGTGCGCGTCCTGATAGCCGGCGGTCAGGTCGAGGCCGCGCAGCCCTTCATGCATATGATCATGGTCGTCATGGTCGTCATGCCCGTGACCGTGTTCGACCAAGGCCACGTCGTAATTGTGCGAATGGCCGCCATGCGCGAGGCCGAGACGCGCGACGAACTCGTGCGGCTCGGGAATCTCCTCGCGCGATTCCAGAAACCCTGCCCGCTCGACGAAATCGAACGTCTGACGCGTGCCGTCCGGCCGCTCGGTTTCGAGCGTGATATCCTCGGCGCGCCAACCATGGCCGCGCTCGGCGGTCAGCCGAAAGCGCGGCGGCACGCCATCCTCAAAGACGTCGAGGCGCAGGATGCCATGCCCGGTATCAATGCGGGTCGAGGTGCCGTGGCCATGCTCATGGTCATGATCGTGCCCGTGGTCGTGAAGGGCCGACAGGGCTTGCTCGCGGCGCGCACGCCACAGCATCCAGGCGCCCATGGCGATGATGATGATCGCCGATGCGACCTGCAGATAGGGCTCGATCGTATCCGGCGCGAGCCCGCGCCAGAGATACAGGCCGCCCAGCGCGATCACCCAGACGATCGCCGTGTGGGACAGTGTCGCGCAAAGACCAAGCAGTACAGCCTGCCTCACCGTGCCGCGCACCGCGATGATGAATGCCGCCATCATCGTCTTGGAATGACCGGGCTCGAGGCCGTGCAGCGCGCCCAGCAGGATGGCGGTCGGCACGAACAGCCAAGCGTGGGCGGCGCCTTGCGATAGCAGGTCGGTAAGGGATGTCATGCGGCGCACCTATCCCCCTGGAGGGGATAGGTGCAAGCAGAATCGCCGCAGTAGATAATGGACAAAGCAGGCCAGTTTCCTCGAGAAGGCGGCTTGGACGTACCGCTCCGCTGATCCCCCGATCCCCCGATCCGACCGTTGAGTTGCTCGCCAGCCGACCGGTGCCGCCATCGACCGCAGCGCGGACGCGCTCCTGGGAAGCGCGGCGGAGCTGCGATGGTACGACGCGATCGATCAGCGGGACAAGCCGTCCTATAGTCTTGGGCTTTTCCGCCAGTCGCCAGATCGTGCCTGCCCCGCGATCGTCTTCCCGTCCACCGGATGGCGGGAACGGCGCCGTCGGGTGCGTGGATGCCGGTCGATTGACGGTGCGATCAGAAGGTCGCGCAACCCCCGGCCCAGATCCCTCGCGAACGATGCACAGCCGGCATGATCGTCGTTCCGTCGGCGTGTCCCCGCACCGTTTTCGGCTCCTCGGGCGCATGACCTGGGACGGTCGCGACCCTGCGAAACCATCGCCGCGCGGCTTATTTCCCCGCCCGCCGGGGCGGGCTCCTCGCGGTCGCTTCGCTTCAAATAAGCCTTCGGCTCCGGTCCTCCGCTGCCGCTCCGGCCTGCCGGTTCGCAGGCCCGCTGTGACCGTCCCTCCGGTCCGCCCATCGCCCGGAAACGGTTCGGGGCGACTTTTCAGGAGACGAACAATGCCAGCCATCGGTTATGTCACCCGCGACGGAGAAGGCTTCAAGGGCCAGCTCAAGACGCTCTCGATTCGCACCGACATCGAGATCATTCCCAACACCCGCAAGTCAGGCGACACTCAGCCCGACTATCGCGTGTCGGCGGCAGGTGTCGAGGTCGGGGCCGGATGGGTCCGGCGCGGCGAAATGAGCGGCAAGGACTATGTGTCGCTGTCGCTCGCCGCCCCCGAATTCGGCCCGCGCCGACTCTACGCCAACCTCGGCCGCGCCGCCGGGCAGGATGATGACGACGCCTTCGCGATCATCTGGAATCCCGCCGATTGAGCGAACCGCCCCGCGTCCGCCAAGGGCGCGGGGCATAAAGCGGTACGCCGGATTTGCCATAGCTCGCGAGGGACTCTGCAGGCGGGGGCGTCTGCACGGTCCGCTTTCCGTCGCACGGACGAAAGCCCGTGCCACCCGGTTCAACCCACGCCGCTTTTATACGAAATCGAGCCTCAGGAACCCGACCGACTGAGCGGACCACCCCGCGTCCGCCAACGGCGCGGTGCATAGCCGCCCCCTAAAACAAGGGGGGTCGGAATCGCATGGGTCGATTTGCGACCCTGCCGAAGACGGCCGGATCGATCCAATCCGCGCTCATCAGCCGGCGCACGATGCACCGGCCCAGATGGACTGGAATCATGGACGATACCGCCGAACGCGCGCAGGCCGCGCGCGAGACCTGCCCCTTCCTCACTGCCAAGCAGGCGGCCTTTCATCTCGGCCTCGCCTACTCGACACTGAAGCGCCTGCGCCAGACGGGAACGGGTCCGAAATGCCGCCTGCATGGCCGCACCTGGCGCTACCATATCGACGATATCGAGCTGTGGTCGGCGGCCCGCGCGCGCGGAGGCGACCGTGGTTGAGCGCCGCGACCTGCCGCTTTTCGCTTGGGGCAACGCGCTGCGCGCCGCCCGTGCACGCCGCACAAGACTGCGCCGCCGCGCCGTGTTGCTGGGCGCCGGCATCGGCTGCCTCGGCCTCACGATCGCGCTGCCGCCGCTGCCCCGACTGGTCTGGAACGCGAGCGCCAGCGCGCCGATCGGCCTCTATTCCGTATCGCCCGGCGCGGTGCTCAAACGTGGCGACATGGTGATTGCGTGGCCACCGGCCGAAGCGCGGCACCTGGCCGCGAGCCGCCGCTATCTGCCCTCCAACGTGCCCCTAGTGAAGCGCGTCGCCGGCATTGCCGGAGACACGATCTGCGCGGTGGATCGTGTGGTGACGGTCAACGGCCGACCGGTAGCTATTCGCCGTGCCGCCGATGCAGTTGGCCGTCCGCTGCCCGCTTGGCAGGAGTGCATCCGGCTCGGACCGGGCATGGTCTTCCTGCTCATGGCCGAGACCCCGGACTCGTTCGACGGGCGCTATTTCGGTGCAACGCTGGCGCAGGATGTGATCGGCAAGGCGACCCCGTTGTGGCTACGTTGAAACCGCTCGCGCTTGTCGTCGCGCTGCTGGTCACGACCCCCGCCGCCGCCGATCCGGTCGATCGCTGGCGGGCAGAGATCGCCGAGGCGTCTGCGCGGTTCGGCGTCCCGGTGGCCTGGATCGAGCGGGTTATGCGCGCCGAAAGCGGTGGCCAGACCATGCTTGGCGGGCGTCCAATCACGTCCCGCGCGGGTGCGATTGGCCTGATGCAGTTGATGCCGGCGACCTGGGCGGCGATGCGCGCGGCGCACGGCCTGGGCGGCAATCCCCATGATCCGCACGATAATATTCTCGCAGGCACGGCCTATCTGCGCGCGATGTATGACCGTTTCGGTTATCCTGGATTGTTCGCCGCCTACAATGCCGGTCCTGGCCGTTATGCCGCGCATCTGGCGTCGGACCGTGCGCTTCCGGGCGAAACCCGCGCCTATCTTGCCGAGGTCACGGGCGACCGGCCGAGGGTAACCGGCACCGCGCCCCGACTGTCGACCAGCATGTTTGTTGCCCTCACGACCGCAACGCAGCCTTCCGGTCAAACGGATGCCGACGCGCGGACACCGAGCCTGTTCGTCGCCTTAACCTCGACTTCTCCCTAGCCGAGAATCAGGGGTGCATTAGTGCGGGCGACTGCCGAGGAACCTCTTCGTGTTCGCGCGGCCTTCCGCAGCCTCAACAGCCTGTCCGGCATGGGCGCACTCGTCACCTCGAACCGAACCATCGCGGCAGGCGGCGATGATCTTGCGGGCTTCATCGAGATTGGCGGCGAAATACTGTGTGCCGCGCGGCGCCGCGATCGCAGCCGGGACGAGTCCCGAACCTACGCTCGACGGAGTCGGCGGATCGATGACGGGCCGCAGAACGAACCCGATCGCCAATCCTGCGATCAGCACGACAGAAGAAATGACGATGGATTTACGCTGTACCATGACGACGAAACTCGGCTGACGGTCAACCGTATCATACCAGATTCACTGACTTTTCGCAAAATGCAGATACCGCACAATCGGATGAAGAAGGGTCCAAGGCGGCACGCAATGATCGGCAGCGCGCTGCGGTGAGGTGGGAGGGCTCGTCTCGGCAAGGCCCAGCATGACGGGCGCCGAAGCGGCTGTGCAAGGCCGGCGGCCCCTCCAATTTTGCCGCGAGATAGAGCGTGCTTCGCACGCGCTTTTGTTCGTTCATGCGCAACAAAATCGGTTCCTCCGCCGCCGCTGCGCGGCGCTTCCGGCTTCGCCTCCAGCGGCCCTGACAGCCGCTCCGCCACCCGTCTTTGGAGGGCTGTCCTCAATGAGGAGGATTTCAAGCGAAGGAGGCGATCATGACCATGTTTCAACCCATTGGTGCGGCGTCGGACCGCGTGGTGGCGACGCTCGTGGCAGGGCTCGAAATCGAGTTCGGACGGGGCGCGGGCGAGGCACTGGCGCAGCGGTTTCTGGAGGCCGAGGAGAGCGATTTCCTGTGGGATGCGAGGGCGTCGGAACGTTGGCTCGGGGCGTATGAGAGCATCGACGAAGAGAATTTCGAACTCGATCGGGTAGCGATCGTCGGGCGGTTGGATGGCCGCTGGTTCGTCGCGGTGAGCATCGTCGATGGCGATGGCAACGCGCATGGATTGATGGGGCGGCGCAGCTTCAGGAACGAAGCACAGGCGCGTGAAGCATTCGCAGTCACGCATTGATCGTAGCGTCGGAAACGCCGGGACAGGGTGCCGGACAGGCATCGTGTCCCGGCTCTTTTTTGCCTCGGCTTGGACGAGATGGCTGGGCTGCAGGATAGCGGAAACAGGCGACAGGAGCGGGTCAGAATGGAGGGCGGCGTAATGCCGCTGTAATTGGGCAGGCGAGCCCAGCGGCAGTATCGTGTGCGGAGACCGAACGGCGAACGAGGTCGCCTGCGGTCAAGCGCAGGAGAAAAGCGATGGAGTATTTTGCCGGACTGG
>NZ_JAFCWU010000004.1:0-391453 GCF_049897725.1 Sphingomonas sp. PSPC2-2 | reverse complement strand
CCCGGTTCATCCGCAGCTATGGGACGATACGACGGTACCGCCGACCGAGCGGTTTGAGATAGTGCCCGCGTGAGCGCACAAGTGCCGCGTGCTCCGACATGGAAAGACTGGTGGGCACCAGCCGCAATCGTGATCACGCTGATCGGCGCGACGATGGCGGGTGGCGGCTACATCGACGAGCTCCAGCTGACGTGAGGGCTCCACCCGGGTAAATCGCTGGCCACTGTATAGCCGGGCATCCGTCAGCCTGCCCACCCCATGGCGGCGATCCACCCGTACTGCCCGCTCACCAATCTTTCGGAGCCAGACATGCACGATATCGATTACACCGGCCCGCAGGGCGGGGCGCTGGCGCTTGCCTTTGGCGCGGGGGCGACGTTTGCCACTGCGGCCCTGATGACGGTCGGCACGTTTATCTGGCGCGTCTTCGGCGATGCGAGGATCAAGCAGCTCGAAAAAGAGCGTGACGAGACCGAGGAAAAGCACCGGCTCGAGATCGCGGGCCTCAACAACCGCATCGTCCAGCTTGAGACAATCCTGCTGACCTATGGACCGCCTCTGCTGCGGCGCGAATTGCAGGCGGCGATGGCCAGCACGCCCTAACCCTCACGCCCCGACCTTCGAAAGGAAATCCGATGACGCTGCTCGCAAAGTGGCGCGCCTGGCTGTGCGCGCGTCTCATCGATGACTGGCATCGTGCCTATACCTTCACCTCGATCCGCCTGGCCGCGATCGGCGCGCTGATCGAGGCGTTCGTGCAGGCCTTTCCCGGCACCGCCACAGAGATTTGGAACGCGATGCCACAGGATCTGCGCGCGCTGCTCCCGTCGTGGGTGACCGGATCGTTCCCGATCCTGCTGCTGGTCGCGATCGCCGTCGCGCGCATCACGCGCAAGGTGCCGACCGATGGCAAATGATGCCGCCTCCCGGCAGCCGGTCGGCAAAGCGAAGTTTGCGGCGGTCATCGTCGCGATGATCTCCGGCGTCATCGCGATCGAGGGCGGCTATGTCGATCACCCGGCCGATCCCGGCGGCGAAACCAATATGGGCATCACGCGACGGACGGCGACGCAGAGCGGCTATACTGGCCCGATGCGCACGCTGCCACGCGCCGTCGCCGAGAGCATCTATTACGATCGCTATCTCGTGCAGCCGGGCTATGCCGCGTTGGTGCCAGTCGACGCGGCCGTCACCGAGGAATTGTTCGATACCACGGTCAATATGGGGCCAGCGCGCCCGTCGACCTGGTTTCAGCAATCGATCAACGCGCTTTGCGGCACGCGGCTGACCGTTGATGGTCGCGTTGGGCCCGGGACGATCGCCGCCTATCGCGCCTGCCAGGTGCGGCGCGGTGCCGGTGCGCTCTGCATCGCCACGCTCGACGCGCTCGATCGCCAGCAGAGCGCCGAATATGTCCGCCTTGTTCGCGCCAATCCGAAGCTGGGCGTGTTCCTCAAAGGCTGGCTTGCGCAGCGCATCGGCAACGTCGATCGCCGCAAATGTCGGGGAGCGCGCGCATGACGATCGTGACGCAAGTCGAGCAACTGGCCGAGGACGCTTTGCCGCAGGTGCGTTCCGCCAACTGGGTTTTCCGCGTAATATTTGGGCTCGCTGTCGCCGCGGCGATCGGCGCGGCGTTCTGGTGGATTGTGATCCGCCCGGGCCAAATGGCGGCGAAGGTTGGCCAGGCCAAGGTCGATGCCTCGCTGGGCCAGGCCACCGGCGACATCGCGACCGCCGCGATCCCACAAATCAACGATGCCGCCCGGCAAAAGGTCGAGGTGGATGTGCAGGTCCAGAAAGGACAGATCGATGTTCGACAAGCACCCGATGCAGGCGTGGCGGTGCATGGCGTCGCTGATGCTCTGCGCCGCAACCTCTGCCTGTATGACGACCTCTACCGTGCTGACCCAGGCTGCCAGCCCGTGCATGAAGATCCTGCTGGCGTCGGGCCTGCTGGATCCGACGCCGGGGGCGCAACTGGCGCTGATCGACGGTAGCGCGGGTGGCGACGGTGCGTTCGGCCTGGCGCAGACTGGCCAGCTGGTGAAGGCCAATATCGACAAGCGCACCGCGAAGGCGATCGGGACGTCGTGCGACGCCCAGTGGTCCGCTGCCCTCAAGGCTGCGCGACCGCGCAAGCGCTTCCTAGGGTTGTTCTGACCGGTCGACGCGTGGCATAGTGGGCCTGCCGCTCTGAGCTTAGCCGTTAGGAGTGGCCCGCGCGCGCGGTTGAACGCAGGCACCGGTTCGCCGGGTGGCCTGCAAAATAAAAGACCCTTCGGGGGAATATGCAGGGCGTGGTTCCCTGTGTTCCTGCGCGGCTAACCACCCGGTTCGGGTCGGTTGGCCGCGCAGCGATCCTCCAAAACTTGCGGCCGACGCCGCTGCACCAATCCTGCTGCCGACACCATCGGCCAGGCCTTCGGCGATCGCCCGATCGTCTACCATCAGCGCGCGTAGCCGACGTGCTTCTTTCCCCAAAGGACGAAGCCTGAATGAATGCGTCAATCGCTGTTCGCCCACCCGCGCCCTATCTTGGAGGCAAGCGCAACCTCGCCAAGCGTCTCACCGCCATCATTGATGCGATCCCGCACAGAACCTATGTTGAACCCTTCGTCGGGATTGGCGGGGTCTTTCTCCGTCGGCCGAAGGCGGCACCGGTCGAGGTGATCAATGACTTGTCGGGTGATGTGGCGAACCTTTTCCGGGTGATCAGGCGTCATTATGAGCCGTTTGTTGCCGAGCTGCGCTGGCTGATCGCCAGCCGCGCTGAGTTTCAGCGGCAAAGCAGCCTGGATCCACGGCTGCTGACCGATATCGAGCGAGCGGTCCGCTTTCTCTACCTCCAGCGCCTGGCGTTCGGCGGCTGCGTCGTCGGCCGCTCCTTCGGCGTCGATCATCGTAGCAGCTCAAGATTTAACCAGGCCAAGCTCCACACCGAGCTCAAACTACTGCGCGATCGCCTCGCACCGGTGACGGTCGAGCAGCTTGATTATGCCGAAGTCATCCGGCGCTACGATAGTGAGGCGACGCTGTTCTTTCTCGATCCTCCCTATGATGGGACAACGGGATACGGGCTCGAGTTCGGCCACGACCATTATCTCGCGATGGCAGATCAGCTTGCCGGTATTCGTGGTCGCTTCGTTCTATCGATCAACGACACGCCCTTCATCCGCGCTACCTTCGCCCGCTTTGCGATCGCCGAAGTCGAGACAAGTTGGTCGGTTTCGACCGCGTCGACCGGTGGTGCGAAACGGATGACCGAATTGATCGTCCAAAACTGAAAACGTGGGTATCGCACGAGCGAGAGTGGGTATTATGCCCATTCTCGCTCTCGAAATCCGCAGATTTCTGTGCCTTTTTTTGACCGGGGCGGAGGGTGCCTCCGCCATTTTATAGGGGTAGCCCGGCGATTCTTTGCCGGCCGGGCGAGGCGGCGAGAAATTCGTATTACCGGGCGTCGGTTTCAGAGCGATTAAGGTACGCCCACGCCGGATCATCGCGCCAACCGATGCGATTGTACCGGTCGAATGCCTCCGCCTCCGTCCCAGGCTTCGGGATGACGGTCTTAGCGGAAACGTCCACATCGTGCTCGGCGAGAAAGTCGGCCTCAATCCATGAGGCGCTCTCCACGCGGCTGAGGCGATGCCAGACTTTCGCGCGGCAGTGGGGGCAGTCCTCTGGCATGTAGGCCGGGCTCTTGTCCGGCATAGACAGGGCCAGGTCGCCACCGCAGCATGGATATTCACCGAAGATCATCTCCGATGCTCATATTCGAAGAAGCGCCAGGCCATGTCGTTCTCGCTCGCCGGGGGCTGAGGCTTGGTCGACATCGCGTCCTCGATGCCGTTGAGCTCGTCCCGGATCGCTTGGATTTTCCGCGTCCACCACGCCTCGATCCAGGTGTGATCGAATAGGGTTGCGCCCTCCCGGTTCGTCCCACCGCGTTCCATCGGGTTTCGGTCAGGCGTCATTACCACGACCTTGATGTCGGCCTTCCCCATTTCTTTCAACTTACGCTCGAGCCGCATCCTTTCGCGCGGGGCGATGACGACAATGACGTCGCCAGCGCGCGCGCGCTGCAGCAACCCTTCAGTTTGGCCGGACCGCCGGCTCGACTGCTCAAACACGATCCGCGCCATCGTCATTGCCGCGCCGAGCCCGTGATCTTCCATCGCAAAACTCCAGTCCCCAGGAGCATCATATGCTGACCAACGCCGTGGTGAAAGCCGCGAAGACGCAGGCGCGCGCCTATAAGATGGCGGACGGGCAGGGGCTGTATCTGCATGTAGCCCCCACCGGCACCAAATCTTTCCGGCTGCGCTATCGCGACCAGGACGGGCGCGAGCAGACGTTGACCTTTGGCGCGATCTCGCTTGCCGAAGCTCGCGCCAGGCGCGACGTGGCGCGCGCGGCGATTGCGCGCGGCGAGGATCCTCGGCCGGACGCGTCCGCCGTCACCAGCTTTGAGGGCGCGGCGCGGGCGTGGCACGCGCATCGCGCGTCGGGCTGGTCGCCGGTGCACGCGGTCGACGTGATCGAAAGCCTCGAGCGCGATGTGTTCGCCGCGATCGGCGCGATCGCGCTGGAATCGATCACGCGGCCGATGGTGCTCGACGTGCTCGAGCGCGTCGAGGCGCGCGGCGCGATCGAGACGGCACGACGGTTGCGGCAGCGCATCGAGGCGGTGTTCGAGTTCGCGCGGGCCAAGGGCTGGACGTCGATCGACAACCCGGCCGACGTCCGCGAAGCGCTCGCGGCCGCGCCAGCAAGCGGCCGCCAGGCCGCGCTGGTCGAGGTTGCCGAGCTGCGCGCGCTCGTCGCCAACGTCGATACGCTCGATGCCGCGCCGATCCTACGACAGGCATCGCGTTTCCTCGCGCTGACCGCAGTGCGCATGGCGGCGCTCCGCGGGATGGAATGGTGCGAAGTCGAGGACCTCGATGGCGACGCGCCGATCTGGCGCGTGCCGGCGGCGCGGATGAAACTCGGTGCGGCAAATAAGCGCGACCCCGCCAATGATCATATCGTGCCGCTTTCCGCGCCCGCCGCTGCAATTTTGCGCGCGATCCGCGCGAGAATGGCGGTGCCGGGCGAACCATCGAGCTTCGTCTTTCCCGGGCGGGCTGGCGCTCAACCAATTGGTGCCGGCGCGATCGGCGAGCTCTATTTCCGCGCGGGCTTCGGTGGCCGCCACGTCCCACATGGCTGGCGCGCCAGTTTCTCCACCGTCATGAACGAGCGGCGGCCGGAATGTCGCGCCGATATCGACCGCACGCTGGGCCACATGCCAAAGGACATGAAAAAGGTGGAGCTCGCCTATAACCGCGCCAAACACATCATCGCGCGGCGCGCGCTGCTCGAGGAATGGGCCGAGATCCTGATCGGATAACCATCGGCCGATATTGAGGATCGCGCCCGTTCTGACCGTGCACAACGCGCCATACCCGAGGGCAGGGTGGCACGCTTCATGCTCTCGCCCCCCGATAGCCAAAAGCCCGACCGCCAAGCTGGGCGATCGGGTTGCCGTCCAGGTCGGACGTCTGCACCGGGGGAAGGGGCGATCAATAGCGCACGCCGAAGGCGTTCCTTTTATTTATCTCCTGAGGTGGTGGACTCTCTGATCACTAGAATCGCGAAGCTACGATAAAGCGGGGGCGGCGCGGCGGGCGTGCATGCCCTCGACGGCACTATTTGCGTAATGCTCGTGGCGCGAGGCGGCTGTGCGGTCGCTTCCGGCCGACTTGGCACGCGCTGTGGCCTGGGCGGCAAGCTCGTGCTCTGTGGGCTGCCTGGGAGGCTGTACGGGCGGCAACACGATGGACGAGACCTTCTCGAGCGCATCGCGCACGCGTTTGGCGACCTCGCCCGGGAGTTTGAGGAAATAGGCGTTGTTGATCTGGGTGTTGCGCGCGCTCCCGAGCTCGCCGCCGACGATCGGCACCATGCGCCGCCATTTCTCGACCAGGTGCAGTCGCTCGAATTTCTTGATCGCGGCGCTCAGCGTCTGCGTGCAGCACTTCGCCATGGCGCAGATCTGCGAATAGGCGAAGTCGAGCCGCCCCGTCAGATAGTCGCGCGCGTCGTGCAGCACTTTCAAGATGACCTTCTCCTTGGGAGACAGCAGCCCCCAGGGCCGGCCCTTGGCCTTATGCTCGTCGGCCCAGGCGAAGATCTGCTGCAGGCGTTCCTCTTTCTCGACGCGTGGGAAGACATTGTGGTGCCGCCAGTTGCGGAGCTCGGCCTCGCCAGCGAGCCGACTGGTCGCAAGCACGGCGCAGCTGCCGCGCCGCTTGCCTTCGAAGCTGAAGCCGACGCCCTTGATCAGGCTGCGAACGGTGTGGCGTTCCGCGCGCGCCTGGTTGGCGGCGGCGAGGCCAGCCGGTTTTGTCGGCGCGCTCACCGCGCACCGCCGATCAGCTGCGTCGCGGACCGTCCAGCAAAGAAGAGGCCGGCGGAAGCTCGCCGACCAGCATCGTCGCCCATTCCTGCGCCAGATCGCGACGGCGGGGCATATAAGCGGCGCGATTGTACGTCGCCTCCACGCCCGACGGAACGTGCGCCAGCATCAGATCGATGATCGCGCGATCGCCAACGCGATTCCGTTCCTCCGCCAGCTCGTTCATGATCGTCGAAAAGGTCGATCGCCAGCCGTGCGGAACATGCACGCCCGAATAGCCCGCGTCGCGATAGGCCTTGCTGATCGTGCTGTCGCTGATCGGCCGCCGCGTGCTGCGGACGCTGTGGAAGATCAGCGGGGCACCGCGCGAGAACGCGATCGCGACCTTCACCGTCTCGACCGCCTCGGGCGACAATGGCACCAGAAATTCGAAGGCTACGTCGCGCTTGCGCTCGACGACCAGCTTCATCTTGGCCGCAGGAATGCGCCAGAGCGGCATTTCCCCGTCGAGATCCTCGAACTCGTGCGGCTCGGCTGCGCGCAAGACGCCGGACCGCACTGCGGTGAGCGCGAGCAATCGCGAAGCGAGCTTGGTCAGCGGATGGCCGGGCTGCGCTTCTGTCGCCGCCAGCACCTTCCGCGCGTCCGCGATCGTCCGCACCGCGGGCGACTTGCCCTTGATCAGTTTCTTCATGGCAGGCGCGAGGCCCGCTGCCGGGTCCGACTCGGCAATCCCGCTCGCGATCGCCAAGACGAACACGTCCGAGATCCGCTGGCGCGCGCGCCGTGCCGTCTCGATTGCACCGCGCGTTTCGATTGCGCGCAGCGCTTCCAGCACCAAGGGCGGGGTGATGTCCGCGATCGGCAGCTTGCCGATCTTCGGGAAGACGTCGCGCTCCATCTGGCTCAGCACGTCGGCCGCGTGTTTCGCCGACCACAGGTGTTTCTGATTCTCGTGCCACTCCCGCGCCAGGGGCGCGAAGGTGATTCCGGCCTTGCTGGCCTGGGCGGCACTCCGCTGGCGCTTGTCGATCGACGGATCCACACCTGTGCGCAGCAGGCGGGCACCTGCCTGTTGCAGTTCGCGCGCCTCGATCAGCGAAATCTCCGGATATGGCCCGAACACCATCCGCTTTTCTTTGCCCGCGAACCGAAACTTCCAACGCCACGAGCGGTAGCCCGAGGGCAGCACGTACAAATAAAGCCCGCGAGCGTCCGCGAGCTTGTATGGCTTCTCCTTGGGCGTCGCGCGGCGACAGGCTAGGTCGGTCAACATGCGGTGCCCCCACAAGCAGCAACCGGTGCCCCAGAAGTGCCCCCGAATCGATTGCGCTGTGCTGTCGCTCAATGATGTCGAATGAGACAACCCGCAAGGCATTTACCGAGGGCGGGCGAGTCGCTTTGGAGCTAAATGAGACAACCCGGCACAAAGCCTTGGCGGAAGAGGTGGGATTCGAACCCACGGAGAGCTTGCACCCTCGCCGGTTTTCAAGACCGGTTCCTTAAACCACTCGGACACTCTTCCCGTCGGTCTGCGACAACGGCCAGCCGACTCTCATAGGCCAACCTTGCAGCGGATGCCCCGCTTAGCGGCGACGGGACGAGATGTGCAAGGTTTGTGGTCGGTATCGGGCCTTTAGGGGTTCATGTGGGCAGGCCGGTGTGCCAAGGTCGGAGGATGCGAGGAACCAGTATTTTTGGGCGTCGAATTGGCATCGCGCTGGCCGTTGTGGGCGCGTGCTTCACCATGATCGGGCAGGCAGCGGCGCAGGATGAAGCGGGGTTTCAGGCCTATCTCCAGACCCTGCGCGCGCAGGCGCTGGCGCGGGGGGTGAGCAGGGCAACGCTTGACGCGGTCCTTCCTACGCTGACGCTCAACCAGCGCGTCATCGATCTGGATCGTGCGCAGCCGGGGGCCAATCCCAATGCCGGGGTTCCCAATTTCGCGCCGTATCAGGCGCAGCACCTCACGACCGCGCTCATCGCCAACGGTCGCAATGCCTATCAGGCCGAACGGTCGCGCCTGCAACGGATCGAGCAGCAGATCGGCGTGCCCGAATCGATCATGGTCGCGATCTGGGGGCATGAGACGAGCTATGGCCGGGTTATGGGCGGGTTCGATCTGCCGCGTGCGCTGGCGACGCTCGCTTATGAGGGGCGGCGGCGCGATCTGTTTGCGGAGGAGTTCATCGCCGCGCTGCAAATGATGGATCGCGGCGTATCGCGCGCGCAACTCGTCGGCAGTTGGGCAGGGGCGACGGGTGGGCCGCAGTTTCTGCCGTCGGTCTATTTGCGCCTCGCGCGCGACGGCGACGGCGACGGCCGGGTCGACATTTGGGCGAGCCGGGCCGACACGCTCGCCTCCATCGGTAATTATTTCGCGAATGCGGGGTGGAGACCGGGCCAACCGTGGGGCCTCGCAGTCTCCGTACCCGCGACGTTCGACCGCAGCCAAGTGACCAATCGCTTGCTGTCGCCGCGCTGTCTAAAAGTGTTCGCGCGCCACAGCGCGTGGAAAACGATGGCCGAATGGCGCAGGCTGGGGCTTGTCCCGCTGACGCGCGACTGGCCGGGCGATTCGGTGCTGGCGACGTTGCTCGAACCCGATGGCCCCGGGCGCACGGCCTACTTGCTGACGGGCAATTACCGGGTGATCCTCGATTATAATTGCTCCAATTTCTATGCCTTGTCGGTCGGCCTGCTGGCCGATGCCGTGGAGCGCTGAGATGGGCGTGCTGGTGGCGCTGGCGCTGGTAAGCGGGGGCGGGCAGGCGATGCCGCCCCCTCAGCACCGCGGCGCACCCAAAATTCACGACGTCTCCTCGCCCCCCGCGATCGCCGCCGCCAGCGATTTGCCGCCGGGCGATGGGCCGCGCGGCACCTCGGGCGAAGTGCGGGACGATAGCGTCGGTTTCGCGGCCGTGTCATCGCTGCCGGTCGATCCGCAGTGGAGCGCGGTGACGATGGCGGTCGCGCATCCGAATGTCCCGCCGGGCACACCGGTCGAGATCACCGCGCTCGATACGGGGCGGACGATCCTGGCGCTGGTGGTCGCGCGCGACACCAGCAGGGCGGTGGTCTCGCTGTCGCCAGCGACCGCGCAGGCATTGGGGGTTGGCGACCGGGCTCCGGTGCGGGTGCGGGCGGTGGTGGCCAGCCCGCAAGATCAGACGGCATTGCGCGCGGGACAGGCGGCATCGGCGCGGCTGGATGCGCCGCCAGCTTTGCTCACGGCGCTGCGTCGCAAAGTGCCGATGCCGCAGGGAACACCGGCGGTGCCGCGTGCGGTCCCCGCCAAAGCGCCGATGCCCAAAGCGCCAGCGCCCAAGCCGCTCGCCAAGCCAAAGCCGGCACCGGTTCCATCGATACCGGTTCCCTCTACGGCTGGCGGATTTGTCGTGCAGGTCGCCGCTTTGTCATCGGCGGAGCGAGCCGCTGCGATGGCGCACGCCCTGGGCGGCCATGTTGTTCCGCTCGGACGCCTTTTTCGCGTGCAATTGGGCCCCTTTGGCGACAAAGCCAGCGCACAGCGCGCGCGTGACGGGGCCGCCCGGCACGGTTATGGTGACGCGCAAATCCTCCACACCGACTAAAAAACGAGACCGGACCTGATGCTTTCCCGCCAAAAACTGATCGCCGCCGCTGCCCTCATCGCCGTCGCCGCGACCTGTCCGGCCGTGGCCGCACCCGAGTTCCAGACGCCGGCACCGGTCGCCTATCTGCAGGACCTGTCCTCCGGCGCGATCCTGTATTCGAAGGATGCCGACCGCCGGATGCCGCCCGCGTCGATGGCCAAGATGATGACGGTCTATGTGGCCTTCCAGATGATCAAGTCGGGCGAATTGAAGCTCGATACCAAATTCCCGGTGCGCCCCGAAACGTGGCGCGCATGGCATTCGCAAGGCTCGACCATGTTCCTGTCCTCGGGCGAGAATGTCAGCGTCGAGGATTTGCTCAAGGGCATCGTCACGCTGTCGGGCAATGATGCCTGCGTCGTGCTGGCGGAAGGGATTTCGGGCACCGAATCGGCCTTTACCGAACGGATGAACCGCGCGGCGGCCAAGCTGGGCCTCAGCAACAGCCATTTCGGCACCGCCAATGGCTGGCCCGACAATGGCGTCACCTATGTGACCGCGCGTGATCTCGCCAAGCTGGCGAGCGCGACGATCCAGGATTATCCCGATCTCTACAAGCGCTTCTATTCGCTGCGCAGCTTCACCTGGGGCAAGACGCTGGGCGGCGAGAAGCCGATCGACCAGGCCAATCGCGATCCATTGCTCGGTCGGGTGAGCGGTGCCGACGGGCTCAAGACCGGGCACACCGATGAAGCCGGTTTCGGCTTTACCGGCTCGGCGCAGCAGAATGGCCGTCGGCTGGTGATGGTGCTGGCGGGGCTGGGCACGTCGGGCCAGCGCGCCGAGGAATCGGTCAAGTTCATGGAATGGGGTTTTCGCGCGTGGCAGGCCAAGCCGATCCTCGCCAAGGGCAAGCAGATCGAAACCGCCGAGGTGCAGCTCGGCACCTCCAACAAGGTTGGGCTCGTCGCGCCGAGCGATCTCTCCGCGACGGTGCCTGCCGGCACGGCGGGCGAAATGCGGCTGACGGTCAGCTATGACGGGCCGATCAAGGCACCGATTAAGGCCGGGCAGCACATCGCCGATCTGGTGGTGGTAACACCGGGGATGCCCGCCGAGCGGCTTCCGCTGGTGGCCGCCAACGACGTGCCGCAGGCGGGCTTTTTCGGGCGGGCCTGGGCCGGGTTGATGAGCCTGTTCGGCGCTTGAGCCGATGACGGGCATCGGGCGTTTTATCTCGCTGGAAGGCGGCGAGGGAGCGGGCAAATCGACCCAGGCGCGCTTGCTCGCCGATGCGCTGGCGATGCGCGGGATCGAAACGCTGGTGACGCGCGAACCCGGGGGCAGCGAGGGGGCCGAGGCGATCCGCGCCTTGCTGATGCAAGGCGACGTCGCGCGGTGGAGCCCGCATAGCGAAGCGTTGCTGTTCGCCGCTGCCCGCGCTGACCACGTCGAAAAGACGATCCGCCCGGCACTGGGGGCCGGACGCTGGGTGATTTGCGACCGGTTCCTCGATAGCAGTCGCGCCTATCAAGGGGTGGCTGGCGGCATTGACGACGCTGCCGTGCTGGCGCTCCATGCCTTCGGTTCACGCGGGCTGCTGCCCGACCGGACGCTCGTGCTGGAACTATCGCCCGAGCTTGGACGAAGACGCGCGGCGGTCCGCGATGGCGCTGCAGCGGATCGGTTCGCGGCGCGCGGCGATACCTTCCACGCCGACGTCGCCGCCGCCTTTCGCCGGTTTGCCAAGCAGGAACCCGAGCGCTTCCGCCTGGTCGGCGCGACCGCAGCGATTGACGATGTCGCAGACGCGGTGTTTGCCGCCGTGGCCGACCTGCTGCCATGACGCTGCCGCTCGGCAACGATGCCGCGCACCAGGCCTTCGCCGCCGCAATGGCGAGCGGAGCCTTGCACCATGCGTGGCTGTTCGCGGGGCCGGAAGGCATTGGCAAGGCGACGTTCGCGCGCGCGGCTGCGTTGCGGTTGCTGGCCGAAGGGGCGGGGGCAGAGCTGCCGCCGGGTTTCGACGTGCCCGAGAACAACCCGCAACGCAAATTGATCGCGGCGGGATCGCACCCCGATTACCGCGTGCTCGCGCGGCAGCCCAAGGAAGGCGACAAGACCGGGCTCGACCTCGCGCGCAGCATCCCGATCGCGCAGGTCCGCGCGCTCGGCCCGATGTTCGCGACGCGCCCCTCCATGTCGAGCAGGCGAGTCGTCATCATCGATGCGGTCGATGATCTGGAACGGCCGGGGGCCTCCAACGCCCTGCTCAAAAATCTCGAAGAGCCGCCCGAGGGCACGATCTTCCTGCTCGTCAGCCACGCGCCGGGGCGTTTGTTGCCGACGATCCGCTCGCGTTGCCGCCAGTTGCGCTTCGATCCGCTGGATGACGGCACCATGACGGCTGTGCTGAACCAACAGCTTCCTGCTGCCGATCCGGCGGAAGTGGCGGCGTTGATCCGCATGGCGCATGGATCGCCGGGCCGCGCCCTTGGCTTTGCCGGGCTGGATCTGGCCGCCATCGATCAAGCGCTGGCGGCAATCGCGCGCGATGGCGACCCGAGCAACGGCCGTCGCGTCCGCCTCGCCAAATCGCTGGCGCTGAAGGCCGCACAGGCGCGCTATGAGGCGTTCCTCGACCGCGCCCCCGCCTTTATCGCGGGCCTGGCCCCGGAACGGCACGGCGAACGGCTGCGCATTGCGCTCGACGGCTATGACGCCGCCCGCACGCTTGCCGCCACCGCGCGCGCGCTGACGCTCGATGCGCAGGCGACCGTCTATGAAATGTCGGGGATCGTCGCACGGCTTGCACGCTGAAAGCGGCGCCAAGGCTTCAATTGCGGCGACCGATGCTCTAGGAGGCCGCCATGGCCGACCCTTATTATATCACCACCGCAATCAGCTATCCCAACGGACGCCCGCATATCGGGCATGCCTATGAGGCGATCGCGACCGACGCGATCGCGCGCTATCAACGCCAATTGGGCCGTGAAGTCCGCTTCCAGACCGGGACCGACGAACATGGCCTGAAAATGGTCCAGGAAGCGCGCAAGCGTGACCTGACCCCGCGCGCGCTGGCTGACGAAATGAGCGGCTATTTCAAGGCAATGGCCGAGAAACTGGAGATTTCGTGCGATCGCTTCATCCGCACCAGCGACGCCGACCATTACCGCGCCAGCCAGGCGATCTGGCAAGCGATGGAAGCCGCGGGCGACCTGTATCTCGACCGCTATGAAGGCTGGTATTCGGTTCGCGACGAAGCCTTTTACGACGAGAAGGAACTGGTCGAAGGCGAGGGCGGTGCCAAATTGTCGCCGCAGGGCACGCCGGTCGAATGGACGGCGGAGGAAACCTGGTTCTTCCGGCTTTCCAAATATCAGCAGCCTTTGCTCGACCTATATGCCGCGCAGCCCGATTTCATTTTGCCCGAGGCGCGCCGCAACGAGATTTTGCGCTTCGTTGAGGGCGGCCTGTCCGATCTCTCGGTATCGCGCACCAGCTTCGACTGGGGCGTTCCGGTGCCGGGCAGCCCGGGCCATGTGATGTATGTGTGGGTCGATGCGCTCACCAATTATCTGACCGGGGTCGGCTATCCCGACGATGTCGAACTGTACGAAACCTTCTGGCCCGCGCATCTGCACGTGATTGGAAAGGATATCGTGCGTTTTCATGCAGTTTACTGGCCAGCTTTCCTGATGAGTGCCAACATTCCGCTGCCGCGTGCGGTGTTCGGCCATGGCTTTTTGCTCAACCGCGGTGAGAAGATGTCCAAGTCGGTCGGCAACGTGACCGATCCGATGGAACTGGCCGATCGCTTCGGTGTCGATGCGCTGCGCTATTTCCTGCTGCGCGAAGTGAGCTTCGGCCAGGATGGGAGTTATTCCGAAGAAGCGATCGTAACCCGTTGTAATGCTGACCTTGCCAACAATCTTGGCAATCTCGCGCAACGCTGCCTGTCGATCATTGCCAAGGCGTGCGGTGGCGTGGTGCCGGCGGCGGGCGAACGCACCGAGGCCGAGGACGCGCTGCTCGCCAGCGTCGCTGCGGCGGAGGCCGGGATGCACGATGCGATGGGCGATCTGGCCTTGCACAACGCGCTCGACGCGATCTGGTCGGCAGCGCGCGATGCCAACCAATATTTCGCCGATCAGGCACCGTGGAGCGTGCGCAAGACCGATCCGGCCCGCGCCGACACCATCCTCTATCATGCAGCGGATGCGGTGCGGCGGATCGCGATTCTGGCGCGCTGGGCGATCCCCAATGGGGCGGACAAATTGCTCGATCTGCTGGGGCAGCACGGCGATGCGCGCCACTTCGAAGCACTCGGCCACCCGCTGGCGCCGGGCCTGACGCTGCCGGCCCCGGTCGGCGTGTTCCCACGGCTCGAAGCGCCGGTCGAAGGCTGATGTTCGCCGACAGCCATTGCCACCTCAATTATAAGGGGTTGGGCGAGCAGCAGGATGAGATCCTGGCGCGCGCGCGGGCGCGCGGCGTGCATGCCATGCTCAACATTGCGACGCGCGAAAGCGAGTGGGATGCGGTGCTGGCCACCGCCGAGCGCGAGCCCGATGTTTGGGCGACGGTTGGCATCCATCCCAATGAAGCCGATGAGCATCCCGATATCGGCACCGCTCGGCTGGTCGAACGCGCGCAGCATCCGCGCGTCGTCGGCATTGGCGAGAGCGGGCTCGATTATTACTATGAACATAGCGACCGCGACCGCCAGCGCGCGAGCTTTCGTGCGCACATTGCCGCCGCGCGCGAAACGCAACTACCGATCGTGGTGCACACGCGCGATGCCGAGGACGATACCGCCGCGATCCTGCGCGAGGAAATGGGGAAGGGGGCCTATCCCGGCGTCATCCATTGCTTCACCGCGAGCGGGGCATTTGCCGATATCGCGCTGGAGCTTGGCTTCTATATCTCGATCTCGGGCATCGTGACCTTCAAGAACGCCAAGGATCTGCAGGACACCGCCGCGCGGCTGCCGCTCGACCGGCTGCTGATCGAAACCGATGCGCCGTTCCTGGCACCGGTGCCGCATCGCGGGAAAACGGGCGAGCCGGCCTTCGTGGCCGATACCGCCGCATTCCTGGCAAAATTGCGCGGCGAGCCGCTGGAAACGCTGGCAGCGGCGACGGCGGAGAACTTTCACGCACTGTTTACCAAGACGCGCGCATGAAGGTGCGGATCCTGGGATCGGGCACCTCGTCCGGCGTGCCGCGGATCGGCAATGACTGGGGCGCGTGCGACCCGACCAATCCGCGCAATCGGCGGATGCGCGCGTCGATCCTGGTCGAGACGCAGACGACGCGCATTCTGGTCGATACCGGACCCGACATGCGCGAACAGTTGCTGGCGGCGGATGTGTCGACGCTGGATGCGGTGATCTGGACGCATGATCATGCCGATCACACGCACGGCATAGATGATCTGCGCCAGGTGTTCCATGCGATGGGGCGGCCGGTGCGCGGGCTGGCGCGGCCCGATCTGATGGACACGTTGAAGCGGCGTTTCGGCTATGTTTTCCACGGTTGGGATGATTATCCGCCGACCGTCGCGATCGAGGCGCTGCCCGACAGTGTCGTCATCGGGGACATTACGGTTGGCGTGGTCGATCAGCCGCACGGGCCGTTCCAATCGGCCGGCTTGCGCTTTGACAGCATCGCGGGATCGATTGGATATGCGACCGATCTCAGTGCGATGACGCCGGATATGGCGAGGCTGTATGAAGGTCTTGACCTGTGGATCGTCGATGCACTGCGCCGCAAGCCGCATCCGTCGCACCCGACGTTGAACATGGCGCTGGGCTGGATCGAGATGCTGAAGCCGCGTCATGCGGTGCTGGCGCATATGGACCAGTCGATGGATTATGCGAGCCTGCTGGCAGAACTGCCACCGGGCATCGAGCCAGCCTATGACGGGCTGGAACTGCAGGTATGACCGACACCAGCATGGATCTGGTCTTTTACGCGCTGGTCCTGATCCTGCCGGTCAGCGCGCTAGCGGCGCGCCGTTTGCCGCTCGGCGATACGATCAGGATGGCGCTGGCCTGGGTGGCGATCTTCGGCGTGCTGTTCGTGCTGGTGGTGCTGTGGCAGGGCGCTTTCGGGGCTGGATCGGTATTGGGAGGCTTGCTCTGATGAAACGGCCTCAATTTAACATAATGTATATTATCGGATTGATGGAGGTCGCCAGCGGGAGCCGGTTCCTCACCCGAAATGGAGCGTGTCGATGATCGAACGGCTGGTCACGATCATGGCGCGGTTGCGCGATCCGGTGTCGGGCTGCGAATGGGATGTCGCGCAGGATTTCGCCAGCATCGCGCCCTATACGATCGAGGAAGCCTATGAAGTCGCCGATGCGATCGCGCGCGGCGACATGGCCGAGCTGAAGGACGAGCTTGGCGACCTGCTGCTCCAGGTCGTTTTCCATGCGCGCATGGCCGAGGAAGCCGGGCATTTCGCGCTGCCCGACATCGTGGCGGCGATCAGCGACAAGATGGAGCGCCGTCACCCGCATATCTTTGGCGATGTCGATGAGGGCGGCCATCATCTGTGGGAACAGATCAAGGCCGCCGAACGCGCCGCCAAGGGCCTGGCCGACGTCCCGCCGGGCGCGCTGGACGGCGTAGCCTTGGGCCTTCCCGCTTTGCTGCGCGCCGAAAAGCTGCAGAATCGTGCGGCGCGCGTGGGGTTCGACTGGCCGGACGCGGAAGGCCCGCGTGCCAAGATCGACGAGGAAATCGCCGAGATCGAAGCGGCCACCACCCCGGCCGAGACCGAGGATGAGGTCGGCGATCTGCTCTTCTCGGTGGTCAATTGGGCGCGCAAATTGGGCGTCGACCCCGAGGCGGCGCTACGCGGTGCCAATGCCAAGTTCGAACGCCGTTTCAAGGCGATGGAAGCGGAAGCTGGAGATGCCTTTCCCGGCCTGCCGCTCGCCGACAAGGAAGCCTTGTGGCAAGCGATCAAGGCACCGCGTCAGGAATGACCGCGGTCGCATAAGGGCAATGCACCGACCAGCCGAGGCTCGTATAAAGCGCGCGGCCTTGCGCGGTTGCGACCAGCACTTCGCGCGACGCGCTTGAGCGGCGCTGCGCTTGCAACAGGCTCATCACCGCCCGGCCCAGGCCGCGCCGCTGATGATCCGGGTTGGTGACGATGCGATCATAGACCAATACGCCCGACGCTTCGGCAGCATAGCCGCTGGCCGCGAGCGCGCCGTCTGCGCCGGTGATCGCGACCCGAACGACACCGTTGATGGTTTCGACCGTCGGGAGATAGCCGTCGGGCAGCCCCGTTTCTGCAAGGGGTGTGGCCCCCGCTGTCATCATCCAGGAAGGCGCACAGATTTGCCAATGTGACGGCAAAAGCGCTCTTAAAACAGCGTCATCCTGGCAAAGCTTCACATAGACTCTTGGCTGAGTGATGCACTGCGCCAGCTCGGCAATCGCGGGTGCCGGATCGGTGAAGACATAGCGGCACCATTCCTGCTCCGACCGCGTGTCCACCCGCCAGCCGCCGTGATCGGCCACTGGCATCGGCAGAGCCCGCGCGATCGAGCGGGCATGGAGCCAGCCTGCGATCAGGTCGCGATCGACGACGTCAGCGCTGGCAGAACCGTTCATAATCACGCTCGGCCATGCGGACTTCATAGATCGCCTGTTCGCCCTCGACCGATTGCTCCAGCACCTCGCCATGCGCGTGAAGCCAGGCCGCGCCGGCACCATCGCCCGCATCGAGCAGGATGGTGTAGCGGCGATGGCTCGACGTCAGCAGCGCGGCGACGGTGTCGAGCAAGGCCGACACCCCTTCCCCACTCAGCGCCGAAATCGCCGCAACATCGTCGCGCCGCGCGGCTTCGCCCAGCAATTCGGCGCGATCGTCGCCATCGAGCATGTCGAGCTTGTTCCACGCCTCGATCCGCGGAACCGAGAGATCCACACCGATATCGCGCAGCACCGCCTCGACATCATCCTTCTGCGCAATCGTATCCGGGTGCGCGATGTCGCGGACGTGGATCAGCAAATCGGCCGACACCACTTCCTCGAGCGTCGCCTTGAAGGCCGCGACGAGCTGGGTCGGGAGTTCGGAGACGAACCCAACGGTGTCCGACAGGATCGCCTTGTCGATGCCCGGCAGCGCGATCTGCCGCAGCGTCGGGTCGAGGGTGGCGAACAGCAGATCCTCCGCCATGACGTCAGCACCGGTCATGCGGTTGAAAAGCGTGGATTTTCCGGCGTTGGTATAGCCGACCAGCGCGATCACCGGCCAGGGCGCGCGCTGGCGCCGGTCGCGGTGCAGCCCGCGCGTGCGACTGACTTGCTCCAATTCCTTCTTCAACCGCGCCATGCGATCGCGGATCAAGCGCCGATCGGCCTCGATCTGCGTTTCACCCGGGCCGCCGAGGAAGCCGAAGCCGCCGCGCTGGCGTTCCAGATGGGTCCAGCTGCGAACGAGCCGCCCCGCCTGATAATCGAGATGCGCGAGTTCGACTTGCAAGCGCCCCTCGGCGGTTGCCGCACGTTCGCCGAAGATTTCGAGGATCAGCCCGGTACGGTCGATCACCTTGGCCGACAGCGCCTTTTCGAGGTTGCGCTGCTGTACCGGCGTCAGGCTGGCGTCGAACACGACCAGTTCGGCTTCCGCCATCCGCACCGTGGCACCCAGCGCTTCGAGTTGCCCCTTGCCGATCAGGGTCGAAGGCTGGAGCGCGCGCACCTTGATCGCAACGCGATCGACCACTTCGACATGGATCGCCATGGCCAGCCCGGCGGTTTCGGCCAGCCGGGCATCGGCATCCCGCGACGAAATACCGGTGTCGGGATACACGACAACGGCCTTGGCACCGCGCGCGACATCGCCGCGGTCCCGTTCAAAACCTGTGGTCAATCGTCGTCCGAACCTGCTGTTTCATCAGCCAAATTAAGGGGATGGGCGGGCTGAATGGTGGAGACCGCATGCTTGTAGACGAGCTGCGCCATGCCATCGCGCTGGAGCAGCATGCAGAACAGGTCGAACGCCGCGATCTGCCCCTGCAACATTACGCCATTCACCAGGAACATGGTGACATTGTCTTCGGACTTGCGCACCGCGTTGAGGAAGATTTCCTGCAGCAGCGGCTGCTTCTTCTGCGCCTCGCCGATCGCGTTGACGATCGCATCGATGTCGACCGTGTTGGCCGGCATGATCGTCGAAATGGCATGCTTATAGATCAGCTGCGACTGCCCATCCCGGCGCAGCAGCACCGAGAAATTGTCGAACCAGGTGACGATGCCCTGCAGCTTGACGCCCTTCACGAGGAACATCGTGATCGGGGTTTTGGTGCGGCGCAGGGCGTTGAGGAACAGGTCTTGCAGAGAGGTGTGCTTGTCGGCCATCGGTCGATCCTTTGTTCTTGGCGGGGGATTCCCGCAGCGCGCCGGTTCCGGCGTCGAGTTAGGTGGTGTACCCGTCCTCTAATCTAGGGATGCACGATCGTTTCGTCCACCGATCCAGTCGATTAATCCTCGCGCACCTCGGTAATGCCGAGCAGCTTCAGCTTCCGGTGCAGTGCCGACCGCTCCATCCCGATGAAATTGGCGGTGCGGGAGATGTTGCCGGAGAAGCGGCGGATCTGCACGCGCAGATATTCCCGCTCAAAGGTCTCGCGCGCTTCGCGGAGCGGCGCACCCATAATCGCGGTCGCCCCGCCGCCCAGTTCGCCCGGATCGCCGAGAATATCGGGGGGTAGCATATCGAGATCGATCTGCCCGATCCGGTCGCCCGGTGCCATGATGATCGTGCGCTCCACAATGTTGCGGAGCTGGCGCACATTGCCGGGCCATTCATAGGATTGCAGCGCCACCATGGCGTCAGGCGCGACGGCTGGCGTGGGAACGCGCCGTTCGGACGCGTAATGCGCCATGAAATGATCGACCAGCGCAGGGATATCCTCGCGCCGCTCCGCCAGCCCCGGAATGGTGACGGGCACGACGTTGAGCCGGTAATAGAGATCTTCGCGGAAGCGGCCTTCGGCAATTTCATGCGTCAAATCGCGTGCGGTGGCAGACACCACGCGCACATCGACCTTGACCACGCGCTGCCCGCCGACGCGGCTGAAACTCTGGTCGGTGAGCACCCGCAGGATGCGGCCTTGCGTTGCCAGCGGCATGTCGGCGATTTCATCGAGGAACAGCGTGCCCCCGTGCGCCTGTTCGAGCAGGCCGGAGCGGACGAGCTGCCCCCCCTCCTCGATGCCGAACAGCTCCTCCTCGACTCGCTCGGGCGTCATCCGCGCCGCACTGACGACGACGAACGGCGCATCGGCGCGCTGGCTCCAGCCGTGCAGCAGCCGAGCAGCCACTTCCTTGCCGACGCCCGCCGCGCCCATGATCAGCACGCGGCTGCCCGTCGCGGCCACGCGCTTCAGCGTTGCGCGCACGCCGTTGATCGCACCGGAATTGCCGGTCAAATCGGTATCGCGGCCCACCACCGCGCGCAGGCTGGCGATCTCGCGGCGCAAGCTCTCGGTCTCGGTCGCGCGTGCCACCATCAGCAGCAGCCGCTCGGCCTCGAACGGTTTTTCGATGAAATCGGCCGCACCACGCCGGATCGCAGCAACGGCGGTATCGAGATTGCCATGCCCCGAAATCATCAGCACCGGGATCGACGGGTCGCGCCGCTTGATCTCATCAAGCAACTCGAGGCCGTCGAGCCGCGAGCCCTGTAGCCACACGTCGAGCAGCACGAGCGACGGCCGCCGCACCGAAATGGCTTCCAGGGCCGAATCGCTGTCGGCCGCGACGCGCGCGCCATAGCCTTCGTCTTCGAGCACACCGGCGACCAGATCGCGAATATCGCGTTCGTCATCAACGACAAGGATGTCCAGGGGCATGGGTTCAGGTCCGGTTCTGCGAGAGTTGCTGGGGTGGCGCTTCGGCGATGCCCCCATCGCCTCCGTCGCCGGTGTCGAGATTGGAGAGCATCGCCGTGTCGAAGCTGACGGTGACGATCGTGCCGCCGCCGGGGCGGTCGGCAAAGGTCATCGTGCCGAAATGCTCCTCCACGATCTTCTTGACGATCGCCAGGCCAAGGCCGGTGCCGCGCGCCCGCGTCGTGACATAGGGCTCGACGATACGGTCGCGCGCGGCGGGCAAGCCGATGCCGGTATCGGCGACGGTGATGGTGGTGCGGCCGTCCCGCTCCTCCAGCGTCATCGTGATGCTCGCCTCGGCTGCGCCCGGATTGGCTTCAACCGCCTCGACCGCATTCTTGACGATGTTGGTGAGAGCCTGGCTAATCTGGCGGCGGTCGCACACCAGCATGATGCTCGGCTCTTCATGCGCCAGGCTGAACACGACGCCGGGGTGCGCGACTTCGTGCAGGAACAGTGTCTGGCGAGCGAGATCGACCAGCGACTCCTCCCGGAACACCGGTTTGGGCATCCGCGCAAAGGAGGAGAATTCATCGACCATGCGTCGCAAGTCGCCGACCTGGCGAATGATCGTATCGGTCAGGCGCGCAAAGGTGGTGTCGTCCGGGTCGATCTGCTTGCCATAGCGCCGCTGGAGCCGTTCCGCGGCGAGCTGGATCGGGGTCAGCGGGTTCTTGATTTCATGCGCGATGCGGCGTGCGACGTCGGACCAGGCGGCACGGCGCTGGTCGAGCAGTTGCCCGGTGATGTCGTCGAAGGTCAGGATCGGCCCTTCGTGTGCCCGCGTGACCTTGACCGCCAGCGTGCGCGCGTCATTACCGGTGCCGATCTCGATGATCGCTTCGCGATCCTGTCCGTCGAGCAGCGCCGCCAATTCGGGCGCGATCAGCTTCAGCGGTTTGCCGACCGGCATATCGTCAGGACCATCCAGCAGCGTGATGGCCGAACGATTGATCAGGCGGACGGTCCCGTCGGGCGCGACCGAGATGACGCCGGCAGTGACCCCCGACATCACCGCCTCGATCAAGGCGCGACGGCTTTCCAGCGCACCGGTCTGCGCTTGCAGGCGCTCGGTCATTTGGTTGAAGGCGCTGGTCAACGTGCCGATCTCGTCGTCGGTTTTGGGCGTCGGCACGCGCGCGGTAAAATCGCCTGTAGAAACCAGATCCGCCGCTGCCACCAGCGCGCCGAGTGGACGCACGATGCGATCGGCAACTTCCAGCGCGATCCATACGGCGATGGCGATGATCAGTAGCGAAATTCCGAGCAACGCAGCGTTGAACTTCAGCTGCAGCGATCGCGAACGCGCGAGAAAGTCGCGATAGCTGGACAGCACTGCCGCGCTGCGCTTCGACTGCGCTTCCATCACGCGGACGTCCGAAATCGCGACGGTCAGCAAATAGACATTGGTCGTCCCCGGGATCGGCACCAGCGTTTTGATGCGGTTGCCGTTCACCGTGGTAATGCTGGGCACCTTCTGTTGGACATCCAGAATGTCTCCACGCGTCACCTCCCGCGCCAGATCGAGCTTGTCCGGGTTCAGGTTGACGATTTCATGAAATTTGCCGTCCGGGGAATATATAAAAAGAAAACCATCCGAAAAGCTTCTGTAAAAAATCTGGTATTTTCCAAAATATTCGGGAAAATCTGGAGATCTTACCTTTTCTGAAAAATTCTCGGAAATATCCTGCGCGGCGGTAACCGTAGCAACCTGCCAACGTTGGAGCATTTGCTGATACGAGGTCGTTGCAACGCCAGTAGCATTTTCGATCATGCTGCGCGCCTGATCGGAATACCAGAATTGCACGCCATATTGAAACAGCAGCGAGGCGAAGATGACCACGAACAGTGTTGGCACCGCCGCAATGATCGAGAAAAGCGCAACCAGCCGTACGTGCAACCGACCACGCCCGCCGATCGGCAAACGCGAGGCACGCCGCATCGCGATGCGGCGCCCGATCAGCACCAGCAATGCAATGCCGGGCAGCAAATTGGCGAGCAACAGTGAAGCCACCAGAGCCGGGCTTAACAGCGCATCCGCGCTACTCCCGCGCGCGATGAACAGATAGCTGGCTGCCGCGATTACAATCGCGATGGCGAGCACCGCCAGCTCCAGAAAGCGCGTGACATGGAACCGGGGCGGCACGCCGCCCCTTAACGGAACCGAAAGCACAGACTCACTCATCGTGACATTCCTACAACGCCCGCGTTGCAAGGAAAACACACAAATGACGCCGCCGATCTCAAGTTCGAACCGGGTGAGCCCGGCTCGTCGCCCGTTCAGGGGGCAATACCGAGCATATCCAAACGTTTGCGCAGCGTGTTGCGATTGATTCCCAAGGCGCGCGCAGCTCGCAATTGGTTCTGGCCGTGACGCGCCAGCAGCGCCTCGATCAGCGGCCGCTCCACTTCGGCGATGATTCGGTCATAAAGCGTTCCATCGTCAAGCGCGGCGGGTTCCTCTATCGCCAGCCGCTCGATCCGAGCGCGAATGGCCGCTTCGATTCCCGCATCGCCAATCATCGGTACCAACGGCAGTGCGCCACCCAACATGGCGCGCATCTCATCGGCATCGATCCGCTCGTCGCGCGCCAGTACGGCAATGCGCCGCATCATATTTTCCAGCTCGCGGACATTGCCCGGCCAGTCATAGGCCTCGATCACGGCGATCGCGTCGGGATCGAGCTGCTTGCGCGGCAAGCCGTCCTCGGCTGCGCGGTCGAGGAAATGGCGCGCGAGCAGCGCGATATCCTGCCGCCGCGCGCGCAAGGCAGGCAGCAGCACCGGCACGACGTTGAGGCGATAGAACAGATCCTCGCGAAACTGGCCGATCGTCACCAACTGCGCGAGATCGCGATTGGTGGCCGCAACGATGCGCACGTCGGCGCGGATCGTGCGGGCACCGCCGACGGTGGTGAACTCGCCCGATTGCAGCACGCGCAACAGCCGCGTTTGCGCCTCCATCGGCATGTCGCCGATTTCGTCGAGGAACAACGTGCCGCCCGCCGCCTGCTCGAACCGCCCGGCCGATCGCGCCTGCGCGCCGGTAAAGGCACCGCGCTCATGGCCAAACAGCTCCGCTTCGATCAGTTCGCGCGGGATCGCGGCCATGTTGAGCGCAATGAAGGGCGAACGGCGGCGCGGCCCCAAATCATGGATCGCGCGCGCAACCAGTTCCTTGCCGGTGCCCGATTCGCCCGAGATCAGCACGGTGAGGTCATTAGAAACGACGCGCGCGATGATGCGATACACGTCCTGCATCGCCGGCGACCGCCCAATCAGCGGCAGCGCGCGATCTTCGGCCTCGATCGGATCGGCCACTGCCCCCGCCCCCCGGGCGAGCGCGCTCTGGACGGTGCGGGACAGCACGTCGAGGTCGAATGGTTTGGGCAGATAATCGAACGCGCCGACTTCGGTCGAGCGCACCGCCGTCGTCAACGTGTTCTGCGCCGACAGCACGATCACCGGCAAGCCCGGATGCGCCTGAACAACGCGCTCGACCAGATCGAGGCCGTTACCGTCCGGTAGGACCACGTCGGTGACCAATACGTCGGGCGCTGTCGCGGCAAGGTGCACTTCGGCCTCGGCGACCGTCGCCACGACGATCACGCGGTGGCCGTCGCGTTTCAGCGCTTGCCCAACCACTGTGCGGATGGCGGCATCGTCATCGACGACGAGGATCCGTCCGGTGCGGGTCATGCACCCCCACGCGGCAGCATGATGCGAAACACGGTCATCGGCGGGGTTCCTTCGCGCGCAAATTGGATGATCCCGCCCATATCGCGCACCAGTTTGTCGACAAGCGCAAGGCCAAGCCCCTGCCCTTCGGGTTTGCCCGAAATGAACGGGTCGAACAGATGTTCGGCAATATCGGCGGGTGGTCCAGGGCCATTGTCGATCACGCAAATTTCGATCGGGAGTGGTCGGCGGGGTTTGCCGGGGGCGGGCGCAATTGCCATGCCGTGGCGATAGGCGGTGGCCAGCGTAATCCGCGCATCGGCCTGGTCGCGCACGGCCTCGCTCGCATTCTTGAGCAAATTGAGCACCACTTGCAGCGTCGCGTCGCGGTCGATCTGGACCGGCGGCAGCGACGGATCGAAGCGTTCCTCGATCACCACATGCCGCCCGAAACCGGCGAGCGCGACGCGCCGGGCATGATCCAGCAGGGGATAGATATTCTCGGGCACAAGCTGCAACGGGCGCGTATCGGTGAAATCCTGCATCCGGTCGATCAGCGCCGCGATCCGGTCGACTTCGGTGGTAATGAGCGTGGTCAGTTCCGCCGCACCCTTGCCCTTGGACAGCAATTGCGCCGCGCCGCGAATGCCCGAGAGCGGGTTTTTGATTTCATGCGCCAGCATCGCTGCCGCGCCAATTGCGGCGCGCGCAGCCGACGCGCGATCGGCATTGTGCCCCATCCGGCGCGAGGTGGCGGCATGATGCAGCGTGATCGTCTGCCAGCCGGGATAATCGGCGATCCGCGACTCGATATAATCGACGCGCACCTTGCCGCCGCGCTTGAGCGCGATCTCGACATCGAACGCCGCGAAACCGTGATTGTCGCGCGGATTTTCGTCCTCCGGTGCCTTCAGGATCGACGCCAATGGCTGTCCCAGCATCGCGCGCTCGGACAGATTGAGCAGCGCTTCGCACTCGGCATTGGCATGGGCAACTCGTGACTCGGGGTCGACCACCAGCACCGCCACCGGCAGCGCGGCAAACAAGTCTGCGAAATCGGGACCGGCGGCCGTGTTCACGCGGCGGCGCGACTGCACCAGGGCGCGTAAAATTCGGCGAGCATCGCCTGAACGACCTTCGGATCGGCGATCTGGTTCACGCGATTGCGGAATTCGGCAGAGCCATGCAGGCCGCGCGTGTACCAACCGATATGCTTGCGCGCCATATTGACGCCGGTCTCGTTCCCGTAATGACTGAGCATCGCTTCGTAATGCTCTGCAATCACGGTATATTGTTCCTCGATTGAGGGATCGGCCACGCGGCGGCCGCTGGCGAACCACTCCATCACCTGGCCCAGCAGCCATGGCCGCCCATAAGAACCGCGCCCGATCATCACGCCGTCCGCGCCCGACTGGTCGAGCGCCGCCTCGGCATCCTCGATCGAGCAGATGTCGCCATTGGCGATCACCGGGATCGTCACCGCATCCTTCACCGAGCGGATGAACGCCCAGTCGGCATTGCCTTTGTACATCTGGTTGCGCGTGCGCCCGTGGACGGTGACGAGCTTTACCCCCAGATCCTGCGCGATCTTCGCCAGTTGCGGCGCGTTGAGGCTGCTGTGATCCCAGCCCATCCGCATTTTCAGCGTGACGGGCACGCTGACCGCCTCGACCACGCCCTTGATGATCGCACCGGCATTGTCGAGATCGCGCATCAGCGCGGAGCCCGCATCGCCATTGGTGACCTTGCGCACCGGACAGCCCATGTTGATGTCGATGATCGCGGCACCGCGATCCTCGCTCAGCTTCGCCGCTTCGCCCATTTCATAGGGCGTGCAGCCGACGAGCTGCATCGATACCGGATCCTCGATCGGATGCCATGCCGCCTTTTGCAGCGACTGGCGCGTTTCGCGAATCGCCGCCTGGCTCGCCACCATCTCGGTGACGTTGAGGCCCGAGCCATAGCGCCGCACCAGCGTACGGAACGGCATGTCGGTCACGCCGGTCATAGGCGCGAGGATCACGGGACTCGCGATCGTCACGGGGCCGACGTTCAGAGGGGCAAGGGTACGCGAAGTCACGGGATGGGATCTGCCTGAAAAACGGGCAGCCTATAGGCGAAAGCCCGTCTTGCAGCAAGGCGGGCTGGCGGGCGGCCACGGCTTGGGCTAGGCGCGCCGCATGACCTCGACCAAGACCGCCGCCATCATCGTCGCCGCCGGTACCGGCGTCCGCTCGGGCAGCGCCGTTCCAAAGCAATATGCCCGCCTGGGCGGCAAGGCGGTGCTGGCATACAGCTATGCCGCCTTGCGCAACCATCCCGCGATCGACCGCGTCATCGTGGTGATCGGGGCGGACCAGGAGGCACTCCTGCACGATGCGATCGGCGGGTCCGAAAATGTCACGGGTGGCGCGACGCGCCGCCTGTCGGTGCTGGCAGGGCTGGAAGCGCTGGCGAACGAGCCCCCTGCCCATGTGCTCATTCATGACGCCGCCCGCCCTTTCCTGAGCGCGGCGGTGATCGACCGGCTGATCGCGGCGCTCGACACGCATGACGGCGCTGTTCCCGCTCTACCGGTGCCAGACACGCTTGCGCGCGGCGAGAGCGAGCTGGGCGAAACCGTTGCCCGCGATGCCTTGCACCGCATCCAGACCCCGCAAGCCTTTCACTTTGCCACAGCCCTCGCCGCGCATCGCGGCTGGACCGGCGACGAACCGACCGACGACGCGCAAATGCTGCGGGCCGTCGGTGGCCGGGTCGCGCTGGTCGAAGGAGACCCCATGCTCGAAAAGATCACACATCCCGCCGATTTCGCCGCCGCCGAGTCGCGCCTTGCCACCACGATGCGCTCTCGCACCGCCACCGGCTTCGACGTCCACCGCTTGGAGGCAGGCGAGGAATTGTGGCTGGGCGGCGTGCTGATCCCGCATGACAAGGGTCTGTCGGGGCATAGCGATGCAGATGTCGCACTCCACGCCATCACAGATGCGCTGCTCGGCACGATCGCGGCGGGTGATATCGGCACGCATTTTCCGCCCAGCGACCCGCAATGGCGCGGTGCCGATTCGGCGCAGTTCCTGCAGCACGCCGCCTCACTGATCGCGGCGCGCGGCGGGATCATCGATTTCATCGACCTGACGTTGATCTGCGAGGCCCCCAAGATCGGCCCGCACCGCGTCGCGATGCGCGACCGCATCGCAGAGCTCTTGCGGCTTGACGCCGATCAGGTCAGCATCAAGGCGACGACGACCGAACGTTTGGGCTTTACCGGACGTGGCGAGGGGATTGCGGCGCAGGCCGCCGCCACCGTCCGGGTTCCAGGGGAGCGATAACGATGGACACCATCCTGCCCGCCGAACTGGTGGAGGCCGCTCGCAAGGTGGTTGCCGCCAATCTCGCCGCCGGCCGCCGCGTGGCGCTCGCCGAAAGCTGCACCGGCGGCCTCGTCGCCGCCGCAATCACCGAAATCGCGGGTTCGTCCGAAATGTTCGAGAGCGGTTTCGTCACCTATTCCAACGACGCCAAGCTGGAGATGCTGGGCGTCAGCGCAGACGTACTCGAAACCTTTGGCGCAGTATCGGTGGCAACCGCGTGGAGCATGGCGCAGGGCGCGCTGGAGGCGAGCGGTGCCGATGTCGCGGTCGCGATCACCGGCGTAGCGGGCCCCGGTGGCGGCACCGAAAAGAAGCCGGTCGGCACGGTCGTGTTCGCGCGTGCGGAGCGCGGTGCCGATCCCGGCCATGTCGTGGCCGATCGCAAGGATTTCGGCGATTTGGGGCGCGGCGGCGTGCGCCTTCAGGCGGCGTTGTGCGCGCTCGAACTGCTGCTGCCATCCGAGGACGATACCGCGCCTGAGGCCGAGGAAGCCCCGTAAAGCACGGCGGCGCGGTCCTCGAACGCGCCGATCATCTTGCGCAGGGCGGTGCCAAACACCTGGCCCGCCAACATTTCGAACACGCGATTCTTGAACGCGAAATCGACCGTGAAATCGACCGCGCAGCCGCTCCCGTCGGGCCGGAACGCCCATTCATTGCGCAGATATTTGAGCGGCCCGTCGAGATATTCGACCTCGATCCGCTCAGGCCGGTGTTTCTCGACCTTCGACGTGAAGGTTTCGCGCAAGCCTTTGAAGCCGACGATCATGTCGGCAACCATCTGCGTTTCGCTGTTCGAGCGCACCCGGATCGCCGATACCCACGGCAGGAACTCGGCATAGCGCGCGACATCGGCGACCAGATCGAACATTTGTTCGGGCGTGTAGGGCAGCCGCCGCGTTTCGGAATGGCGTGGCATCAGCGCTGGGCGAGCTTTGCCTCCCGCGCGGCGCGCAGGCGGGCGAAATCGTCACCGGCATGATAGCTCGACCGCGTCAGCGGCGAACTCGCGACCAGCAGGAACCCCTTGGCGCGCGCGATCGCGGCATAGGCGTCGAACACGGCGGGGGTGACGAAGTCCATCACCTTGGCATGGCGTGGGGTCGGCTGCAGATATTGCCCCATCGTCAGGAAATCGATCTCTGCCGAGCGCATGTCGTCCATCACCTGATGCACTTCGAGCCGTTCCTCGCCCAGACCCAGCATTACGCCGGATTTGGTGAAGATCGAGGGATCGTGACGCTTCACACTCTCCAGCAGGCGCAGCGACGCATAATAACGCGCGCCGGGGCGAATCGTCGGGTAGAGACGCGGCACGGTTTCGAGGTTGTGGTTGTAGACATCCGGACGCGCGGCCACGATCGACTCGACCGCCGCTTGCGTCTTGTTGCGGAAATCGGGGGTCAGGATCTCGATCGTCGTATTGGGCGTGGTGCGGCGCAGCGCCTCGATTACCTTGACGAATTGCGAGGCCCCGCCATCAGGCAGATCGTCACGATCGACCGAGGTGATGACGATATGTTCGAGCCCCAGCTCGGCGGCGGCATCGGCGGTGTGCTGTGGTTCGAGCGGGTCGACCGCACGCGGCATACCGGTCTTCACGTTGCAGAAGGCGCAGGCGCGCGTGCAGGTGTCGCCCAGGATCATCACCGTGGCGTGCTTCTTGGTCCAGCACTCGCCGATATTGGGGCAAGCCGCTTCCTCGCACACAGTGTTGAGGTTCAGGCGGCGCATCATCGCCTTGGTCTCGCCAAAGGCGGTGCCGCCTGGCGCCTTCACGCGGATCCAGTCGGGCTTGCGTTGACGCGGGCGGGCGAGTGGGGACATCTCGTTCATGGCGGAGCAGATAGCGACTGCCGCGCGCCCTTGCCACCCCCCCCTGAGGGCGGATACACGGCCCCCATGACCGATTTTTCAGATCTGATCGGCGGATATCGCCGCTTTCGCGACAGTGAATGGACCCGCCAGCGCGACCGCTGGGCCAAATTGTCCAAGGGTCAAAGCCCCAAGGTGATGGTGATCGCCTGTTCCGACAGCCGAGTCGATCCCGCGCAGGTGTTCGACACATCGCCGGGCGAGATCTTCGTCGTGCGCAACGTCGCCAATCTGGTGCCGCCGTTCGAACTGGATGGACGACGCCACGGCGTTTCGGCCGCGCTCGAATTCGCAGTGACACAATTGGAAGTGTCTGAAGTTGTGGTCATGGGCCACGGCCAATGCGGCGGCGTGCACGCCGCGATGACCCAGGCCTTCGCCGGCAAGGCCCCGGGCGAAGGCGGTTTCATCGATCACTGGGTCGACATGCTCGACGACGCGCGCAATCGGATCGTGGCGGAACACGGTTCCGGGCCCGAGGCGATCCATGAACTGGAACTGGAAACGGTGCGGGTGAGCATCGCCAACCTGCGAACCTTCCCCTGTATTCCCGAGCGCGAGGCCGCAGGCACGCTGAAGCTTCGCGGGGCTTATTTTGCCATAGCCGACGGCGTGTTGCACGTGATGGACGACGACGGCGTCTTCGCGGCCGCGTAACCCTTTCGTTGGGAAAACATATAGGTCGATACGGCGTAGGTGTCGCGGTTGCGGTTGCTCCCGCGGCACCGGTCGGCTAGCCGTTCGGCATGAGACCCAACACGCTTCGGCTGCTGCGCCGCTATCACCATTATCTCGGGCTGTTCTTCGCTCCGATGATCCTGCTGTTCGCGATCAGCGGCGCGCTGCAGACCTTCCGGTTGCAGGAAGCCAAGGGCTATGGCGGCACGCCGCCCAACTGGATCGTGTGGCTCGCCAGCGTGCACAAGGATCAGGGCCCGCCGCGTGAACGCAAGGCGGAGAAGCCCAAGCCCGCACCCGGTGCCGCTGAAGCGCAGAAGCCGCGTGCGGAAGCGAGCGCCGGCGCGGCCAAACGCCCCTCGCCCCTGCCGCTCAAGATCTTCGTCGTTCTGCTGTCGATCGCGCTCAGCCTGTCGACGATTACGGGCATCGTGATCGCGCTCGCCAGCCGCGCGATGCGGCGGATTTCGATCATCTTGCTGGTGCTTGGCACCGTAGTGCCGATCGTCCTGCTCTGGGTCTAGCCGCGCCGCCCTCCGCCTCAGGCGGCGGGCGTCGGTGGCAGCCCCAGTGCGGTGCGCGCGACCTTCTCGATTTCGGGATCGAGCACGGGCGGAGTCATGTCGACCTGCGCTTCGAGCTGCTCGGCAATCGTGGTCAGCGCCGTGATCCGCGCTGCTTTCTTGTCGTTGCCGTCGATGATCGTCCACCGACCCCAGCGCGTATCGGTGCGCTTGAACATGTCGTGCATCGCATCGAGATAGTCGGCGCGCTTGGCCCGGTTGCGATAATCCTCGAGCCCGGTTTTCCAGCGTTTCCAAGGATGGTCGAGCCGGTCTTTTAGGCGCTTGTCCTGCTCATCCTGCGTCACATGGACGAACAGCTTGACGATCGTCGTGCCCGAATCGGCCTGTTGCGCTTCGAACTCGTTGATTTCGTCATAGCCGCGCTTCCATTCGGCTTCGGTCGCGTAGCCCTCGACCCGCTCGACCAGCACGCGCCCGTACCAGCTACGATCGAACACTGCGATGTCGCCCTTGGCGGGAAGTTTCTGCCAGAAGCGCCACAGGAAATGCCGATCGAGCTCGTCCTCGGTCGGTGCCTTGATCGGCCACACCTCGAAATTGCGCGGGTCCCAATTGGCGCAAAGACGCTGGATGATCCCGCCCTTCCCCGCCGCGTCCCAACCCTCAAGCAAAACGATCGCGCGCTTGCGGTGGACGATATGCGCGACCTGGATATGCGCGAGCCGGGTTTGCAGCGCGATCAGATCCGCTTCGTAATCGCCCGCATAGGGCTTGCCCGACTCATAATCGGACAGGGAGATCGTCATAGCGCAGAAACCTTCAACCGCAGGCGCAGGATGCGGTCATTCGCCGTCAGAAACAGCGTGCGACCGTCTTCACCAAACGCACAATTGGGGATCGGCGCGCCGGTGGCGATCAGTCCGAGTGGCTCGGCGTCCGGCGTGAGGATCATCATCCCGCCGGGCACGCTGTTGAAATGCGTACCGTCGCGCGCGATCTTCATGCCATCGGGCAGGCCCGGCGCGGCGTTGGCGAGCATCGGCTTGGCGTCGAGCCAGAGCCTGCGCGACGTCGGCATCCCGCGCGCATCAAGCGCATAGGCCATAATCCGCGGTTCCTGCTCATCGGAAACCGACACGAACAACGTCTTGCCGTCGGGTGACAAAGCAATGCCATTGGGCCGCGTGAGCGTCCCATCGACCAGCACCGCCGCGCCGCCGGGTGCCCAGCGATAAACGCCGTTATGCGGCTGTTCCTTCAGCGGCGATTGGTCGCCCCCGACCAGTCCATAAGGCGGATCGGTGAAATAGATCGCGCCGTCCGCCGCGACGCACAGATCGTTGACGCTGTTGAAGCGCTTGCCCTGATAGCGATCGACCAACACCGTCCGGCGTTTGGTCTTGAGATCGAGCAGCACCACCGCGCGCGATCCACTGCCAGCGATCAGCAGGTTTCCGGCGTGATCGAGCGTCAGGCCATTCGAGCCGCCTTCGCGCACGGTCGCTGGATCGGGCGCGAAAGCATCAGAAGGCGAAAGGAATACCGATGTCCCGGTGCTGCGCGACCAACGCCGCATGATATTTGCCGGAGGGTCGGAAAACAGCAGATAGTTTCCACGCGGCACCCATACCGGCCCTTCGGCCCAGCGGATTCCCGTTGCGATCGTCTCGATCGGCGCATTTGGATCGAGAATGCGGTCGAGCCCCGGTGCCAGCCGCAGAATATGCGGCGTGACTGCGGTGCCGGAAGCGATCTCAGCACCGAGCACCGGTGCCGCCAGCAAGCCGAGCCCCGCGCCGATGACGCCACGGCGGCTCCACTGCGCTGCTGTAGCGCTTCCGGGCATTCTCAACCCTCTTGTGCCCGCGCGGCGTCGCCGGTCACGCGGATGTTGAGTTCCTTCAACTGCTTTGGCGTCGCGAAATTGGGCGCGCCCATCATCAGATCCTCGGCCTTCTGCGTCATCGGGAAGGTGATCACCTCGCGGATGTTGGGTTCATCCGCCAGCAGCATGACGATTCGGTCGACCCCCGGTGCCGAGCCACCATGCGGCGGCGCGCCGAACTTGAAGGCGTTGATCATGCCCGCGAAATTGGTATCGACATCGGCCTGCGTGTACCCGGCAATCTCGAACGCCTTGTACATGATTTCCGGGCGATGGTTCCGGATCGCGCCCGACGACAATTCGATGCCGTTGCAGACGATGTCATATTGGTACGCGAGAATGTCGAGCGGGTCCTTTGTCTCCAGCGCTTCCATCTCGCCCTGCGGCATCGAGAAGGGGTTGTGGCTGAAATCGACCTTCTTCGCATCCTCATCATATTCGAACATCGGGAAATCGACGATCCAGCAGAACTCGAAGCGCTTGTCGTCGATCAAACCGAGCTGCTCCGCAACGCGCGTGCGCGCGAGGCCCGCCAGCTTGGCTGCCTGCGCTTCCTTGCCCGCAGCAAAGAACACGCCATCGCCATCCTGCAGTTCCAAATCTAGGATTAGCTGAACTTTTCGGCCAGGTGTCAGCCACTTCGCAATCGGTCCAGATAGCCCTTCAAAGTCCGCTGGGCTTTCAGCTCTGATGTACGAGCTTACCAATTCTTGCTCGACGACGTTCCGTTCCGGATCCAACTCCATTCGATCTGCGGCGTTGATGCGATCAATGAGCGATATCTGGGAGTCACGTGCGACGCACGTTGCCCAACCTAAGCCACCGAAACCTTCGGATTGAGCCCAGCTATTCATTTCGTCGAAAAACTTGCGAGACCGAGAAGCTGCGCCTGGTGCACGAATTGCTCGAACCACTCCGCCGTCGGCAACAATATCTGCAAATCGGCCAAAGCCTGATCCTGCGAATGCAGACGACACGTCGCTGATCACGATCGGGTTGCGCAGATCGGGCTTGTCATTGCCGTATTTCAGCATCGATTCGCGGTACGGAATGCGCTTGAACGGCAGCGGGGAGACGGTGCGGCCCTTGCCCTGCCAGTTGGCGAATTCCTCGAACACGCCGTGCAGCACCGGCTCGATCGCGGCGAACACGTCGTCCTGCGTGACATAGCTCATCTCGAAATCGAGCTGGTAGAATTCGCCCGGCGAACGATCGGCGCGCGCATCTTCGTCGCGGAAGCACGGTGCGATCTGGAAATAGCGGTCGAAGCCCGCGACCATCAGCAACTGCTTGAACATCTGCGGGGCCTGCGGCAGCGCGTAGAACTTGCCCGGATGCACACGGCTCGGCACCAGATAATCGCGCGCGCCTTCGGGCGACGAGGCGGTCAGGATCGGCGTCTGGAATTCGGTGAAGCCCTGGCCGATCATGCGCTGGCGCAGCGAGGAAATGACGTTGGAGCGCAGCAGCACGTTGGCGTGCAGCCGCTCGCGCCGCAAATCGAGATAGCGATATTTGAGGCGGATTTCCTCGGGATATTCGTTCTCGCCGAACACCGGCATCGGCAATTCCTGCGCCGCCGACTGCACCACGACATCGCGGGCGCGCAGTTCGATCTCGCCCGAGGGGAGCGCCGCGTTCACCGTCTCCGCCGAACGGGCGACCACGTCGCCAGTGATGGTGACCACCGACTCGGGCCGCAATTTGTCGAGCACCGCATGCGTCGGGCTGTCGCTGTCGGTGACGATCTGGGTGATGCCATAATGGTCGCGCAGATCGACGAACAACAGGTTTCCGTGGTCGCGCTTGCGGTGGATCCAGCCGGAAAGCTTGACCGAGGCCCCGACATCGGTGGCGCGAAGCTGGGCGCAGGTATGAGTGCGATAGGCGTGCATAAATCTTCTCATGTTCGTCGCCCCGGCGAAGGCCGGGGCCGCTGTGTATCGAAGCGCAACGCCTGACAACGCAGCGGCCCCGGCCTCCGCCGGGGTGACGGCGAATATAGCCGCTGCGCTTCCCTCCCTCACCCACCTTTGTCAACCCGCCCGGCGCTCGCTATGGGGGGCTGTATGCATATCCATCCGCTCATCACCGACAGTGCCACCCTCGCCAATCTCTGCACCCGATTGGCCGAAGCCGACTTCGTCTGCGTCGATACAGAGTTCATGCGCGAGAACACCTTCTGGCCCGAACTCTGCCTGATCCAGATTGCCGACGTGAACGAAGCCGCCGCGATCGATCCGCTCGCCCCCGGCCTCGACATGACGCCGCTGCTGCAACTGCTGGTCAACAATGAGGATGTGCTGAAGGTCTTCCACGCCGGCGGGCAGGACCTCGAAATCGTCTACAACCTTACCGGTACCACCCCGCACCCGCTGTTCGACACGCAGGTCGCCGCGATGGCGCTGGGGCAAGGCGAGCAGGTCGGCTATTCCAATCTGGTCGACGCCTATCTCGGCATCACTGTCGACAAGGGCGCGCGCTTCACCGACTGGAGCCGTCGTCCGCTCGATGCACGGCAGATCGAATATGCGATTGGCGACGTGACGCATCTCGCCAAGATTTTCCCCAAGATGCTCGAACGGCTTCGCCGCACCGGGCGTGGGGCCTGGCTCGACCAGGAAATGGAGCGCCTCGGCGACCCCAAAAATTACGCCAATGATCCCGAGGAAGCCTGGCGCCGGATCAAGGTGCCAAGCCGCAAGCCCGAAGTGCTCGGCCGCCTGAAGGCGCTGGCACGCTGGCGCGAAATCGAGGCCCGCAGCAAAGATCTGCCGCGCGGCCGCATCGTCAAGGACGAGACGATCGCCGATCTTGCTGGACACGCCCCGCGCAAACAGGCCGATCTCGCCAAGGTGCGCGGTCTTTCCGCGACCTGGGCGCAGAACGATATCGGCGCGCGGCTGATGGCGGCGCTCGAACATGCCCAACCGATGTCCCCCGAGGAACTGCCCTCGCGCGACGACCGCAAGCCCGGCATGGGCAAGGATGGCGCGCTGGTTGCCGATTTGCTCAAGCTGCTGCTCAAGATCCGCTCCAAGGAAATCGACGTGGCGGCGCGCTTGCTTGCGCGCACCGATGATCTCGACGCGTTGGCCGCGGGTCAACGCAGCGGTTTGTCGATCCTGGAGGGCTGGCGCTTCGACCAATTCGGCCGCGATGCGCTCGACCTGGTCGAGGGGCGGCTGGCCTTTGCAGTGGTGAACGGCAAGTTGAAGATGACGCGCACCGAGGACGCCCCGGTCTATCCGCAATAATTTTGACGATCAGCCAGCCCCGTTTCTTTCGTTCCGGGTTTCATTGACCGGTAACGTTCGCCATGCAAAGTTTCGATATCGAAACTTTTTGTAGCGGGAGAACGTTCATGGCCTTTCCGACCTCTGTCAACGATCAAGTCACCGACTCGGTTACACAAGCCAACGTCAAGGTTCTGGGTGAGAGCCCGGCGATTGCGATGGGAAATCTGTATCAGGCCACCGCGCAGGCGCTGGCCAATGCCGCGCACAATGCGACCGCGGCGCAGCAGCAAAGCTACGTAACAGCGCAAGCGGCCACGACGATGGGGGTTGCCACCCTATATTCGATCGATACCGCGAGCACGGGAGCCTCCACGGAAGATATTTTGCAGTCGGGTCGTGTGAGGGGGCTTTAACGCCCCACACATTCGTCTCGAACGACCAAATCCGGAGCACGACCCATGGCTTATCCTACCGCCGTCAACAGCCAGATCACCGATTCTGTTTCGCAAGCTGGCGTGGTCACGCTTGGTTCCGCCCCCGCCGTGGCGTTGGCCTCGCTTTATCAGGCAGTCGCCCAGACGATCGCGATGGCTGCGCACAACGCTACCTTCGCGCAGCAACAGGCCTATATCACAGCCCAGGCCGCCACGGCGCAGGGCGTCGCCCTGATCTACGCCCAGGCCAACACGTTGCACAGTCCCGCCGCGATGGCCCCGGTCGCCGAAAGCCAACCGGCGGCTGGTCCCGTCGCTTCTGGCGTAGCCTGAAAGGCGGACGATAGTGCAAGACCACACCGACCCAAATCCAGCGGCCGAGGCTGCCGCGGAACCGTTCGCTACGGTCAACGCGCAGGTGTTGGACAGCCTAGCGGCAATCCAGGCGCTGACCAAAGGCGCAGCCGACAATCCCGCCGCGGCGATGGTCGAACTGGCGAGCGCCCAGGCCATTGCGCTGGGGCAGCTTCAGGCCGTGATCCGCCAGCAAGCTGATGCGACGATCGCATCCGCGACGACGGCGGCGGCTTGTGCCCAAATCCTGGGCGCACCGCTCCCGCCCGGTCCCGGCGCGCACTCGCCAAACTCGGCAATCGTCGCGGTTTACGAGCAGCAGGCGCGGTTGGCCGTCGATGTCTTGAAGGCGCGCGTTGTGCAAGCCGGTCAGGATGCGGAGGCGGCGACCGCAGCGCTCGCCCGCATCGCGGCGGCAGTGGCGGCTCCCTCGCCCAAGCCAGCAGCGGCTGAGCAATGATGCAGAATGCCGACCCGCAAATCAGGCTGGCGCTTAGTATCGCGGTGCAGGATGCCACCGATGCACTGCGCAATTCCACGATGATTGCCACAGCGGCATCCGCAGCCGGGCTGGCGCGCTTTTTTGCAACCAACGATCGCATCTATCTGGAGGCTGCTAAGGAAGGGCAGCATCTGATTACGAAGGCGATCGAAACGCTGCGGATGGTTGTCGCGATCTCCCAGGACTATGTGCGCGAAGATCACCCCTCGGGTTCAGACGCCGCCGCGCCCAAAGCGAGTACCACTTATGATTGAGCAGGATCCATCGCAACCGCACGCCGGGCAAGGCGACTCGCAGCGACCGGCGCAAGATGCGGTAGAAGGAGGGATGGCCGCCGCCCAGCAACAGCACCAGGCCGCGATGGCCGCAGTGCAAGCTGCAATGGAGGCCGCACAACAACAGCAACACATCGCGACGGGCGCTGTGCAATCGGCGATCGAGGTTGCCATGAAGCAGCAACGGGACGCGATCGCGGCTGCGCAAGCACAGGTTGAGGCCGCCATGACCGCTGCGATGAAAGCAATGACGACCGCTTCATCGGAGCCCAGCACCGACCATTGACGCGACCGCAGGCGCTACCGCGCCAGGATCAGTGCCTTGCGCCCGAGCGCGGTAGCAAGCGCCGAGTGCCGACGTTCCACCGTTTCGCTGTAAAGTGCCAGATCCCCCGACGCGACGCTGAGCGTGAGCGTGTTGCCATCATCGGCGAGCGACGAGCGTTGCAGCGGCCCGGCCAATCCACCGCTCATTCGCTGGCCCAGCCGCATCGCCAGCCCCCACAACACCGCGTGGCGCAAGTCCGCCGGTGTCGCGAGAACGCCCAGCGGCGCGGGCGTTTCGGTGCCGCCGCCAAGGCTGGTGTAGAGCGCCTGCGCCACCAGCGCGCGGCCGCGCGCATCGATTGCGACCCAATTGCCATGCAGCGCGATTTCGACCCCGCGTTCGGCGCGAAATTCCGGGTTGGCACGCCAGCCGACATCGGCAAGCAAACATGCTGCAAGCCGTAGTCGCGCCATGTCCGGCGCATCGCGCGTGAACAGCGGCGCGATCCAGCCATCGAGCAAATCGCCATGTTCGGCAAAGCGGCCATGCCGCCGCCCTTCATCACGCGTTGCGACGATCAGCGGGTCCTGCGCGCGCACGCTTTCGTCGAGCGCGCCGTACAGCAGCCCCTCGCGTAAGCCGAAGGCCGAGACGATCGTCGTCTCGATCTGCAAATGCTTGAGCAACACCACCAGCAAGGCGGTCGCATCGCCCAGCGTCGCGGCGCGCCCCGCCGACAGGCCCGGGATCGCGCGGAGCCAGGCCTTGTTCACATGGCTGATCGTGCGCCCCATCCGCGCGACCGCTTCGGCCGACATCGCATATTCGTGGATGACGGGCAGCGGATAGCTGCCCAGATGCATATCCAGTCGTGCCAGTGCGCGCCACGATCCGCCGACCAGATACAGCGGCAGCCCTGCGCCCTTGCCGGTCCACCCGGCGGCGTCGAGCAAGCGCGCGACCTGGCGCTGGAGAGCGCCCTGCCCTTTGTCCCGCAACGCGCCGAGCCGCAGCACGCCAAGCGGGAAAGAGACGCGCTCGCCCACCTTGCCGCCGCTGATGCGGATCAGCTCGAGGCTGCCGCCGCCAAGGTCGCCGACGATCCCATCGGCCGCGGGGATCGCCGACAAGACACCGTGTCCGGCCGCCGTTGCTTCCTGTTCGCCGGACAGGAGCTCGACCTCGAGCCCGAGATCGCGCGCCGTGTCGAGCAGGACCTTGCCGTTGGTCGCATCGCGCACAGCAGCGGTTGCAACGGTGCGCAGCCGCGTCACCTCCATCTCGCGCGCGACGGCGGCGAAGCGTGCCAGGGCGTCACTGGCAACCGCAAGCCCCGATTCGGCGATCGTCCCGGTCTCGGCTAGGCCGCGACCGAGTCCTGCCATCACCTTTTCGTTGAACAGGATCGCGGGCAAGCGCTCCGGGCCTTGATAGACGACCAGACGGATCGAGTTGGACCCGATGTCGATGATGCCGGTGCGTGGTTCTCCCGTGATTTCGGGTTTCGCCTTGCGGAACAGAAGCGTCGCCATCGGGCGACTAACGCCGGTTTCGCAGCGACAGCTTCGGCACCGACCCGCTTGCGGCGAGCGAGGCACCGCGACCGGACAGCGACGGATTGGTCATGAAATAGCGGTGCAGGTTGAATGGTCGCTCGCCCGGCTGAACGCGCACATAGCTGCCATCGGCCTGCAATTCCCAGCTTTGCTCATTGTCGATCAGATTGGCGACCATCACCTGGTCGAGAATCTGTTTGTGAACAGTCCGATTCTCGATCGGCAGCATATATTCGATCCGCCGGTCGAAATTGCGCTGCATCCAGTCGGCGGAGGAAATGAACAACTTGGCACCGTCATTGGGCAAGGCCTTGCCATTGCCGAACGCCCAGATGCGGCTGTGTTCGAGGAAGCGGCCGATCACCGATTTGACGCGGATATTCTCGGACATGCCGGGGACGCCGGGCTTCAGACAGCAAATTCCGCGTACGATCAGGTCGATCTCGACCCCTGCGTTTGAGGCTTCGTACAATTTCTCGATCACGGCGGGATCGACCACCGAATTCATCTTGGCCCAGATTGCGGCGGGTTTGCCCTCGCGCGCATTGGCGATCTCGGCGTCGATCAGCCGCATCAGGCGCGGACGCAAGTCGCGGGGCGACAAGCTGATCAGCGTCATATTCTCGGGTTCGACATAGCCGGTGATGTAGTTGAACATCTGCGCGGCATCGCGCCCGAGCCGCGGGTCGGCGGTGAAGAAGCTGAGGTCGGTATACACCTTCGCTGTGATCGGGTGATAGTTGCCCGTACCGAAATGGCAGTAGGTGCGGTATTGCCCGTTCTCGCGGCGGACGACCATCGAGACCTTGGCATGGGTCTTCCAGTCGATGAAGCCATAGACGACCTGCACCCCGGCCCGCTCCAACGCCGACGCCCAGAGCAGATTCTGCTCCTCATCGAAGCGCGCCTTCAGCTCGACCACCGCAGTCACCGATTTGCCGGCCTCGGCGGCGGCGATCAGCGCGTTGATGACGGCGGGCTGCTTGCCGGCGCGATAGAGCGTCTGCTTGATCGCGACCACGTCGGGGTCCGCTGCGGCCTGTTTGAGGAAGGCCAGCACCACGTCGAAGGTTTCATACGGGTGGTGGACGACAATGTCCTTGGCGCTGATCGCGGCAAAACAGTCGCCGCCATATTCGCGGATGCGCTCGGGGAAGCGCGGCGAAAAGGGCGTGAATTTCAGGTCCGGACGATCCTCATCGACGATCGCCTCCAAGTCACCGACGCCCAGGAACGCTCCGCTTTCAGTGACGAAGGCATCCGATCCGCCAAGCTCGTCGCGCAGTACCGCGCCCAGCCCCTCGGGCATCCCGCTTTCCAGCTCGAGCCGGATGACCCGGCCGCGACGGCGGCGCTTGATGGCATTGGCGAAATAGCGGACGAGATCCTCCGCCTCTTCCTCGATCTCGATGTCGCTGTCGCGCAGCACGCGGAACTCGGCACCGCCGATGACGCGGTAGCCGGGGAACACCAACGGCGCGAAGCGCTTCACCAGCGATTCGACCGCGACATAGCGGGCCTTCTCCCCCGGCAAGCGGATGAAGCGCGGCATCGGTGCCGGGATCATCACCAGTTCGCGGATCGGCTGCTCGTCCGAAATCCGCACCAGATCGAACATCACCGCCAGCCCCTTATTGGGCATGAACGGAAAGGGATGTGCCGGATCGAGCGCTTGCGGCGTGAGGATCGGGAAGAGCTGTTCGCGAAATTGCGTTTCCAGCCAGTGCAGGTCTTCGGGTGACAGCGCTTCGTCGATCGTGCGCGAACTGAGCACGGCGATGCCGGTCTCGGCCAACTGGCGACGCAGGTCGCGCCACACGTCGCGTTGGCTCGTCACCAGAGCGTCGGCTTCGGCGACGATCGCGGCGAGTTGCTGTCCCGAGGTGAGCCCGTCGCTCGACAAGCGGGCGACATCTTGAAGCTGCTGCCCCTTCAGGCCAGCCACTCGGACCATGAAAAACTCATCGAGGTTCGAGCCCGAAATCGACAAAAACCGCAGCCGTTCCAGCAGCGGGTGCGCCGTATTGCACGCTTCCTCCAGCACACGCCGGTTGAAGGCGAGCCACGACAGCTCGCGATTGAAATACCGGTCGCTGCCCTCGCTCCCCGCAAAGGGGTCGTCGTCGTGGTCCAGGCTCGCAATATGGGCGGGTCGGGTCATGGGTTTTCCATCGATTCGGGTGCGCGACCGGGGATCAACCCCGCTTCCTCCAATGTGGCCCGTGCGAGCGGAATCGACAAGCGTTTGTGGCTTTCCAGCACGACTTGATCGAGCACATCGACCGCGCGTAGCAGCGCAACATGCGTGCGCTCGACCCGGACCACGAGCCATTGAATCAACTCCGGCCGGGCATCGAGCCCGCGCCGCAGGAACTGCCGCTCGAACAGCGCGCGCATCAGGCTCTCGTCCGGATCGCCGATCCGGATCGTCGGGCTTGCGCTCAGCCGCGAGCGTAAATCGGGGAGCTTGATCGACCATTCCGGCGGCGGCGCATCGGCGACGATCACGACCGGGCGGCGATCCTCTTGTGCGCGGTTCCAGGCATGGAAAATCGCCGTCTCGTTCTGCCGTTCGGCATCGTCGATCAAACCGCCACCGGTCTTGGCGGCGAAGATCCGGGCGAGCAGACTCCGGCCTGATTTGCGTGGGCCTGTGACCACCACGGCCATCACCGGCCAGGTGCTCCAGCGCTCGAGCTGCTGCACCGCGCGGGCGTTCGATGGACCAATCAGAAATTCGTCGTCACGCGGATCGGCAGGCCAGTCGAGCGGCAATGCCATTTGGGCCGGAAGCATCCCGTCAACCCGTCGTGTTATCAGCCGGCGGGGCTGCTTGCCCGCCTGCGGATGGCTGCCCCGAGCGCCGGATGCGCAGCGTCGAGCCACTGGCAACCACCGTCCAGCCGCGCGCCTCCAGCGCAGCGCGCAACACAGCGGGATCGGCATCGAAGCCGACTCGCATCACCGACACGCCACCGATGGCAAGGCTGGTGGTGACGGCCGAGCGCACCCCCGGCACCACTTGCAATGCCGATTCGGTCGCGGTGACCGAGCCCGCGCTGGGCGTATCGACTTGAATCGTGATCACACTGCCGCTCGCACCCGGTTGAGTGCCAGCCGCGACGTCGCCGGTACCGACATCGCTTGGCGTATCGGTCGGTGTCGCGGCAACGACCGGCGCAACAAAAGCGAGGCCGGGATCGGTCCCCAGCAGCCCCGCGTGCAGCGCCGCCTGATAGGTATCGTCGATCCGCTTGACCCCGGCGTCGAGCAGCACGGGCAACGCATCGGCCCGGTCGACGCGGAGCGAAAATTGCGTGAGCAACCGGTTATCCGGGCCGTGCCGTGCCTCGAACATGCCGATGATCGGCCCGCCCGGCCATTCCCGACGCAGTGTGACCTTGGGGATGAGCACGTCGTTCGCGCCATATTGATCGAGCACCACGCGCCACCAGCCGCGACCGGGCCGCTCGACCTGCCCCAGCGTCAGCAACAGCGCGTCACCGCCGGTGCCGCTCGGCCGAACATAATCCACCGTGCTGTTGCCGGTGCGATAGCGCCGCCACGCGTCCTGCCACGCCGTCTTTTGCTCGAAGCCCGTGGCGACGCCGCCGCTGATCTCGATCGGAATCGTCAGCATTGGGGCCGATCGTGCCGCCTCGGGCGCAATCCCCAGGATTGCACCGGCCTTCGCACGGCTGAACAGCACGCCGAGCCGTGCGACGTAGCGGTTGGGGCCGATCTGCTCGTCCTCGACGACGATCCCCGACACCATTCCGTCAAGCGCACCGTCGGAGAGTGCCGTGGCGCTTTGGCCCATGCGCTGCGCGAGCATTGCCCAGCCCTTGCGCTGTGCGATCCGCCAGCCGGCATAGCGCGCGGCATCGGCGGTTTTGCCGACAACATCCACGGCGATGCCGCTGACCTCATAGCTGCCCGAGCTGTCGGCAGCCGCCAGCCCCTGATCGGGATCGTCGACTTGCGCGAGCACAAGCCCACCGGTCGCCGCAAGGGCAAGCGCTGCGGCAAATTGCAGGGGGCGGGAAAAGCAGCGGATCGACATGTCGGCGCCCTTTTGGCGAAGGAGGCGTGGAAATCCAAGCAGGATATGGCTAGGCGGGCATCATGAGCGATACGAACCCGGACGCGACGTCCTACACCTATGCCCAAGCGGGCGTCTCGATTGCAGCGGGCAACGCCCTGGTCCGGGCGATTGCGCCGCTCGCCAAGTCGACCCGACGATCGGGCGCGGATGCCGAACTCGGCGGTTTTGGTGGCTTTTTCGATCTCAAGGCGGCGGGTTTCGTCGATCCGTTGCTGGTCGCCGCGAACGATGGCGTCGGCACCAAGCTGAAACTGGCGATCGACCACAATGCGCATGATGGAGTCGGAATCGATCTGGTCGCGATGTGCGCCAACGACCTGATCGTGCAGGGTGCCGAGCCGCTGTTCTTCCTCGATTATTATGCGACGGCCAAGATCGATCCGGCGGTGGCGGAGCGCGTGATCGCTTCGATTGCCGAAGGCTGTCGCCAGGCGGGCTGCGCGCTGATCGGCGGCGAGACTGCGGAAATGCCCGGCATGTATGCCGCGGATGACTATGACCTCGCTGGCTTCTGCGTCGGCGCGGTCGAGCGGGACCGCGTGCTGACCGGGCAGGACATTGCGCCGGGAGACGTGCTGCTGGGTCTTGCCTCGTCGGGCGTGCATTCGAACGGCTTCTCACTGGTCCGTCGCCTCGCTGCCGACAAGGGCTGGAAGCTGGCACGCCCGGCGCTGTTCGATGCCGACGTGCTGCTGATCGACGCGCTGATGGCACCCACGCGCATTTACGTGAAGTCACTGCTGCCCTTGCTGGCCGAGCGCCGGATCAAGGGCCTTGCCCATATCACCGGCGGCGGTTTGCTCGAGAATGTGCCGCGCGTGCTGCCCGCAGGCGTCCACGCGCGGATCGATGCCGATGCCTGGCCGCAGCCACGGCTGATGGCGTTCCTGCAAGCGCAGGGCAATATCGAGCCCGAGGAAATGGCGCGCACCTTCAATTGCGGCATCGGCATGGTCGCCGCCGTCGCGCCCGATCAGGTCGAGGCGGTGACGGCAGCGTTGACTGCGGCGGGCGAAACCGTGTTCACCATCGGCGCGGTCCAAGCGGGCGTGCGCGGTTGCACCGTGACGGGCTCGCTGGAAACCTGGGGCGGTCGTAGCGCCTGGACCGCGACGCACAATCATGGGTGACGCGCGCCTGCTCCCCTCCCGCACGCGGGAGGGGCTGGGGGAGGGCCTGACCTCCAACAGCATCGCATCGCGTGAAGACACGCCCCTCCCCCAACCCATCCCGCAGGCGGGAGGGGAGTCTTGAACCGGAAGGTCGGCATCCTGCTCTCGGGCCGCGGCTCCAACATGATGGCGCTGGTCGAGCACGCACGCAGCTATGACGTCGCTTTGGTCGCCTCGGACAAGCCCGATGCCGCCGGCATCGCCTGGGCGCGCGACCGGGGCCTTGCCACCTTCACCCAATCGCCCAAGGGCATTCCCAAGGCCGACTATGAAGCCGCGATCGACGCTGCGCTCCGCGCCGCCGGGGTCGAGGTGATCGCGCTCGCTGGCTATATGCGCTTGCTGTCCGATGATTTCGTCGCGCGCTGGCGTGGGCGGATCATCAACATCCACCCCTCGCTGCTGCCCAAATATAAGGGCCTCGACACCCATGCCCGCGCGATCGCGGCGGGCGATGCGGTGGCGGGCTGCTCGGTCCATGTCGTCACCGAGGAGCTCGATGGCGGCGAAGTGCTCGGCCAGGCCGAAGTGCCGATCCTCCCCGGCGACACCGCCGACACCCTCGCCGCGCGCGTGCTTGCGGCCGAGCATGGCCTTTACCCCTCGGTTCTGGCAGACTTCGTCACGCGATGAGCCCCGATCCCGACATCCCGCTCGCCAAGGTCCGCGCGCTCGCCCTGGCGCTGCCGGAAACGGTCGAGCGAGCATCGCACGGGTCGCCGGGCTTCCTGATCGAAAAGGGCAAGTTCTTCGCCTATTTCTGGCATAACCATCATGGCGACGGCGAAACCGTGGTGATCGTCAAGACCACTGGCCGCGACGAGCAAGCGATACTGATCGAGCTGGACCCGGAGTGTTATTATAGCCCGCCCTATCTCGGGCCATCTGGCTGGATTGCGATGCGGCTCGATCGCGAAGAGGTCGACTGGGACCGCATTGGCGACCGGATCGCGATCAGTTGGGAATTGGTGGCGCCGCGGCGCTTGCTGGAAGCGGGTGGACGATGAGCGACGACATCACGAAAACCCCGCCCCAGCACGACCCCGCAATCCAGGTCGCGGCGACCGAAGCCGTCGCCAAGGCGGAAGCCGCAGCAACGCGGCGGCGCTGGATCAACCTCGGCGAATTCATCGCCGTCGCAGGCCTGCTGATCGCGGGCGGTAGCCTGTATCTCAATTGGTCGGATCACCGCGCCGACCAGGCCGACAAGCGGGTCGCCGCGGTCAAGGCGCAGCGCGACTCCTCGCGCTTCGACGTGCGCGCGGTGCCCGCGGCCAACGGCACGGCTTTGCTGCTCCAGCATGACGACCGCCACCCGATCCGCGATGCCACCGTTACCTTCCCGAGCGAGCTCGGCATCGGCAGCAAGGATACCGTCGGCGATACGATCGAGCGCGGCTGGTTCGAGCATGAAGTGCTGAAGGCAACCGATGGGGCCATGGAAAAGAAAACCGGCCGCCTGCCCGTCCTCATCGCGCTCACCTATTGGGACGGCGACACCCCGCGCACCACGCGCGGCATCTATGATATTGGCTGGAAGGCAGAGGGCGGCTTCCCGTTCGGCCGTTCGCTCAAGCTGGAAAGTCTGCGGCTGCACGAACTGGGCGGCACGCAAGCCCGGCTCGATGCGGTGTGGGCCAGCGTCAAGCCGAAGCCGAAATCCTGACCGAAAGGTCCAGCGCGTAAATCGGGTCGATGTGCACTTCGCTGCCGACCTGGAATTCGCGCGTGCCGATCACGCGGAAGCCGTGCCGTTCATAGAAAGCACGCGCCCGCGCATTGTGCTCCCACACGCCAAGCAACAGCCGACGCGCGCCCATCCGGGCGGCATCCTCGATGGCACGCGCCATCAGCGCGGCGCCGATGCCGGTCCCATGCGCCTGGCGCAGCGAATAGATGCGGCGCAGCTCGACATCGGTCGGCTCCAGCGCGATCGGAAAATTGGGGGTGGTTAAAACCGCGTACCCGAGCGGCGCATGGCCCGGTTCGATCTCGGCAACGGTCACGATGGTTGCCGGGTCGGCGAGCCAGATCGCAAAGGCCTCGGCGCGATTGTTCTTGAGACAATGCGCGAGCAAATCTGCGCCCTCCAAAGACGGCGCATAGGTATCAAGAAATGTCGCATTGGCGACGAGCGACAGCAGGTCGGCATCCGCCACACCTGCCTGTCGCACGCGCCATTGCATCGGCTGGATCAGCCGACGATTTCTTCGGGCTTGAAGAAATAGGCGATTTCGATCGCCGCATTTTCGTCCGAGTCCGAACCGTGAACGGTGTTGGCTTCGATCGATTCGGCCAGTTCCTTGCGGATCGTGCCCGGCTCGGCATTGGCGGGGTTGGTCGCGCCCATGATGTCGCGGTTGCGCTGCATCGCGTTCTCGCCTTCGAGAACCTGCACGACGACCGGGCCCGAGATCATGAACTCGACCAGCTCACCGAAGAACGGGCGTTCCTTGTGGACGGCGTAGAAGCCTTCGGCCTGCTCGCGCGTCATCTGGATGCGCTTGGAGGCGACGACGCGCAGGCCGGCTTCCTCGAGCATCTTGGTGACGGCACCCGTCAGGTTGCGGCGCGTGGCGTCGGGCTTGATGATCGAAAACGTGCGGTTCGCGGCCATGACCGTGAAGCTCCTGTGTTGATAGGTGGGGGATTTGGAAAGTCGCGTGTCCCTAGTCGCGGGGGCGCGGCAAAGCAAGTCTCTGGGCAAGTCTCTGGGCAAGCCTCTGGGCAACCCTCAGGCCGCTTGCTCCCAACGGCCATTGTCATTTTGCTTCCAATACCGCCGTTCGATCCCGGGACGATCGGTCAGTGCTTTCCACGCCACCCGCGCCGCGCCGATGCGGTCTTCGTCGAAGAAATGGAAAGCGCGGTCGAAGCCCAGCGCTTCCTCGCGCCACAGGCCATCGGCAATCGCGATGTTGCGTGCGGTGTTCGCCGCGACCGGCTGCTCGGCAATCAGGATCGGTTGCGCCGCATCGCCCTCCCCGTCGGCCTGCGCATGCGGCAGGAAACTGTCGGCGGCATAGGTCCACAACAAGCGGTCGAGCGCGGCGCGCTGGTCGACGCTCTCCGCCACCACCAGCAACCGCCCGCCCCCCTCGACCACGCGCTCGGCAATGCGCGGCAGCACGCGGTCGAGCGGCTGGAGCGTCAAATGGTAGAAATCGACTTGCACCTACTCCCCTCCCGCTTGCGAGCTCGGGGTCGACAGCGCCCCGCGCTGTCGAGGATGTGCTGGGGGCACATCCGACCCCGAACTGGGCTGGGGGAGGGAAATCCATCGCTGGCACCCGTTCGACCCGAAACACCGCCCTCCCCTAACCCCTCCCGCACAGCGGGAGGGGAATTGGCGCTCAGCCCTCGAAATTGTCCGCAACGAACCGGTCGAGCAAACGCACGCCATAGCCCGTCGCGCCCTTGTCATAGGTCGCACCCGGCTTGTCCGCCCAAACCATACCGGCAATGTCGAGATGCGCCCATTTCACGCCCGGCTCGACGAAGCGCTGGATGAACTGCGCCGCGGTGATCGACCCCGCCCCGCGCGGGCCGACATTCTTCATGTCGGCGATCGGGCTGTCGATCAGCTTGTTATAGGCATCCGACAACGGGAAGCGCCACAACAGGTCGCCCGAGGCCTTGCCCGCTGCCAGCAACTGGTCTGCCAGCGCATCGTCATTCGCGAAGCAGCCGGCATGTTCGTGGCCGAGGCTTACGATCATCGCGCCGGTCAGCGTGGCGAGATCGACGATCGTCTTGGGGCGGTGCGTGCGCTGCACCCAGGTGATCACGTCGCACAAGACCAGCCGCCCCTCGGCATCGGTGTTGAGCACTTCGATCGTCTGGCCGGACATGGAGGTGAGCACGTCGCCGGGGCGGATCGCGTCGCCATCGGGCATGTTCTCGACCAGGCCGCACACGCCGATGACGTTGGCCTTGGCCTTGCGCCCGGCAATCGCCTTCATCGCGCCAACGACGGCACCCGCGCCGCCCATGTCCCACTTCATGTCTTCCATGCCGGGCCCGGGCTTCAGCGAAATGCCGCCAGTGTCGAAGGTCACGCCCTTGCCGACCAGCGCCAGCGCCGGATCGCCCGCGCCCGCGCCATTCCACTTGAGCGCGAGCAACTGCGCCTGCTTGGCCGAACCCTGCGACACGCCGAGCAAGGAGCCCATGCCCAGTTCGCGCATCTCGGCTTCGCCCAGCACGGTAATCTCAAGGCCCAGCCCCTCGACCTCGGCGCGCACCTTGGCGACGAAGGTTTCGGGATAGATCACGTTTGGCGGCTCGGCCACCAGCGTGCGGGTCAGTTCCAGGCCCTCGGTCAGCGCCTTCTGCTTGCTCCACGCCGCATCGGTGCCCTCAGGCGCGCCGTGCAGCACGATCGTGGCCAGAGTCGGCTTGGATTTTTCGGGCAGCTTGGTGCGATAGATGTCATGCCGCCAGCCGCGCTGTGCGGCAGCCGCCGCGAAACGCGCCGCCGCCTTTGGCGTGGCCCCGGCGCTACCGAAATCGACGCTGACCGTCCGCACGCCGGAAGTCAGCAAGCGCGCGGTCAATGCACCACCGGCCCGCTCATACTCGGCCTCTCCTGCCGCCCCGGTGCCCAGCAACAGGACACGCCGCACGCCACCGGTGCCATCGGCAATAAAAGTTTCGACCACAGCGGCCGCTTCCCCGTCAAACCGGCTCGCCTGCGCTGCCGCCTTCACCAGATCGAGCGCAGTCGCGTCGATCAGCGTTGTCGCGAGACGCGCGAGCCCCTCTTTCTCGACAAGAAGGGCGATGGCGGCACCCGACGCGGGGGCGGCGCTGGAAAAATCGATCTGCATTATGGGGAGGCCTCGGTTACGAAAAAAAATGCGATGAGTCGCGCGTTCTTAGGACAGCGACGCGTCGCTGGCAAAGCGGGGGCACCGAATTCGCCGCAGCACGATTGCAGCAAAGCGGTGTCGATGCGATAGGGCGGGATCGACCAGCGGCAACCGGGGTTCAACCGGGGCCTTCTCGCAACAGGGTGCTTGTTCCGACGTGAAGCGTGCCGTTCTCCTTGCCACTTGTGTGTTTCCCGCTGTGCTGCTCGCCAATCCGGCGTGTGCGCAGGATTTGCAAACGCGTCCGGTAACGCCCCCGCCCCCATCGAGCACGCCGAGCGCGAGCGACGATCAGGTCCAGTTCACCGCGACCAACCTGGAATATGACAGCAAGGAGGACATCGTCACCGCAACGGGCGATGTCCGTATGTACCGCTCCGGCGACCGCCTGCGCGCCGACAAGGTGGTGTGGAACCGAAAGACCGGGAAGGTCCACGCGAGCGGCAACATCGCGGTCGTCAATCCGGGTGGCGATACGGCCTATGGCGATTCGATCGAACTGACCGATGCGCTGAAGGACGGCGTCGTCGACAATATGCTGCTGGTGCTGGAAAAGGGCGGACGCCTGGCGGCACGCAAGGGCACGCGCTCGCTCGATGAAGTCGTCGTGCTGGAGGATGCGGCGTACACGCCGTGCGCGGTGACCGATTCCAGCAACTGCCCGAAAGAGCCGACATGGAAGATCACGGCGGTTCGCGTACTCTATCGCCCCGATCGCGGCCGGATCTATTATACGGGCGCGCGCATCAACCTGTTCGGCTTGCCGACGCTGCCGCTGCCCGCCTTTTCCAATCCTGTCGGCGAAGGCAACAATAGCGGCCTGCTCTCACCCGATTTCCGCTATGGCCGCGTCAATGGCTTTGAATTTGCGCAGCCGTATCACTTCGCGCTGGCCCCCAATAAGGGGCTGACGATCACCCCGCGCTTTTTCAGCGCGGTGCTGCCGATGCTCAAGGCGGAGTATCAGGAACTCAACACGCTCGGTTCCTATTCGATCAAGGCGTACGCCACCGCCAGCCCGCGCAGTGCCGATCTGCTCACCCCGACCGCGCCCGGCACGCCCGATTCGTTTCGCGGCTATCTGGATGGGGTGGCCCGCTTCCAGCTCGATGAGAATTGGAGCGTCAGCGGATCGCTGCGCTTGACCACCGATCGCACCTTCCTGCGTCGCTATGACATTTCGCAGGACGATCGCCTGCGCACCACCGCGAATGTCGAGCGCATCGATACCGACAGCTATTTCTCGATCGCCGGCTGGTACGTCCAGACGATGCGCGTCGGCGATCGCCAGGGCCTGCAACCGATCGCGCTGCCCGAAATCGATTACCGCCACCGTTTTACCGACAGCTTGCTGGGCGGCACGTTCGAACTGCAAGCCAACAGCCTCGCGATTTCGCGTCCGGCGGGCCAGGATACGCAACGCGCCTTTGCCAGCGCGCAGTGGGATCTGCGCAAATTGACGCCCTGGGGCCAGGAGGTGACATTCACAGCGTTCGGTCGCGGCGATGTGTACAATGCCAACGACACGCTGGCCACGACGGTGGCGAGCTATCGCGGCAATGAAGGGATCAGCGCGCGCGCGATCGGCGCATTCGCAATCGACGTGAAGTGGCCGTTCATCGGCACCTTCCTGGGCGGCACGCAGCGCCTGACCCCGCGGTTTCAAGTGGTCGCTTCGCCGCAGACGACCAATCTTGCCGTGCCGAACGAAGATTCCCGGGCAGTCGATCTCGAGGATTCCAACCTGTTCGCCCTGAACCGCTTCCCGGGATACGACCGGTTCGAGGATTCGACTCGCTTCACTTATGGGGTCGATTGGTCGGCCGATCTTCCCGGTTTTTCGATTTCGACCAATATCGGTCAGAGCTATCGCCTGAACAATCGCGAAACGCTGTTTCCCGATGGGACGGGGCTTTCGGGCCGGGTCTCCGACATCGTCGGGCGCACGGAAATTCGCTATCGTGATTTCGTCTCGATCACGCATCGCTATCGCCTCGACAAGGGCAATCTGGCGATTCGCCGGAACGAAGTGGACGCAAGGGTCGGCTCGCGCAGCACCTATGTTCTCATCGGCTACCTCCGGCTCAATCGCAACATCGACCCGACGCTGGAGGATCTGCGCGACCGCGAGGAAGTGCGCTTGGGCGCACGCGTGCAGGTCACCAAATTCTGGTCGGTCTTCGGATCGACCGTGATCGACCTCACCGACCGCAACGAAGATCCGCTGTCGCTGGCCAACGGTTTCGATCCGGTCCGGCACCGCTTGGGTTTCCAATATGAGGACGATTGCCTCCGCCTGGGGGTGACGTGGAAGCGCGATTATCAGGACACCGGCGACGCGCGTGCCGGCAACAGCTTCCTGTTGACGCTGGCATTCAAAAATCTTGGCCGCTAAGCACTGGTTCAGGCGGCCTGTTGCACGGCCTTTTCCAAGGGCTCGTTGGGCTGAGCAGAAACGCAGACCGCGCGGGATGGGATTTTAACTACGTGAAGACTGATATCACCAAGAAGACCGGCGCAACCACCACCGGCCTCGGTTCGCTCGGCCGCCGTTTGGCGCTCGGTGCGGCACTCGTCGCGCTTGTTTCGAGCAGCGGCGGTTCGATCGCTCAGACCGTACCCGATGATGCGACGCCCGCCGTGGGGCTCGACATTCCGAAGAACCTGCAGATTTTCGGCAAGGTCGATCCAAACGTTCGCAAGCCGACTGCGATCGTCAACGGGGCGGTCATCACCGGCACCGATATCGACCAGCGCGTCGCCTTGCTGGTGGCGGCGCGCGACCTGAAGCTGTCGCCCGAGGAAATGGCGCAGTACAAATTGCTGACCGCGCGCCAGTTGATCGACGAAACGTTGCAGATCCAGCAGGCCAAGACCGCCGAGGTCAAGATCGCGCCCGATGAGGTCAACAAGAGCTATGAGACCGTCGCGCGCAACTTCGGCAAATCCGTCGCCGAAATGCGGGCCTATCTGCGCGGTATCGGTTCCTCGGAGCGGTCACTCAAGCGCCAGATCGAAGCCGAGCTTTCGTGGAACCGCTATTTGCGGCGCAAGGTCGACATCAATGTCGGCGACGAAGAGGTCAACGCCATCATCGAGAAGCTGAAGAAGCAGCAGGGCACGACCGAATATCACGTGCGTGAAATCTACCTGAAGGCAGATCCGGATCGCGCGCAGGAAGTGTTCAACCAGGCGCAACAGATTATCGGTTCGATCCAGAAGCGCGAAAAGGGCGAGGACACGTTCGGCTATTATGCGCGCCTGTCCGACGCCACCACGCGTGCGACCGACGGCGATCTCGACTGGTTGAGCGAAACGCAGTTGGCGCAATTGCCGCCGACGCTGGTCGAGGCGATCAAGTCGATGACGCCCGAGCATCTGGCTGGCCCGATCGAGGTGCCGGGCGGTTTCTCGATCATCTACCTGGTCGACACGCGCAAGGTCGGCGTCGCCGATCCGATGGACGCCAAGCTGACGCTCAAGCAGCTCAGCGTGCGCTTTGCCGAAGGCACGACGCAGGCCCAGGCCGATGCGCGCGTTACCGAGTTCGCCAAGCTGAGCCAGACGATTCACGGTTGCGGTGAAGTCGCCAAGGTTGCGACCGCGCTCGGTGCCGACGTGGTCGACAATGATTCGGTGCGGATCAAGGATCTGCCGGGACCGCTGCGCGAGATCATGCTGAAACTGCAGGTCGGCGAATCGACCCCGCCCTTCGGGTCGGCGAAGGACGGCATCCGTTCGCTGGTGCTGTGCGGGCGCGACGAAGCGACTGGGCCGCGCATTCCCGGCGTCGAGCAGGTCCGAACTTCGATGGAAAATTCACGCGTGAACCTGCGCGCGAACCAGTTGCTCCGCGATTTGCGACGCGACGCGATCATCGAATATCGCTGACCGGGGAGAAAACGCCATGCTCGCGCCGCTCGCCATATCGATGGGGGATCCGGCCGGGATCGGCCCCGAAATCATCGCCAAAGCCTGGGCGCAGCGCGTTGCGGAGGGATTGCCGCCGTTCTTTGCCACGGGCGATGCCAGGGCGATCGCGGCGGTGTGGGATGGACCGGTAGAGCCGATCTCGCACCCGGAAGATACCAACCGCGTGTTCGAGACTGCGTTGCCGGTGCTGACGGTCGAGGATGGCGGCGAGATCATGCCCGGCATTCCCGATGTCGAGGGTGCACGCTGTGCGCTGCGCGCGCTGGAGCTCGCGGCGGGCCTGGTGCGTTCCGGTGCCGCGCGCGCATTGGTGACAGGGCCGGTGTCGAAGGCGCAACTCTATAAAATCGGGTTCAATCATCCCGGTCAGACCGAGTTCGTGGCCGAACGTTGCGGCATAGCGGGCGAGAATGCGGTGATGATGCTGGCTGGCCCTGACTTGCGCGTCGTTCCGATCACCACCCACGTTCCGCTTGCTGCAGTGAGCGGATTGTTGTCGATCGAACTGCTCGTATCGAAAGCGCGCGCGACAGCGCGCGGGCTGATGCGCAATTTCGGGATCCTCAAGCCTCGCATCGTCTTTGCCGGCTTCAACCCCCATGCCGGGGAAAGCGGTGCGATCGGTCGCGAGGAGATCGACCTGATCGCCCCCGCGATCGAGATCCTGCAAAGCGAAGGGATCGACGCGACCGGGCCCTTTGCTGCCGACACGATGTTCCACGCCCGCGCCCGCGCAACCTATGACGCGGCGATGTGCTGCTATCACGATCAGGCGCTGATCCCGATCAAGACGCTGTATTTCGACTCGGGCGTGAACATCACGCTCGGCTTGCCGATCGTGCGCACATCGCCCGATCACGGGACTGCGTTCAACATTGCCGGCAAGAACATTGCCGAGCCCGGCGCGACGATCGCCGCGATCCGGCTGGCGGGCGAGGCAGCCGAGCGCCGCGCTGCCGCCGACGCGTGAGCCAGCCCGCTTCGGTGCCCCCGCGCCCCGACCTTCCACCACTGCGCGACGTTATTGCACGCTACGGTCTGAATGCGAGCAAGGCGCTTGGGCAGAATTTCCTGCTCGATGCGCAATTGCTGGCGCGGATCGCACGGATTCCCGGCGACTTGAACGACGCCGAAGTGCTGGAGATTGGCCCCGGCCCCGGCGGCTTGACCCGCGCCTTGCTGGCGGCGGGTGCTCGCGTCACGGCGATCGAACGCGATCATCGCTGTATCCCCGCGCTGGCTGAACTGGGCGAGGCGTTTCCCGGCAAGCTGCGCGTGATCGAGGGCGATGCGCTGGAGATCGACGCCGCATCGCTGTTCGAGGGCAAGCCGCACATCGCCTCCAACCTGCCTTATAATATCGGCACGGCGTTGCTGGTACGCTGGCTGTCGGCGGAGTGGGCTCCGTGGTGGCAAAGCCTGACCTTGATGTTCCAGCGCGAGGTGGCCGACCGCATCGTCGCGCCAACCGACGGCGAGGCGTATGGGCGGCTTGCGGTGCTCGCGCAGTGGCGGTCGCGTGCCACGCTGGCGATGCCGGTTCACCGCTCGGCTTTCACCCCACCGCCCAAGGTGATGTCGGCGGTGGTGCATATCGTGCCCGCAGACGCGCCTGAGGGCGTGCGCTTCGCGACGCTGGAGCGGCTGACGGCCGCTGCGTTCGGGCAGCGTCGCAAGATGCTCCGGCAAAGCCTCAAAGGCGTTACTGGTGCGCTTGAGGCGCTGGAGCGGGTTGGCATCGACCCAACGCGGCGCGCCGAGACCGTCAGCGTCACCGAGTTCGTCGCCTTGGCGCGCGCGCTGGGCTAGTCGCTCCTCCCCGTTCCGGGGTTCAGTCTTTCTTGGGAGCTGCCGCCGGTGCCGCTGCTGCGGCCGTTACGATGGGTGGCCCCTTCGCGATCGATGCCGTCAGCGCGGCTACCTCGGGACAAGGCCGCTTGCCACACACCGTCTTGATCCGCGCGAGATTTTCGCGCGCGCGCGCGACTGCGCCTTTGGCGACCAGCGCCTCGCCCTGTCCGCTCAAGGCAACGACGTCATTGGGATCAAGCGATAACGCCTCGCGATACAAGCGGATCGCCTTGCCCGGCAGGCCGCGTGTCTTGGCCACTTCCGCGAGCGTCACGAACGCACCGCGATTGCGCGGATCGACCGCAAGCGCGCTTTCCAGCGTGTCGGTCGCGGCGTCGAGATTGCCCGCCGCCTGCAGCGCCCGACCGCGCGCGAGCAGCGCCATCGACCGCCCGTCGATCGTATCCTCACCGCGTTGTCCCTGCACCGCAGTCGCAACGGTGAGCAGCGTCAGCGCAGCGGCGACGGCGACAGACGTATAACGCATGAGATACTCCAGCTTTGGCACGACGACAGAGCTATCACGCGTGTTGCAATCGCGCGACAAAAAACCCGTCGGTCGCATCGTGTGCCGGAGTCAGCCGCGTGCCCGCGCCATGCGCGCGTCCTGCTCCCAGATCGAGCGACTGCGCGCGCCACCCCGGATTGGCCGCGAGGAATGCCGCGACTTGCCCAGCCCCTTCTTCGTCGAGCAGCGAACAGACGATGTAGACGAGGGTGCCGCCCGGCTTGACCAGCGTCGCGCCGACTTCGAGGACATGGCGCTGCGTTTCGACCAGCCGCTCGATCCTGTCCGGGGTCAGCCGCCAGCGCGCCTCGGGATTGCGCCGCCACGTGCCGGTGCCCGAACAGGGGGCATCGATCAGCACGCAATCGGCGCTGCCGAGCCAATCGTCGAGCATCTCGACTTCGCGTCCGGGATTGAGCCGCCGCGTTTCGATGATCCCGGCGCGCGCGCGTTCCGCCCGCGGGGCAAGGCGGGAGAGGCGGGCGCGATCAGTATCGGTGGCGAGCAGGGCCCCCTGCCCGCCCATCGCCGCCGCAAGCGCCAGCGTCTTGCCGCCTGCGCCTGCACACAGATCGACGATACGCTGGCCCGGCTGGGCCCGCGCAGCGAGCGTGACGAACTGGCTGCCTGCATCCTGCACTTCGATCGCACCATGATTGTAGGCCGGGAGTTGTTCGACCTGCGTGCCAGAGGGCAGACGCAACCCGTTTGGCAACCCGGCAATCGGCTCGGCTCCCTCAATCTCGATCACTTCGTCGATCACGCGGTTGATCCGCGCATCGAGCGGCGCGCGGTCGATCAGGGCCGGAAATTCGGAATCATCCAGCCCCGATTGGCGCAAGCGATCGAGGATCCAGTTGGGCGCGATGCCGGTCTTGGCCGGGGTTTCGCTCGGTCCGATCACTGCCGGGCCGTGGCCGACGCCGTCAAAGGTCGCGGCAAGTTCCGGGTCCGCCTTGGCCAGCGCCAGCAACGCCGCGCGGCCCGAGGCCGGACGTTCGCCGAGTGCCCGGATCGCGGCATAGACCAATTCGCGCACCGCGCGCCGGTCCTTCGATCCAGCATAACGCCGCGTCGCAAAGTAGCGCGCGACGATCGTATCCGCCGCCGCCCCCGAATCGCGTGCGCCCGCGATGATCTGGTCGAGCAGTTCGATCGCGGCTTGGGTGCGGGCAGATGGGGTCATGGCATCTTTCTCCCTCTCCCCTTCAGGGGAGAGGGTCGGGGAGAGGGGGACGCAACGGGAAGGCGGCGCAACATTGCCCCTCTCCCCAGCCCTCTCCCCGCAAGCGGGGAGAGGGAGATGCAGTTAGCGCGTCGGGTAATTCGGTGCTTCGCGCGTAATATCGACGTCGTGGACGTGGCTTTCCTTCAACCCCGCACCCGTAATCTGCACGAAGCGCGCGCGCTCCTGCAGGTCCTTGAGCGTGGCCGAGCCGGTATAGCCCATCGCCGCGCGAATCCCGCCGACGAGCTGATGGATCACGTCCTTGGCCGGGCCCTTGAACGCCACCTGGCCCTCAATGCCCTCGGGCACCAGCTTCATCTGGTCCTTGATGTCGCCCTGGAAATAGCGATCAGCCGATCCGCGACCCATCGCGCCGACCGAACCCATGCCGCGATACGATTTGTACGCGCGCCCCTGATACAGGAAGGTCTCTCCCGGCGCTTCCTCGGTGCCCGCCAGCAGCGACCCGATCATGCACGCCGAAGCACCCGCCGCCAGCGCCTTGGCGAGGTCGCCCGAGGTCCGCAGGCCCCCGTCGGCGATCACCGGCACGCCCGCCTTCAGGCCGATTTCGGCGCAATCCATCACTGCCGTCAATTGCGGCACGCCGACGCCTGCGACCACGCGCGTGGTGCAGATCGAGCCCGGCCCGATGCCGACCTTGATGCCATCCGCGCCCGCATCGATCAGCGCGCGCGTTGCCTCGGCGGTGGCGACGTTGCCCGCAATCACCTGCACCGAATTGCTGAGCTTCTTCACCCGCTCGACCGCGCGCGCAACGTCGCGATTATGGCCATGCGCGGTGTCGATCACCACCAGATCGAGTTCGGCATCGACCAGCGCCTCGGTGCGGGCAAACCCCTTGTCGCCCACCGTCGTTGCGGCGGCGACGCGCAAGCGCCCGGCAGCATCCTTGGTAGCGTTGGGATAGGTGACAGCTTTCTCGATATCCTTGACGGTGATCAGGCCAACGCAGCGATATTGCTCGTCCACCACCAACAGCTTCTCGATCCGGCGCTGATGGAGCAGACGGCGCGCCTCTTCCTTGCCGACGCCGGTCGAGACGGTCGCGAGATTCTCGTGGGTCATCAGCTCCGACACCGGCTGATGCGGGTTTTCGGCAAAGCGCACGTCGCGATTGGTAAGGATGCCGACGAGTTTGCCATCGGCCTCGACCACCGGGATACCGCTGATGCGGTTGCGCACCATCAAAGCCTGCGCCTCGGCGAGCGTCGCACCGGGCGCGATCGTGATCGGGTTGACGACCATGCCGCTTTCGAAGCGCTTGACCGCTCGCACTGCGGCGACTTGTTCGTCAATCTCGAGATTGCGATGCAGCACACCGATGCCGCCCAATTGCGCCATCACAATCGCCATGTCCGCCTCGGTCACGGTGTCCATTGCAGACGACAGGATCGGGATATCGAGCGCGATACCCTTGGTCACGTGCGTCGCGGTGTTGGTCTGGCTCGGTACGATGTCGGATTCCGCCGGCACCAGCAGGACATCGTCGAAGGTTAAGCCGAGTCGAATGTCCATGGGATGCCGTGTCCTGCGCGTAGTGGGGAGCGAGTCGTGGCGGTCCATGTAAACGCCGACCCGCCGATACGCTAGGGGTGTGGAAGAACGTCTTGCGACTGACCTGGCCTGCGTACCCCATCCCGGTCGAGCGGCGGCCGCGTATCGCTGACCGGCACCGGCGCCGTCCCGCGCAGCCAACGGCACCGGGCTGAATGATCGCCGAACGGCCCTTACAGGTGGAAACCTGCGTAATATCCGAACCTCCCGACGGTCGCGTAGCCCGCTATCATCGGAGTTCCCTGCTCAACGATCGTGAACCTGCGTCTGTCAGGGCAGAACCAAGGCACCCGTGCGAGGAGTTTCGGACCATGAAGGCGATGGTATTGAACCGCGCGGGAACGCCGCTTGAGTGGACCGAGCTGCCCGATCGTGCACCCGGCCCCGGCGAAGTCGGGGTGAAGGTGCTTGCCTGCGGGGTTTGCCGCACCGACTTGCACGTTGTCGATGGCGAATTGCCCGACCCGAAATCGCCGATCATTCCCGGTCATGAGATCGTCGGTCGCGTCGACGCGATCGGTGCGGGCGTCGCAGACTTAGAAATAGGGGATCGGGTCGGCATCCCCTGGCTCGGCCACACTTGCGGCGTGTGCCTATATTGCCGGGAGCAGCGGGAAAATCTGTGCGATGCGCCACAATTCACGGGGTATACCCGGGATGGTGGGTTTGCGACCTCGGTGATCGCCGACGCACGCTTTGCTTTCCCGCTTGGAGAATCCGGTAGCGACGTGTCGCTGGCACCGCTTCTTTGCGCCGGGTTGATCGGCTGGCGGTCGCTTAAGATCGCGGGCGACGGCAAGCGGTTGGGAATTTACGGTTTTGGTGCGGCAGGCCATATCGTCGCGCAAGTCGCAAAATGGCAGGGACGTGCGGTCTTCGCCTTCACGCGACCGGGCGACACACGAACGCAGGACTTTGCGCGAAGCCTGGGCGTGATTTGGGCGGGCGGGTCCGACGAAAGTCCGCCCGAACAGCTGGACGCCGCGATCATCTACGCGACGGCAGGTGATCTCGTTCCGATGGCGCTAAAGGCGGTCCGCAAGGGCGGGCGCGTGGTGTGCGCCGGGATTCATATGAGCGATATCCCGAGCTTCCCCTACGAAGCTCTCTGGGAAGAACGCCAACTCGTGTCGGTCGCCAATCTCACGCGGCAGGATGGAATCGATTTCCTCGGCCTTGTCCCCAAAATCGGGATCGCCGTAAAGACCACGGTCTACTCGCTCCAAAACGCCAATACGGCGTTGGACGATTTGCGGCATGGCCGGTTCGATGGTGCCGCGGTTTTGGTCCCGTGACACATCATCCGGATTTACAGGAAAAATGGTGGAGCCGAGGGGGATCGAACCCCTGACCTCTGCAATGCCATTGCAGCGCTCTCCCAGCTGAGCTACGGCCCCATCGCGTTTTCGAAGGTCCGTAAAACCGGACCTTCAGCGGGAAGGCGTCGCCCCTACCGAGGCGGCGCGCCCTTGGCAAGCGGCCAATGTGCCGCTTGCCAAAAAAATCATCGATTACGCCTGGAAATCAATGATCGTCGTCACTGGTCGGCGCTTCCACGCCGAGATCGTCATCACCGCCGAGATCGACCTCGTCGTCGGGCGAGGGCTCCTCGTCTTCACCGGTGTCCAGATCCTCGTCGTCACCGGCGAGATCGTCGTCCTTCTTGATCAGCTCCGGCTTGGCCTGCTCGAACGGCAGCGGCTGCTTCGACTTCAGGATCGGCTCGGGCTCCCAATGTGCGCCGCAGTTGATGCACGTGACGGGATCGTCCTTGCCCAGGTCATAAAAACGGGTGGCGCATTTCGGGCACGTACGCTTCGTGCCCCATTCCGGCTGGATCATATGCCGAGTTGACCTTCTTCAAGATGATAATGAGATCTTGCGACCGCGACGCCGCAAAGTGGGGCGCGCCTTGCCATAGCGCAAGCGCACTGTCAAAGCGCGGGGCCGATGGCACATCCTACTCCCGCTCCGCTTGAAGTCCAACCCTCTGGTCCGCTCACCGGTCGCGTTCGCGTTCCGGGCGACAAGTCGATCAGTCACCGCTCGCTGATGTTTTCGGCGCTCGCGGTCGGCACCAGCCGGGTGACCGGCTTGCTGGAAGGCGAGGACGTCCTCGCCACCGCCGCCGCCTTGCGCGCAATGGGCGCGAGCATCGTCCGGGGTGATGACGGCGTGTGGACGATCGACGGCGTCGGCGTCGGCGGCTTGCTGCAACCGGCGAACGCGCTCGACATGGGCAATTCCGGAACCTCGACGCGGCTGCTGATGGGGCTGGTCGCCAGCCATCCAATCATCGCCACCTTTATTGGCGATGCCTCCTTGTCCAAGCGTCCGATGGGCCGCGTGATCACGCCGCTGTCGCAAATGGGCGCGGAGTTCACGTCGAGCCCCGGCGGACGGCTGCCGCTGATGCTGCGCGGGATCTGCCCCGCCATTCCAATCACCTACACCCTGCCCGTCGCCTCGGCGCAAGTGAAGTCGGCGGTGTTGCTGGCCGGGCTCAACACGCCGGGGATCACCCGCGTGATCGAACCGGTGGCGACCCGCGACCATAGCGAGCGGATGCTGCGCGGCTTCGGCGCGAAGGTGACGGTCGAGCCATCACCGCAAGGTCGGATTATCGCGATCACGGGGGAGGCTGAACTGCTTCCTCAGGAGATCGTCGTGCCCGGCGACCCCTCCTCCGCCGCCTTCCTGGTCGTCGCGGCGACGATCGTGCCAGGGTCGGACATCGTCGTCGAAAATGTCGGCCTCAACCCCACCCGCGCGGGCCTCTTCACGGCGCTCCGCATGATGGGTGCCAGCATCGAGGAACTCGACCGGCGCGAGGTTGGTGGCGAACCCGTCGCCGATTTGCGCGTGCGCCATGCCGCACTCACCGGCATCGAAATCCCGCCCGATCTCGCCCCGAGCATGATCGATGAATATCCTGTGCTGTTCGTCGCCGCCGCCTTCGCTTCCGGGCGGACGATCGCGCGCGGGGCCGACGAACTCCGCGTCAAGGAATCGGACCGCATCGCCGCAATGGCCGCAGCGCTCGGCGTGATCGGCGCGCGCGTCGAAGAGGTCGAGGATGGCATGATCATCGACGGCAGCGGCGGCGATCCCCTCCCCGGCGGGGGCACGGTGGCGACCTTGCTTGATCACCGTATCGCGATGAGCATGGCGGTGGCAGCGCTCCATTGCCGCAAAACCAACGCCGGTGCCGCGCTGACGCTCGACGATGCCAGCCCGGTCGCGACCAGTTACCCCGCGTTCTTCTCGCAGATCCGGCAATTGCAGGGCGACGCCCGGTGATCGATTCGCATGCGGCCGATATCATCGGCTTTGTCGGTGCCCTGACCATTCTCGCCGGGTTCGCGTATCAAACGCTGCGAAATGCCGCGCCCAACCTTCTGTCGAATGGTCTGAACTTTCTCGGCGCATCGCTGCTGGCGATATCGTTGATGGTCAACTACAACCTCCCCGCGCTCGCCCTCGAATTGGCCTGGGCGGTGATCGCGCTCCTTGGATTGGTTCGCATTTTGAGTTTTCGCCGATGATTATTGCTGTCGATGGACCCGCCGCGTCCGGCAAGGGCACGATCGCGCGCGCGCTCGCCCAGCATTATGGCCTGCCGCATCTCGACACCGGGCTGCTCTATCGTGCGGTCGCGGCGAATGTAGAGCGGTTGGAACTGGACGGTTCGATCGAGGCCGACGCTGTCGCCGCGTGCGATTTTGACGATGCCCTGCTCGACGATCCGATCCTGCGCACCGACGCGATCGGTTCGCTCGCCTCGATCGTGTCGGCGCATCCGCTGGTGCGCGCGGCATTGTTTCACCGGCAAAAGCGTTCCGCCTATCAACCCGGCGGCGCAGTGCTCGACGGGCGCGACATCGGCACGGTGATCGCCCCCGATGCCGACGCCAAGCTCTTCATCCGCGCGACGCCCAATATCCGCGCCAAGCGCCGCCATGCCGAGCTGCGCGCGCACGGTTCGACGATCAGCCTCGACAAGGTGCTGGCCGACATTCGCGCGCGCGACCTGCGCGATTCGACACGGTCCAACGCCCCGCTGGTTCCCGCCAACGACGCGGCCTTGCTCGACACCAGCTTCCTCTCGATCGAAGCCAGCGTGCAGCGCGCGATCGCGATCGTTGACGCCAGGCTTCAGGCGAAATCTGCTCAGGCTGAAGGATAGTCCCTCGCGCTCACTGCGGGTCGGCGGGCTTCGCTTCCCTGGCCAGCCGGGCGTCGAGGATGCTCGTGTAGCTGGCACTCAGTTTTCGGCAGGCGGCGGGATCTATGAACGGATTGGGCGTCGGGTGTCGCTCGAACTGCGCAAACGTCACATCCCCGCCGGAATTGTCCGGATGCGCGGTGAACAGAATATCGCACGGCAATGCGCCGACCCGGGCAATCGTCTGCCGGAACGTGGCGACGATGGCGCGGTGCGCCGGATCCGAGAAACGGTAGCCGTCCACCGATACCGGGTTGATGCTGGAGGCGAACACTATGTTCAGGCAGCGCCCAGCCTCGCAGGACCGCCACCGCCAACTCGTGCTTCCGGCGGCATGGCCGGGCGTGGCCACTGCGGTGACGTCGACTTTCCCCAGCCGGACTGCCTCGCCATCCTTCACCACTCGCAACGGGCCGGTAACGGCAGGAAGATTGGGTAATTGCCCGAATTGCGGGTCATCGGCATCGCTATGCCCCTGCCGAAGCGTTTTGGCGGCCGGCGCGCTGGCTATTATTGTCGCGCCGCTATCACGCGCAAGCGCGGCCAGCCCGCCGGCATGGTCATAATGCGGCTCGGTGCTGAGGATGAATTTCACGTCGCGCAGCTTGAAACCGAGCGTGCGAATATTGGCTTCGACCGCCGCGACCGATTGCGGGAGCGCCGCATCGATCAGGATCAGCCCCGCCCCGGTATCGATCAGCGCGACGTTCATCTTGCGGAAGCCGACCAGATAGGTGTTGCCGTAGATGCGCGTGGGTGGTTGTAGTGCCAGCCAGCGCGCGGCGTAGTCGGCGGCGATCGGCCGGGTCAGCGGATCGTCGACGGCCTGCGCCACGGCGCTGCCGCCGATCATCAATAACGTGCCTATTGCAATCGCCGATCGATAATGCCGCATATCGCTCCCCTGTCTCTCCCGCATTGGTATAGCCAACGGCACCGTGCCTCAACGCCCCCCTACGGCTTGCCCGCAGTGGCATCTCACGCTATAGAGCGGTCGTCCGGTGAGCGGTGTTCACGGAGGCTGGCGCGACAGGCATGTCCTCTCGCGCCCTTTTCGCATTCGCGCGACTTGGCCCTCCCTGCCCCCAATCAACGGATGTCGGGCTGCGCATACGGCCACCCCGACACCATTGGCCAAGACCGCCGGAGACAACCGGCTGGCCGGAACATGATTTAGGAATACAAGACTTTATGGCCACTCAGGCAAACCCAACCCGCGACGATTTCGCCGCCCTTCTCGAAATGACGCTCGGCGGTGCCGACAGCTTCGAAGGCCGCGTCGTCAAGGGCACCGTCACCGCGATTGAAAACGACCTCGCCGTCATCGACGTCGGCCTGAAGTCGGAAGGCCGCGTTCCGCTGCGCGAATTCGCGATGCCGGGCCAGAAAGCCGATCTCAAGGTCGGTGACGAAGTCGAAGTGTTCGTCGACCGCGTCGAGAACGTGCACGGCGAAGCGATGCTGTCGCGCGACCGCGCCCGTCGCGAAGCCGCCTGGGACACGCTCGAAACCGAATTCGCCAAGACCGCCCGCGTCGAGGGCGTCATCTTCGGCCGCGTCAAGGGCGGCTTCACGGTCGACCTCAACGGTGCCGTGGCCTTCCTGCCGGGTTCGCAGGTCGACATCCGCCCCGTGCGCGACGTCACCCCGCTGATGGACATCCCGCAGCCGTTCCAGATCCTCAAGATGGACCGCAAACGCGGCAACATCGTCGTGTCGCGTCGCGCGATCCTCGAAGAAACCCGCGCCGAGCAGCGTTCGGGCCTGATCCTCAGCCTCGCTGAAGGCCAGATCATCGACGGCGTCGTCAAGAACATCACCGATTACGGTGCGTTCGTTGACTTGGGCGGCATTGACGGCCTGCTGCACGTCACCGACCTCAGCTACAAGCGCGTCGGCCATCCGTCGGAAGTCCTGAACATCGGCGATACCGTCCGCGTTCAGATCATCCGCATCAACAAGGACACGCAGCGCATCTCGCTCGGCATGAAGCAGCTCGAGAGCGATCCGTGGGAAGGCGCTGCCGCCAAGTATCCGGTCGGCGCGAAGCTGTCGGGCCGCGTCACGAACATCACCGAATATGGTGCGTTCGTCGAACTCGAGCCGGGCATCGAAGGCCTGGTCCACGTGTCCGAAATGTCCTGGACCAAGAAGAACGTCCATCCGGGCAAGATCGTTTCGACCTCGCAGGAAGTCGATGTCGTGGTCATCGAGGTCGACCCCGACAAGCGCCGCATCTCGCTCGGCCTCAAGCAGGCGATCAGCAACCCGTGGGAGGCCTTCGCCGAAGCGCATCCGATCGGTTCGACCGTTGAAGGCGAAGTCAAGAACGCGACCGAATTCGGTCTGTTCATCGGCCTCGACAACGACGTCGACGGCATGGTCCACATGTCGGACATCGCCTGGGGCGTGTCGGGCGAAGACGCCCTCAACCTGCATCGCAAGGGCGAGGTCGTTCAGGCGATCGTGCTCGACATCGACGCCGAGAAGGAGCGTATCTCGCTTGGCATGAAGCAGCTTGAGCGTGGTGCTCCGGCAGCCGGTGCGGCAGCGGCAGGCGGCAACGCTTCGTCGGGCCTCAACAAGAATGCCATCGTCACGGTCACCGTGCTCGAAGTCCGCGATGCGGGTCTCGAAGTGCAGGTCGGCGACGACGGCGCGACCGGCTTCATCAAGCGCACCGATCTCGGCCGCGATCGCGACGAGCAGCGTCCGGAGCGGTTCCAGACCGGCCAGAAGTTCGATGCGATGGTGACCGGTTTCGACCGTTCGAAGAAGCCGACCTTCTCGATCAAGGCGATGCAGATCTCCGAAGAGAAGCAGGCCGTGGCGCAATACGGCTCGTCCGACTCGGGTGCGTCGCTGGGCGACATCCTCGGTGCCGCGCTCAAGGCGCAAGGGGCCGACAGCAAGAAGTAAGGCCAAAGGACGGGGTTATTCATCCAAATGGAGTAGCCCCGTCCTGTCCTTTCACGTCGTTTCGTGGCTATCGTTCATGATGGACTTACGATAAATAAAGTCCGAAGCGGCCACTTCATTCCATTGGAGCAAGGCCGCGGCGGCAAGGAAACGACGCGATGATCCGATCTGAACTGGTGCAAACATTGGCAGCTGAAAACCCCGATCTGTCGCTGCGCGACATCGAGGCGCTGGTCACCACCTTTTTCGACGAGATCACAAAGCGACTGGCACTGGGCGGGCGTGTTGAACTCCGCGGCTTCGGTGCCTTTTCGACCCGCGCCCGCGATGCGCGCACCGGACGCAACCCCCGCACCGGCGAATTGGTCGATGTCGGCGCGAAGCGCGTCCCCTATTTCAAGCCTGGCAAGGAAATGCGCGCGCGCCTCAACGTCTAAGCGACTTGACGCAACCCGCGCGGTACGCTTGGAATTTCCGCACATGCGGACGTGGCGAAATTGGTAGACGCACGGGACTTAAAATCCCTCGCCCTCAGGGTGTGCGGGTTCGAGTCCCGCCGTCCGCACCATATACATCTCTGAAACGATGCACCCTGCCTTCGCAGGGTCAGCCGGTGCATGTCGGTCGGCTTGAGCGCGGACCGGGACAAACCCCATAACGGGCGCACGGTCCAACCCGACATAGCAGGTTCGCCGTGCACCCATCGGTGCGGCTATGCCGTCTTGCTGCCCCATAGCGCGTAGAACAGCACATAGACCTCGCACGCGGCGGTCAGCAGGAACGAGGTTTGCAGGCCATAGCTATCGGCCAGCCAGCCCTGCACCACGACCAGAGCACCGCCTGCGATCGCCATGATCAGCAGGCCCGATCCCTCCTCGGTCAGCGGCCCGAGGCCCTTGATGCCGAGCGTGAAGATCGTCGGGAACATGATCGAGTGGAACAGCCCGACCGAAATCAGCGCCCACATCGCGACATGGCCGGTGGTGAAGGCGGCGATCAACATAACGACCGTCGCACCGATACTGGCGACCGCCAGCGCGTGTCCGGCCTCGATGCGCTGCATCGCGAACGCCCCGACCAAACGGCCCACCATCATCCCGCCCCACAACAGGAACAGATAATTGGAGGCCTGCTGGTGCGTCAGGTTGCCGATCTCGGGCTGCGACACGAAGTTGATGAACAGGTTGCCGACGCCGATCTCGGCGATCAGGTAAATGAAGATCGCCGGAATGCCGAGCACGAGATTGCGGTGCTGCCACAGGGGATGATGCGCGATGCGATAGCCGAGCGACTTGCCCGAGGGGGGTGCTTTGGCGGCGCGCTGCGTCGCGACGCCCATCGGCGGCAGCGGATAGCGCGCGATGATGACGGCCAGCACCGCAAGAACAACGGCGACGATGACATAAGGCAGCACGACCGATTGCGCGTCGGCCAGCCGCTCGGCCGGGGTCAAGGCGGCAGCTCCTGCCGCAGCCGTTCCCGACGTCGTGCGGCCAAGGATCAGATAGCCGCCGAACAACGGCGCGAGCGTCGCCCCTGCCGAATTGAATGCCTGCACCAGGTTCAACCGCGATGACGCGGTCTCGGGCTTGCCCAGCACCGAAACATAGGGGTTGGCAGCGACCTGTAGCAGCGTGATCCCACTGGCGATTACGAACAGGGCGAACAGCGTCACTTCATAGGAAGGAAGCTTCGCCGCGGGCACCATGATCAGCGCGCCCACCGCCATCATCCCCAAACCAATCACCATCGAGCGCTGATAGCCGACCCGTTCGATCACCATCGCCGACGGGATCGAGGCGAAGAAATAGGCGATGAACCAGACCGATTCGATCAAGGTGGTCTGGGTGTAGCTCAGCGCGAACACGCTGCGCAGGTGCGGCAACAGCGTACCGTTGATGACGGTGATGAAGCCCCACATGAAGAACAGGCTGGCAAGCAGTGCCAGCGCCCGCCCTGCTTTTGGTCCGCTCGCGCTTTCCGATATCCGCGCCGTTGGGGCCACCATCGCCATTACCTGTCTCTCCTGAATCAATCCTCTATTGTCTGAGTATATGTGGCCAGCGAGCGCGTCAAACGCCGATCGCGCGACGGATGGCGCACCATCTCAGCGCGCGCCCGCTATGGTCGATTCAATCGTCGAAGGGGTCCGTATCGCGGCGGCGGCAGCGCAGGAATGCGTCGGCGACCAGTCGCAGCGGAGTGCGATCGACATCGCTCTCGCCTTTTGCGATCAGCGCGGCAAAATGATGATAGAGCGCGGCATATTCGGCTTCGGGGGCACTTTCCCGCGCCATGCCGTTGATCGTCAAGCGACTGCCGCCATGCGTCAGCATCAGTGTGCCGTCATCGGTATCGACGACGATATCCCATGTCTGTGGGCCGGTCTGCCGCCAATCGAACACGGCGTGGACCGGTGCACCGCTCATCCCGATCATGTTGAGCTCGGCGGCGATCGGCGCGGCACGGTTTGCGGGGAAGTCGAGCGTGCCGTCGTGCAAATAGAAATGGCGCGGCAGGATCCGCGTCGCGATCGACAGCGCGTTGATGCCCGGATCGAACACACCGAGCCCGCCCGGCTCCCAGATCCATTGCTGCCCGGGATGCCAGCGCCGGACATCTTCTTTCCAGGTGATCTCGACATGGTTGATGCGCCGCTCGGTGAGCCACGCGCGGGCGTCGTGCACCGCAGGCGCAAAGCGCGAATGCCATGCCGCGAACAGCGTCGTGCCGGCAGCGTCAGACAAGCGCGTCAGCGCTTCGACTTCGGACAGGGTCGCGCCAGGGGGCTTTTCCAGCAGCACATGCTTGCCCGCGCGGATCGCCTGCACGGCGGCATCGAACCGCACCTGCGGCGGCTGGCACATCGCGATCGCGTCGATCGCGATGTCGGCATTGAGCATGGCCTCTACCGACGCGAACACCGGCACATCGGCGAGCGTCCCGGCCAGCGTTGCCGCCGCGACCAATTCGAACTCGGGCGACCCGGCGATCGCGGGCAAATGCTGGTCATGGGCAATCTTGCCGAGCCCAACGATGGCGACGCGGATCGGGCTCACAGCGTTTTTACCGACACGGGCGTGGCGGGTTCCGCGCCGATCGGGTTGCGCACGGGATAGTGGAATGGGGCCGCAGCGATCTCGAAGATGTCGCCCGGTTGGGTGTGAACCGCGTCGCTGAACGACAGCGTCGCCGTGCCGAAGAAATGGACGTGTACGTCGCCCGGACGCCGAAACAGTGCATATTTGAAATGGTGATGCTCAAGGTTGGCGATGCTGTGCGACATGTTCGCTTCGCCCGATACGAACGGCTTTTCCCATAGGACAGTGCCATCGCGAAGTATCTTGCTGGTGCCCTCGACATGTGACGGCAACGGCGTGATCAGCAATTCCGGGCCGAGCGCCGCGGGCCGCAATTTGGAATGGGCGAGCCACAGATAATTGCCGCGCTCCGTGACATGATCGGAAAATTCATTGGCGAGCGCAAACCCGAGCCGCACCGGGGTGCCATCCTCATCGATCAGGTAGATGCCGGCAATTTCCGGCTCCTCCCCCGCATCGAGCGCGAACGCCGGGGACGGTAGCGGCGCGTCGGGCGCGATCAACGCGCTGCCATCGCCCTTGAAGAACCACTCGGGCTGGGCACCGACCGCGTCTCCCTCGGGCTTGCCGCCCGCCACCCCCATCAGGAACATCTTCATCGAATCGGTTTGCTGCGCGGCATCATCGATCGCACGGTGCATCTTGTCGCGCCCTTCGGCCGAGCCGAGGTGTGTCAGGCCCGTGCCGGTCATCAGCAAATGCGCGGTATCGGGGTGGTCGATCGGTGCGAGCACGGTGACGCGCGACAGATCGACCGGTTCGCCCTCGCCCAACGCGCCGATCATCTCGATCAGGCTGTGTCGCTCGGCAAGCGCGCGGCGCGCCAATTCCACCACAGTAGTCACCCCCGGAACCGTTCGCAGCATGTCGCCCTGCGCGACGACCACCGCACGGGCACCATCTGGCTGGCGGATCTGAATCAGCGAAACCGTCACTCTATCTCTCCGTCGTTCGGGCCGGTCGGGCAGTCGGCATAATCGCGCAAGGTGCCCTTTGCATCTATTTTGTCTGAGTATATAGCAAGTTCAAACTGGTCAACGATGGGAGAGTTTATGCGGCGCCACGGTCTGGGTTGGACGAAGACAACGCTACTCGCAGCGCTCGTAACGTGCGTCGCGACACCGGCCTTCGCCGCGACGGCGGAACGACGCCCCTTCGGCACACTGGCCGACGGGACCGCAGTCGAAGCCGTGACGCTGAAGGGCGCAAACGGCGTCAGCGCGACGATCATTTCTTTCGGCGCGACCCTGCAAGCGTTGAAAGCGCCCGACCGAGACGGCAAGATCGCCGATGTCGAACTCGGCTATGACGATCTGCAAAGCTATGTCGATCGTCCCAATTTCTGGGGTGCGAGCGTGGGCCGCTATGCCAACCGCATCGCGGGCGGACGCTTCATCCTGGACGGGAAGACCATTCAGCTTGCGCAGAACGATAAGGGCAACTCGCTGCACGGCGGCACCAAGGGCTTCGACAAACAGCCGTGGCGCGTGGTCTCGGTAACCTCCGGTCCTACCGCGCGCGTGACGTTTGCGCTGACAAGCGCGGCGGGTGACCAGGGGTATCCCGGCACGCTCGCGGTCACCGCCAGCTATGCACTCGACGATGCGGGCAACCTGACGATCGACTATGATGCGACCAGCGACGCGCCGACGATCGTCAACCTCACCAACCACGCGATCTTCAATCTCGCCGGGGAAGGCGCGCCGCAGGGTGCCCTGCAACACCGGCTGACCATCCCCGCCGCCCGTTACACCCCGGTGAATGCGCAACTGATCCCGACCGGCGTGCTGAAGCCCGTCGCGGGCAGCGTGTTTGATTTCACGCACGGGCGCGTGCTTCAGGATGGCATACGCGACGGCACCGACCCGCAAATCGTGTTCGGCCGCGGCTATGATCACAATTTCGTGCTCGATGCCGGGCGGACCAAGGAGCCCAAGCTTGCCGCGCGGCTGGAAGATCCGGCCTCGGGTCGCGTGCTTGAGGTGTTGACGACCGAACCCGGCGTTCAACTCTACACCGGCAATTTCCTGGATGGCACGCTGATCGGCAAAAGCGGGCACCTGTACCGCATGGGCGACGGCATCGCGCTTGAGCCGCAACTCTTCCCCGACACGCCCAACCAACCGGCGTTCGGATCGGCGCGCGTCGATCCCGCCAATCCCTATCACCACCGGATGGTCTTCCGGCTGTCGACCACGCGCTGAGGCGTAGCGACGGGGCCTGTTCGATCGGGCGATGTGCGATCTACGCCGTCGCTCGCGCCGCCCGGAAGGCGCTAACCAACGCACGCCCGCGCGCGCCGGTGTCTTCCGCCGAACGACCCGGCGCATAAAGCGAGGAGCCGATGCCGAAGCCGGCCGCCCCGGCCGCACAATACGCGGCCATCGTCTCGGCATCGACGCCGCCGACCGGAAACACCGGCATCGCCTTCGGCAACACCGCCCGCATCGCCTTCAAGCCTTGCGGACCGGCGACTTCGGCAGGAAACAGCTTCAAGCCATCGGCCCCCGCGTCGATCGCGGCAAAGGCTTCGGTCGGCGTGAAGAAGGCGGGCAGCGACACCAGCCCCAGCGCCTTGGTCGCGCGGATCACCTCGATATTGCAATTGGGCGAGATCACGATCTGCCCCCCGGCATCCTGGACGCGTTGCACATCGTCCGGGTGCAGCACCGTCCCCGCCCCGACCAGCGCGGTATCCCCCAGCGTATCGACGATGGCGCGGATGCTCACAAACGGCTCGGGCGAATTGAGCGGCACTTCCAGGCACCGGAAGCCGCACGCGAACAAGGCGCGCGCCACCGGTCCCGCCTCGGCGGGCGTGAGCCCCCGCAGGATCGCGATGAGCGGAAGCTCGCCCAGCAAGTCGTCGAAGGTCATCGGATTTCCTTTCCAATCGTCCACAGTCCGGCGGCGGTGGCCGCATCGCCATCGACGAGGTCGATGTCTGTTCGCCCGGCAAGGGCGAAGGCGGTGCGATAGCGCGCACTGAGCGCTGGATCGCCGATCATCGTGATCGTGCCAGGCGCTGCCCCCATCATCGCGCCGATCTCGGCCCCGATCAGCAGGCCCGACAGATACGCCGCAACCTCCCGCGTAGAAAGCTTCCCCAGCAGCACCTCCGCACGCGCCGAGAATAGCAGCATCGACACCGCCGGATCTGCCAGCGCGCGGTTCACGCCACGGGCAAAGGCACCCGCGGTGTCATGCTCGCCCGGATCCTCTGCCAAACGACCCAGCAACGAATGTCGCAGCAATACGGCGTAAAGCTCGCCGGTCATCGCCGTACGAAAGCCCGTTACGCGCCCGGCGTCCAGCATCGCCCATTTGCTGTGCGTTCCGGGCAGCACGACCACCCCGTCACGCACGCCCGCACCCAGAATCTGCGTTTCCTCTCCGCGCATCACGTCGCCCAGTCGAACCGGCTGATCGACCGAGAGCCCGGGCACGATGTGGCACTGGCCAAGCGCGGTATCGAAGCCCTGCGTCGCCGCTGCGAGCGCGACCGGATCGGCCGGGCATGGCAGATAGGCGGCCTCGTGCCAGCCATTGCGGCTTCCGATCATGCCGGCCAATACGATCACCGGCCGATCGCCGATCCACCCGTCGATCAACGTGCCCAAGACCGCCTCGAACGCGCCATCCTCGATCGTCGCGATGCCACGCGATGAGACGCGCCGTTCGATCACCTTCCCCGTTGCGTCGAAGCGAAAACCTCGCAGGTTGGACGTGCCCCAGTCGATGCCGATCAATCCCGTCATCGCGGCAGCACTTCCCGCGCCACACGATCCATGATTGCAACGTCCGCCATGACACCTCCGGGTTTTCGGGGAACACGCCCACTTGAGCAAAAACCGCTGTGCGGCGTCATGTTCGACTCCCCACCGGCTGACAAGTCCGCCGCGCAACCTCGTGCAGCATTCGGCGTTGAGCCGGGGGACAGTTGCAGCGTACGTATTCATCCCCTCCCCTAATTCTATCGACAAGGCGCGCAGACATGGCCGAGCACAAGGACCTTCCCCACGCTTCCGGTCCCGCTGGCGGCTGGGGTTCGCTGCGGGGAATCGCGCACGCCTATGGCGACGCCTTGCCCAGCCCCGCCGCCTTGCGCAGCCTCGGGCGAATCAACAAGCCCAAGGGCGTGATGTGCGTGTCCTGCGCCTGGCCCAAGCCCGCCAATTATTCGGCGTTCGAATTTTGCGAAAACGGCGCGAAGGCGACGCTGTGGGAGCTCACCAGCGCACGCTGCACCCCCGCCTTTTGGGAAGAAGACAGCCATACCGTCACCGCACTGCGCGACTGGAAGGATCATGATCTCGAAAAGACCGGCCGCCTGACACACCCGCTGCGCTACAATGCCGCGACCGACCGCTATGAGGAAGTGTCGTGGAACGAAGCCTTCGCCGCGATTGGCGCGACGCTGAACGCGCTCCCCAAAAATAGCGCGGTGTTCTACGCTTCGGGCCATGCCGGGCTCGAAGCCTCCTATCTCTACGCGCTGCTCGCGCGCGTTCACGGCACCAACAACCTGCCGCAAAGCTCCAACATGTGTCACGAGACCACCTCGGTCGGGCTGACCAAGGTGATCGGCTCGCCCGTTGGCACGATCGTGTGGGAGGATCTCGCCGAAACCGACGCCTTCTTCGTGTTCGGCCAGAACCCCGGCACCAATAGCCCGCGCTTCCTCCACCCGATGAAGGAATTGAAGGATCGCGGCGGCAAGATCGTCACCTTCAACCCCGTCATCGAACAAGGCCTCGTCTCCTTCGTCGATCCGCAAAGCCCGGCCGCGATGCTCACCGGCAAGGAGACCAAGATCTCCGACCAATATCATCAGGTGAAGGCCGGCGGCGACATCGCCGCGATCCTTGGCCTGTGCAAATGCGTGGTCGAGGCCGACGATGCCGCCAGGGCGGCGGGCACGGCGGAAGTGATCGACCACGCCTTCGTTGAACAGCACACCACCGGCTTCGACAGCTTCATCCAGTCCTGCCGCGACGCCGACTGGGCCGAGATCGAGCGCGAATCCGGCCTGAGCGAAGCCGCGCTGCGCGAGGCCGCCGAAGTCTATATCGCCGCCGAAAAGGTGATCGGCGTGTATGGCATGGGCCTGACGCAGCACGCGCACGGCGCGCTGAACATCGCGATGCTGGTCAATTTGCTGCTGCTGCGCGGCAATATCGGTCGCCCCGGCGCCGGCTGCTGCCCGGTGCGCGGACACAGCAATGTGCAGGGCCAGCGTACCGTCGGCATTGCCGAAAAGGCACATCTCGTCCCGCTCGACAAATTGAAGGAGCTGTTCGGCTTCGATCCGCCGACCGAGGACGGCATGAATATCGTCCACGCCGCCGAGGCGTTGTTCGAGGGCGAGGTGAAGGCGTTCATCTCGCTCGGCGGCAATCTGGTGCGCGCCGTGCCCGATCAGCAACGGATGGAGGCCGCCTGGGCGGCGCAGGACCTCACCGTGATGGTTTCGACCAAGCTCAACCGCAGCCACCTGTTCCCCGCCAAACAGGCCTATATCCTGCCCTGTCTCGGCCGCTTCGAAACCGACGCGCAAGCGACCGGGCCGCAGACCATCACCAGCGAGGACAGCTTTTCGATGATCAGCGCCTCGATCGGCTATCGCCCGCCCGTGTCGGAGAGCGTGAGGAGCGAGTTGGCGATCGTCGCGGGTATCGCCAAGGCGACGCTACCGCCGCTGCCCGCGCTGCAATGGGACGCCTGGACCGGCGATTACGCGCTGGTACGCGATTTGATCGAGCGTACCTATCCCGACGATTTCCGCGATTATAACAAGCGCATGTATCAGGCCGGCGGCTTCTATCGCGGCAATGGCGCGCATGAGCGGGTGTGGAAGACGCCCGAGGGCAAAGCGGTGTTCACCACGCCCGGCGCGCTCAATTCGGTCGGCTTCCAGGATGCACCCGGCCGCTACCGCCTCATCACGATGCGCTCCAACGATCAGTTCAACACCACGATTTACGGCTATTCGGATCGGCTGCGCGGGCTCGAAGGCTCGCGCGATATCGTGCTGATGTGCCCGGAGGACATGGCCGAAGCCGGGCTCACCGACGGCCAGACGATTACGCTGGTGACCGACGTCGCCGACGGCCACGACCGCCGCCTGACAGGCCTTACACTGACCGCCTACCAGCTCCCGCGCGGCACGATCGCGGGTTATTACCCCGAGTGTAACGTGCTGGTACCGATGCAGCACCATGACGAACTGTCGGGCACGCCCGCTTCGAAATCGGTGCCGGTGCGAGTGGAGGCGAGGTGATGGCCGCTTCGCGTTCGCTGGCCAAGCCGCGCTTTTGCGCATAGCAACAGACCGATGGTTTCCAGCAAAGATACTTCAAAAAGCGACGACGATCTCGGTGCGGCCGACGCGACCGACCTTCATCGCACGGTGCGCGAAGAGGGCGAGACGGCGGTCAACCGTCCGGCCGCCGCCTTGTTGTGGTCGGGCCTTGCAGCGGGCATCGCGATCAACGCTTCGCTGTTGTTCGAGGGTGCGCTGTACGCGCATTTGCCCGATGCGCCGTGGCGGCCGACGGTGGTGTCGCTCGGCTACCCGATCGGATTTTTGATCGTCGTGCTCGGACGGATGCAGTTGTTCACCGAAAGCACAATCACCGCAATGCTGCCGCTCGCGACCAAGCCGTCGCTCGCGGCACTGGGGCGGACGCTTCGGCTGTGGGCGCTAGTCATCCTCGCCAACCTTGCAGGCACCGCATTGGTCGCGTCGGCAATGGCGAGCGGGCTGATAGGGGACGATGCATTACGCGCCGCGATGATCGCGGTTTCGGCCAAGGTGATGACGCTTGGCGCGGGCGCGACCTTCCTCAACGCCATCCCGGCTGGCTTCTTCATCGCGATCCTCGCCTGGACCCTGCCCGGGGCCCGCGCCCAGTCCTTTCTGATCATCAGCGCGATCACCTATCTCGTCGCGCTCGCGGGATTCAGCCATTCGATCGTCGGCTCGTCCGAGGTGTTCCTGCTGATCTTCAGCGGCAAGGCATCGGCGCTCGCGCTGATCGCGGCGTCGTTGATCCCGGCCATCCTCGGCAATCTGCTCGGCGGAGCCGGCATCTTCGCCCTGCTTGCGCACGCGCAGGTGCGCAGCGATGCGGAGGCGAAATGAGGCTGCCATGCGTTTGCTAGGCGCGATCCTTGCCGGGGGGCGGTCACGCCGCTTCGGCACCGACAAAGCGGTGGCGCAGTGGAACGGCGCGCCGTTGCTCGCGCACTGCGTCGCCGCGCTGTCGCCACAGGTCGATCATGTGGTGCTGTGCGGACGGGAGTGGGAGGGCCTGGAGCGCGTGGCCGACCGGCCGGAACCCGGCCTCGGGCCATTAGGGGCGCTCAACGCTGCGCTGCATTATGGTGCCCGTCACGGATATGACGCGGTGCTGACCGTGCCCGTCGATGTCCATCCCTTGCCGACCACGCTACGGCGCTTGCTGGAGGGGGAGGACGCAGCCGTGCTGAACCGGCAGACGGCGATCGGCTGGTGGCCAACCGCGCTAGCCGCCCAGCTCGACGCGCACATCGCCGCAGGCGGGCGCTCGCTCGAATCCTGGATCGCACTTGCGGGAAGCCGCCGGGTGGATGATTCGAACCTGGATCTGGTCAATATCAACCGCCCCGACGATCTCAGCCAATTGACTATGGCGGTTCGCGATGTCCCGGTGCTGCGCGTCGCCTACGATGACACACCGGGTGACTGGATCGATCGCGCGGTCCCGGTCGAAGCGCCGATCGCGCTCGAATATAACGGGATCGGCTATGCCGTGATGATGGGCACGCCCACCGATCTGGCCGACTTTGTCGCGGGCTTCACGATCAGCGAAGGCCTGGCGACGCTCGACGAACTCACCGAACCAAGCATCGTTGCGGTCGATGGCGGCTGGATCGTGCGCGCCGAACTTCCGCAACGCTCCACCCCTCGCGTCCTCGCGCGCGCGCGCACCCGCGTGTCGGAAAGCGGCTGCGGCATTTGCGGTATCGACAGCATCGCCGCCGCGCTCGCCCCGCTTTCCCCCGTCACGGCCAGAATATCGCTGGAGCGTACAGCCATAGCGCGGGCGCTCGGCCAGTTGCGCAACCATCAACGGCTCGGCCGTGCGACCGGCGCGACTCATGCTGCGGCCTTTTGCAGCCCGTTCGGCGATATCGTGCTCGCGCGCGAAGACGTGGGCCGCCACAATGCGCTCGACAAATTGATCGGAGCGCTTGCGCGCCATGGCATTTCGAGCGCCACGGGCTTCGTGTTGCTATCGGCGCGGTGCAGCCAGGAGCTGGTGGAAAAGACGGTCCGCGCGGGTTTCCCGATGCTGATCACCATCAGCGCCCCCACCAGCCTTGCGATCGATCGCGCGCGCGAGGCAGGGCTGGCGCTCGCCGTCATCGCACGGGACGACACGATGTTGATCGCGCACGATCCGCACGGGTCGTTCGGTTAAACCAGGCACACAACCGATCTAAACGACCGGGTGGCGCGGGCCGCGACCGGGTGGCACAAGGATGGCCATGACCCGCCTACGCCTGCCCCTTTTGATGGTTCGCCCTATCGCCCTGGTCTCGCTCGCCGCGCTCGCCGGGTGCGGCCCGCGTGGTGACGACGGCCCGGTGACGGTCAGCGCTATCGGCAGCAATCCCGTACTGGCCGACCCGGCGCGCGGTGCGCTGGACACCCCTGCCAGGCTCCTGCTCGACGCGACCGCACAGGGCCTCGTCCGCTTCGACGCAAGCGGCCAGATCGAACCGGGTATTGCCGAGCGCTGGAGCGTGATCGACCAAGGCAGAAGCTACATCTTCCGCTTGCGCGACAGCGAGTGGAATGACGGGGAAAGGGTCACCGCTGCCGAAGTGGTCAAGGTGCTGCGCCGTCAGCTCGCGCCCGGGTCGCATAACGTTTTGCGCCCTTATCTGACCGCAATCGACGAAATCGTCGAGATGACGCCCGAGGTGATCGAGATCCGCCTGAAGCGGCCGCGTCCGGACCTTCTGAAACTGTTCGCGCAGCCCGAACTTGCGATTTTTCGCATTCGGCCACCCGGCGGAAGTGGCCCGTTTCGGGCGACCGCGCAGCGCGGTCGCAGTGTCTTGCTGCGCCCCGCCTTCGACCCCGCGCGCAGCCCGGACGACGACGTGGTCGAACCCTCTGCCGCCGCCAGTATCCATTTGATTGGCGAACGCGCGGCACGCGCCATCGTTCGCTTCGAGCGGCGCGAGGCGCAACTTGTCACCGGCGGTACTTTCACCGATTGGCCGCTTGTCGAGCTTACCCAGATCGCGCCCATCAACCGACGGCTCGATCCAGCGGCTGGCGTGTTCGGCCTGGCGATTGTCAGCCGGGAAGGCGTGCTCGCCGATCCCGCCAATCGCGCGGCCATCGCTCAGGCATTTGACCGCGCGGCCTTCGCCGCCGCCATTGCCCCCGATTGGGCACCGGTATCGCAATTGCTGCCCGAGCAACTCGATTCGGCGGCCCCCCCGGCAAGCCCCGCATGGGCGCAAGCCGAAAGCGGCCCGCCCCAAGAGGCCGTGACTCGCATCGCCCAATGGAAGGCCGCGCATCCGGGCGAAATCGCGCTGCGCGTCGCGCTCCCCGACGGCCCGGGCGCAACCTTGCTCTACGGCTATATCGGCGCGGCGTTGGTATCGCTGGGAATCGCGCCCGAGCGGGTTGCCGCCGATGCACCGGCCGACCTCCGCCTGATCGACGCGGTCGCGCCCTATGACAGCGCCCGCTGGTACGTGGCAACCGCGTGCCAATTGTGCAGCGAGGCGACCCAAACTGCGATCGACGCCGCCCGCGATGCGGATTCGCCGCGGATGCGCGCGCAGCAAATTGCCATTGCCGATGCAGCGCTCGCCAATGAGGTGGCCTTCATTCCGATCGCGCGTCCGCTACGTTGGTCGCTGGTGAGTATCCGATTGAAAGCCTGGACCGGGAACTCCCGCGCGTGGCACCCGTTGAATCATCTCCGCAGCGACACCAATTGAGATGACATGGCCGACACCACAACTCGCATGAGCCCCCCGCCCCTCGGTGCGTTCGCTTCCAGCTATGCCGGGCGCGATCCGGCGGCGGTGCGCAAGCGGATCGAGGCGATGGAGCATTTGCTCGAAGGGCTGTTCACGGTGCCGTTGCTCAATCGCAAAATTGGCCTCGACGTGATCCTGGACCTGATCCCGATCGGTGGCGACGCGATCGGGGCAGCGATGGGCGCGTGGATGGTGTGGGAAGCGCGTAACCTCGGCATGTCGAAGCTCCAGATGGCGCGGATGTTCGGCAATGTCGGGATCGATTTTCTGCTGGGCATCATTCCGGTGGTGGGTGCCGTTCCCGATTTCCTGTTCCGCTCGAATACGCGCAACCTGAAGATCATCAAACGCCATCTCGACAAGCATCACCCATCGACCGCCACCATCGTCGGCTGACCGCGCGGTGGCGGGAAGGCAATTAGCGCTTCCCGCGCCAGACCTTCACCGTCGCGGTGTCGGCAACACCGCCCGAACCCGCCTCGCAGCGCGTATAGGCAAAGCGCTTGTCGAGGCACAGCCATAGCTCGTCGAGCCACCCGCGTTCGTTGACGGTGACACGCACGGCGTTGGCCGGTAGCCCCGGATTGGCCGCCGCGATCGCTTCCGCCAAGTGTCCGGCGTTCAGCGGCTTGCGCGACAGGGCGTCCATGTCGGGATAGTGGAGCTTGGCGTAAAGGTCGGTCGATTTGCTGAAATAGGCGTCAGCTGTGGTGCCCATGCACGTGCCGTGCTTGGCCCATTCGTGTTGGAGCAATTGTGGCGAGGGCGTCGAGCAGACGTGCTGCTTGATCAGCGCCGCGGGCAACAACGCCGTGGACGTGCAATATTGCGGCCACTCCTTCCCCACGCCGTCGGGCCACAAACCATGCAACGTGAAGCCGAACCGGTTGCCGCTCTGGCATTGGAATTTGGCAGAGGGATCGCGGAAATTGTTGTGGCAATATTCCGGTGCCCAGGTCAGCGCGAGCGTATAGCCGGTGATCGGGCGCAGTCGCTGCGGCTGGCTCGCCGAGGCGACGTCGGGGTGCGGGCGCGGCAGCGTGGTGGGGACAGTGCATTGATAGCTTTGCGCCTGCACTGCCACCGGCAGCATCGCCAGCACGCCACATCCGATCGCCAGAGAAATCCGCATCGTCCGCACCCTCATGCTGCCGTGAAATCGAGCCCGATATCAGCCGCCGGAGCCGACTGCGTCAAGCGCCCGACGCTGACATAGGTAACCCCGGTCGCGGCGATCGCGCCGATCGTATCGAGCCGCACCCCGCCCGACGCTTCGGTCGGCACGCGCCCGGCAACCTGCGCCACCGCCGTGCGCAGTGTGGCCACGTCCATATTATCGAGCAGCAGATGCGTTGCCCCCGCCGCAAGCGCCGGTTCGATCTGGTCCAGCGCATCCACCTCGACGATGATCCGCGCGATCCCTGCGGCCTTCGCCCGCGCAATCGCCGGACCTACGCCGCCTGCGACCGCGACATGATTGTCCTTGATCATAGCGGCGTCCCACAGGCCCATGCGGTGGTTGGTCGCCCCGCCCATCCGCGTCGCATATTTCTCCAGCGCGCGCAGGCCAGGTATGGTCTTGCGTGTATCGAGCAAAGTCGCGCCGGTGCCCGCAATCGCCTCGACATAGGTGCGTGTCATCGTCGCGATGCCCGACAGATGCTGCACCGTGTTGAGCGCCGAGCGCTCCGCCGTCAGCATCGCCCGCGCGCGTCCCTGGAGGCGCAACAGATCGGTGCCCGCCGCCACCGCTTGCCCGTCCTCGACCAGCCGCTCGATCTCCACATCCGGGTCCAACGCGCGGAAAAACGCCTCGGCGATCGGCAACCCCGCGACGACGATCGCATCGCGGCTGTCCATCACCCCGGTAAACCGCGCATCCGCCGGGATCACCGCAGCAGAGGTAATGTCCCCGCCCGGCCCCAAATCCTCGGCCAGCGTCGCCTGCACGAAGCTTGCGAGGTCGAAACGGTCGAGCTGAAAGGTCATGCCTTTACAGGACCCAGGTCGCCCTGCCCCACCGTGCCGCTGGCCATGGCGAGCATCGCGTCGAGGCTCTTCTTGGCTTGTAGCCGCAGCCCTTCCTCAATTTCCACGCGCGGGGTCAGGTCGCGCAGGGCGAGGTAGAGTTTCTCCAGCGTGTTCAGCGCCATGTACGGGCAGACATTGCAGTTGCAATTGCCGTCCGCGCCGGGCGCGCCAATGAAGTTCTTGAGCGGCGCGGCCTTTTCCATCTGGTGGATGATGTGCGGCTCGGTCGCGACGATCAGCGTGTCGCCCGCCATGGCATCGGCATAGGCCAAAATGCCGCTGGTCGAGCCGACATAATCGGCATGGTCGAGGATATAAGGCGGGCATTCGGGGTGCGCCGCGACCGGCGCGCCGGGGTGCTGCAATTGCAGCTTGAGCAATTCGGTTTCGCTGAACGCCTCGTGCACGATGCACACGCCCGGCCACAGCAGCATCTCGCGCCCGGTCTTGCGCGCCAGATAACCGCCCAGATTCTTGTCCGGCCCGAAGATGATTTTCTGGTCGAGCGGGATCTGGCTGAGGATCTTTTCCGCCGAAGACGATGTGACGATCACGTCGGAGAGCGCCTTCACCTCGGTCGAGCAGTTGATATAGGTCAGCGCGATATGATCCGGGTGCGCGGCGCGGAACGCGGCGAACTGGTCGGGCGGGCAACTGTCCTCCAGGCTGCACCCGGCATCCATGTCGGGCAGCACCACGATCTTGTCGGGGCTCAGGATCTTGGCGGTCTCGGCCATGAAGCGCACGCCGCAAAAGGCGATGACATCGGCATCGGTCGCCGCTGCCTTGCGCGACAGATCGAGGCTGTCGCCGACGAAATCGGCCAGATCCTGGATTTCGGGCTTCTGGTAATAATGCGCCAGGATCACGGCGTTGCGTTCCTTGCGCAGCCGGTCGATCTCAGCCCTCAAATCGAGCCCGGTCAGGCTTCCGCCGATACCACCACGTGCGTCCATCACCATGCTCCCGCGTTTGTGGGCTGCACATGGACGCGCGGGGCCGCGCGATCAAGAGAGTGGCGGGAATGGCGGATAGGCCAGCGGCGCAACCGATGCGCCCGGCGATCCTGCCGTCGCCGCGCGATAGAGCGCGGTTCCGAGCGGACTGTAGGTGATCGCTTCGGACAGCACGGTCGATCCGATGATCGCTGCAAGGCCCCACCACCAGGCCGGATGCACTTTACCGGTACGACGCAGATCGAACACCATGCCAACGATGGGGAGGATCAGGACTGCCAGAACATCAACCTCATAAGCGTAAGGGATCAGAAACGGCATCGGCAGCAATCGCCCGTATGCCGGGCCCAGCAGCAACGCCATTCCGGAAAAATGCAGCCGTCGATGCCATTCCGTCTGCCGCCGCCGCACGATCGCTGCGGTCGTCAACGCCGCGAACGTCAGGATCGTCACCGGATTCAGCACCAGAAACAAAGCAGGCGGGAAGAAGAAAGGCGCATGGCCGAGCCGTACGAGGCGCACCGTCACGATCGTGCCAAGCACAACCATCGCGACGATCCAGCCCGCCCCGATCCAGCCAAGCCGACGATGCAGCGCGATCGAGCCCCGCGCGACCAGCGCATTCTGCGTCACATACAACACCACCCAGCCCATGAAGACCACGGCATGGGCATGGACAATCGGCGGCGAGGCGAAGCTGGAGCGCCCCGTGACGATCATCAACGAGAAGCCCGCGACGACGATCGCCGCCATAATCAGCGAAGTGATGAAAAAGAAACGATCGTCTTTCGCGACCGCGGAATGTGGTTCTGCTAAAGATGCCATATTCGCCCCCCGACGAAACCGAATCGCTGGGGCTCTATACCATTGGATTGGCGCTGGAGGAACCGCGTCACGCCTTATTGGCGGTTTGCCAGAACTTCGGCGATCGACTTGGTCGTATCCCACACTTCGCTGCCGTCGCGCCCCTCATCCGCGAAGCGCACCTTGACGGTCGCGTCGAAACCGGCCGCTTTGAGTGGCAGCGCAAAGCTCCGCTCGACCGCACGGCGCGTGGCGTCGCGGGCGAGGCGAATGGGCACCGCTTCGTGCGCCTGGCGTACGAGTTCCTTTTGACCGGCAGCGCGGTTTGCCGCCTCGAGTTTCGCATCGGCGTCGGTAATTTTGGACAGGATTCCGCCTTCGCCATATTCACGGATCTGCGTCATGTCGATCTGCGGTGCCGATGCTTCGACCGGCGGCAGTACTACGCCGAGCGTGCGGGTCTTGGCGTCCCACGTTACGTCGCGCGCGTTCAGTTTCGCCATATCGACGTGATATTCCACGGTCCCCGGCATGATGAGCGTCTTCTTCGCCTGCAAGCCGAATTGCGTCTGTGTCGAGGTCGACACCGCGACGAACCGTGCCGCGAAGGCCGACAGGCGGTTCTGCTCGCGCAGTCCCTGCAGCGACCCACTGGCGATGGTCACAGGATCGGGCCCGGCGAGCTTGTGCTCGACCATCGCGCCGATGCCCCACACCAGCGCGAGGATGAACACGGTGATCAGGGCCAGCGCCGCCGCAAACTTTCCGACGAAAGTCATTCCTTTACGCTCCACACATCACCGTCTGCACAGACTTCGCCACGCTGCGCCAGATCGATCAAATGCGCCAAAACCGATCGCTCGGCCGCTGGAAACAAGCGCGGGTCGATGCCGACGTACATCCGCTCGACCATCACGGCGATGGTCGCCGACTGGGTGCGGAGCAGCCGCAGGATCTGCCCCTCGCGCTGCTTGCGATGGCCGAGCATCCCGCGCACCAGCCGCTGCGGATTGGTAACCGGATCGCCATGCGCGGGATAATAGATACGGTCGTCGCGCGGCAGCAGCTTTTCCAGGCTTGCCATATACGCCGCCATATCTCCGTCGGGCGGCGAGACGATGCTGGTCGACCAGCCCATTACATGATCGCCGGTGAACAACGCCCGGCTCTCGGGCAGCGAAAAGGCGAGATGGTTGGAGGTGTGGCCCGGCGTCGCGAGCGCGGTCAGTGTCCAGCCGTCGCCCGCAACCGAGTCGCCTTCCGTCAGAATCCGATCGGGCGCGTACTCCCGATCGAAAGATGCATCGCTCCGGACACGATCGTCATCGAGCGCGAGCGGCGCGCATCCAACGATCGGCGCGCCCGTTGCCGCCGCCAGCGGGCGCGAGCCCGGGCTGTGATCGCGGTGAGTGTGGGTGATCACGATCGCCCGGACCGGACGCCCGGCGATGGCGTGGACGATCGCCGCGATATGGTCTGGCGTGTCCGGGCCGGGATCGATCACCGCGAGGTCGCTGGTGCCGACCAAATGTACTTGCGTGCCTGTCGAGGTGAACGGCGACGGATTGGGGGCAAGCAATCGCACGACGAGGGGCTCGAGTTGCTCGGGCACACCGGGAAATTGCTCGCTCATATCGGCCGAGATGGCGGGTCGTGCGGGCAGACGCAAGCCCGTACGACCCTGCCCGGTCATTCCACCTTGGCAATGTCTGCCTGGATTTCGGCGATAGCGGTGTCGATCCCTGCCAAGGCCTGCGCGCGGGCCTCCGCCCCCATCTCGGGGGACCGCAACATTTTCTCGCGCGCCGCACGCAAGCCCGCCAAAGCACCGGCGTAAGCCTTGCGTTCGATATCCTTGCTGTTCGCGGCTATCGCAGCGCCCTCCGCCGCCACTTTTTCGATACGGTTCGAACAGATGACGATGAGCTTCTTGCCGTCCTTTTCACGATGAAGAACCATCTGGCGCGGGTCGCCCTCGGAGCTGCAGCGCGCCGACCTGACCTCGGGAATGGTCTCTATCCCCGACATATTCTCCATCCCGGAGAGATTTTCCAAGGTCACCTTGCCGTCCTTGTCGCGGCGGATGACGCGCACGACTTTGCGATGGTCTTTTCCATCCTCCGCGATGGTGGTGGTCGTGTCGGTAATGGTGGTGGTTGTCGTGGCGCGCGGCGGGGCCGGAGGCACGGGCGGCTCCGAAACATCAGCGGGTGCGGGTGCCGCCGCTTCAGCAACGGGCGGCGGCGGCACGGACGCTTGGTCGAGGCGCGCGATATCAACCCCGGTCGCCGTCTCCACCGACTTCCGCACTTTGGCGACGGCGGCCGTTCCCGAGGCGGTCAGGCCCAGCCCGGCGACGATGAGCAGCGACAGCGCCCCTGCCCCGGTTACCAGACGTACCGGCGATATCTTGGTGGTCGTCAGCATCCTCAATCTCCCTTTCAAGTCATTGATGGTGTGAAGGTGGCAGGTCGCCGACACCGCGCCGCCCAGGAAGGTCGGGTGCGCCGCCTTCAGGATCGCGCAGGCATAGGTGTGCCGTCGCATCGGGTTCATGCCCGCGAGCACCCGGGCGTCGTTGGCGATTTCCTGGTCGGCCCGAAAGGCACGGAACGCACGCCAGGCAATCGGATTGAACCAGTGCAGGGCGAGCACGACCAGCGCGACCCAGTTCGCGATAAGGTCGCCGCGCGCATGATGACCAAGCTCGTGCGCCAGCGCGAGATCGCGCTCTTCGGGTTCGTAGCGCTCGGCGAAATCGCGCGGAAAGGCAACGTAACGCCGCAACACGCCAAAGGCGAGCGGGCCGGTGGCCGCGTCGGTTTCGATCACCTGAACACCGTCCAGATCGTCGGTAGCCGCCCCCTGGTCCAGCATGCGGCGACAAAACCGCACATGCCGTCGCCAATGCCACCCGAAAAACGCCACCGCCCCAGCGATCCACAATATCGCAAGTACCGGGGCAAGCATCGCCCCAAAGGGCTGCACCGCCGGACCGACGGACCCTTCGCCAATCGGATCGACGAAGAGAACGGTAACTTGTTGGCTCGCGCGCAAAACCGGGGCGACCGCCGCCGCGTGCCAAGCGCTCGGCAATGGCGGCAGCAGCAAGCGCAGCACCGGCAGCAGCCACAGGGCGTAAGCGATATCGGCCCCGAATGCCTTGCGCACCGGAGCACGCAGTGCCAGCACCGCCACCATCAGCACGGTCGACGCGATCAAACCCTCGATGAGCCAGCCGATCATGCCTTGAGCTCCTTCAGCAATGCCTCGATTTCGGCGATATCCTGTGCCGTCAGCGCATCCCGCTCGGCGAGGTGCGCGACCAGCGGGCTCAATTTGCCGCCGAACAGGCGATCCATCAGCTTGCGCGATTCGCCCGCAACGTAATCTTCCCGCTGCACCAATGGACGATAGCGATAGCGTCTGCCGTCCTCCTCATGGGCGATGATGTTCTTCGCGAGCAACCGCCCCAATAGCGTCTTGACGGTGTTGGAGGTCCATTCGCGCGTCGCCGGGATCCGTTCCGCCACGTCCTGTGCGGTCAGCGGGCTTTCATCCCACAGCACCTCCATCACCGCATGTTCGGCATCACTGATTCGCTCGGCCATTCGACTCTCCTCCGTACTGACTACGGATGTAATCATATTGTTTACATGCGTAGTCAAGAGGCCCCTTGCAGTCCCCCGACCCAGCGATAGAACAAAAAAAAAGGAGAGTTCGGGTGACCCTAGCCACGATCGCGGACGGCCTGCGTTTCCCGGAAGGCCCCGTCGCCCTTCCCGATGGCAGCGTCGTGCTGGTCGAGATTGCAGCGGGCAGGATCAGCCGCGTTCGCGCCGACGGAACGATTGAGACGGTGGCAGAGCCGGGCGGCGGCCCCAACGGCCTGGCGCTCGGTCCCGACGGGATGCTCTATTGCTGCAACAATGGAGGATTCGAATATTTTGAGCACCCCGCCGGGCTGCTGATCCCGCACGGGCAAGCGCACGATTATTCCGGCGGCCGCATCGAACGGATCGATCCCGCGACCGGGGCCGTCGAAATCCTATACCGCGACGGAGACTTTGGCTGCGTACTGCGCGGCCCGAACGACATCGTGTTCGATTCCCACGGCGGCTTCTGGTTTACCGACCACGGCAAGACCCGGCACCGGGAGCGTGACGTCACCGGCATCTTCTATGCGAAGGCAGATGGAACTCATCTCGAAGAGGTCATTTTCCCCAGCGAAAACCCCAACGGCATCGGCCTCTCCCCGGACGGCAGGCGGTTGTACGTCGCGGAAACCTACACATGTCGGCTGATGGCCTTCGATATCACCGCACCCGGCAAGGTGGACCCGACCGTCGGGATCGGCGGAGCCGGCATCCCGTTGTACCGCCCGGCTGGCTATACGTTCTTCGATTCGCTGGGGATCGAGGAATGCGGTAACATTTGTGTCGCGACGATCGGCGAAAGCGGCATTTCGGTGATTTCCCCGGCGGGGGCGCTGGTCGAATTCGTCCCGACTCCGGACCCTTTCACAACCAACATCTGCTGGGGTGGGGTCGATCGGCAGACCGCCTATATCACCCTGTCCGGTACGGGACGGCTGGTGCGCATGCCATGGCCGAGACCCGGCCTTGCGCTGGCGCATTGAGACCAACATGGCTAGGGCGGTAGCGTGATTCGGCACGGTGAAAGACATGTGGTCCAGCGTATCGGCTGGTTGCGGGCCGCCGTGCTCGGCGCAAATGACGGCTTGCTGTCGACAGCCAGTCTGATCGTGGGCGTGGCTGCCGCCGCGCAGAGCCAGAGCGCTATTCTTACGACCGGGATCGCCGGCCTGGTCGCCGGCGCGATGTCGATGGCGGCCGGCGAGTATGTTTCAGTCAGTTCACAAGCCGACACAGAAGGTGCGGAGCGCGCGCGCGAAGCAGCCGAACTCGCCGAAGACCCCATGGCCGAGGCCAAGGAACTTGCCGCGATCTATCGCCAACGTGGGCTCGACGCGGCGCTGGCTGCGCAAGTCGCCGAGCAGTTGATGACGCATGACGCGCTGGGTGCCCACATGCGCGATGAGCTGGGCATCCACGAAGCGATGGAGGCAAAACCGGTGCAAGCCGCCATCGCATCGGCCGCCAGCTTTGCCGTTGGCGCGATCTTCCCGGTGCTGATGGCGTTTCTTTTCCGGGGCACCGCGCTGGTCGAAGCGGTCGCGGTGGCGACACTGGTGCTACTGGCCGTCTTGGGCGCAACGGGGGCCTATGTCGGCGGCGCGAACCTGTGGAAAGGGGCATTGCGCGTGCTGTTCTGGGGCGCGCTGGCAATGGCGGTGACGGCCGGGATCGGGCATGTGTTCGGCACCAGGGTTTAAGCTGTACCACCCGCCAGAATCAGCGGCTTGACCGTCTGCCCTTCCCCGCCGTACTCGACGCCCAAAATCGAAAGGCACCGCCGATGCGCAAGCTTTATCCCAATGCCGCCGCCGCTCTTGAAGGAGTGCTTCATGACGGCATGACGATTTGCGCGGGCGGCTTCGGTCTGTGCGGCATCCCCGAGCGGTTGATCGACGCGATCCGCGACGCGGGCACCAAGGATCTGACGATCGCCAGCAACAATGCCGGTATCGACGGTGAGGGCCTTGGAAAACTGCTGCGCACGCGCCAGGTCAAGAAGATGATCTCGTCCTATGTCGGCGAGAACAAGGAATTCGAGCGGCAGTATCTGTCGGGCGAGCTTGAGGTCGAATTTTGCCCGCAAGGCACGCTGGCCGAGCGCTGTCGTGCTGGCGGGGCCGGTATTCCGGGCTTCTACACCAAGACCGGCGTCGGAACGCTGGTTGCAGAAGGCAAGGAAGTGAAGACCTTCGACGGCGAGGAGTATATCCTCGAGCGCGGCATTCGCGCCGACCTTGCGATTATCAAGGGCTGGAAGGCGGATGAAAGCGGCAATTTGATCTTCCGCAAGACCGCGCGCAACTTCAACCAGCCGATGGCGACCGCGGGCAAGATCTGCGTGGCCGAGGTCGAGGAGATCGTTCCCGTCGGCGCGCTCGATCCCGACTGCATTCATTTGCCTGGCGTCTATGTCCAGCGGCTGATCGTCGGCGCGCCCTATGACAAGAAGATCGAGTTCCGCACTGTTCGCGAGGCGGCGTGATGCGACGGTCGCACTTGCGCTCCTGCGCAGGCAGGAGCCCAGGCGTGCGAGCGCTGCGCCTGTGGCTCTGGGCTCCTGCCTGCGCGGGAGCGCTGGCGCTGCAGGGATGCACCTCCACGGGTAACGTCGTGTCCCTCGTCGCGCACCGTTCCTACACCGGCTATCCTATGGTCACGGACGCCGAGGTGGCGCCCGGCATGCAATTCCTCTACGGCTCGGGCGAAGCCGCCGCGCTCGATCATCAGGCGTATAACACGCTGGTCGATGCCGTGCGCCGCCGCCTGGCGAGCGAAAAGGCCGACCCCAAGGCGCTGAGCGACCGCACCTCGGCAGTGCTCACCCCCGATGCGACGCTCGACCAGCCGGCCACCTTGCCGTGCGGAGACCGCCCTCGCGCGGTCGTGTTCGACGTGGACGAAACGCTGCTGCTCAATCTCGGCTTCGAATATGACGATGCGACGCATCCGGGTGCGCCCTATGACGAGGCGCACTGGCTGCAATGGGAGCAGGCCGGGGTCGACCGGGTCGCAGCCGTGCCCGGCGCTGTCGCTGCGGTCAACGAACTGCGCAACATGGGCGTAACCGTGGTGTTCAACACCAACCGCAGTGCCGCCAACGCCGCCTTCACCGAGGCCGCCATCGCCCATGCCGGTCTGGGCTCTGCCAAACACGGCGAAACGCTGTGGCTGAAGGGCGACCTCGGCAGCGGCTCGGGCAAGGATTCGCGGCGTCGGGCGATTGCCGCGCGCTATTGCGTGGTGGCGATGGGCGGAGATCAACTCGGCGATTTCTCCGACCTGTTCACCGGCACCCCGCAACAGCGCCGAGCGGCGGTCTCCTCGCCCGCCATCCACGGCATGTGGGGCCGCTTCTGGTTTGTGCTCCCCAACCCGGTTTACGGGACCGCGCTCAAGGGCGGGCTCGACGATGTTTTTCCCGCCGACAAGCGCTGGTCGCCCCCCGCATCTGGAGAGAAGTAATGGCCTGGACTCGTGACGAAATGGCCGCGCGCGCCGCACGCGAGCTGCAGGACGGCTTCTACGTCAATCTCGGCATCGGCATCCCCACTCTGGTGGCCAACCATATTCCCGAAGGCGTCGAAGTGACGCTCCAGTCCGAAAACGGCATGCTCGGCATCGGCCCCTTCCCGCTCGCCGGCGAAGAAGATGCCGATCTGATCAATGCCGGCAAGCAGACGATCAGCGAACTGCCCCAATCGGCCTATTTCAGCTCGTCCGACAGTTTCGCGATGATCCGTGGCGGCCATATCGATTTGACCGTGCTCGGCGCGATGGAAGTCGCTGAAAATGGCGACATCGCCAACTGGATGATCCCGGGCAAGATGATCAAGGGCATGGGCGGGGCGATGGATCTCGTCGCGGGCGTCAAGAAGATCATCGTGGTGATGGAACATACGTCCAAGAACGGGGACCCGAAGTTCATTCCCGCCTGCACGCTGCCGTTAACCGGCAAGAACGTCGTCGACATGATCGTTACCGACCTGGCGGTGTTCCAGCGCCCCGATCATCAATCGCCGTTCAAACTGATCGAAACGGCTCCCGGAGTTACCCCCGAAGAGATCGCTGCCAAAACCACAGCCCATTATATCCGCTAGCGGTGTCGCGGAGGGACTGTCCGCGCACGCGCTGACGGTGACGTAACATTCTGTTACCTAATCCTTGAAACGGCGCATCTTTCGGTTAAAGACCTCCAATGGCTAGCCGTCCCCTCACATTGTACGAAAAGATCTGGGCCGATCACGTCGTGGAACGCCGCGACGATGGCACCTGCCTGATCTACATCGATCGTCACCTCGTCCATGAGGTTACCAGCCCGCAGGCCTTTTCGGGCCTTCGCGCCAACGGGCGCACGGTGCGACGCCCCGATCTGACGCTGGCGGTGCCCGATCACAATTTGCCCACGACGGCACGACGCGACGCGGCGGGTGCCCCGTTGCCGATCGCCGATCCGGAAAGTGCGGCGCAGCTTGACGCGCTCGAACGCAATACCCGCGATTTCGGCATCGATTATATCGATGCACTCGCCCCGGAACAGGGCATCGTCCACGTTGTCGGCCCCGAGCAGGGCTTCACGCTACCTGGAACGACCCTGGTCTGTGGCGATAGCCATACCTCGGCGCACGGCGCGCTCGGCGCGCTCGCTTTTGGCATTGGCACGAGCGAGGTCGAGCATGTGCTCGCCACACAGACCCTGCTGCTCGGCCAGTCGAAGACGATGGAAGTGCGCGTCGATGGCACGCTCGGCTTCGGAATCAGCCCCAAGGACGTAACGCTTGCCATCATCGGCAAGATCGGCGCGGCAGGCGGCACGGGCTATGTGCTCGAATATACCGGGTCGATCATTCGCGAGATGTCGATCGAGGGGCGACTGACCGTTTCGAACATGTCGATCGAGGGCGGTGCCCGATCGGGCTTGATCGCGCCCGACGCGACGACCTTTGCCTATCTCAAGGGCCGTCCGATGGCACCGCGCGGAGCCGCCTGGGATACGGCGGTCGCTTATTGGCAGACGCTGCCGAGTGACCCCGGTGCGATCTATGATCGCGTCGTGACGCTCGACGCGACCGACATCGCGCCCCAATTGACCTGGGGCACCTCGCCCGAGGACGTTATCGCCATTACCGGCACCGTGCCCGATCCGGAGAGCTTCGCCGATCCGGCCAAGCGCGATGCCGCGCGCAAGTCGCTTGCATATATGGGGCTCACCCCCGGCACCGCGATGCAGGATATCGGCGTCGACTATGTCTTCATCGGCAGTTGCACCAACAGCCGGATCGAGGATCTGCGGGCCGCCGCCGCGGTCGCCAACGGACGCCGCGTGTCCGATGGCGTGCACGCGCTGATCGTGCCGGGATCCGGCCTGGTCAAGCGCCAGGCCGAAGCCGAGGGGCTCGACCGCATTTTCCTCGCCGCCGGGTTCGAATGGCGCGAGCCGGGCTGTTCGATGTGTCTTGCCATGAACCCCGACAAAGTACCACCGGGGTTGCGCTGCGCTTCCACTTCGAACCGTAATTTCGTAGGACGGCAGGGCCCAGGCGCGCGGACGCATCTGGTGTCGCCGGCGATGGCCGCAGCCGCTGCGGTGACGGGTAAATTGTGTGACGTGCGAGATCTGGTAACACATCCCGCGGAAGGGGATCGAGTATGAAGCGTGTTCTGGTTGTGCTTATCATGGGCACCGTGTTGAGCGGTCTCGCCGCTTATGCCGCCACCGCCAAGACCAGCGCGATCGGCATTTCGACCGGCAAATAACCGGCTGCTGGTGCTGCAGACCCGCCCGTCGTGCCGGTCGGGTCGGAAACCTGAGGAAAATATTCCGTGATGAAGATATTTCGCATGGGCTCCGGCGGCTATCCGCCGGCGGGAGCGCGGTGATGCAGGCGGTAACGCGCGTTTCCGGTATTGCCTATCCGTGGGGGCAGAAGAACGTCGATACCGACGTCATCATCCCGGCGCATTGGCTGAAGACCGTTACGCGGGAGGGGCTTGGCAAGGGCGCGTTTGAAACCGTGCGCGCGCAACCGGGCAACGTCTTCGACGATCCCCGCTATGCCGGAGCCCAGATCCTGATCGCGGGCGACAATTTCGGTTGTGGATCGAGCCGGGAACATGCCGCGTGGGCGCTTGCCGACATGGGCATCACCGCCGTGATCGCGCCCAGTTTCTCCGACATTTTTTCCGGAAACGCCTTCAAGAACGGGATCGTCGCGGTCGTGCTGCCACAAGATGCGATCGACCGGCTGCTCGCGGTCGCGCAGGACCAGCCAATTACCGTCGACCTCGAAACGATGACCGTCACCACTCCCTATCAGGACCGTTTTCCGTTCGAACTGGATGCCTTCCGCCGCCAATGCCTGATGGAGGGGCTGGACGAAGTCGGCCTCACGCTGGCAAGAGATACCCAGATTTCGAAATACGAAGCCGGGGTAGCTGAACACCGGCCGTGGATGAGCGGAGAACGGGCACATGCGGGCATTGTTGTCGAAGGCACCGGGCGGACCTGAAACACTAGTCATCGATACCTTGCCGGACCCGGTGGCGGGGCCCGGCCAGGTGGTGGTCGCGGTCAAGGCCTGCTCGATCAACTATCCCGACGTCCTGATCATCGAGGACAAATATCAGTTCAAGCCGCCGCGCCCCTTCGCGCCGGGCAGCGAAATTGCGGGTGTGATCGACAGCGTCGGCGCAGGCGTGACCGACTGGAAGCCCGGCGATCGCGTGATCGCAACAACGGGGTCGGGTGGATTGGTCGAAAAGATCGCCCTGCCCGTCACCAGCCTGTATCGCTTGCCGGAAGGCCGCAGCTTCGCCGAAGGCGCGTCGCTGTTGCTGACCTATGGCACCACGATCCACGCCCTGCTCGACCGTGGCCATCTTGCCGAGGGGCAAACCCTGCTGGTCCTCGGTGCCGCAGGCGGAGTGGGCCTCGCCGCAGTGGAGCTTGGTAAAGCCTTCGGCGCGCGCGTCGTCGCGGCGGTTTCGTCCGAGGAAAAGGCCGAGGCCGCCCGCCAGGCCGGGGCGGACGACACCATCGTCTATGCCCGCGCGCCGTTCGACAAGGATCAGTCCAAGGCGCTCGCCGAGCAGTTCAAGGCGGCCGGTGGCAAGAGCGGGTATGACGTGATCTATGATCCGGTCGGTGGCGATTATGCCGAGCCCGCGCTGCGCTCGATCGGCTGGGAGGGGCGCTATCTGGTGGTCGGCTTTCCCGCAGGCATTCCGAAATTGCCGCTCAACCTCACCTTGCTCAAAAGCTGCGACGTGTGCGGTGTATTCTGGGGCGCGTTTGCGGCGCGCGACCCCGAAGCGAACCGCGCGCATATCGAGCGGCTGTTTTTGCTATGGAAAGACGGTCAGATCGCACCGCGCGTGACGGAGACCTTCGCGTTCGAAGATGGCGGCAAGGCCATCGCCAAGATGGCGGCACGCGGCGCGATCGGAAAATTGGTGGTCAACGTCGCCGACTGACGGAAGCTCTTACTGCAACGTCGATGGGTCCATCGACAAAGACACTTTACTTAGCCAAGGCGACAATTCCTGATCGGAATTGGCTAGACACGATTTTGTTACGCATCCTTGAACTAAAATTGTATATAGGTATGCTCTGCAGGTCCGACGAGACGGACATGGAGAAAGGCAATGCGTAAGGTTAAATTCTTTGCGATGTCGGTGATTTTTTTACTAGGGACTAGTCCCGCCGCGCAAGCCCAGTCTTTAGGTGTATGCTGGGCAAATTATAATAGCCAAGTGCAGGCCTGTCGCGGCAACACCGTATGTGAGGGCTTTGCGTCGATGACGCTTAGCACGTGCCTACAAGCGCTGGTGCAAGTCGATCAGTAAACGGACATCGGACAGACGGGGCGTCTGTCCGATGCTCTGAATATCTATCGATTGGAATGGCTCGGGACTACTCGCCATCGCAAATGCACCCAAAGCGCAAACGCCACCCCCGCCGCCGCCAGCGCCCCTAACCACACCGCCCCGATCGTCGCCCACAGCAAATACACGTTCAGCACCGCGATCACCGTGCAAATCGCATAGCCCAGCGCTTTCACCCACACGCCATTGGCATGTGCCCCCATCCGCTCGTGCGAACTCGTCACCATCATCAGCGGGAAGATCGCGAAGGGCAGTTGCATCGACAGCACCACCTGGCTGACCACCAGCAGCTCCACCGTGTCGCGCCCGCCCGTCGCCGAGATCACCACCACCGCTGGCACGATCGCCAGCCCACGCGTCACCAGCCGTCGAATCCACGGCCGCACGCGAATGTGCAGGAACCCCTCCATCACGATCTGCCCGGCGAGCGTCCCCGTAATCGTGCTCGATTGCCCTGATGCCAACAGCGCCACCGCAAAGGCGGTCGCCGCAGCACCACCCAGCGCGGGGCGCAGCAATTGGTGCGCATCCTGCAATTCGGTCACCACCACGCCGCTGCGCCAGAACACCGCCGCCGCCAGCACCAGGATCGCGGCATTGACGAAGAACGCAGCCCCCAGCGCCAGCACCGTGTCGAGCGTGTTGAACGCCAGCGCCGCCCTGATGTCACGCGCACTCTTGCCGAAAGCGCGCGTCTGCACGATCGCCGAATGCAGATACAGATTATGCGGCATCACCGTCGCACCCAATATGCCGAGCGCGATCACCAAAGCCGCCTGATTGGGAATGGAGGGCGTCACCGCCCCCAGCGCGACCGCCGTCCAATCGGGCTTGGCGAGGAAGATGGTATAGGCAAAGCACAAAGCGATCGTCGTCACCAGAGCCAGCACCACCGCCTCGATCTTGCGGAACCCCAAATTGATCAGCAGCAGCAGCAGCAACACATCGAGCCCAGTGACCAGCACGCCCCATATCAGCGGCAAACCGAGCAACAGGTTCAGCGCCACGGCCGACCCAACCACCTCTGCCAGATCACACGCGATGATGGCGATTTCGCACAGCAGCCACAGGCCGATCACCACGGGCCTGGGGTAATAATCGCGGCACGATTGCGCGAGGTCGCGCCCGGTTACGATGCCGAGCCGCGCGCACAGCACTTGCAGGAAGATCGCCATCAGGTTCGAGGCGAGGATCACCCACAACAGCGCATAGCCAAACTGGCTGCCGCCGGCGAGATCGGTCCCCCAATTGCCAGGGTCCATATAGCCCACCGACACCATGAAGCCAGGACCGGCGAAACCAAGCCATTGCCGCCAGCGCGGCCGACGGACATCTCCCGTTTCCCATACCTTCAGCGTGCGATGCGCCTCGGGCAGCGACGGGAGGAAATGATGCGTGCCGGGCGGCCGAAGCGTGCCGTTCGAAGAAGGTCGGTCGGGAAGAGGCGGCATTGGCGGTTTGCGGTTCCCGATTGAACATAGGCGATCGGCTGCGCTTATACCGCCCTGCGGCAATTGGGCTACCGCCAACCGCTACAACTATACGCAAGGATACATTTGTACTGCTTTCACCACGGGCGTTGCGCACGCCCCCCGTCACGCTTATCTCCCTTGCGTTATTCGTCAGGCCCAAGGGACCATCCACATGACCACTTTCGACGATCGCGAGCGCGCCTTCGAGACCAAATATGCCCGCGATGAAGAAGTCGCCTTCCGCATCGTGGCGCGACGCAACCGTTTGCTCGGCCAATGGGCCGCTACACTGATGGGCCTGACGAAAGAGGAATCCGACGCTTACGCAACGGCCGTGGTCCAGGCCGATTTTGAAGAGGCCGGCGACGAAGACGTCATCCGCAAGCTCGTCAGCGATCTGACCGCAGCCAATGTCGCGATCGACGAAGCGGCGATCCGGCGCGCGATCGAGGAAAAGACGGTCGAAGCACGCCGTCAGTTGATGGGGTCCGAATAATGCCGATGGCGGCGGACGAAATCGAGGCGCTGATCGTCGCGGGCATCCCCGACGCGCGCGTCGAAATGACCGATCTCGCCGGTGATGGCGATCATTGGGCGGCGTGCGTCACCGCCGAGAGTTTTCGCGGGCTGCCGCGACTGAAACAACAACGCGCGGTCTATGCCGCGCTCGGCGACCGCATGGGCGGGGTGTTGCACGCCCTGCAACTCACCACCGCCGTGCCTGTACAGGAGTAAAACGATGAGCACCGACCCAGACCAGATCCGTATCGCCGAACTCGTCGGCAAAAGTGACGTCCTGCTGTTCATGAAGGGTAGTCCGCTGTTCCCACAGTGCGGTTTTTCCAGCCGCGCCGTCGCGATCCTCAATCATCTCGGTGCCGAATTCGACAGCGTCGATGTGCTGCAGGATCAAGGCGTGCGGCAGGGCATCAAGCAATTCTCGGATTGGCCGACGATTCCCCAGCTTTACGTGAAGGGCGAGTTCATTGGCGGGTCCGACATCATGATGGAAATGTATGAAAGCGGTGAGCTTGCGACGCTGCTTGAAGAGCAAGGTGTCGTGAAAGCGGGCTGATTGCCGGGTCGGGCGGGCCGCGCTGGTGCGCTGGCCCGCCCTGCTGAAGCGATTACCGCTCGGCATGTCCTAGGTATAGCACCCTACGTGCCAGATTTCGCAAAGCTCTGATTTTCTAAGGCTTTGGTGGTTAACGTAGGTGCTGCACCACGCGACACTGTCAAAATTCCCGACACTCGCGGCCACGCGCCTCGCGCGCGCTCGGCTCGAGAGCGCCCTACCCAAGCCGCAGCTTCGTCGCTAAAAACCGACGATGAACTTAGCCCCTCCCCCCCGCACTGGCGGCCGTATCCTGGTCGACCAACTCGTCGCGCAAGGCTGCGACCGCATTTTCACCGTCCCCGGCGAAAGCTTCCTCGCGGTGCTCGATGCGCTGCACGACACGCCCGAAATCGATCTGGTGGTGTGCCGACAGGAAGGTGGCGTCGCCTTCATGGCCTGTGCCGATGGCGCGCTCACCGGGCGGCCGGGCGTCGCCTTCGTCACGCGCGGCCCGGGTGCGACCAATGCCTCCATCGGGGTGCATGTCGCGATGCAGGACTCGCAGCCGATGGTGTTGTTCATCGGCGATGTCGATCGCGGAACCAAGGACCGCGAGGCGTTTCAGGAAATCGACTTTCCCGCGATGTTTGGCCCCATCGCCAAATGGGCCGCCAAGATCGACGACGCCCGCCGCATTCCCGAATATGTCGCGCGGGCCTGGAACGTCGCGATCTCGGGACGGCCCGGCCCGGTCGTGCTGGCGTTGCCCGAGGATATGCTGCTCGATCAGGTGGTGGCGGTGGATCGCCCGAGGGTGGAACGGGTGGATTCGATGCCCAATCCCGATCTGGTCGCGCGTGCGCTCGATGCTATCGGCCAGGCCAAGGCCCCGATGGCGATTGTCGGCGGTGCCGGTTGGGATTTGGCCACTGGTGCCGCGTTCAGCCACTTTGCCCAGCTATGGGGCATTCCCGTCGCCGCAGCTTTCCGGCGGCAGGATGCCATCCACAATACCCATAAGGTGTGGGCCGGCAACCTCGGTTATGGCCCGAACCCCAAACTGGTCGCGCGGATCAAGCAAGCCGACGTCCTTTTGGTGGTCGGTCCCCGCCTGGGAGAAGCGACTACCGACGGCTATACGCTCCTCACGCCCGATCATCCCAGCCAGACGCTCATTCACGTCCACCCCGATCCCAACGAATTGAACCGCACCTATCGCGCCGACATCGCGATCTGTGCGGGCATGTGGCCGATCGCCGACGCTCTGGTCAGCGCAAAGGAGCCGCCCGAGCCGCGCGCCGATGCACGAGAAGCCCATGCCGACTATCTCGCCTGGTCCACCCCCGCCCCGCGCGCGGGCGTGAAACTTGATCTCGGTCCGTGCGTCGCGGCGATGCGCGATCAACTTCCGGCGGACAGCATTATCTGCAACGGCGCGGGCAATTATTCCGGCTGGTGGCACCGCTACTGGCGGTACGAGCGCAACAGCCAACTCGCCCCCACCGCTGGTGCAATGGGCTACGGCGTCCCCGCCGCCACCGCCGCCGCTTTGCGCCACCCGGATCGCACCGTCGTCGCGCTTGCGGGCGATGGCTGCTTCCTGATGAACGGCCAGGAACTCGCCACCGCAGTGGCGCACGGCGCGAATATGCTCGTCCTCGTCATCGACAATGGCGCTTACGGTACGATCCGAATGCACCAGGAGCGCGAATTTCCCGGTCGCGTGAGCGGCACCGTGCTCGCCAACCCCGACTTTGCCGCGCTTGGCCGCGCTTATGGGTGTTGGGCGGAAACGGTCGAAACGACCGCAGAGTTCGCCCCGGCACTTGCCCGCGCGATGGCCCAGGACGGAGTGCGCTTGCTCCACCTCAAAACCGACGTCGAAACCATCACGGCAGGCACGACGCTGACCGCAATGAAAAAGGCCGCCTCGCGCTAGCGAAGCGGCCTCCTTTCACCAAGTCAGGCTTGCTCAGATATCGTCGCCGAGCGCGCCCTTGACCTTGCCTGCGGTCTGCTGGGCCTTGCCCTTCAGCTCCTGCGCGACACCTTCGGCCTGCGTATCAGGATTGTCGCTGTGCTGCTTGGCCTTGCCAATGGCTTCATTGACGTTGCCTTTGATCTTGTCGATGAGTTCGCCCATGAGAGCATCCTTTCCGTCTTGCGCCAAGAAGTGGCGATGTCGGTGGCACGACATCAGCGGCTTCTGATTGTAAAACAGCTTAAAATCGAACAGGTTCCCAAATACCTTGGCTAAACCCATCCGCCCTGGTGCCTTCGAGGCGCACGACTGGATCGAACGCATGATCGAGCCGCTGCCGCGCGGGGGCAGGATCCTCGATCTTGGCTGTGGTGCCGGTGAGCCAATCGGCCGGTTTCTGATCGCACGCGGCCACTCTGTGGTTGGGGTCGATCACGCACAATCGATGATCAACCTGGCGCAAACGCGGTTCCCGCGGGAACGCTGGATCAAGGCGGATATGCGCACCGTCCAGTTCGATGAGCAGTTCGATGGTGTGATCGCCTGGAATTCGCTGACCTGGTTTACCCACGCCGATCAAGCGCTGATGGCGCGCCGTGCGGCCGACTGGCTGAAATGCGGTGGCCGGCTCTTGTTCAACGCGCCGCCCGACCGCGACCCGACGCGCGACGACTATCGGAGTGGAACGCCGTACCGGGCCGACCTGGAGGCGGCCAATTACAGCGCGGCGATCCAGGCTGGCGGCCTGGTCGAAATGGCATATGTCGCCGAAGACGCCAGTTGCGGGGGCGCGGGCGTATGGCTCGCGCGCAAGCCTTAAGGTGCCACTTTCCGAAGGAAAGCCAGAACCGGCAGCCAATTGTCTTCCGCGCCTTGGGGGTCCTTCACCGCAATCAACGTCGAGGCACCATGCACTCCGTGCTTGGGGACGTAGCGCGTAACAAGGCGCGATGACATTGCATCGGCGATGCTTTTTGCGGCGGTCGTTTCATCGCTATTGGCGGCACCGGTAATATATGCCGGGACAGACAGCTGCGCGGCGGCGCGCTTTACCAACTGTTTGTCGTCGAAATATTCACCTGGAGAGAAGGACAAAATCGCGGCTATTTTCCCCGCATTTCGTACGCCAAGGGGAAACACCAAGGCGGCGGAATAGCTGCTCCCCCACAAGATCACGGGGACATGCTGCTGCGTCGCCCAGTCAATTGCCGCTTGCAGATCGGGAACCGCCTCCAGATAGCCTGCCGGGCGCGGATATTGCGCGCTTGACTCATTCGGGCCGAAGAGCGTGCCACCGGCGCGCTGATCGATTGCCAAAGCGCTATATCCGGCTGCGACCAGCCGCGGCGCGATCGTCCTATATTCGTCCTTGCTCGATCCCGCCTGATGAAACAGCAGGATCGTCGCCTTGGGATGCTCTGCGCGATACAACCGCCCAAAGACGGTCTTTCCATCCGCCGCCGTCAGCGTCATCGCTTGGGCTGGTGCCTCGAACGTCGAGGCGGCGGTGTTTGCATCATGCGGCGCGCTGCACCCGGTAAGGAGCAGTGCGACAGGAAGAAGGCGGTGCATCATAGGCGCGAAGCTAGGTCGTTCCGCACCGAAATGACAGCGTTCCGGTTAAATGAGCCCCGCTAAAGGACTGGAGGGATCGGCATAGCGCCGCTTGCCCATCCGCCCCGCCAGATACGCCATCCGTCCGGCCTCGACCCCAGCCTTCATCGCCGCCGCCATCAGAATGGGGTCCTTCGCCTCGGCGATCGCGGTGTTCATCAGCACGCCGTCGCAGCCCAGTTCCATGGCCAGCGCGGCGTCCGACGCGGTGCCGACCCCGGCGTCGACGATCACCGGTACAGTCGCCCCCTCGACGATCAGGCGAATCGTCACCTGATTTTGGATGCCTAGACCCGATCCGATTGGCGCGCCGAGCGGCATCACCGCCACTGCTCCCGCATTTTCCAGCCGCTTCGCCGCAATCGGATCATCGACGCAGTAAACCATCGGCAGGAAGCCTTCCTTGGCCAGCACTTCGGTGGCGCGGAGTGTCTCGACCATGTCGGGATAGAGCGTCTTGGCCTCGCCCAGCACTTCCAGCTTCACCAGATCCCAACCGCCCGCCTCGCGCGCCAGGCGGAGCGTGCGAATCGCCGATTCGGCATCGAAGCAGCCCGCCGTGTTCGGCAGATAGGTCACCTTCTTGGGGTCGATGAAATCGGTGAGCATCGGCGCGTTGCGGTCGGATACATTAACACGTCGTACCGCAACCGTAACGATCTCGGCACCGGAGGCCTCGAGCGCCGCTGCATTTTGCGCGAAGTCCTTATATTTGCCGGTACCGACGATCAGCCGCGACCGAAACGTACGCCCTGCGACGGTCCAGGTATCGGCCTTCACTGCAGGTGGGTGGTCGCCGCCACCGACGAAATGGACGATCTCGAGTTCATCGCCATCCTCAACCATCACCTGCGCCAGCGTCGAGCGCGGCACCACCGCCAGATTGCGTTCGACCGCGACCTTTTCCGGCAGCAGGCCAAGATCGGCGGCAAGATCGGCAAGGCTGAGCCCCGCGCGCACGCGGCGATGCTCGCCATTGAGCTGGATGGTCAGGGTTCCGTCGGTATGGGGCATGTTTGACCGGGGATAATCCCCGCCTCCGTTCGGGCTTAGCGTGTCGAAACCCTGTCCTTCCTCACCCGTGGGAGGACGAACAGCCCTTCGACAAGCTCAGGGCGAACGGGCTATGGATGCCCATCACCTAGGCGTCTGCCCAGCGTCATTCAACCGGAAGACTCACCCGATGCGCGAAACCATCTTCGTTCTCAACGGCCCGAACTTGAACCTGCTCGGCACGCGCGAGCCCGAAATCTACGGCCACGACACGCTCGACGACATCGCCGGCCAGTTGGAGGATCGCGCGCGAGAACTCGGGTTCGACATCGATCTACGCCAGTCCAACCATGAAGGGCATTTGATCGATTGGTTGCACGAGGCGCAGGCGCTGCCTGCCAAGGCGGTGCTGCTCAACGCCGCGGCTTTCACCCACACCTCGATCGCGCTGTACGATGCGATCAAAGCGATCCGCACGCCGGTGATCGAAGTCCATCTTTCCAACCCGCACGCGCGCGAAGCTTTTCGCCATATCAGCCGTATCTCCCCCGTGGCGAAGGGCACGATCTGCGGCTTTGGGACGCTTTCGTATCTGCTGGCGCTTGAAGCGGCGGCGCGTCTCTGACAGGACGCGTCCCCAATAAGGGAGATTAGGGTCGCATGGCCGAAGACAAACACAATGACGCAATGCGGATCGATGTCGATCTGGTGCGTCAGCTCGCGCAGCTGCTGGATGACACGCAGCTGACGGAAATCGAAGTCGAGGATGGCGGTCGCAAGATTCGCATCGCGCGCAAGGCGGCTGCCGTAGCGGCAGCGGTGCAATATGCCCCCGCCCCCGCAGCCGCCCCGGCGGCCTCGACCACCGCACCGGCGGAAATCGTCACCGCGCCGCAAGCCGCGTTCAATGCGGTCAAATCGCCGATGGTCGGCACCGCCTATCTGGCCCCCAATCCCGAGGCGAAGCCCTTTGTCAGCGTTGGTGACAAGGTTGCCGCAGGCGATACGCTGCTGATCGTCGAGGCGATGAAGGTGATGAATCCCATTCTCGCGCCAAGCGCGGGCACCGTGAAGGCCGTGCTGGTCGAGAGCGGCCAGCCGGTCGAGTTCGACCAACCCCTCGTCGTGGTGGAATGATCGCCACCGCCCCGTTCGGGCTGCGCTTGTCGAAGCCCTGCCCTCCTCTCGCGCCCGCTCGCCTGAGCCGGGCAGCTTTTCGACAGGCTCAGGGCGAACGGTGCCTCGGGTCTGCGGATTGGACAGTTACGAATGCCTGAAATCAAGAAGCTGCTGATCGCGAATCGCGGCGAGATCGCGCTGCGCATCCACCGCGCGTGCCATGAGATGGGTATCCAGACCGTCGCGGTGCATTCGACCGCCGACAGCGATGCGATGCACGTGCGACTCGCCGATCAGGCGATCTGCATCGGACCGCCGAGTGCTGCCGAAAGCTATCTCAACATCCCCAACATCATTTCCGCCGCCGAGATTTCGGGCGCGGACGCGATCCATCCGGGCTACGGTTTCTTAAGCGAAAACGCCAAGTTCGCCGAGATCGTCGAGGCGCACGACATCATCTTCGTCGGCCCCAAGCCCGAACATATCCGCACCATGGGCGACAAGATCGAGGCCAAGCGCACCGCAGGCGCGCTCGGCCTGCCGCTGGTGCCGGGCTCGGCCGGGCCGATCAGCGATCTGGCCGAGGCCAAGGAAATCGCAGCGGCCGCTGGCTATCCCGTCATCATCAAGGCGGCGTCGGGCGGCGGCGGGCGCGGCATGAAGGTCTGCACCTCCGAGGATCAGCTCGAAACGCTGATGCAGCAGGCCGGCAGCGAGGCGAAGGCCGCGTTCGGCGATGCGACCGTCTATCTCGAAAAATATCTCGGCAACCCGCGCCACATCGAATTCCAGGTGTTCGGCGACGGCAATGGCAACGCCATCCATCTGGGTGAGCGCGACTGCTCGCTCCAGCGCCGCCACCAGAAGGTGCTCGAAGAAGCCCCATCGCCCGTGCTGGGCGAAGAAGACCGCGCGCGCATGGGCGGCATTTGCGCCAAGGCGATGGCCGATATGGGCTATCGCGGTGCTGGCACGATCGAGTTCCTGTGGGAAAATGGCGAGTTCTATTTCATCGAAATGAACACGCGCCTACAGGTCGAACATCCCGTGACCGAGGCGATCACCGGGCTCGATCTGGTGCGCGAGCAGATCCGCATTGCCGAAGGCCATGGCCTGACGCTGCGCCAGGAAGACGTGCAATTCCGTGGCCATGCCATCGAATGCCGCATCAATGCCGAGGATCCGCGCACCTTCGCGCCGTCGCCCGGCCTGGTGAAGGCGTATCACGCGCCCGGCGGCATGAACGTCCGCGTCGATAGCGGGCTGTATGCCGGTTACCGCGTGCCGCCTTATTACGATTCGATGATCGCCAAACTGATCGTCTACGGCACCACCCGCGCCGGCGCGATCCGCCGCCTGCGCCGCGCGCTCGAGGAGTTCGTGATCGAAGGCCCGACGACGACCATCCCGCTACACCAGGCCTTGATCGAGGATCCCGACTTCCAGGACGGAAACTATACGATCAAGTGGCTCGAAGAATGGCTGGCGCGTAACGAGAGCTAAAAACGGGCCTGCACGAGCGCGGGGGCGGCGAATCGAGGCCGCCCCCGCCACTGCGCAACCGGTGCAGCGGCGCAAAAATGTCGGTTTGATGCTGGATGGGGTGACGCCGCCGCCCACGCTCGCTAAAGCCGCGCCATGACCGACATCACCCCAGAGATCGTCGCCCAGCACGGGCTGTCCCCTGAAGAATATGAGCGTGTCCTGCACGCGATGGGCCGCGAGCCCAATCTGACCGAGCTTGGCATTTTCTCGGTCATGTGGTCCGAGCATTGCTCGTATAAATCCAGCCGCATCCATTTGAAAAAGCTGCCGACCACCGGCCCGCAAGTGATTTGCGGCCCCGGCGAGAATGCCGGCGTGGTCGACATTGGCGATGGCCAGGCGGCGATCTTCAAGATGGAGAGCCACAACCACCCGTCCTATATCGAGCCTTATCAGGGCGCAGCGACCGGCGTTGGTGGCATTTTGCGCGACGTCTTTACGATGGGCGCGCGGCCCGTCGCCAACCTCAACGCGCTGCGCTTCGGTCGGCCCGATCATCCCAAGATGCGCCACCTCATTTCGGGCGTTGTGCATGGCATTGGCGGCTACGGCAATTGCGTTGGCGTGCCGACGGTTGGCGGCGAAGTGAACTTTCACTCCTCCTATGACGGCAACATCCTCGTCAACGCGATGACGGTCGGCGTCGCGGAGACCGACAAGATCTTCTATTCGGCGGCGTCGGGCATCGGAAATTCGATCGTCTATGTCGGCTCCAAGACCGGTCGCGACGGCATCCACGGTGCAACGATGGCGTCGGCCGATTTCTCCGAGGAGACCGGCGACAAGCGTCCGACCGTGCAGGTCGGTGATCCCTTTACCGAGAAGCTGTTGATCGAAGCCTGTCTTGAACTGATGGCCTCGGACGCGATCGTCGCGATCCAGGACATGGGTGCCGCCGGTCTCACTTCTTCCTCGGTCGAAATGGCGTCCAAGGGCGGCGTCGGCATCGAACTCAACATGAATGCGGTGCCGCAGCGCGAAACCGGCATGACGCCCTATGAGATGATGCTGAGCGAGAGCCAGGAGCGGATGCTCATGGTGCTGAAGCCCGGCCGTGAGGATTTCGCCGAAGCCATCTTCCGCAAATGGGAGCTGGATTTCGCGGTCATCGGCCACGTCACCGATACCGGCCACATGGTGCTGACCTTCAATGGCGAGACGGTTGCCGACATCCCGCTCGCCCCGCTCGCCGACGAGGCACCGCTCTACGATCGCCCCGCGGCTTCGAAGGAAGAGTATCAGGCCTGGGCCAAGGTCAGGCCGCTGGGCGAGATCCCCGACTCGACCGACGTCGCTGCGGATCTGCTGACGCTGATGGGCTCGCCCGACATCGCGTCGCGCCGGTGGATTTACGAGCAATATGATACGCAAGTTGGCGCGGACACGGTCCAGCGCCCGGGCGGCGACGCCGCCGTCGTGCGCGTCCACGGCACGCAAAAGGGGCTGGCGATGAGCACCGATTGCACGCCGCGCTATTGCTATGCCGATCCTTATGAAGGCGGCAAGCAGGCGATCGCCGAATGCTATCGCAATCTGTCGGCGGTCGGCGCGACGCCGCTTGCCGTCACCAATTGCCTCAACTTCGCCAACCCGCAGCGCCCCGAAATCATGGCGCAGTTCGTCGGTTGTCTCGATGGCATGGGCGACGCCTGCCGTGCGCTCGACTTTCCGATCGTGTCGGGCAACGTCTCGCTGTACAATGAGAGCAAGGCGACCGGCGGCGGCTCGGCGATCCTGCCGACCCCCGCGATCGGCGCGATCGGGCTGCTGGCCGACTGGTCGAAATCCGCGACCATCGCATTCAAGGGCACCGGCGACGTCATCGTGCTGATCGGCGAACGCTCGGGCCATCTCGGGCAGTCGCTATGGCTGCGCGAAGTCCATGGTCGCGAGGAAGGTGCGCCACCCACGGTCGACCTCGAAGCCGAGCGCCGCAACAGCGAGTTCGTCCGTGCGCATATCGCCACGGGCGCGCTCACCGCAGTGCACGACGTGTCCGACGGCGGCATTGCCGTGACGGTCGCCGAGATGGCACTGGCGGGCAATATCGGTGCGATGCTGCACGCTCCGCTGCCATGCGGGGTCGCTTGTGCGCTGTTCGGCGAGGACCAGGGCCTGTATGTCGCCACCGTCGCCGACCATCTGCTGCTCGAGACGCTGACCGCAGCGGATGCGGCGGGCGTCGAGATCGAACGAATCGGGCGCACCATCGCCAATCGCCTGATCTTCGAACTGCCCGACGATGACTATGTCGTCACGCTCGCCGATCTGCGCGCAGCGCACGAGGGCTTCTTCCCGAAATTGATGGGCGACGTCGCTCCGGTCGAGAGCTGAAACTTCTTGTGAGAATGGATCGCAACAGTGCTTGCGATCCATTCTCATTAGCGATACAACATGGGTTCCGAAGGGAGAATCCATGGTCGTCTGCATCTGCAATGCCATCCGTGAACGCGATGTCCGCGCTGCCGCACGCAGCGGGTCACGGACTGCGTGCCAAGCGTATCGGGCGATGGGCTGTCAGGCGAAATGTGGCCAATGCGTGCCCGTTGCCCGCGCCATTATCGACGAAGAGCGCGCCGTCGCCTAAGATCGTCCGCGAACCGCAAAAAGGACGTATAAATGCAGGGCGATATCAAGGTCATCGAGTATCTTAACGAGGCACTCAAAAACGAACTGACCGCGATCAACCAATATTGGCTGCATTATCGGCTGTTCGATCATTGGGGCGTACGCAAGCTCGCGGCATTCGAGCGCCACGAATCGATCGACGAGATGAAGCATGCCGACTGGCTGTCGGAGCGCATCCTTTTCCTCGATGGCCTGCCCAATTTCCAGATGCTCGGTCGCCTGCGCATCGGCGAGACCGTTGAGGAAGTCCTCAAGGCCGATCTCGCGCTCGAGATGGACGCGCTTCCGCTTCTGCGCGACGCGATCGAGCATTGCGAGAAGGTCCGTGACTATGTCAGCCGCGACCTGTTCCGCCGCATCCTCGACAGCGAGGAAGAGCATGTCGACACGCTCGAACGCCAGTTCGAGATGATCGCGCGCATGGGCATCGAAAATTACGTCCAGCTGCAGAGCAAGCCTGCCGACGACGAGGGGTAAACCCTCGTCCGCATTACCCCCTCCCGCTCGGGAGGGGGCTTACTCCACCCCGTTCCACGCGCCGAACACGTCGATCATTTGCGGCGTCAACCAGCCGAAATGGTAGTTCAGCATATAGAGCGACCACAGGATCGTCGCGACGATGGTTACGCGGATCGCGACCTTGCGCGGATGGAACTCGTGCGGGGCGCTCTCGGCCTGGCCGGGGACGCGTTCGACCCCGGCCTCGTCGCTGGTCTTGACCCCGAAGGGCAAGACGAAGAACACCGAGAACGCCCAGAACAGGAAATAAATCGCCAGCGCCGAGGTCCACCGCATGTCGGTTAGGCCTCGATCAGCAGCACGTCGACATTGGGCTTCTTGCCGGTCCAGCGCGTCGCGACCTTGCGCGCGGCCAGCCGGATGTTCTCCCGCAGTTTCTCGCGGTCGCGCCCATTCTGCTTGGCGGCGGCGATGACGGCATCGACCGTCTCCTCCAGGAACGGATCGCGGTCTTCCTCGACCGGGATACCCTGAATGCGCACTTGCGGCGTCCCGATCAGCCCGCGCGACCCAATCGCCACCGCGACCGAAATCTGCCCGTTGATCGCCAGCTTGCGACGTTCGTTGATCGTCTGGCCGTCACCCGGCAGGATTACGTCGCCATCGAGCACGAGCCGTCCGACCGGTGCATTGCCGATCTTGGTCGGCGCGCCAGGAGCCAGCCGTACGATGTCGCCATTGGTCTGCACCAACGCACGCGGCACGCCTTCGGACAGGCCGAAGCGCGCTTGCTCCATCAGGTGCCGCATTTCGCCGTGCACCGGCATCAGCAATTCCGGCTTCATCCAGCGGTACATTTGCAGCAGCTCGGGCCGACCCGGATGGCCCGACACGTGCACATGCGCCTGGCGGTCGGTGATCATGATCACGCCCTTGGCGGCGAGCTGATTCTGGATGCGGCCGATCGCGACTTCATTGCCCGGGATCTGCTTGGACGAGAACACGACTGTGTCCCCGCTATCGAGCGAAATCGGGTGCTGGCCATTGGCGACGCGCGCCAAGGCGGCGCGGTCTTCGCCCTGCCCGCCGGTCGCTACCACCAGCACCTTGTCACGCGGCAACCGCATCGCCGCCTCGGCATCGATCGTGTCGGGGAAATCCTTGAGATACCCCGTAGCGCGCGCAACCTTCAGGATGCGATCGAGCGAGCGCCCCTGTACGCTGAGCTGGCGTCCCGTCTCGCGTGCGACCACGCCAAGCGTGTGCAACCGTGCCGCGTTCGACGCGAACGAGGTTACCATTACGCGGCCCTTGGCCTGGCTGATAACGCCCATCAGGCCCGACAGCACATCGCTCTCCGACCCCGAAGCCTCGGCATTGAACACGTTCGTGGAATCGCAGACGAGCGCCAGAATGCCGCCACTACCGATCGCCTCGAGCGCCTCCGGCGAGGTGGGATGGCCGATCACCGGAGCCGCATCGAGCTTCCAGTCGCCGGTGTGGAACACCCGGCCATATGGGGTATCGATCAGCAGCGCGCTCGCCTCGGGAATCGAGTGAGACAACGGCACGAAGGTCACGCCGAACGGCCCGAGGTCGACCTTGGTATCGGGCTTGATGACCTTCAGCTTGACCCGGTTGGCATTACCTTCTTCCTCGAGCTTGCCGCGGATCAGCCCGGCGGTGAACGCCGTTGCATAAAGCGGCACGCCCAGATCTTCGGCCAGATACGGCAACGCGCCGATATGGTCTTCATGGCCGTGCGTCAGCACGATGCCGACCAGATCGTCGAGACGCTCCTCGATGAATTGCAGGTCGGGCAGGATCACGTCGATGCCGGGATATTGCGGATCGGCAAAGGTGATGCCGCAATCGACCATCAACCACTTGCCGTTGCAGCCATAGAGATTGACGTTCATGCCGATTTCGCCCGACCCGCCCAGGGCCAGGAACAGGAGTTCTTTCTTGGGTGTTGTCACGGAGGTGTCTGTTCTTTCAAAGATGGTCGCGCGAACGCGAACCGGGGGATGTGCGCGGTCAGGCGCGGAATTTCGTAGAGATCGGGGAAGCGGGGCACCGCACAACCACAGGGTTCTGGCGGAGGCGCACGCACGCTGACTCTAGGACGCTATATGGGCGCGATCCCACAAAATCGCCAGCCCCTGAATTGTAAGGTCGGGTTCGACCATGTCGAACATAGTGGTATGCTGCTCGAACAGGATCGCGAGGCCTCCCGTCGCGATGACGCGCACGGGACGCCCAACCTCCGCCTTCATCCGCGCAACCAGCCCCTCGATCATGGCGACATAGCCCCAGAAGATGCCGATCTGCATCTGGCTGACGGTGTCCCGACCGATCACGCTTGTCGACGCAGGCGCTTCGATCCCGATGCGCGGAAGCTTGGCTGCAGCGGTAACCAGCGCATCGAGCGACAGGTTGATGCCCGGCGCGATGATGCCGCCTTTATAGGCACCGCTATAGTCGACTAGGTCGAGCGTCGTCGCGGTGCCGAAATCGATCACGATCAAATCGCCACTGTGCAACGCGTGCGCCGCGATCATGGTGACGGCGCGGTCGGCCCCGACGCTGCGCGGCTCGTCGACATCGAGCGCCATGCCCCATTCGACCGGCGGCTCGCCGGCAATCAGTGGCTCGCCGCCGAAATATTTGCGCGCCAGCGTTTGCAAATTGTGCAGCGCACGCGGGACTACGGTAGCGATGATGACACCGGTCACCTCGCTCCGATCATAACCTTCCAGCGTCAGCAACTGGCTCAGCCACACCGCATATTCGTCGGCGGTGCGGCGCGGGTCGGTCGCGATACGCCAGCGCGCCTTGATCGTGCGGCCCTGGACCAGGGCGAAGACGACATTGGTGTTACCGGCATCGATCGCGAGCAACATGGGCGTAGAGCCTCTCACAGCAGAAAAACGTCGCCAGCGTGAATGACACGGGCCGCGCAATCCGCCAAGCGCAGGATAAGGGCACCGTCCTCGCCCAGCCCGTCGAACAAGCCGTCCACCGCCGTGCCATCGGCGAGACGCGCGGTCAGCGCGGTACCTGGGCGGTGCGCCCGTTCGATCCAGCGCGCCCGGACGGGCGCAAGCCCCTGCCCTCGCCACAGGCCGAGCCAGCGAGCATACGACTCGGCCAGGGTTTGGGCGAAGTCGGCCGGGTCAACGCCCGCGCCCCGCGCCGCGAGGCTGGTGGCGGCGCGATCGGTATCATCCGGGTAATGGGCAAGATTGACGCCGATCCCCACCACTACCGCGTCATCGGCCCGTTCGAGCAAAATGCCCGAGAGCTTCGCACCCGCAATCAGCAAATCATTGGGCCATTTGATCAGCAGCGCCTCATCCGCCCCCGAAAGGCCAAGATAGGCCCGCACGACCTCGTCCAACGCGACCGCCGCCACCAGCGCCAGCGTTGCGGGCGGCGGATCGCTCGCGCGCACCCGCACCAGCGTCGAACCGTAGAAATTGCCAACCGGCGACACCCACGCCCGCCCTTGCCGCCCGCGCCCGCCAAGCTGTCGCTCGGCACGCAACCACAGCCCCTCGCCTACCCCGGAACGGGCAAGCTGCAGCATGTCGGCGTTGGTCGACCCCGTCTCGGCGACGGTGCGGATCGTAACCGTCAGAACAGCGCCTTGGCGGCGGTGGTGGTCCACACGCCGAGCGTACCCAAGGTCAGCCACCCGACCGGCGAGACGAACAGCGCCGCTAGCGTAACCAGCAGGCTCTCCACCGGCGTGGCGCGACCGCTATAGGCCTCGCCCGGTGCGTCAAAGTACATCACCTTGACCACGCGCAGGTAATAATAGGCACCGATCACCGACGCGACAAAACCTGCGACCGCCAGCGGATACAAACCACCGTGCACTGCGGCGTTGAACACCGCCAGCTTGGCATTGAAGCCCAGCAGCGGCGGGATGCCCGCCAGCGAGAACATGAAGGTCGCCATCGCCAAAGCCAGCGCCGGACGCGAGCGCGACAGGCCCGCCAGGCTGACGATCGTCTCGACCGGTTGCCCCTCGCTATCCTTCATCTGCAGCACCACGATGAAGCTGCCCAGCGTCATCACGACATAGACCGTAAGGTAGAACAGCACTGCCGCCACGCCGTCCTGCGTACCGGCGGCAAGACCGATCAGCACGAAGCCGACATTGTTGATCGACGAATAGGCCAGCAGGCGCTTGACGTTGGTCTGCCCGATCGCCGCAACCGCACCGAAGATGATCGAGGCAAGCGCCGCGAAGATCACGATCTGCCGCCATTGGTCCGTGGCCGGGCCCATCGCTTCCACGGCAACGCGCACTGCAAGGCCGATCGCCGCCACCTTAGGGGCCGAGGCGAAGAACGCCGTCACCGGCGTGGGCGCGCCTTCGTAGACGTCGGGGGTCCACATATGGAACGGCACCGCGCTCATCTTGAACGCCAGCCCGGCAAACACGAACACCAGCCCGAAGGTCAGCCCCAGCGAACGCCCCGCGCCATAAGCGGTCGCGATCGACGAGAACAACGTGGTCCCGCTGAACCCATAGACCAGGCTGATGCCGTAGAGCAGGATACCGCTCGCCAGCGCGCCCAGCACGAAATACTTAAGCCCCGCTTCGGCCGAGCGTACATCGCGCCGCATGAAGCTCGCCAGCACATAGGCAGCAAGGCTCTGCAGTTCGAGGCCGACATACAGCGTCAGCAAATCGCCCGCAGACACCATCATGCCCATACCCGCCGCCGACAGCAGGATCAGCACCGGATATTCCGGACGCAGGTCATCACCGCGACCGATCGCGAAGAAGCGCGGCGCGAGGATGATGGCAACCGCCGACGCACCATAGATCAGCACCTTCGCAAAGGCGGCAAAGGCATCCGCGCGGTACAAACCACCAAAGGCCGCCCCGCCCGACGAGGCCGGGCCCATCAGCGCAATGCCAGCGCCGATCAGCACCGCAACCGACGCCCACGACACCAGTCGTGTGGACGCTTGTCCACCCCACGCCGACACCAGCATCAACGCGATCGCGCCAACCGCCAGCACCAGTTCCGGCAAGGTCATCAACAGCGAAGCGTTCATGGCCGTGCCTCCGCATGTTCGGCGGGTGTCGCCAGCGCCTTGCCAGCGGTCGGCAGCGAATCGCCAGCCGGTGCTGCCCGCGCGATCCGCGCCTGCAAGGTCGCCACATCGCCGCGCATCGGGGCGAGGAAGCTCTCAGGGTATACCCCCATCCACAACACAACGGCGGCAATCGGGGCCAGCAACGCAATCTCCCGCAGGCTCAAATCCGGCATGGTGCGGACATCGTCATGGACGATCTCGCCAAACACCACGCGGCGATACAGATACAGCATATAGGCAGCCCCCAGGATGATCCCGGTGGTGCACAGCAAGGTCGCCAGTGTCGACACGCGATAGGTCCCGGCCAGCGACAGGAATTCGCCGACGAACCCGCTCGTGCCCGGCAAGCCGACCGACGCCATGGTGAACAGCATGAACAGCAAGGCGTAGCGCGGCATGTTGATCGCAAGGCCGCCGTAACGGCTGATCTCGCGCGTGTGCAGCCGGTCATAGATCACACCGACGCACAGGAACAACGCCGCCGATACCAGGCCGTGGCTGAGCATGACGATCATCGCGCCTTCCAGACCCTGGCGGTTGAAGGCGAACAGGCCGATCGTCACGATCGCCATGTGCGCGACCGAGGAATAGGCGATCAGCTTCTTCATGTCGGACTGCACGAGTGCGACCAGCGAGGTGTAGATCACCGCAATCGCCGACAGCGACAGGATCAGCCAGCCGAACTGCGCCGAGGCTTCCGGGAACATCGGCAGCGAGAAGCGCAGGAAGCCGTATCCGCCGAGCTTCAGCAACACGCCGGCCAGGATCACAGAACCTGCCGTCGGTGCCTGCACGTGCGCATCGGGCAACCAGGTGTGGAATGGCCACATCGGCATCTTCACCGCGAACGAGGCGAAGAAAGCAAGCCACAGCCACGGCTGCACGCGCACCGGGAAATCGGTGCCCAGCAGCGTCGGAATGTCGCTGGTGCCGGAATAGCTGACCATCCACAGCATCGCGACGAGCATCAGCAGCGAGCCCAGCAGCGTGTAGAGGAAGAATTTGTACGAAGCGTAGATGCGGTTCGCGCCGCCCCAGATGCCGATGATCAGGTACATCGGGATCAGACCAGCCTCGAAGAAGATGTAGAACAGGAACATGTCCTGCGCCGTGAACGTGCCGATCATCAGCATTTCGGTGATGAGGAACGCCGCCATATATTCCTGCACGCGCTCGGTGACCGCCACCCAGCTCGCGCCGATGCAGATCGGCATCAGGAACACGCTGAGCATCACCAGCATCAGCGCGAAGCCGTCGATACCGAGCTTCCAGCTGAACACGCCCAGGCTGCCGGCATTCTCGACGAACTGCCACTGCGGCCCGCCAATGTCGAAATTGGCCCACAGCCAGATCCCGAGCACGAGATCGACCAGCGTCGCGATCAACGCGATCCAGCGCGCGCCCTGCGCACTGGCAAAGAGACAGGCAATGGCTGCGATCGCCGGGATGGCGAGCATGATCGATAGCATGGGAAGGCCGCTCACTTGCTCGTCGCCCAAATGTTGATCGCCCAGGTCACGGCCCCGGTTAACCCCAGCAGCATGACGAACGCATAAGTGTATACATATCCCGATTGGACCCTGCCCGCGACGCGCGCACTCCGCTCGACCACCCACGCGGCACCATCCGGCCCCAGGCGGTTGATCGTCTTCTCGTCACCACGGTGCCAGAAGAAGCGGCCGAGCGCGAAGGCAGGCCTCACGAACAGCAGGTTGTAGAGTTCGTCGAAATACCATTTGTTCAACAGGAACAGGTAGATCGGACGGTAGGTCGCGGCCAGCCTGGCCGGTGCTTCCGGCGCGCGGATGTAGAAGATGTACGCGCCCAGCAGGCCGAGCAGCATCGCCACCGACGCCGACAGTTTCACACCCAGCGGAACCTCGTGCATCGCATGCATCAGATGCTCGTTGAACGCGATCGCGCCGTGCCAATAGGCCTCGCCTGCGCTCGGCTCGATGAAATAGCCGTGGAACACGAAGCCAGCGAACACCGCACCAATCGACAGCAGGATCAGCGGGATCAGCATCGGGAACGGGCTCTCATGCGGATGATAGCCACCCGTCCCGTCGCTATGCGCCGCATGGCCATGGCCGTGATCGGCATGGGCGTGCGCATGGTCGTGACCATGATCGTCATGGCCGTGGCCATGCGCATCGTGCAGCGCGTGCTGGATATGCTCGGACTGCTCCCAGCGCGGCTTGCCCCAGAAGGTGAGGAACATCAGGCGCCACGAATAGAAGCTGGTCAGCAACGCAACGATGATGCCGACGATCGACGCGCCATGCTGGCCAGCGGCCCAGGCGCCCTCGATGATCGCGTCCTTCGAATGGAAGCCCGCAAAGCCAAAGGCGATCGGATTGCCGAACACCGCCGGAATGCCAACGCCGGTAATCGCCAGCGTGCCCATCATCATCCCCCAGAAGGTCAGCGGGATGTGTTTCCGCAGGCCGCCATAATAGCGCATGTCCTGCTCGTGATGCATTGCATGGATCACCGAACCGGCACCCAGGAACAGCAGCGCCTTGAAGAAAGCGTGCGTGAACAGGTGGAACATCGCCGCGCCATAAGCGCCACACCCGGCCGCGAAGAACATGTAGCCGAGCTGCGAACAGGTCGAATAGGCGATCACGCGCTTGATGTCAGTCTGCACCAGCCCGACCGTCGCCGCGAACAGGCAGGTCGCCGCACCGATCGTCATCACGACATGCAGCGCGAAGGGCGACGTTTCGAACATCGGCGACAGGCGGCACACCATGAACACACCGGCGGTGACCATCGTCGCCGCGTGGATCAGCGCCGACACCGGGGTCGGGCCTTCCATCGCGTCCGGCAACCAGGTGTGCAGGCCGAGCTGCGCCGACTTGCCCATCGCACCGACGAACAGCAGCAGGCACAGCAGCGTCATCGTATCGATGCGATAGCCGACGAACCCGATCGTCGACCCCGCCATCCCCGGCGCGAGCCGCAGGATTTCGGGGATCGAGATGGTGTGGAACACCAGATAGGTGCCGAAGATGCCGAGCATGAAACCAAGGTCGCCGACACGGTTGACGACGAACGCCTTGATCGCGGCGGCATTGGCGCTGGGCTTGCGGAACCAGAAGCCGATCAGCAGGTAGGACGCGAGACCCACGCCTTCCCAGCCGAAGAACATCTGGACCAGATTATCGGCGGTCACCAGCATCAGCATGGCGAAGGTGAACAGCGACAGATAGGCGAAGAAGCGCGGCTGGTCCGGGTCTTCATCCATATAGCCCCAGCTATACAGATGGACGAGCGCCGAGACGCTGGTGATCACCACCAGCATCACGGCCGTCAGCGCATCAACGCGGAGCGCCCAGTCGATGCGCATGTCGCCCGAGTGGATCCAGTCGAGCACCGGCGTCACCGTGGCTTCGCCACCGCTCAGATATGGGATGAAGACTGTCCAGCTCAGGAACGCCGAGATAAACAGCGCGCCCGTCGTCACGATCTTCGGCAGGACCGCCCCGAACGTCTTGTTCGAGAAGCCCGCGACGATCGCCGCCAGCAGCGGCAGGAAAACGATGAAAAGGATAGACGTCACGTCGCGATCACCCCTTCATCCGGTTGACATCGTCAACCGAGATCGTCCCGCGGCTGCGGAAATAGATAACGAGAATGGCCAAGCCGATCGCGGCCTCGCCAGCCGCCACCGTCAGCACGAACATCGCGAAAACCTGGCCCACCAGGTCATGCAGATAGCCCGAAAAGGCCACGAAATTGAGGTTCACCGCCAGCAGGATCAACTCGATCGCCATCAGCATGACGATCAGGTTCTTGCGATTGGCGATGATGCCGAACACGCCGAGCGCGAACAGGATCGCCCCGACGACGAGATAATGGCCGAGCCCAATCACAGGTCTATCCCTCCGCCGACAGTCGGCTGCGTGTTGCGCGTCGCATCCTGCGGACGCCGCGCATTCTGGCGTGCGATGTTCTGCTTGCGCGAACCCGTGCGGTCGCGGTGTGTCAGCACGATTGCGCCGATCATGGCGACCAGCAGTACCAGCCCTGCCCCTTCAAACACGAACAGATAGCGCGTGTAGAGCAGCATCCCGAGCGCTTCGATATTGGGCACCGTTTCCGGCGTCGGCGCGGCGCGGCGGGCGAGCTCGATCTTGCCCGCGCTCCAGGCCCCGAAAGCGACCATGATCTCCGCCGCCAGCCCGATCGCGAGCACCGCGCCGAGTGCCGCGTAGCGCACGAACCCCGCGCGCAGCTCCGCAAAATCGATGTTGAGCATCATCACCACGAATAGGAACAGCACGGCGACTGCGCCCACGTAGACGATGACGAGCAGCATCGCGATAAACTCCGCCCCCACCAGCACCATCAGGCCGGCGGCGTTGAAGAAAGCGAGGATCAGCCACAGCACGGCATGGACCGGGTTGCGGGCGGTAATCGTCAACGCGGCCGACACGATAACGATCGTCGCGAAGAGATAAAAGGCGAGTGCCTGTATCACGGAATCAGTGGGCCCCTTACAGTCGGCTGGCGATTAACGGTACGGCGCATCGGCGGCAAGGTTCGCCGCGATGGCGCTTTCCCAGCGATCCCCGTTGGCGAGCAATTTCGCCTTGTCGTAAATCAGTTCCTCGCGCGTTTCGGTCGCATATTCGAAATTCGGTCCCTCGACCACGGCATCGACCGGGCACGCTTCCTGGCACAGGCCGCAGAAGATGCACTTGGTCATGTCGATGTCGTAGCGCGTCGTGCGGCGGCTGCCGTCGTCGCGCGGTTCGGCCTCGATCGTGATCGCCTGTGCCGGGCACACCGCCTCGCACAGCTTGCACGCGATGCAGCGTTCCTCGCCATTCGGGTAGCGCCGCAGCACATGCTCGCCACGGAAGCGCGGGCTGAGCGGGTTCTTCTCGAACGGATAGTTGATCGTCGCCTTCGCCTTGAAGAAATACTTCAGGGTGAGAGTGTGCGCCTTGAGGAACTCCCAAAGCGTGTAGGATTTGATGATCTGAGCAAGGCTCATGACGGAACTCCAACGCGGGTCAGCATGAGGAAGCCGGACACCAGGAACACCCAGAACAGCGACAGCGGCAGGAAGATCTTCCACCCCAGCCGCATCAGCTGGTCATAGCGGTAACGCGGGACGGTCGCCTTCACCCAGCTGAACACGAAGAAGAACAGCAGGATCTTGATAAACAGCCAGAGGATCCCCGGCACCGCGTACAGGATCGGAAGATCCAGCGGCGGCAGATATCCGCCCCAGAACAACGTCGCGTTCAAGGCGCACATCAGAATAACGTTGGCATATTCACCAAGCCAATAAAGCGCGAACGCCATCGACGAATATTCAGTCTGATAGCCCGCGACCAATTCGCTCTCGGCCTCGGCCAGATCGAACGGCGCGCGCTGCGTTTCGGCCAGCGACGAGATGAAGAACACCACCGCCATCGGGAACAGCAAGGGGTTCAGGAAGAAGCCATTGACCGGCGTCCCCATCACGCTCTTCTGCGCTTCGACGATTGTGGTCAGGTTGAAGCTGCCGCTCCACAGCACGATCGAAATCAGCACGAAACCGATCGCGACCTCATAGCTCACCATTTGCGCCGCCGCGCGGATCGCCGAGAAGAACGGATATTTGGAGTTGGACGCCCAACCCGCGAGAATGATGCCGTACACCCCGAGCGACGACGCGGCGAGCACATACAGCAAGCCGACATTGATATCAGCGAGCGCGGCTCGCGCATCGAATGGCACCACCGCCCACACGATCAGCGCGACCGTAAAGGTGATAATCGGCGCGATCAGGAACAGCGTCTTGTTCGCTGCCGAAGGAACAATCGTTTCCTGCAGGAACACCTTGAGGCCGTCGGCGAAGGATTGCAGCAACCCGAGCGGGCCAACCACGTTCGGACCACGGCGCAGCGCCATCGACGCCCAGATCTTGCGATCGGCATAGATGATCATCGCCACTGCCAGCATCAGCGGCAGCGCGATCAGCAGAATGTCCATCAAAGTGGCAAGGAACCACGCCCAGCCAAAGGGAAGGCCGAAACGGTAGGTGAAGAAACTGGTCATTCCGCCGCCTCCGCGAATTCCTGGCCGTGGACAAGTTCAGCCGAGCAGCGCTGCATCGTCGGCGACGCGCGACAGATCGCGTTCGTCAGATAGAAATCCTTGATCGGATAGCCGGCGATCTCGCCCGCAGCGGCCGCGTCGAGCGCAGGCGGTGCCCAGTCGAACGTCGCCAGCCCCAGCGTTCCGAGCGCAGGCGTATCGACCGCCATCGCCGCGCGCAGTTCCTCGATCGTATCGAACGGCAGCGTCTTGCCCATCACGCCCGACAGAGCGCGCAGGATCGTCCAATCCTCGCGGGCATCGCCCGGCGGGAAGACGGCGCGCTCGCCGCGCTGCACCCGGCCTTCGAGATTGACATAGGTGCCGGATTTCTCGGCATAGCTCGCCGCCGGCAGAACCACGTCCGCTGCCGCTGCCCCCTTGTCGCCATGATGGCCGATATAGACTTTGAACGTATCCGCAAACGCGCCGAAATCGACTTCGTCCGCGCCCAGGAAGAAAGCGAGCTTCGGCTTGGCCGCAACCAGGTCGGCAATGCCGCCCTTCTGCGCATAGCCCAGCATCAACCCGCCCATGCGGCTCGCCGCCATGTGCAGCACGTTGAAGCCGTTCCAGCCATCCTTGACCAGACCCAGCGACGGCACCAGCGCCAGCGCCGCGCCAAGCGCCTTCAGCCCAGCCCCGCCGACGATCACCATCGGACGCTCGGCCTTGGCGAACGCCTCGGTCACCGCCTCGGGCAGATTGCCGAGCACGCCGAGATCGGCACCCAGCCATTCGACCTTATAGGTCAGCTCGGTTTCCGGCCCGATCGCGAAGACCTTTGCGCCCTTCTTGATCGCCTTGCGGATGCGCGTGTTCACCAGCGGCGCTTCCCAGCGCACGTTGCTGCCCACGATCAGGATCACATCGGCCTTTTCGGTGCCCGCGATCGTCGTGTTGAAATTGACCGCAGCCAGGCTCGACGTGTCATAATCCATGCCGGTCTGGCGGCCTTCGAGCAGGGTCGAGCCCATGCTGCCGAGCAGTGCCTTCGTGGCATACATCGTCTCGCAATCGACCAGATCGCCCGCGACCGCAGCCACGCTCGCGCCCGCATCGACCTGCGAGATCGCCAGGAACGCCGCATCCCACGATGCTTCGGTCAGGCGACCGTCTTTACGGATATACGGCTTGTCGAGGCGGCGGCGGACAAGACCATCAACCGCGTGGCGCGTCTTGTCGCTCGCCCATTCCTCGTTCACGTCCTCGTTGATGCGCGGCAGCGCGCGCAGCACCTGGCGACCGCGTGAATCGAGCCGGATGTTGGTGCCGACCGCGTCCATCACGTCGATGGTCAGCGTCTTCTTCAGCTCCCACGGGCGCGCCTCGAACGCATAAGGCTTGGAGGTCAGCGCACCGACCGGGCACAGGTCGACGACATTGCCCGACAGTTCGCTCGTCACGGCATGTTCGAGATACGACACGATCTGCATGTTCTCGCCACGCCCGATCGCACCGATTTCCTCGACGCCAGCGACTTCCTCGGCAAAACGGATGCAGCGCGTGCACTGGATGCAGCGCGTCATCACCGTCTTGACGATCGGCCCCATATATTTCTCGGTGACCGCGCGCTTATTCTCGCTGTAGCGCGACTGGCCACGGCCATAGGCAACCGATTGGTCCTGCAGATCGCATTCACCGCCCTGATCGCAAATCGGGCAATCGAGCGGATGGTTGATGAGCAGGAACTCCATCACCCCTTCGCGCGCATTCTTCACCATCGGCGAGTTGGTGAAGATCTCCTGCTTGTCCGCCGCCGGCAGCGCGCACGATGCCTGCGGCTTGGGTGGTCCGGGCTTCACCTCGACCAGGCACATCCGGCAATTGCCGGCGATGCTCAGCCGCTCATGATAGCAGAAACGCGGGATTTCCTTGCCGGCGAGTTCGCACGCCTGGAGCACGGTGGCACCAGCGGGAACTTCGATCTCGACGCCATCGACTTTAAGTTTAGGCATGGTTCGCGCTCAAACTTTCTTATTCATGGTTTCGCCGCAGCAGCGACTTGAGCCTGCTGTGGGCGAGAAAAGCGATTCCACAATCCATCTGCGACATAGACGCGAATGCTCGCCGGACTCATCGAAAACTGGATGCCTTGTTCCAGGCATTTGCCCAATGCGGGTGCCAGTGCCCGTGCCGCCGCTCGCTCGCTCGCACTTGCGGGCATAGTACGGAGCAACGCATCCGACCCGCTCACATCGTTAAAGACTACGCAATCTGCAAATGCTCCGAGCGCCCGCGCCTTGGGCAAATTGTCGCTATTGGAGACGTAGGTCCGATCAATAACTTCCACCGACCCGGGGGCGAGCGTAGGCGCGACAGGGTGGCCCGCAAGATATGTTTCTTCAGCCAAAAATCCGCGTAACATCTCGCGCTTGAATTTGAAGCCAAGCGTGTTTTGCGTGACGCTCGCCTGCTTCCCAAGGCACTCTGACATGTCAAAGGTACTAGCTACATCGGAGATTTTTGCGGCCTTTATATCCACGCTCACGGGGTCACTATAGGTTAGTATTACGGCCGCTGCCTTCTTATTGCGATTGTAAATGCACCGAGCAAACGCCTTCTTGATTAAGCCTGCGTCCTTCGCCTCCACGGCCTGCGGCGCAACCGGAATGAGCGAGCCGGTCTGCACTTCGGGCTTCAACTGACCGAACGCAACCGCAGGCATCAAGCCGACAAACAGTACCATGACCGGTAGTGTCGACTGTCTCAAGGCGATTGCAGCGCTCATTCCGCCGCTTCCATCATCGGGCTCAACCCGCCGCCACGCTTTTCAGTGATCCGCCGCTCCATCTCGGGGCGGAAGTGCTTGATCAGGCCCTGGATCGGCCAGGCCGCCGCATCGCCGAGCGCGCAGATCGTGTGGCCCTCGACCTGCTTGGTCACCTGATACAGCGTATCGATCTCGGAAATGTCCGCGTCGCCGGTGCGCATCCGCTCCATCACGCGCCACATCCAGCCGGTGCCCTCGCGGCACGGCGTGCATTGGCCGCAGCTCTCATGCTTGTAGAAATAGGACAAGCGGCTGATCGCGCGGACGATGTCGGTCGACTTGTCCATCACGATGATCGCGGCCGTGCCCAGACCCGAACCGACCTTCTTCAGGCCGTCGAAATCCATCGGGCAGTCCATGATCTCGGCGGCCGGCACCAGAGGCACCGACGATCCGCCCGGGATCACCGCGAGCAGATTGTCCCACCCGCCGCGAATGCCGCCGCAATGCGTCTCGATCAGTTCGCGGAAGGTGATCGACATCGCTTCTTCGACCACGCACGGCGTGTTCACATGGCCGCTGATCTGGAACAGCTTGGTCCCGCGATTGTTCTCCGCGCCAAAGCTGGCGAACCATTCCGGCGAGCGTCGCAGGATCGTCGGGACGACCGCGATCGACTCCACGTTGTTCACCGTGGTCGGGCAGCCATACAGGCCCGCACCCGCCGGGAAGGGCGGCTTCAGGCGCGGCTGCCCCTTCTTGCCCTCCAGGCTTTCGAGCATCGCGGTTTCTTCACCGCAAATATAGGCACCTGCGCCGCGATGGACGAACACATCGAAATCATAGCCCGATCCGCTCGCATTCTTGCCGATCAGACCCTTGGCATACGCCTCGGCGACGGCCGCGAACAGCACTTCGGCTTCGCGGATATATTCGCCGCGAATGTAGATGTACGCCGCCCGCGCGCGCATCGCATAGCCCGCGATCAGCGCGCCTTCGATCAGCTTGTGCGGGTCATGCCGGATGATCTCGCGGTCCTTGCACGAACCCGGCTCGGATTCGTCGGCGTTGATGACCAGAAAATTCGGGCGATCCGGCTTCGGTTCCTTGGGCATGAACGACCATTTGGTGCCGGTCGGAAAACCCGCGCCGCCACGGCCGCGCAGGCCAGACGCCTTGACCGCGTCGATCAGGGCATCCTGCCCGCGCGCCATCAGGCCCTTGGTGTCATCCCAATCGCCACGCATGATCGCGGCGTCGAGCGTCCACGGCTGGAAGCCGTAGACATTGGTGAAAATGCGATCCTTGTCCGCGAGCACGTTACTTGCCCCCCCCGATCCGCTTGTTGCCGGTGAGCGCGAGATAGATCACCACGCCAAGCCCGATCACGACCAGCGGCCCGAGCAGCGACAGCGTCAGCCGCAACACCCAGCCCGCGACCACGATGCCGCCGATGATCGCCAGGATCAGTATGATGGTGTTTTTGTTCATGCCCATTCCCCGCGATAATCGTGGTTCTCGGCAACCATGTCCTTGAGCGAGGTCGGCCCGCCTGCCGGGCAGCTATCGCGGCGCCCGGTCTGCGACCCCGCCGTCACCGGCTTGCCCTCGGCCAGCGCCTCGAGCAGCGCGATGGTCTTGTCGTAATCCAGATCCTCGAAATTATCGTCGTTGATCTGCACCATTGGAGCATTGGCGCACGCGCCCAGACACTCGACCTCGGTCAGTGTGAACAGGCCGTCCGGGGTGGTATGGCCCTTGGACAGGCCCTTATTCTTGCACGCCGACAGCACGTCGTCGCTGCCGCCCAGCATGCACGGCGTCGTGCCGCACACCTGAACGTGATAGCGGCCGACCGGTGCCATGTTGAACATCGTATAGAAGGTCGCGACCTCATACACGCGCATGTACGGCACGCCGATCTGCCGAGCGACGAACTCGATCACCGGCACCGGCAGCCAGCCTTGCGTCTGCGTCTCGGCACCAACCTGGCGCTGCGCCAGATCGAGGAACGGGATCGAAGCCGATTGCTCGCGGCCCTTGGGATAGCGACCGAGGATCTCGTTCGCTTTCTTCTGGTTTTCCTCATTCCACGCAAACGCGCCCCAGCGCGCGCGGGTCTCGGCTTCGTCAGGAATTTTGGGCGCGTCGGCCATTAGCGGATGAACTCCACGCGGGCGACCTTGTCGCCCTCAAACGAATAAAGGGACATGACTTCGAACTGCTCGCCACCGGGACCGCGCGAGACGTTTTCGTGCAACACCACGGTATCGCCCAGGACATAGGACGACAGCACTTCGGCACGGTTCTCGGGATATTGCGTGAACATCGCCTTCAGCCCTGCGCGAACACCCTCCTGCCCGTCGCGTACCACGGCACCGCGGTACATTGCCTCGCACGCATCGCCGGTCATTTCCGCGACGTAGCCGTCCGCATCCTGCGCGTTGTACAGCGCGATCATGCGATGCGCGGTGGCGAGACGTGCGCTGCTCACCGGTCGCACTCCCCGAACACGATATCCATCGCGCCCAGAATGGCGGTCGTATCAGCCAGCATGTGGCCCTTCGCCATGAAGTCCATCGCCTGCAGATGCGAGAAGGCGGTCGGGCGGATCTTGCAGCGATACGGCTTGTTGGTGCCGTCCGCGACCAGATACACGCCGAACTCGCCCTTCGGGCTTTCGGTCGCGACATACACGTCGCCTGCGGGCACGTGATAGCCTTCGGTGTACAGCTTGAAGTGATGGATCAATGCTTCCATCGAGCGTTTCATCTCGGCGCGCTTGGGCGGCACTACCTTGCGGTCGAGCGACGCGATCGGCCCCTCCGGCATATCGCGCAAGCACTGCTTCATGATCCGCGCCGACTGGCGGACTTCCTCAACGCGCACCATGAACCGGTCATAGCAATCGCCGCGCGTGCCGACCGGTACGTCAAAATCCATCTTGGCGTAAACATCGTAAGGCTGCGACTTGCGCAGATCCCACGCGATACCCGAGCCACGGATCATCGGACCCGAAAAGCCCCACTTGATCGCATCGTCACGGCTGACCGTGGCGATATCGACGTTGCGCTGCTTGAAGATGCGGTTGTCCGCCACGAGCGAGATCGCGTCCTCGAACAGTCGCGGCAAACGCGTATCGAGCCAGTCGGCGATGTCGGTCAGCAGCTTCAGCGGCGCATCCTGGTGCACCCCACCCGGACGGAAATAGGCGCTGTGCATCCGCGCGCCAGAGACGCGCTCGAAGAAGTTCATGCAGTCTTCGCGGATTTCGAACAACCACAGGTTCGGCGTCATCGCGCCGACGTCCATGACGTGCGAACCGAGGTTCAACATGTGGTTCGAAATACGCGTCAGCTCGGCGAACAGCACGCGCAGATATTGCGCGCGAAGCGGCACTTCCAGATCGAGCAGCTTCTCGACCGCAAGCACATAGCTATGCTCCATGCACAGCGGCGAGCAGTAATCGAGCCGGTCGAAATAGGGCAGCGCCTGCGTGTAGGTCTTATACTCGATCAGCTTCTCGGTGCCCCGGTGCAGCAGCCCGACATGCGGATCGACGCGCTCGACGATTTCGCCGTCCAGCTCCATCACCAGACGCAAAACGCCGTGCGCGGCGGGATGCTGCGGGCCGAAGTTGATCGTGTAATTCTGAATCTCGACATCGCCGACCTCGGGATCTTCCCCGTCAAGGCGATGTTCGATTTGGTCGAGATAGTCGGTCACTGGTTCTGCCCCTTCCCGTTGGAGGGAACGACATCGGGATTGGCCGGCTTCTCGCCTGCGTCAGGGCCTGCCTTGCCTGCACCGGACTGCGCAGTGCTGTCCGTCGTTTTGGGCTGACTCGATGCCTGCTTGGGCGATGCGGCAGCATCGGCCTTGACGATTTCATCGGCCTTGAGCGGGGTCGGCGCGCCCTTTTCCTCAGGCAGCTTCGCCTTTTCGTCGCCGGGCAGCACATATTCCGCGCCTTCCCAGGGACTCATGAAATCGAAGGTACGGAAATCCTGCGCCAGCGCGACAGGCTCGTATACAACGCGCTTGGCTTCTTCCGAATAGCGCAGTTCGACATAGCCGCTGAGCGGGAAGTCCTTGCGCTGCGGATGACCACGAAAGCCGTAATCGGTCAGGATGCGACGGAGATCGGCATTGCCCGAGAACAGCACGCCGTACATGTCATACACTTCGCGCTCGAGCCAACCGGCAACCGGCCAGATGCCGGTTACCGACGGGACCGGCTTTTCGTCGTCGGTCTGCACATGCACGCGGATGCGGTGATTGCGAGTCAGCGATAGCAGGCAATAGACGACCTCGAACCGGTCGATGCCGCGATCGGGATAATCGACGCCCGCGATTTCCATCAGCTGCTGATATTCAAGACCGGGCGTGTCCCGCAGCGCGACCATTGTCTCGACCAGCGAGGCGCGATCGACATGCAGCGCGACTTCACCCACCGCCTCGACCGGCGCGAGCAATTTGGCACCGAGCGCGGTCCGCGCGGTGTCGATTACGCCATCATTGGCGACATAGGCTGGAGCGGGGGCCCTCACCGTTCGATCGTCCCGACACGGCGGATCTTCCGCTGAAGCTGCATGATGCCGTAGAGCAGCGCTTCGGCGGTCGGCGGACAACCGGGCACATAGATGTCGACCGGCACGATCCGGTCGCAGCCACGCACCACCGAATAGCTGTAATGGTAATAGCCGCCGCCATTGGCGCAGCTCCCCATCGAGATGACGTATTTCGGCTCCGACATCTGGTCATAGACCTTTCGCAGCGCCGGGGCCATCTTGTTGCACAGCGTGCCTGCGACGATCATCACGTCCGACTGGCGCGGAGACGCGCGCGGTGCCGCGCCGAAACGCTCGAGATCATAGCGCGGCATGTTGACGTGGATCATCTCGACCGCGCAGCAGGCGAGCCCGAAGGTCATCCACCACAGCGAGCCGGTACGCGCCCACTGGAACAGTTCTTCGGTCGAGGTGACGAGGAAACCCTTGTCGCCGAGTTCGCCATTGAGATCGTTGAAGAACGACGCGTCGGGCTGGACGATATCCTGACCGGACGGACGGATGAGTTCTACTCCCATTCGAGCGCTCCCTTCTTCCACGCATAGACCAGGCCGAGCGCCAGTTCGACGATGAACAGCATCATCGAGCCCCAGGCGACCCAGCCAAGTTTGAAGACCGACACGGCCCAGGGATACAGAAACGCCGCTTCCAGATCGAAGATGATGAACAGGATGGCGACGAGATAAAAGCGCACGTCGAACTGGCTGCGCGGATCTTCGAACGCGGGGAAGCCGCACTCATATTCGCTCAGCTTTTCGGGGGTCGGCTTGTGCGCGCCGGTCAGGCGGGCAACGATCATCGGCAGAAACACGAACGCGCTGGAGAGCGCGAGTGCCACGCCGAGGAACAGCAGGATCGGCAAATAGTGGGACAGGTCAACCAATGGGTTTCTCGCATGTGCGAACAGGTGTGCGTGGGCTTTAGGACGATGCACTTTGAGGGGCAAGGGTCGCGGGAGTGAGAATGAATCGCAACTAAAATCCTTCCCCCAAAGGACCGACGGTCTCGCCCATAAGCGCAGCCGGTGGCAGTCGGTTCTGCTCTTTATGGCTTTGTGTCTTCGTGCGAGCAAAAACAGCTTCTCGCACGAAGACACAAAGCCACGAAGCGATCGCGTTTGTGCTCGACTGTACCGCTCCCCTTCGCGTCGAGGGAGAGACGAAATTTTAGCGGAGTGCCCCCGCGAGCAGCTTGTGCAAACGCGATTGCAGCGCGTCGTTGGCCGCCAGGAATTCGCTGCGCTCCATCATGCGGTCGCCACCCCGGAAATCGGTGACGAAACCACCGGCCTCCTTGACCAGCAACAGCCCTGCCGCGACGTCCCACGGCTGCAGCGCCGATTCCCAATAGCCGTCATACCGGCCAGCGGCGACCCAGGCGAGATCGAGCGCGGCCGATCCCATCCGCCGGATCCCAGCGACTTCCGGCGCAATCGCACCGAAAATGCGGCTCCATTCGACGAAATTGCCGTGCCCCAGGAACGGGATACCCGTCGCGATCAGCGAATCGGCCAGGTCGCGGCGCGCCGATACGCGCAGCCGCTGCTCCTGCACCCACGCGCCGCGCCCCTTTTCGGCCCAGAACGCTTCGTCGGTGATCGGCTGATAGATCAGGCCCGAGGTGATCTCGCGCTTGCCATTGGGCATCGGCTCCTCGACCGCGATCGAAATCGCGAAATGCGGAATGCCGTGGAGAAAGTTGGTCGTGCCATCGAGCGGATCGACGATGAAGCGCGGCTTGTTGGGGTCGCCCGCGACCTCGCCGCGCTCCTCCATCAGGAAACCCCAATCGGGCCGCGCGCGCGACAATTCTTCATACAGCGTCTGCTCGGCGCGCTGATCGGCCATTGAGACGAAATCGGCCGGCCCCTTGCGGCTGACCTGCAACTGCTGAACCTCGTTGAAATCACGACGCAGGCGCGGGCCGGCCTTGCGCGCGGCGCGGTCCATGATCGTCATCAGGCCGGAATGGGATGCCATATTATTTCCTTCTATCCCTCTCCCCTTCAGGGGAGAGGGCAAGCGAGCGAAGCGAAGCGCGGGAGAGGGGCAGTGAGCGACAGCGCTCGATCCAGCCCCTCTCCCCGACCCTCTCCCCGCAAGCGGGGAGAGGGAGACATTAGTTAGTCGGCCCGCCGGACGTAGCTCTGTTCATAAACATCGACCACAATGCGCGTGCCCGCGCCAATGTGCGGCGGCACCATCACGCGCACGCCATTTTCCAGGATCGCGGGCTTGTAGCTGGACGAAGCGGTCTGCCCCTTCACCACGGCGTCGGCCTCGACGATCAGCGCCTCGATCGTGTCGGGCAGCTGCACCGAGATCGGCCGCTCTTCCCACAGCTCCATCACGACATCCATGCCATCCTGCAGGAAGGCGGCGGCATCGCCCAAAATGTCGGCGTCGAGCGAGATCTGCTCGTAATTGATCTTGTCCATGAAGGTCAGCGTGTCGCCTTCGCGGAACAGGAACTGGAAATCGACCGTATCGAGCCGGACCTTCTCGACGCTTTCCGCCGAGCGGAAGCGGACGTTGGTCTTGCGGCCGTCGATGAGGTTCTTCATCTCGACCTGCATATAGGCACCACCCTTGCCCGGCTGGGTATGCTGGATTTTCACCGTCTTCCAGATGCCGCCTTCATATTCGAGAATGTTGCCGGGACGGATTTCGACCGCGTTGATCTTCATGGGGGTGCCTGTAGTTGGAAAGAGCAAGGCGCGGCCTTTAGCCGGGCAAGGGCTGTCCGGCAAGATAGCGGTAGGGGTCGACATCCTCCCCTTCATACCAATGCTGCTCGGGCGTGGTGCGCGTCAGGCCGAAATGCAGGTGGAAATTGCCCGCACCGGCATTGCCGGTATCGCCGACATAGCCGAGCACCGTTCCAGCCGCGACACCCTGCCCCTCGTGCAGCCCCGGCGCATAGGCGGAAAGATGCGCGTAATAATACGTCCAGCGCCGGTCGGGCGAGCGGACATAGACGGTGGTGCCGCCCGCCGCGCTTGTGAACAGCTTCTCAACCGTACCGGACGCGGCTGCCAGCACTGGACTGCCCGCCGGAGCGGCAATGTCGGTGCCGTGATGCAGGCGCAGCCCATTCTCCCGCGGATCGCCCCAGGACTCGATGAGAGCGCCGCGCGCCACCCTTGCCACCGGAACGACCAGACGCGTGCCGGACGGGTTCCGTTCGGCCACAACCGGTCGCGTGGTGAGTCCCGCCGCCGTGCGCGGAGCGTCGGGCAACAATGCCAGCAAGGCGATCCACCCGGCCGCCGCGACGGCAATGACCAACAGCGCGATACGACCCAACCACCCCACGGATTATTCCTGGAACACAGCCGGCGTGCCCGGCTTGATCATCATCGCCAGCCGCGCCGCATCCCAATTGGTCAGGCGGATGCAGCCATGGCTTTCGGCCCGGCCGATCGTCTCTGGCGAAGGCGTCCCGTGGATGCCGTAATGCGGCTTGGACAGATCAAGCCACACCACGCCCACCGGCCCGTTTGGACCCGGTGGCAGCAACGCCGCCCTTGCGCCCTTCTTTGCGTCCCAGAACAGCTTGGGATTGTAGTGGAAGGGCGGATTGTAGGACGGCCCGAGGATCTTCCAGGTGCCGATCGGCAAGGGATCATGCTCGCTCCCCATCGTCGCCATGAACTGCGCGACCAGCTTGCCGTCCTTGTCCAGAACGCGCAGCACCTCCTCGGACTTGTCGACCACCACCTTGGCCCCCGTCGGCTGAGTCGAGTCGACGTTCAGGTCGCTGAGCGTCTGCCGCCATTTCTCGGGGAGCTTGGGATCATAAGCGTGGTCGGCGGCGATCGCGTTGGGCACGACGATCTTGCTGCCCGGCACCAGCCGGGTTTGCGGACTGTTCAATTCGAGCAAGACCGACGGCTTGGTGTGAAACATCTCGCCGAGCTTCTCCATCGGCGAGCGATATCCGAGCGTGGTCAGCCTCGCTTGCAGTTGCGGGTTCTTGGGTAGCGGATTGACGAACGGCCCGGCCAGCATGTCGGTGGTCAACGCGATCGTCTGGGTCGGCCGCCACTGCGCATAAGGATGCAGCGCGCGCAGCGTCGTCAGATCCATCTCGCCTGTTTGCGGCAGCCCGCACGTTTCCTGAAAGCCCTTGAGCGCCGCCACCAGTGATTTCCCGGCGCGCCCATCCAGCACGCCGGGCGAGAAGCCAAGATGATCGAGGATGACCTGCACATGTAACGTCGAAAGATCGAGCGCTGGAGTGTCCGTTGCGCTGATGGTTCCCACCGGCGCGGCCGCAACAAGGCCAAGCGATGCTATTGCCAGACAAGCCGATCCGGCCAAGGTTTTTCGCATCGCTTCAATCTCCTACATAGTAATCTAAGCAGACAAACGATTGGAATAGCGGCTTGTGTCCAGCGCGATGCCTCAAGCGATGATAGTGTCCCGACGCGCGATGCTTGGCGGCGCGCTGGTTGGCGGTGCGGCGCTTGCGCTTCCTTTTCCGGCGATGGCGGTCGGCACGGAATGGCGCCTCGCCATTCGCAACGTCCACAATAACGAAACCGTCGATGCGCTGTTCGCGCGGAACGGGACTTTCCTGCCCGAGGGGCTGGCCGAGCTGAACCATGGCCTGCGCGACTGGCGCACCGGTGAATCGACGGTGATGGACCGCCGTCTGCTCGCCTTGCTCGTACAGTTGCGCGACAAGCTGGAATTGAGCGGCGGCAGCAAGATCAATCTGATCTCGGGCTATCGCTCGCCCGCGACCAACGCCGCGCTCCGTGCCAAGGGCGGCGAACATACCGGCGTCGCCAGCCAGAGCCAGCATATGCTGGGCAAGGCGACCGACATCATGGTGCCCGGCGTGACGCTCGACCGGCTGCACGGCGCAGCTCTCGCTCTGGGCGGCGGCGGTGTCGGCTATTATCCGCGCGACGGCTTCGTCCATGTCGATACGGGGCGCGTGCGGCACTGGTAACCTTGCGCCGTTAATCGCCCACTGGACTTGCCCGTCCCGCTGGGCAACAGTCCTCCTCCGTGCGCAAGATCCTAGCCGACGCTGAAGCCGTTCTCGGCTCGCCTGCCAGAAATCTGATCACTATTCTCGGCTATGTCGGGCTGGTGATCGTCCTGGCGACACTCGGCTATATGGCGGCGGGGTGGAGCTTCGTCGACGCCTCGTACATGGTGCTGCTGACCGTCTTCTCGGTCGGGTATGATGAAGTCAGGCCGATCGACACCGGCTATTTGCACACCATCACGATCGCGACGATCGTGTTCGGATGCACCGGCATGATCCTGTTGACCGGTGCGCTCGTCCAGTTTTTCACCGTCCTGCAACTGCGCCAGATCCTGGGAGCCAACCGTATGCGCGCGCGAATCGACAAATTGTCCGGCCATGTCGTGATCTGCGGCTTTGGTCGCATCGGAACGATGCTGGCGCGCGACCTTGCCGAGGCGAACATGCCGCTGGTCGTGATCGAACGCAGCGCCGATCGCCTCGCCGAAATCGAAGCCGCCGGCCACCTGTGCATCGGAGGCGACGCGACCGAGGAAGAGATTTTGTTCGCGGCCGGGATCGACCGAGCACGTGTACTCTCGACAGTCCTGCCAGACGACGCGGCGAACGTTTTCATCACGCTCAGCGCGCGCAATCTCAACCCGACGCTCGAAATCATCGCGCGCGGCGAGGCCCCGACGACCGAACGCAAGCTGCGCCGCGCCGGGGCCGACCATGTCGTGCTGCCGACCCATATCGGTGCCGAACGCATCGCACGCATGGTGCTCTTCCCGAAAAGCGCGGATCTGGGATCGGACGCGGCGCTCAAACGCGCGCGCGGCGAACTCGGCGAAATGGGCCTGGATCTGGAAATCGTCTCGGCGCACGCCGGGTCGGCGATGTGTGTGTTGACCGTCGGCGAGGCCGAACGTCAGGCGGCCGGTGCGTTTTTCATCGTCCAGATCAAGCGCGGCGGTGCCGCCATCCTGCGGCCGTCCCCCGACGAGAAGATCCAGGTCAATGACGAGGTGATGGTGCTGGTGCGCGATGCCGGCACCACCGCCCGCAAGCTGTTCACCGCCAAGGCTGAAATCCGCGCCGGGCGGAACACCTACTGAAGCGCCATCAGGCGGCGAGCACGGCCTCGAACGCGCGTACCGCAGCCGCCTCGTCCCCGCCCCACACCGCGCCCGACACCGCGAGAAAATCTGCACCGGCGCGGATCAGCGGCGGCGCGTTGACCGGTGTGATACCGCCGATCGCGACGCACGGGATCTCGAACACCGTCGACCACCAGCTCAGCAGCACCGGATCGGCGACATGCTCGGTCGTCTTGGTGGTCGTCGGGTAGAAGGCCCCGAAGGCAACATAGTCGGCCCCCGCCTCGCCCGCTTCCATCGCGAGATGGCGGCTGTCGTGGCATGTGACGCCTATCTGCGCCGCTGGCCCAAGCTGCGCGCGCGCCTCACGCGGGTCGCCATCGCCCTGCCCCAGATGCACGCCGTCCGCGCCCAGCCGCTTGGCGAGCGCAATGCTGTCATTGACGATGAAGGCGACGTCGGCATCCGCGCAAATGCGCTGCAACGGCTCGGCGAGGGCCGCGGCGCTGTGCTGGTCGATGTCTTTCACGCGAAACTGGAACGCCGCGACCGGGCCTGCATCCAACGCGCGCTTCAGGCGATCGGGAAAGGTGCCACCGACTTCGAGCGGCGAAATAAGATAAAGCTGACAGCGCGGCCGACGGTCGTCGCGCTGGAATTGCACCGCGAAATCGGGGTCGAGCGGGCCTAGCGGGTCTTCACTGTTCATCCCTGCGCGATAGCGCGGTGATCGCGGCATGGAAAGCGGCGGGATCGTCCAGTTTGTGCGCAACCGCGTGGACCTGCCTGCCGCGCCGCGTCGGCACGGGCGGATCGAGGTCGATCACCACGCTCGGCCAACTCACCAAAGCAAGGTTCACCACGCCGCGCTGCTTCAGCGCCGCCGCATCCCAGGTCGCGCGCAAGCCCGCAATCTGGCCTACCGGAACCACGACCGACTTCAACAGGCCCGCCCGCAGCGTCAGCACGCCATCCGCAATCGTCACCGGCAGTCGCCGGAAGGAACGCAGCAACAGCGCCAGGCCGATCACCAGCGAAAGGTCGAGCACCCCCACGACCAGCGCAACCGTCCACCCGAACAGCGCGCCCACCACCAGATGCACCACGCACATCTCGACGATCGCAATACCGAGCAGTACGCCTATCATCGGCCCAAGGCTGCGATGATAGGCGAACTCTTGGGGCATCGCGTTCAGACGGCTCCCACCACGGCCAGCACGAAGCCATCCCATTTCTTCGCGCCAACGGTCTGCACCGCTGTGGCGCTCAGCCGTGGTTCGTCCGCGATCATCTTGAACAGCGCCCGCACCCCACGAACGCGCGAGTCCGCACTTGCCGGATCGAGCACCTCGCCGTCGCGCACCACATTATCGACCACGATCGTCGTGCCCGGTCGCGCAAGCGCCATAGCCGAGCGGACATAGGGGACACAATTTTCCTTGTCCGCATCGACAAACACCAGGTCGAACGGCGCTTCTCCCTGCGCGATCATCGCCTCAAGCGATAACAGTGCCGCGCCGACGCGGACTTCGACCCGTTCGCCAAGGCCAGCGCGCGCGATGTTGTCGCCCGCCACCGCCGCATGGTGCGGATCGATCTCCAGCGTCACCATTCGCCCGTCTTCGGGCAGGGCCCGCGCCAGCCAGATCGTCGAATAGCCGCCAAGCGTGCCAATCTCGAGGATGCGCCGCGCGCCGACCATCCGCGCGAACAGATGCAGCATCTTGCCCTGTGCGGGCGAGACATCGATCTGCGGCAGTCCGGCGGCGGCGTTGGCAGCGAGGGCTGCATCCAGCACCACATCGTCACCCAGCAAATGATCGACGATATAGCCGTCGACCGCCTCCCACGCCGCCCCGGACATCGGGTTTACTCCTCGCCCTTGTAGATCGCGATGATCTTGGCGAGCATCTCGAGCGCCTCGGCGCGCGGGCGCTGGAAGGTGTTGCGACCGATGATCGAGCCGTTGCCACCGCCATCGCGAATGTCGCGCGCGTCCTGATAGACCGCATCGGCACCCTTGGCCGCGCCGCCCGAGAACACCACGATCCGCCGCCCGGCAAAGCTCGCCTGCACGACATGGCGCACCCGGTCCGCCTGCTTCGACCAGTCGGTGCCCTCATAAAGGGGCTTGGCTTCCTTCTGCTCGATATGGTCGCTCGGCAGCTTCACCTTGATGATGTGCGCACCCAGCAACGCCGCCATGTGCGCGGCATAGGCACCGACATCGAGCGCCAGTTCGCCCGACTTGGGCAGGATGCCGCCGCGCGGATAGGACCAGATCACGGTGGCGATGCCGACCGACTTTGCCTCGGCCGAAAGCTCACGAATCTGCCCGATCATGTCGAACAAATCGTCCGAACCGGGATAGATGGTGAAGCCGATCGCCGCGCAACCAAGCCGCACCGCATCCTCGACGCTGCCGGTCACCGCCTGGTTCGCGCCCTGCGCCCAGCTGTTCGAGCTGTTGACCTTGAGGATCGTCGGGATCTGCCCGGCAAAGGTCTCCGCCCCCGCCTCCAGCATGCCGAGCGGTGCCGCATAAGCCGACAGGCCGGCATCGATCGCCAACTGATAGTGATAATGGGGGTCGTAGGCCGCCGGGTTGACCGCGAAGCTGCGCGCCGGGCCATGCTCGAACCCCTGGTCGACCGGCAGAATCACCAGCTTGCCGGTGCCGCCAAGCTTCCCCTGCATCAGGATGCGGGCGAGATTGGCCTTGGTTGCAGGGTTGTCCGACTCATATTTGTCGAGAATGGCCTTGACCTGTGGCGTCATCGGAAGCTCCCATTTCCTAAAGCGGTGTTGTTATGGCCGCGGGTGTTAGCGACCCCGATCCTCCGGGGCAACGCTTGACGCGCGCCTTGGGGCGCGGCACGCTCGCGGGCATCTCTGAGGGGGGAAAGCCATGCGCCGTTTTTCGAAAGTCGCACTGTCGGGCGCATTGGCGCTGGCCGCTGTCGCCTTGTTGGGCGCGGGCGGAGCGCCCAAGGTGGGTGATGTCGCGCCACCCTTCGAACTCACGCTGATCGATGGCAGCAAGGTCTCGTCAGACGCCTTGCGCGGCCAGGTCGTCGTGCTCAATTTCTGGGCCACCTGGTGCGGGCCGTGCAAGAAGGAACTGCCCACGCTCGATATGTATTACGAGCTGCAAAAAATCCACGGCCTCAAGGTGTTCACCATCGCCACCGAGGATTCGCTGCCGCTCTTCCAATTGAAGAAGCTGTTTGCGGTGATGCACATGCCCTCCGCACGCCGGATCAAGGGCAATTACCCGATCCTGAGCGGGGTTCCGACCAACTACATCATCGATCGCTCGGGCCATGTCCGCTACGCCAAGGCAGCGGCGTTCGATCTCGATTCGCTCAACGCCGAACTCGTCCCGCTGTTGCGGGAGCCGGCACCACCGACCCCGCAAAGCTGATCATCCGCGCGACAGCGCGGCGACACCGGGAAGGTCCTTGCCTTCCATCCACTCCAGGAACGCGCCACCGGCAGTCGAGACGAAGGTGAAGTCGTCCGCTGCGCCCGCCTGGTTGAGCGCGGCAACCGTGTCGCCACCGCCCGCCACCGAGACGAGCGAGCCGCTCTTGGTCAGAGCGGCGGCGGTCTTCGCCAGCGCAACCGTCGCCGTGTCGAACGGCGGCGTCTCGAACGCGCCCAGCGGCCCGTTCCACACCAGCGTCCGGCAATTCTTGAGCACATCGGCGAGTGCCTCGGTCGCAGCCGGTCCGATGTCGAGGATCATCTCGTCGGCGGCGACTTCATGCACATTGACGGTGCGGACCGGCGGGTTGGCGCGGAATTCCTTCGACACCACCACATCATAGGGCAAATGGATCGTGCAGTTTGCGCTGTCCGCTGCCTCGAAGATTTCCTCAGCCGTTCCGGTCAGTTCGTGCTCGCACAGCGACTTGCCGACATCGACGCCGCGCGCCGCAAGGAAGGTGTTGGCCATGCCGCCGCCGATGATGAGGTGGTCCACCTTGGTAACCAGATGCTTCAGCACATCGAGCTTGGTCGAAACCTTGGCCCCGCCGACCACCGCCGCCACGGGATGCTCAGGGTTGCCCAGCGCCTTGTCGAGCGCGTCGAGTTCCGCTTCCATCGCGCGGCCCGCAAAGGCCGGCAGCTTGTGCGCCAGCCCCTCGGTCGAGGCGTGCGCGCGGTGCGCGGCGGAGAAGGCGTCGTTCACATACAGGTCGCCCAGCGCCGCAAAGCGGTCGATCACCGCCGGATCGTTCTTTTCCTCGCCGCCAAAGAAGCGCGTATTCTCCAGCACGGCAATGTCGCCGGGCTGCAACGCCGCAACCGCTGCGGCATCGCCTTCCCAATCGACATAGGTCACCGGCCGACCGAGCACGACCGCATAAGGGCCAACCAGTTGCTTCAGCGACAGCTCGGCCGAGGGGACGCCCTTGGGGCGCCCGAAATGCGCGAGAATCAGCACGATCGCGCCCCTGTCGGAAAGCTCGGTCACCGTCGGTACGGTCGCGCGCAGCCGCGTATCGTCGCTCACCGCGCCGTCGTGCATCGGCACGTTGAGATCTTCGCGTACCAGCACGCGCTTGCCGCGCACATCGCCCATGTCGTCCAACGTCTTGAAGGCCCGCGTCATGTCCATCACTCCTCAAGAACCACAATTGCATCGCCGACGCGGATCGTCCCGCCGACCAGGACGCGCGAACACGCACCCCCGCGCCAATCTGGCAGCAGCGCCGCCTTCAATCCGGGGGCGAGCGCTTCCATGCGCTCGCACGGATCGGTTTCGCGCGTAATCATCAGAACTACCGTTTCGCCGATCCGCAGCCGCGTGCCCGGGGTCTGCGGTAGATCAAGCCCTTCGACCAGCAAGTTCGCACGGCGTTCGAACCAGGGCAGGCTGTGGCCGACCTCGGCCATTGCCGCGTCCCAATCAGCAAGTTCGAGCAGCGTGACTTGCCGCCGTCCCCTGCCACCGGGTTTGATCACCCCGCGAAAATCGCCGTGGAGACCGCCCTCCAGTGTCACGTCGACATGGTCGACGGTCTCCATCGGACCCTTCGGGCGGCCATGGCGGGCGATGCCCGCCAGAACCCCCATCAGAGGAACTTGCCCATTGCCCCCGCAGTGTCGACCATGCGGTTGGAGAAGCCCCATTCATTGTCATACCAGCTGACGACGCGCACCAGCTTGCCGTCCATCACGGCGGTCTCCAGGCTGTCGACCGTCGACGAGGCAGGCGTGTGAACGATGTCGGCCGAGACCAGCGGCTCGTCCGAGAAGACCAGCACGCCCTTCAGCGGGCCGTTCTCGGACGCTGCCTTCAGGATCGCGTTGACCTCTTCCTTGGTCGTGTCGCGGCTCGGCATGAAGGTCAGGTCGATGAGGCTGCCATCGGGGACCGGCACGCGGATCGCCGAACCGTCGAGCTTGCCCTTAAGTTCAGGCAGCACTTCGCTCACCGCGCGCGCGGCACCGGTCGTGGTCGGTATGATGTTCATCGCGGCAGCGCGCGCGCGGCGCAGATCGGGGTGGATCTGGTCGAGGATCTTCTGGTCGTTGGTGTAGGCGTGGACGGTGGTCATCAGACCGCGCTCGATGCCCAGCGCGTCGTTCAGCACCTTGGCAACCGGTGCCAGGCAGTTGGTGGTGCACGATGCGTTGGAAACGATCGTGTGCGCCGCTTCGAGCTTGTCGTGGTTGACGCCGTAGACGACGGTCAGATCGACGCCCTTGCCGGGTGCCGAGATCAGCACCTTCTTGGCACCGGCATCGAGATGCTTCTGGCAGCTCGCGCGATCGGTGAAGAAGCCGGTGCATTCGAGCACGATGTCGATGCCCTGCTCGGCATGCGGCAGATTGGCGGGGTCGCGCTCGGCGGTCACGCGGATGCGCTTGCCATCGACGACCAGGTCATTGCCCTCGGCTGACACTTCGCCCGGATATTTGCCATGGACCGAGTCGCGGCTGAACAGCCAGGCGTTGGACTTGGCATCGGCCAGATCGTTGATCGTCACCAGTTCGAGGCCGCTATCGCCCCGCTCGAGAATCGCGCGCGCGACCAGGCGGCCGATGCGCCCGAAACCGTTGATCGCTACCTTGATCGTCATAATGCTGGCTCCTTCAAGCGGCTGACCCTGTAGCAGCGCGCCACCGAGTCCTTCGAATGCGCGCGTCTTTGCGGGCGACAGGCGGGCACGTCAACCGCCCGCCCCGTTCCGCCCTCTTCATCGTGCAATCCGAACGGATGACACGAACTCGTCACAAATGCGCCTTGTCCCCGCCTCGCGCCATGCTATCTCGTGAGGATGGCAGACGTCCCTTATCCTGCCGCGCTCGACCGGATCGACCGTGCCCTCGCTCGTATCGACGCCGCAGCCCAAGCGCGGATAACCCACAGCCAAGTATTGGCCCGCCGCCATGAAACGCTGCGCACCCGCATGGCGGAAGCCATCGCCGCGCTCGACGCCATCCTGCAGCGCGAGGGCGAGTGATGGGCGACGTTACGCTGACAATCGGTGACCGTCGCCACACCGTGGCCTGTCCCGACGGGCAGGAAGATCAATTGCTTCGTCTCGGCGCATTGCTGGACGCGAAATGGGCCACCGCAGCGCGCGCGTCGGGCGGAATGAATGGCGAACGCACGATGCTGTTCGTCGCCCTGATGCTGGCAGACGCCCTGGATGAGGCGGAACGTCGCCCCGCCAAGATCCAGGACGAGGTCCTGCTCACGCGCATCGCCGAACGGCTCGAAGCGCTCGCCACATCCCTTGAGCAATAGCGCACAAGCGCCTATATCGGTCGGCGGCGGGCACTGCCCGGTACGAGCCTTTATTATCCCTGAGGCTATTCATCATCCAAGGGGGCTGTCCCTGCCCGGGCCCTGGCCCGACGCACATGGTCCCCACCTGACGTACCGTGCGTCAGAGGATAACCCGGCACACGGCCACGGCGGTCCCGCCACCCCGCTTTCCCGTGGCGCTCAGGCCACGCATTGGCCATCGCCGGACGAGAGACCGTGATGCAGACCACGATCGACAAGCGGGCGTTGCGCGCGCGGATTCGCGCCGAGCGCGACCGCTTTTTCGGCCAATCCCCCGCACCGATCGCGGCACCGGCGGCCTTGCTTGCGCTGCTGGAACCGGGGCGGATCGTTACCTCCTACATCCCCATCGGCAGCGAAGCCGATCCCCAACACCTCGCCGCTGCGGCACTGGCCGCAGGCTGCCGTCTGGCTTTGCCCCACATAACCACGCGGGAAGCGCCCATGCGCTTTCTGGGCTGGGATGGGTACTCGGCGCTTGTCGAGGGCCGGTACGGGCTCTCCCAGCCTCCCAGCGACGCGCCAGAGGTAGTCCCCGACATCATCCTCACGCCGTTGCTGGCGTTCGACGCGAAGCTCGATCGGCTGGGGCAAGGTGCGGGCTATTATGACCGCGCCTTTGCGACGTTTCCCGACGCTTGGCGGATCGGGGTTGCGTGGAGCGTGCAACAGGTCGAGTCCTTGCGGACCGAAGCGTGGGACATGCCGCTCCACGCCGTCATCACCGAATGTGGATGGATTCCCCGACCATGACCCCAAGTTGGCGTAAACCCGTCGGGATGCTGGCGATTCTGGTGTTGATCGGCGTGTGGTGCATCCTGGTTGCCAGCCTGTCTCGCCTGGTCGGCGGCTGGCATCCATTGTTGCAGGCCGCATTCTATCTGATCGCTGGCATCGCCTGGATCTGGATCCTGCCGATGCGGCGCATGCTGGCGTGGATGGAGACAGGGAAATTTCGCTGATTCCCCCTGGGCATGAAGGGGAATGGCGCGAGTGACGGGGCTCGAACCCGCGACCTCCGGCGTGACAGGCCGGCGCTCTAACCAACTGAGCTACACCCGCTTGAGAAGCGAGAGGCGCGGCTCCTAAGCGACGCCCCCTACCCTGTCAATGACCTCAGGAGAACACGATACGATTGTTCGTCGAACGTTCAACACTAATGCCTGAACCCAGGCTGCAGGACGTCAAAAAATTGAGGGGATATCGCGGCCTTCCCAAGCAATTTGCGGGGAATGGCGCGAGTGACGGGGCTCGAACCCGCGACCTCCGGCGTGACAGGCCGGCGCTCTAACCAACTGAGCTACACCCGCTTGAAAAGCGTGAGGCGCGGCTCCTAAGCGACGCCCCCTAGCCTGTCAACGCTCCGTTTCACTTTCTTCGAAAGAAGCATCGACGCGGCCGCGACGCGGTCGGGTCAAGGTGCCGTGTTCAAACAGAAAACCTGCAATATCCGGCTTGCCTGCTGCCCCCAGCACGGTCTGGATGATGATCAGCAAGGGCACCGCCAGCAGCGTGCCCGCCGTGCCCCACACCCAGCTCCAGAAACTGATCGACACCAAAATCATGATCGGGTTGATGGTCAAGCGATGCCCGACAATCAACGGCGTGACCGCATTCGCCTCGATCAAATGGCACCCGATCATCACAAAGGCGGGCACAAGCGCGACCCAGATGTCGTGGAAGGTCATCAATCCCCCCAGCGCGAGTAGCAACGCCGCCGTGATCGGGCCGAAATACGGGACGTAGTTGAGCAAGGCGACGATCCCCCCCCACATCAACGGATAGGGCATTCCCATCACCCACAACACGCCGGCGATGATCAGGCCGAAGGACAGGTTGATGATCGTAATCGTACCAAGATAGGCCGACGTATCGTCCACGACATCCTGAATGACCCGCGCCGTCGCCATTGCCCCGCCGAAGCTGGCGCGGCTGGTGATCGTCTTCTTGCGTAGCCCGGTCCAGCCCGAGAGGAAGAAGAACACCACCAGGATCCCGAAGAACACCTGCACGATCACCGATGGCGCAAAACTCGCGGCGAGCTCCAAGATCGAACTCGGCGGTGCGACTGCAGTGGTGGCCGGTGCCCGGACCGGCCCCGATGCAGCCAGATGTTGCACCGTGCGATTGAGATAACGCTCGAAACTCGAATAGAAATCGATCAGGGGCGCGATGTTCATCTGGATCCGGTCGATCCGTTCAGGCAAGCGACGAAAAAATTCCGTCGCGGGAACTACGATCGCCGCCAGCGCAACGTTTGCCGCGACCAGAAACAACAACACACAAATCAACGCAGCGAGCGCAGACGGCACGCGCCGTCGCTCAAACCATTCCAGAACAGGAACCAAGGCGATCGCGATCACCAAAGCGGCGGTGGTTGGCAGAAAGAACTCGGCCCCTGCCTTCAACGCAAAGGGCAGCGCCAATGCCAGGCCCACGCCGGCGATCAGCGTCAGTGCGGCCAACAGGCGATCGCGCCGCAATCCAATGCGACGTTCCTCCTCAGTGTCATGCGCACGCGTCGCGGTCAGGCCGAACGCGTCGCTCTTGCTTTCATCCCGATCTGCCATGTCCCGTTCCTAGCGGCATTCCCTCGCCGCGCAAACCGCGCTAGCCCTTGTCCCATGTCAGACCTCATTCTCGTTATAGACGAAGGCACGACCTCGACGCGTGCCATGGCTTTTCGCCTCGACGGCAGCTGTGTGGCGACGGCGGGCGCAGAACTGACCCAGCATTATCCCGAACCCGGGCGAGTCGAGCACGACGCGTCCGAGATCTGGACAAAAACCCTCGCGGTCGCCCGCACGGCGATAGAAAAAGTGGGGGGTGCCGAAAAGATTGCCGCGATCGGCATTACCAACCAGCGCGAGACGATCGTGTTCTGGGACCGCGAAACGGGCGAACCGCTTGCCCCCGCGATCGTCTGGCAAGACCGGCGTACCGCAGCGACCTGCCGCTCGCTGAAAGAGGCGGGCAATGAGCCGATGGTGCAGGCCAAGACCGGCCTTTTGCTCGACCCGTATTTTTCGGGGAGCAAGATCGGCTGGGCGATGGCGCATTGGGATGCCGTAAAAACCGCCGGATCGCGACTCGCTGTCGGCACGGTCGAAAGCTGGCTGATCTGGAAGCTGACGGGCGGCCTGCACATCACCGACGCCACCAACGCCAGCCGCACCGCGCTGATGGCGATCGGCAGCGGCCATTGGGATGACGGACTGATCGAGCTGTTCGGTGCCCCCCGCTCGGCCTTGCCCGAAATCGTCGATTGCGCCGGGCATTTCGGTGAAACCCGGTTGTTCGGCGCGCCCATCCCGATCTGCGGCATCGCCGGGGATCAACAAGCGGCAACCATCGGCCAATCCTGCCTCGAGATCGGCGAGACCAAGGCGACCTTCGGCACCGGCGCATTTGTCCTGAGCCAGGCCGGGCCGATCCCGCCGACCTCGCGCAACCGGTTGCTCTCCACGATCGTGTGGCAGATTGACGGGCGACGCGCTTATGCGCTGGAGGGCTCGGTATTCGTCGCGGGCAGCTTGATCAAATGGTTGCGCGACGCGGTCGGCCTGATCGGCACCGCTGCGGAAACCGAGATACTGGCGCGCAGCGTTCCCGACAATGGCGGAACCTTCCTCGTACCGGCCCTCTCCGGCCTGGGTGCGCCGTGGTGGGAACCCGAAGCGCGCGCCGCCATCTCGGGCTTAAGCTTTTCGACCGGCAAGGCGCATATCGTGCGCGCCGCGCTGGAGGCGATGGCGCATCAGGCGCACGACCTGAAAACCGCCTTTGCTGCGGACGGCGTCGACTGGGCGTGTGTGCGGATTGATGGCGGGATGGTCGCCAATAACTGGATGGCGCAGGACATGTCCGACATTCTCGGGGTCAATGTCGAGCGCCCCAAATTTGCCGAGACAACCGCACTGGGCGCGGCGATGCTGGCGGGAGTCGGCTGTGGCCTTTTCGCCAATCTGGCAGAGGCCAGCGCGATGCGTGGACACGTTGAAACCTTCACCCCGCAAATCGCCGAGCAGACCCGCGTCGACCGACTCGACGGGTGGTGCCGCGCGGTCCAGCGGGTTATCGCGCCGAACTGATCGACCGCCTACCACGACACGCCCAAAATCGCCGGGGGGACCTTGATGACCGACGCCGACACCGCTCAGCCCCGTGACCGGGGACTCCGCCGCATTTTCATCGGTAACGACGGGCTACGTGCGGGGTGGAGTCTGCTGCTGTTTTGCCTGATCCTGACCGTGCTCACGATCGGCGCGGTGGCTGCGGCAACCTTTATCAACGGAAAGCCTCCCCACCCCCCTTCAGGTGCGCCGCAAGGCGTCATCCCATCGATCAAGGGCGAAGCGCTCACCTTCGCGGTGCTGCTCGTCACCTCTTGGCTGATGTCGCGGATCGAGCGTCGCCCCTTCGCTGCTTATGGCCTGCGCCGGGAGCGCGCTGTGCCCGATCTGCTCACCGGCATGGCCTGGGGCATTGCCATGCTGTCGCTGCTGGTGGGAATGCTGACGCTGTCCGGCGCGCTGGTGTTCGACGGCTTCGCGATCGGCGGCAGTGCGGCGCTGGGGTATGGCGCGGCGTGGTTCTTCGCCTTCTGCCTGGTCGGCCTGTTCGAGGAATTTCTGACCCGCGGTTTCCTGCAATACACGCTTGCGCGGGGTGTCGCGGGAATTGTGCGCGCCGTGGCTCCCGCCAGCAAAAACGCCCGCACGATCGGGTTCTGGGTGGCGGCACTGGTCTTCTCGGTCGGGGTTTTTGCGGGCGGGCATCTCGCCAATAAGGGCGAAACGGCGATGGGGCTGGTCAGCGTCGCCCTCGCCGGGCTCACCTTCGTCTATGTGCTGTATCGCACCGGGTCGCTGTGGTGGGCGATCGGCTTCCACGCAACGTGGGACTGGGCGCAATCCTTCCTGTATGGCGTGCGCGATTCCGGGCTGGCGATGGAGGGGCACCTGCTTGCCTCGCACCCGGCCGGGGCCGCGTTGCTTTCGGGCGGCGAAACCGGGCCGGAGGGGAGCATCCTGGTGGTTCCCACGCTGCTGCTGACGGTGTTTATCATTCACCGCACGCTGCCGCGTCGCGCGGCCGCGTTCGACGCCTGATCGCTCAGGCGGCGGCGCGATCCTCAAACAGGCCCTTAAGGTCCTTCTTCAAGATCTTGCCGTTGGCATTGCGCGGCAGCGTTTCGGGAACGAAGCGGATCGCCACCGGCGTCTTGAACACCGCCAGCCGCTCGCGCACCCACGCCTGCAATTCCGCCTCGGTTGCGGTCGTACCTGGGGCAAGGTGGACCACCGCCGCCGGTTCCTCGCCCAGCGTGCGGTGCGGGATGCCGATCAGCGCGCAATCGGTCACCGCCGGATGCGCATAGAGCACGTTCTCGACCTCCGATGAGTAGATGTTCTCGCCGCCGCGGATGATCATGTCCTTGGCGCGATCGACGATATAGACGAAGCCTTCCTCGTCGAGCCGTGCGAGATCGCCGGTGCGCACCCAGCCGTCGACGAAAGTGGCGGCGGTCGCCTCCGGCTTGTTCCAATAGCCTTTGACCACCATTGGCCCACGCGCCCACAATTCGCCGACCTCGCCGATCGGCAGCTCGGTGATACCGTCTTCGTCCATGATCTTGAGGTCGGCAACGGGCACCGGCGGCCCGGCGCTGGTCGGCCGCGCAAGATAATCCTCGGCACCGTGTCCGGTCACCGTCGCCATCGTTTCGGTCATGCCCCAGCCGTTCGACGGCAGCGCGCCAAATTCGGTGTAGATCCGCCGCACGAGCTCGGGGGCCGATGGCGCACCGCCATAAGCGATCATCTCCAGCGAGGAGAGGTCATATCGGGCGCGCTCAGGATGCTCCAATATCTGCCAGGCGATCGTCGGCACGCCGCCGGTGGCGTGAACCTTCTCCGTCTGAATGATCTCCATCGCGCGTACCGGATCCCATTTGCGCATGAACACCAACGTGTTGCCTGCCGCTATCGAACCCATCATCGTTGCGCTGCATGCCGTCACATGGAACATTGGGATGACGGTCAGATAGGTCCTTGGTTGCGGGTCGGGTACAGCTTCGCCACGCCGCACAAAGGCGCGTGCGCCGCCAAAAGCCGAACTGAGGATATTGGTCATCAAATTGCGATGCGTGCCGAGCGCCCCCTTCGGATTGCCGGTGGTGCCGCTTGTGTAGAAAATCGTCGCGTCGTCGTCGGTCGCAATCTCGATCGGGGGCAGTTCCGTGTCGGGCAATTGCGCATAGTCGTGCGGCGTGCCGATCAGATCCTCGAGCCGCTGTGCGCCGTCGCCGACCAGGCCCGGCGCGCGCGCCACGATCATTGTCTCCAATGCGGGCAAAGGCGGGGCGTGCGCCACCAACCGCTGATAGCGTTCGTTATCGACAAACAGCACACGGCACCCCGAATCATCGATGCCATATTCGAGCTCGCCTGCGGTCCACCACGCATTGAGCGGCACCACGATCGCACCGATGCTGGCGGCGGCGAAGAAGATTACCGGCCATTCGGGCAAATTGCGCATCGCCAGCCCGACACGGTCGCCCCTGCCGATTCCCATCGCGACCAGCGCATGCGCCAGCGCAGCCACCGCGCGAAAATTCGCCGCATAGCTGACGCGTTCATCCTCATAGACGGTGAACAGTCGCTCGCCATGCATCCGCGACGCGGCGATCAGCCACGCGAGCGACGGCGGCGCATGTTTCCACACCCGCGTCGGAATACCACCGATCGTCACCGTCTCGATCTCGAACTTGGTGCCAGCCGCCGTCAGCGCGGCGGTCGCCTGCGCCAGTGTCATTTTCGGCCATGCCGGATCGAGCACGACAAGCGGTTCTGTATCCACGATGCATCCTCTTCCCTAGCCGGTCGGCACGCCCGAGTTGAAACTCGGGTTTGCCAAAACCAGCGCTGATCGCAAGGTTAGTGTTGATTCATGCGTGACTCAAGGCAATAGGGGAATAGGACTTTCGAAGTGAGGGTATGGAAATCGCTATGGGCAGAACGATGCCGGAGATCGGACGATTCGACGCTGCACGGCTGGAGCGGATCGATACTTTCCTGAAGGAGCGCTATCTCGATTCCGGGCGGCTGGCCAATGCGCAGATCCTGATCGCACGCGGCGGCGACATCGCGCACTTCTCCTCGCAAGGGCCGGCGCGCGAGGGCGGCAAAAGCATCGACGAAGGGTCGTTGTTCCGCATCGCCTCGATGACCAAGCCGATCACCTCGATCGCCTTCATGATGCTGCTGGAGCAGGGCAAGGTCGCGCTCGACACGCCCGTCCATCACGTCCTGCCCGCGTTCAAGGGAGTCGGCGTGTACAATGGCGGCGGGGGTGGCGTGCCATTCCAGACCCGCCCGACCAGCGAGCCGATGCGGATGCTCGACTTGCTCCGCCACACATCGGGGCTGACCTACAGTTTCCAGAACCGGTCCTATGTCGACGCCGCCTATCGCGAGGGCAAAATCGAGAACTGGCACGGCAACCTCGATCTGGACGGTTTCATCGAAGCGGTCGCGAAAGTGCCGCTCGAATTTTCGCCCGGCGAGGCATGGAATTATTCGGTCTCGACCGATGTGCTGGGCGCGGTGGTCGAGAAGGTTTCGGGTCAGTCGCTCGCCGACTTCTTCCGCACGCAGATCTTTGCTCCGCTCAAGATGGACGACACCTTTTTCGCGGTGCCCGAAGACAAAATCGACCGGCTCACCGATTGCTACACCTTCACCCCCGAAAAGGGCCGCTTCCTGTATGACCGCGGCGAAGCGAGCGCGTGGAGCCGCCCGCCCAAGCTGGTGTCGGGCGGCGGCGGCCTGGTTTCGACCGCGCTCGATTATCATCGGTTTTGTACGATGCTGCTGAACGGCGGCGAGCTCGACGGCGCGCACATCGTCGGGCGCAAGACGATCGAACTGATGACGATGAACCACCTGCCAGGCGGCTCGGATCTGTCGAAAATGTCTAAGTCGCTGTTCAGCGAAACCGCCAATGCCGGCACCGGTTTTGGTCTGGGCTTCGCGGTCAACATCGATGTCGCGCGCTCGATGATTCCGGGTTCGGTCGGCGAATATTATTGGGGCGGGATGTTCTCGACCGCCTTTTTCGTCGATCCGGTCGAGCAGTTGTCGATGGTGTTCATGACGCAAATGAGCCCGAGCAATGTCTACCCGATCCGCCGCGAGCTGAAGACGTTGATCTACAGTGCGCTGACCTGATTTTCCGTCACCCCGGCCTTGTGCCGGGGTCCACTCATCCACCAGCGCTTTTCTAGAGAGGCGCGGTGGACCCCGGCACAAGGCCGGGGTGACGCTTAGGAGAATGCCGATGACTAGCCCGATCACCACCGAACTCCACGACGACGTCCTCGTCATCATCTCGAACAACCCGCCCGTAAACGCACTTGGCGCGGCGGTGCGGCAGGGGCTGGAGGCCGGGATCAAGGAAGGCCTCGCCAACCCGCAGGTAAAGGCGATGGTGATCCGCTGCGATGGCCGCACCTTCTTCGCAGGGGCCGACATCACCGAATTCGGCCGCCCGATGCAGGAGCCGGGCCTGCCGACCGTGGTCGACATGATCGAAGCCGCAGACAAGCCGGTGGTCGCCGCAATCCACGGCACCGCGCTCGGCGGCGGGTGCGAGGTGACGCTCGGCTGCCATTATCGCATCGCTGTCCCCAGCGCGAAAATCGGCACACCCGAGGTCAAGCTTGGCCTGTTGCCCGGCGCGGGTGGCACGCAGCGCCTGCCACGCATCGCGGGCGTGAAGCTTGCGCTCGAACTGACCGCCAAGGGTGATCCGATTCCGGCAAAGCTCGCTTTGTCCGCCGGGCTGATCGACCGGATTGCGGGCGAGGACAGCTTGGTTGCCGACGCGATCGCCTTCGCGCGCGACGTCGCCGATGCGCGCCCCTTGCCCCGCGCGCGCGACAAGACGGCCCAAGCCGATCCCGAGGCGGTTGCGGCGTTCAAAAAAGACAACGCCAAGCGCTTCCGCGGCTTCGACGCGCCCGCTGCCAATATCGCCTGCGTCGAAAAGGCAACCGACGGCTCCAGCTTCGACGAAGGCATCGCCTTCGAGCGGCAGGAATTCATGAAGCTCATGATGGGCGTGCAGTCCGCCGCGCAACGCCACATCTTCTTCGCCGAGCGCCAGGCCGCCAAGATCGACGGCATCGATCCCAAAATCCCGCTCCGCGAGATCAAGCGCGTCGGCGTCATCGGCGCGGGCACGATGGGCGGCGGCATCTCGATGAACTTCCTGTCCGCCGGCATCCCCGTCACGATCGTCGAAATGGCGCAGGACGCGCTCGACCGAGGCACCGGCGTGATCCGCAAGAATTACGAAGCCTCCGCCGCCAAGGGCCGCTTGAAGCCCGAACAGGTCGAGGCCGCAATGGGCGCGCTGACCCCCACGCTCGACTTTAGTGCCCTCGCCGAGTGCGACCTCATCATCGAGGCCGTGTATGAGAATATGGACGTGAAGAAGGAGATCTTCACCAAGCTCGACGCCATCGCCAAGCCCAAGGCGATCCTCGCGTCGAACACCTCCTATCTCAACATCGACGAGATCGCCTCGGTGACCAAGCGCCCCGGCGACGTGCTCGGGATGCACTTCTTCTCGCCCGCCAACGTGATGAAACTGCTCGAGGTCGTGCGCGGCGCACAGACCGATGACGATGTGCTCGCGACCGTCATGGCGCTGTCCAAGACGATCCGGAAGGTCGCGGTGGTCGCCGGGGTGTGCGACGGCTTCATCGGCAACCGAATGCTGAAACCCCGCCAGGTCGAAGCGATGAAGCTGCTGCTGGAAGGGGCGACGCCCGAGCAGATCGACCGCGTCCACGTCGCCTTCGGCATGCCGATGGGGCCGTTCCAGATGAGCGATCTCGCCGGCGTCGACATTGGCTGGCATCGCGACCCGACGCGCATCGAAAACATCCGCGACGCGCTCGCCGCCGAAGGCCGTTGGGGGCAAAAGACCGGCAAGGGCTTTTACGATTATGACGAGAAGCGCAACCCGACGCCCTCGCCCCGCGTCGCTGAAATCATTGAGGATTTCCGCTCGAAATCGAACCTGCAAAAGCGCGAGATCAGCGACGAGGAGATCGTCGAGAAGACGCTCTACACCATGGTCAATGAAGGCGCGTTGATCCTCGAGGAGAAGATGGCGCAGCGCGCGTCCGACATCGATGTGGTGTGGATCTATGGCTATGGTTGGCCGGTCTATCGCGGCGGGCCCATGTTCTGGGCGGATACCGAAGGGCTCAAGAAGATCGTGGCCGGGCTCGAAAAACACGGCTTCGCGGTGGCGGAGCTGCTGAAGAGCAAGGCCGAAAGCAACGGTCGCTTCAATTGAGCGCCGCGCTCGCGGCGAACGGCGCGAGCGCACGAGACGAATGGAGGAGACGATATGACGGACCTCGACACCTTCCGCGCCGAGACGCGCGCCTGGCTCGAAGCGCATTGCCCGCCCGAAATGCGCGAGCCGATCCGGTCGGAAAAGGATGCCTGCTGGGGCGGCCGTAATCCCGATTTCCAACCGGGCCAGAAGGCGTGGATGGATGCCATGGCCTCGCGCGGCTGGACCGTGCCCGATTGGCCGACGGCTTATGGCGGCGGCGGCCTGTCGCCTGCCGAAACCAAGATTTTGCGCGAAGAAATGGCAGCAATAAAGGCGCGTAATCCGCTCAATTCCTTCGGTATTTCCATGCTCGGACCGGCGCTGCTCAAATATGGCACCGAGGAGCAGAAGCTCGATTATCTCCCCAAGATCGCACGCGGCGAAATCCGTTGGTGCCAGGGCTATAGCGAACCCAATGCCGGCTCCGATCTCGCCAGCCTCGCCACCTCGGCCGAGGACGCGGGCGACCATTATATCGTCAACGGCCAGAAGGTTTGGACGTCCTATGCCGACAAGGCTGACTGGATTTTCTGCCTGGTTCGCACCTCTAAGGAGTCAAAGCAGGGCGGCATCAGCTTCGTGCTGTTCGACATGGCCTCGCCCGGTGTTTCGACCAAGCCGATCCTGCTGATCTCGGGCTATTCGCCCTTCTGCGAAACCTTCTTCGACAATGTGAAGGTGCCCAAATCGCAGCGTGTGCATGAGGAGAATAAGGGCTGGGATGTCGCCAAATATCTGCTCGGCCATGAACGCGAAATGATTTCCGGTATGGGCCTGGCAGGAAACGGTGGTAACCCGTTGATCGAAGGTGCGATCGCGACGGTTGGGCTCGACCATGACGGGCGCTTGGCCGATCCGCTGCTGCGCGCGGCGATCGCGACGTTCGAGGTCCGCTCCCAGGCGTTCGGGGCGATGTCCGAACGCTTTATCGACGAGTTGAAAGCAGGCCGCGCGCACCCCGCGCAACCCTCGATGATGAAATATTACGGCACCGAGCTGAACAAGGCCCGCCATGAACTGCAAATGGCGGCAGGCGGATCGAACGCGCTCGAATGGGAAAGCGACGCGTCGGGCGGCGGGCGTGAGGCGCGCGCATGGTTGCGAACCAAGGCAAATTCGATCGAGGGCGGGACGAGCGAGGTACAGCTCAACATCATCGCCAAGCGGATCCTGGAATTGCCGTCGTAAAATCGAGGGAGCCGTCACCCCGGCCTTGTGCCGGGGTCCACTTCTCCCACCAGCGGCTCGGCCCGAGGCGCGGTGGACCCCGGCACAAGGCCGGGGTGACGCATTGTTAGGACTGACACATGCCACTCTATCTCAACGACGATCAGACAGCGCTTCAGGACACGATCCGCGACTTCGTCGCCGACCATGCGCCGGTGACGCACATGCGCGCGCTACGCGACAGCAAGGACGCCGCCGGATTCAGCCGCGACCTGTGGAAGAGCTTCGCCGAAATGGGCTTTACCGGCATTTTGATCGACGAAGCCGAGGGCGGCCTTGGGCTCGGCCATGTCGAGGCGGGCGTGGTGCTGGAGGAAATCGGCCGCAACCTGTCGCCTTCGCCCTTCCTCGCCACCGCCGTCGCCGCGGTCGAAGCGCTCAAGGGCACCGCCCATGCCGCGCGCTGGTTCCCCGGCATCCTCGCGGGTGAAACCGTCGCCGCTCTTGCGATCGACGAAGCTGCCAAGCATCGCGACACGATCGGATTGCAGGCCGAACGCTCGGGTAACGGCTTCAAGCTCACCGGCAAGAAGCAATTCGTCACCCACGGGCATGTCGCCGATCTGCTGATCGTTGCCGCGCGCACCACAGGCAATGCCGACGATGCCGAAGGCATTACGCTCTTCGCCATCCCCAAGGGTGCCGCCAACCTGACCGCGACGCCCGAGCGCCTCGCCGATGCCAGCTTCGCCGCGCGGCTCGAATTCGACGGCGTCGAGGTCGATGCCGACGCGGTGATTGGCGAGGTCGATCATGGCCGCTCGCCACTCGACCGCTTGCTCCGCGCCGGACGCACGGGGGCCGCCGCCGAGCTACTCGGCGTCGGTGGCGGCGCGATGGACATGACGGTTGGCTATCTCAAGGAACGCAAGCAGTTTGGCGCGTTGATCGGCAGCTTTCAGGCGCTGCAGCACCGCGCCGCGCATCTCTATTCCGAGATGGAGGTCGCGCGGGCGGCGGTACTGAAGGCGCAACAGTTGCTGGACGCCGGGAGCGATGCCGCCGACACCGCCGTGTCGGTTGCCAAAGCGATGACGGGCATGGCGACGACGCTGTCGGTGCAGGAAGGCGTCCAGATGCACGGCGGGATCGGCATGACCGATGAATATGACATTGGCTTCTACATGAAGCGCGCGCGCGTGCTGGCCGAGATGTTCGGCGACGCCAATTTCCATGCGGACCGGATCGCGCGGGCGGCGGGCTATTGATGGACGACCTGCCCACGCCCGCCGAGCTTGCGCAAAACCTCGTCGATTTGCTCGATGTCGAGGAGATCGACACCGATCTGTATCGCGGCATCCGCGGCAATGACGGGTTCGGGCGCGTGTTCGGCGGACAGGTCATCGCGCAGGCGTTGCAGGCAGCGCAACGCTCGACCGATGCGCCACGCGCCGCGCATTCGCTTCACGCCTATTTCATGCGACCGGGGGCGGAGGACCACCCGATCCTGTACCGGGTGGTGCGCGATTTCGACGGCAAGAGTTTCTCCACCCGTCGCGTGATCGCGACACAGCGCGGCGTGCCGATCCTCAACCTTGCTTGCTCGCTACAGATGCCTGAGGGCGGCCTCACCCATCAGGACGCGATGCCCGACGTCCCCCCACCCGAGGGCCTCACCAACGATCGCGATATCCGGCTCGCAATGATCGACCGCATTCCCGATCGCTTCCGTGCCAATTTCCTGCGCCCGCGTATGGTGGAAATTCGCCCGGTCTCGCCGCGCAGTTGGTTGGATCCGGTCAAACAGGCACCGTTCCAGAACAGCTGGTTTCGCGTCGTTGCGCCGATTCCCGATGATCCCGCCCTGCACCGCGCGGTGCTCGCTTATGCCTCGGACATGTCGCTGCTCGGCACGGCAACGCTGCCGCACGGTGTCAACTGGCTCACCCACAAATTGCAGAGCGCCAGCCTGGATCACTCGGTGTGGCTGCACGAGGATTTCCGCGCCGACGACTGGTTGCTCTATGCCTGCGACAGCCCCTGGGCGGGGCATGCGCGCGGGTTCAATCGCGGCAAGATTTTCACGCGTGACGGTCGTCTGGTCGCCAGCGTCGCGCAGGAAGGGCTGATCCGCCTGCGCGAATGAGCTGATCTTCCGTGCACCCCGAGCCCGTCAAAGGGCCATCCCCTATGCGATGGCGGTGCCTGGGCGAGGAGGGCTTCGACAGGCTCAGCCCGAACGGATTTGGGCGTTACACGGCGGTCTTGCCATAGTCCTGCCGGGTAACCGGGTGGCTGCTGGATAGCCCGCCATCAACCGCAATCGCCTGCCCGTTGACATAGCTTGCCGCATCCGATGCCAGGAAGGCAGCGACTTCCGCCAGTTCCTCGGGCTGCGCGCCGCGTCGCAGCGGGTTCAGCCGACCGAGCCGATCCATCTTCCCCGCGTCGCGCGCATAATCGAAGGTGGGCCTGGTCATGCCCGTCTCGGTCAAGCCGGGGCAGATCGCGTTGACGCGGACATTCGATCCCGAAAGCTGCTGCGCCGACACCATCGCCAGGTTGATAACGCCAGCCTTGGATGCGGAATAGGCCGGCGACCCCGCGCCCGAGCGGATGCCCGCGACGCTCGCGGTCAGCACGATCGCGCCACCGCCACGCTCGGCGATCTTGGGTGCGGCGTGTTTGATCGCGAGGAACGGACCAATCAAATTGACGCGCAGCACTTCGGTGATCAGCGCGACATCGGTATCGAAGATATTCGCCATCCCACCGGAAATCCCGGCATTGGCGAACATGACGTCAAGACCCCCATAATATTCGCACGCGACATTCACCGCGCGCACCACGTCCTCCTCATTTCCGGCATCGATCCGGATCGCATGGGCGGTGCCGCCAGCGCGATCGATCAAATCCGCGGTTTCTTCGACCGTCTCGGCCTGGTCTGCAACGATCACCGATCCGCCCTCGCGCGCAAACAAGAGCGCCGTCGCCCGCCCGATGCCCGATCCTGCGCCCGTTACGATGATCGATTTGCCGGTAAAGCGCGCCATATCTGCCTCTCCTAAATCGTCACGCCGCCATCGAGCACGATCGTCTGGCCGGTCATGAAGCTGCTCGCTTGCGCGGCGAGGAACACCACCGCCCCGGCGATTTCCTCGGGCTCGCCGATCCGGCGCAGGGGCACCGTCTTGTTGGCGGCCTCGATCCGCTCGGGATCTTCCCACAAGGCGCGCGCGAAATCGGTCTTGATCAGGCCGGGCGCGATGCAGTTGACCCGGACGTTATCGGGCCCGAACTCATGCGCGAGATTGCGCGCCAATTGCATGTCAGCGGCCTTGGAAATGCAATAGGCCCCGATCAGCGTCGAGCCGCGCAACCCGCCGATCGACGAAATGATGATGATGCTCCCCGCTTTGCGCGCGCGCATTTCTGGCACGACCATCGCGATCAGCCAGTGGTTCGACACGATGTTGTTGTCGAGAATCTTGCGGAATTGCTCGTCGGCAATCCCCGCCTGCGGGCCATAATAAGGGTTGGATGCGGCATTGCACACCAGCACGTCGATCTGCCCAAAGGCGGCACGCGTGGCATCGACCAGATGTTGCAGCCCGGCCTTGTCGGAGATGTTGGCGGCAACCGCGATCGCGCGGCCTTCCCCATAACGCGCGTTGATCTCGGCGGCCACGGCATCGCACGCCTCCTGCTTGCGGCTGGAGATTACCACATTCGCGCCATGCTCCGCCAATTCGAACGCGCTCGCTTTGCCGATCCCGCGCGAGGAGCCGGTGATGATGGCGACTTTGCCGCTCAGGTCGAATTGGCTCATGCTTTTCCCTCTTTCGGCCCGCGCTTACGCGCCTGCCTTCTTGGCGAAATCCCACGCCGCTTCGGCCAGCGGGCCGACCCGCTCGGCCGTCCGCGCCGCTTGCGCGCTGGAGGCAGTGCCATCGACGATGCGTTTCTTGATGCCCTGGACAATGCCGGTCAGGCGGAACAGGCTGTAGGCGAAGTACCAGTTGAGGTTGGGCAGACCGTCCCGCCCTGTTGCCGCGCAATAGCGCGCCACCACCTCGTCCACGGTCGGTATGCCGCTCTCGGGACCATCCAGTCCCTTCACGCCCGATCGCCCCTCTGGCTCGGTCACCCAGTTCATCAGGAAATAGGCGATGTCGGCCAGCGGATCGCCCAGTGTCGACAATTCCCAGTCGAGCACCGCCGCGACGCGCGGCGCGTCGGCCGCAAAGATCATATTGTCGATGCGAAAATCGCCGTGGACGATCGACGTGCGGGTCTGATCTGGCAGGGTGGCGGGCAGCCATTCGATCAACGCCTCGACCGCTGGCATATGCTCGGTTTCGGACGCGCGATATTGCTTGGTCCAGCGCGCCACCTGGCGTTCGAAATAATTGCCCGGGCGGCCATAATCGCCCAGCCCCGCCGCGACATAATCGGTGTTGTGCAAGGCGGCGAGCGTATCGACCATCGCCTCGTAATGCGCGCGCCGGTCGGCCGGGGTCATGCCCGGAAGCGCGCCGTCCCACAGGCTGCGCCCCTCGACCAGTTCCATTACATAGAACATCGATCCGATAACCGCTGGATCTTCGCATAGCCCGAACGGCGTCGGCACCGGAAAGCCGGTTGGATGCAGCCCTGCAATCAGCCGATATTCACGGTCCACGGCATGCGCAGAGGGCAACAGCTTGCCGAACGGCTGACGCCGCAAAACATAGCTTTTCCCTGATACATCAACGCGATATGTCGGGTTCGACTGACCGCCTTTGAACTTCGATAGCGTGACAGGACCGTCGATTGCGGGCATATGGCCCTTCATCCACGCCGCCACCGCGCCTGCGTCGATCGTGTCATCGGCGGGCACCGGGATCGTCCCGACCATCGTGACGTCCGCGCTGTCGGCCATCATGCGAACTCGATCACAGACCGCACCGTGTCCCCGGTGCGCAAATTGGCGAGCGCATGGTTGACGCCTTCAAGCGCGATCCGCTCCGCCACCATCGTGTCGAGATCGAGTTTGCCGTCGAGATACAATTGCACCAGTCGCGGCATGTCGATCGGGAAGCGGGTCGATCCCAGCAACGACCCTTGCAACTTCTTGCCGGTCAGGAAGGTCGGCCCGGCGATCTTCACCTCCCCACCCGGCGCGATCATGCCGAGGATCGTCGCGGTGCCGCCGCGCCGCAGGATCGTCCAGGCAAGTTCGGCGGTGTTGGGCCGCCCGACCGCCTCGATCGCATAATGCACCCCGCCCCCGGTCATCCCGGCAACCGTCTTCGCCAGATCGGGATCGTTCGAATCGAGCGTGTGCGTGGCACCCAGCTTCTCCGCCAGCGCGCGCTTGTCGGCGACGGGGTCGATCGCGATGATCTGTCCCGCGCCCGCAATCTTGGCGGCGTTGATCGCCGCGAGCCCGATCCCGCCGCAGCCGATTACGGCAACGCTTTCGCCCGGGCGCAATTGGCTGTCGTTGAAGATTGCCCCCGCGCCCGTAATCACCGCGCAGCCAAGCAACGCCGCCCGGTCCAGCGGCATCTCCTTGCTGATCGCGACGCAGGCATTTTCGTGCACCAACATCATCTCGGCAAAGGCCGAAAGGTTGAGGAACGGGGCGAGCGGCGTGCCGTCCTTCAGGCTCAGTCGCGGCGGCGCGCCCTTCGCCCGCCGCGTCGAGGGATCGATGCACAGCGACGGTCGCCCGCTCACGCAAAATTCGCACGCGCCGCAGAACACCGTGAAGAAGGTGATGACATGATCGCCCACCTTCAAATGCGCGACGTCCGAGCCAACCGCCTCCACAATCCCAGCCGCTTCATGACCCGGCACCGTCGGCATCGGGTGCGGAAACGCCCCGTCGACGAAATGCAGGTCGGACCGGCATACCCCGCACGCGACGGTGCGGATCAGCACTTCGCGGGGCCCCGGATCGGAGATCGCGATGTCCTCGATCACCAACTCGGTTTTTGGCGCATAAAGGACGGCCGCTTTCACCGCGACACCGCCAGATCGCCGCTCGACGGACGATCCACCTTGAACTCGGCATATTTGCCAAACTCGTTGCGGGCGATCGCGCGGTTGTGGACTTCATCCGGGCCGTCCGCGAAGCGCAGGGTGCGCATCGCCGCCCAATCGTGCGCCAGATGGAAATCGCTGGAGACACCCGCGCCACCATGTGCCTGAATGGCGTCGTCGAGGATCTTCAGTGCCATATTGGGGGCCTGCACCTTGATCATCGCGATTTCGAGCTGGGCCGATTTGTTGCCGGCCTTGTCCATCATGTCGGCGGCCTTCAGGCACAGCAGCCGCGTCATCTCGATGTCGATCCGCGCGCGCGCGATCCGTTCTTCCCACACGCTATGGTCAGCGATGCGCTTGCCGAAGGCGACGCGCGACAACAGCCGCTTCGCCATCGCCTCGATCGCCGTTTCGGCCGTCCCGATCGTGCGCATACAATGGTGGATGCGCCCCGGCCCGAGCCGCCCTTGCGCAATCTCGAACCCGCGCCCTTCGCCCAACAGGACGTTCTCGACCGGAACGCGCACATCCTTCAACACCACTTCGCCGTGGCCATGCGGTGCGTGGTCATAGCCATAGACCGACAGCATACGCTTGATCGTCACGCCGGGGGCATCCATCGGCACCAGCACCTGGCTCTGCTGGCTGTGGCGCGATGCATCGGGGTTGGTCTTGCCCATGGTGATAGCGATCTTGCAGCGTGGATCGCCCACGCCCGACGACCACCATTTCGTCCCGTTGATGACATATTCGTCGCCATCGCGCACGATCGAGGTTTCGATGTTGGTCGCGTCGGAGGATGCCACCGCAGGCTCGGTCATCAGGAAGGCGGATCGAATCTCGCCGTTCATCAATGGCCGCAGCCACCGCTCCTTCTGCTCGCGCGTACCATAACGGTGGAGCACCTCCATATTGCCGGTATCGGGTGCCGAACAATTGAAACATTCGCTGGCCCAGCCGACCTTGCCCATCTCCTCGGCGCATAACGCATATTCGAGATTGGTCAGTTGGGTGCCTTCGAACACGAAGCTGTCATCGACATGGCTTTGCCCCGAATGCGGCGGCATGAAGAAATTCCACAGCCCGGCCGCCTTCGCCTTTTCCTTCATCTCCTCGATGACGGGAATGACCTTCCAGCGCTCGCCCGCGTCGTGTTGTGCGTCGAATTCGGCCTGGCGCGGACGGATCTGCTGGTCGATGAACCCCTTCACGCGGTCCCGAAAATAGGTTTCGCGTTCGCTGAAGCTGAAGTCCATCTGCGCTCTCCGATCTTGCTGTCGGATCGCTGGTTAGACCGTACCGCGTATTCGGTAAAGCGTCTTTGCCGCTCAAAATGCGCGGAATGCCGCAGCCAACAAAAATGACTGTTTCTTCTAAAAGATGATGTTACAGTTTCCGGCATGGAGGCCCCCGACACCATTCCGCCCGAGGAAGACACCAGCACCAAGCGCTTTCGCGCCAAGCGCGACGCCATCTTGGCTGCCGCAGCCGAAGCGATCAACGAACAGAGCGCGAAGGGCATGACCTTCGCCGACGTCGCGCGCCGGGTCGGCCTCAACACCACCAGCGTGACATATTATTTCAAGCGCAAGGAAGATCTGGCGGCGGCATGCTTCGAGCATACGCTGGAGCGGCTGCTGGGCATGCTCGAGGAATCGCTCGCCGAGCCGACGCCCCGCGCCCGAGTCGCCAAATATCTGTCGCTCAACATGGCCCGGTTGGCGCGGATCCAGCGTGGAGAGGAAACGTCCTTCGCCATCCTGTCCGATCTGCGCGCAATGGAAGAGCCCGTGCTCGGCCGCCTGATGGCCGGCTGGCGCGAAGTCTTCCGCAAAACGCGGAGCCTGTGGGGCCCGACCGCCAATCGCGCACAAACCGATTTGCACGGCGGGCGGGCGCATGTGTTGCTGGAAAACACCTTCTGGCTGCCGGTGTGGCTCAACCGCTACGATCTCGACCAATATCCGCGCGTCGAAGAGCGCTTGATGGACGTGTTCGCACACGGCATCGCCGGGCCGAACGCGCGTTGGGCACCCGAGTTGATCGATCTCGCGCATGACGAGCCCGAGCCGGGCCGCGAGGCATTCCTGCTCGCCGCAACGCGGTTGATCAACCAGCTCGGCTATCGCGGTGCCTCGGTGCAGAAGATCGCTTCCGAACTCAACGTCACCAAGGGCAGTTTCTACCACCATCTCGATGCCAAGGACGATCTGGTGCTCGCCTGCTACAAACGCAGCCTTGATACCGTCGCCGATGCGCAACGCCTTGCCGATGATCGGGGCGGCAGCCATTGGGAGCGTCTTTCGGGGACGATTGCCACACTGCTCGACGTCCAGTTTTCCGAACGTGGGCCGCTGTTGCGCACCACCGCGCTTTCCGGCCTGCCGTCACAGGCGCGGCTCGCAATGGTCGATCGTTCGAACCGGATCGCGCGCCGTTTCGCCGGCACGATGAGCGACGGCATCGCCGAAGGCTCGATCCGCCCGGTCGACCCGCTGATCGCCGCGCAAGCGCTGATGGCGATGCAAAATGCCGCGTTCGACATGCGCAAATGGGCGCACACCATGACACGCGAGCGCGCGATCGGCTATTACGCCTCGACGCTGGCATTCGGCTTGTTCGACGACCGGATTTTAGACCAATAACCGTCGCCCCGGCGCAGGCCGGGGCCGCTGCGGTCGTGGCAGGGTGTTCGCGACATTCCAGCGGCCCCGGCCTTCGCCGGGGCGACGTGAGAAGGAAAGCAAGATGGCCGACATGGCGCGTTTCGATTGGGCCGATCCCTTTTTCCTCGACGATCAGCTCGAGGATGACGAACGGATGATCCGCGATTCGGCGCGGGCGTATGCGCAGGACAAGCTCGCCCCGCGCATTATCGACGCCTTTCAGAACGAAATCACCGATCCCGACATCTTCCGCGAAATGGGTGCGCTTGGCTTGCTCGGGCCGACGGTGCCCGAGGAATATGGCGGCGTGGGTGCCTCCTATGTCGCTTACGGCTTGGTCGCGCGGGAGGTCGAGCGGATCGATTCTGGCTACCGCTCGATGATGTCGGTGCAGTCGAGCCTCGTGATGTACCCGATCTACGCTTATGGCTCCGAGGAGCAGAAGCGCACATATCTGCCCAAGCTCGCGAGCGGCGAATGGATTGGCTGCTTCGGCCTGACCGAACCCGATGCCGGCTCCGACCCCGGCAGCATGACGACGCGCGCGAAGAAGGTCGATGGCGGCTATTTGCTGTCGGGTGCGAAAACGTGGATCTCCAATTCGCCGATCGCCGACGTGTTCGTCATCTGGGCCAAGTCCGAAGCGCATGGCGACGGCATTCGCGGCTTCGTCGTCGAAAAGGGCGCGAAGGGCCTCGCCACGCCCAAGATCGAGGGCAAACTCAGCTTGCGCGCCTCGATCACCGGCATGATCCTGATGGACGAGGTCGAACTCAGCGAAGACGCGTTGCTGCCCAATGTGCAGGGCTTGAAGGGACCGTTTGGCTGCCTCAACCGCGCGCGCTACGGCATCAGCTGGGGCGCGCTCGGTGCCGCCGAATTCTGCTTCCATGCGGCGCGCCAATATGGGCTCGACCGCAACCAGTTCGGCACCCCGCTCGCCGGGCGGCAACTGTTCCAGAAGAAGCTGGCCGACATGGAGACCGAAATCGCGCTCGGCCTCCAGGCTTCGCTGCGCGTCGGGCGTCTGATGGATGCGGGCAAATTCGCGCCCGAGATGATCTCGATCGTCAAGCGCAACAATGTCGGCAAGGCGCTCGATATTGCCCGCAATGCCCGCGACATGCACGGCGGCAACGGCATTTCCGGCGAATATCAAGTGATGCGCCATTTGATGAACCTGGAAACGGTCAACACCTATGAGGGCGCGCACGACGTGCACGCGCTCATCCTCGGCCGCGCCATCACCGGGATCGCCGCGTTTTAAGGTTAAGCAGGAGAGACAGCATGGCATCCCCGCCCCTCGCCGGACTTCGCATCCTCGAAATGGCGGGGATCGGGCCGGGGCCATTTTGCGGCATGATGCTCGCCGATCACGGCGCGGAGGTGATCCGCGTCGAACGGCCCGGTGCCAGTGGTTTGACCGAGGCCGCACGCGACCCATTGTTACGCTCGCGCCGGACGATCATGCTCGATCTGAAAAAGCCCGAGGCAATCGCCGCCGTCCGGCGCATCGCAGCCACATGCGATGGATTGATCGAGGGCTTTCGACCAGGCGTCATGGAGCGGCTTGGCCTCGGGCCAGAGGCGCTACTCGCCGATAATCCCAAGCTCGTTTATGGCCGCATGACCGGCTGGGGCCAGACCGGGCCGCTGGCCAGCGAGCCGGGCCACGACATCGACTACATCGCCATCTCCGGCACGCTCCACGCTCTGGGCGAAGCCGGGCGTAAACCGGTCGCGCCGATGAATCTGGTCGGCGATTTCGGCGGCGGCGGCATGATGCTGGCCTTCGGCATGCTCGCCGCGATTCTGAGCGCGCAAGCGACGGGCCAAGGACAAGTCGTCGATTGCGCGATGACCGATGGCTCGGCGGTGCTCGCCAGCATGATCTGGGGCTTTCGCGGCATGGGCCGCTGGAGCGCAGCGCGCGGCACCAACCTGCTCGATGGTGGTGCGCATTTCTACGACACCTATGAAACCGCCGATGGCAAATGGATTGCGGTCGGGGCGATCGAACCGCAATTTTACGCGGCTTTGCGACAGGTTATGGGGCTGGACGGGGCCGAGTGGGAGGCGCAGTTCGCGCCCGCTTCGTGGCCGCGCCTGAAGGCAGACCTCGCCGATCGCTTCAAACTGCGCACGCGCGACGCTTGGGTTTCGGCCTTTGAGGGGCACGAAGCCTGCATCGCCCCCGTCCTCGGCTTCGATGAAGCCATCGCGCACCCGCACAACGTCGCGCGCGCGACCTTCGTTACGGCGGGCGGGGTTACCCAGCCCGCTCCAGCGCCGCGTTATTCGGTCAGCGCGACAGTGCCCCCGCGCATGGCGGACGCACCCGACGGGGCCGCGATCCTGGCCGAGGCAGGCTTTACCCCAGCCGAGATCGCAGCGCTGCGCTTTTGAATTCAGGCGTCGGCGTATTGGGGTGCCGGCCGCGCTGCGTAAACGCCGAACGCGCAGATCACCACATAGCACGCCACCGGAATAAGCAGCGCGAGCGTCAGGCTTCCGCTCGCATCCGCCAACGTTCCGGTCGCCAGGGGCAGCACGGCACCGCCGAAGATCGCAACGTTGATGATTCCCGATCCATCTGCCGCACGTGCGCCGAGCCCTTCACAGGCAAGACTGAAGATCGTGGGGAACATGATGGCGTTCATCAGCCCGACCGCCAGCAGGCTGTAACCCGCGACCGAGCCCGTTGTGTAGCTCGAGATCAGGATCAGCGCGACCGCACCGACGGCGACGCCCGCCAGGACCTTGCCCGGGTTGACGACACGCAACACCGCAGAGCCGACAAACCGGCCGATCATCGCCCCGCCCCAGTAAAATGGGATCATCTTGCCAGCGCTGGTGATGTCGAGGTTCATGACGCCAGGCTGTTTGAGGTAGTTGACGATCAGCGAGCCGATCGACACTTCCGCACCGACATAGAGGAAGATGCAAAGCGCGCCGAGCGCGAAGCGCGGACGTTGCATCAGGTCGTTACCGTACAACCAGATTACCGGCGCCAGCAAAATGAGCACCAACCCGATCCACGCCTGCACCTCCACGGCGACGACCGCGCCGAGCGCGGCCAGAGCCAGGCCCGCGACGTAGCGCGTGGCACCGACAAGCGGCTTGTCTTTCGCGGCATTGGCATCATGCGGCAGCCGATTGCGAAACAGCCAGACGGCGGTCGCGACGACAGCCAGCGCAACCGCCAGACCGAGATAGCCACGAACGATCGCGCCGCTTTCCGCCGTGCGATACGCATCCAGCGCCGCGCCGGTCAGGTCCGACGCCGAAATCTTGGAAAGGCTGCCCAAAATGATGATGGCGCCGGCATATGGAAAGATCGTCGTGCCGAGCGAATTGAACGCCTGGGCGAAGGTCAGACGGCTGGATGCGGTTTCGGCTTTGCCAAGCAAGCTGATCAGCGGATTGGCCACGATCTGAACCAGCACCACGCCCGCCGCCAGGATGAACAGCGCGAACAGGAAAAGCGCGTACGTCGCTGTGCTAGACGCGGGAATGAACAGCAGGCAGCCAACCAACATCGTCACCAGCCCGGCGACCGCGCCGCGCATATAGCCGATCCGCTTGACCAGCGCCGCCCCCGGAATGCCGATCAAAAGATAGGCGGTGAAGAAGCAGAACTGAACGAGCATCGCCTGCGTGTAGGTGAGCGTGAACAGCTCCTTCAGCTTGGGAATGATGACATCGTTCAGACTGGTGATGCCGCCGAAGATGAAGAACAATGCGAACACGAACACCTGCAGATCGGGCGCATTCACGCCCTTGGTGGCGATGTCGTCGGCATCCTGCGGTGTTTTGGCGGCGTCGATGTGCATGCGATCCTCTCCCGGCCGCTAACGCGCCGTTTCCTACTCGCCGCCCCCATGCCCGGACCAAGCCGGGTCTGGCAATCCCCCGCTCTGGCAATCCGGCAAATCTCATGCGATACCGAGTCCAGAAAAAAACGACCCGGATGAGGAGAGTCCGCTATGGCCACCGCAATCCTTCGCGCTGCGAAGATGTCCGAAGCCGAATGGGCGACGCGACAGGAACTCGCCGCCTGCTACCGCGTGTTCGCGATGCTCGGCTGGTCGGAAATGATCTACAATCACATCACGCTGAAAGTGCCCGAGGAAGAGGGTGCCTTCCTAATCAATCCGTTCGGCCTGCATTTCAGCGAGGTCACCGCCTCCAGCCTGGTCAAGATCGATATTGACGGCAACAAGCTCGACGACAGCCCCTACCCCGTCAATCGCGCCGGGTTCGTGCAGCACGCGCTGTTCCACCGCCATTTGCCCGACGCGCATTGCATCATGCACACCCATACCACGGCGGGCATGGCGGTGAGTTCGCTTGAGGGCGGCTTGCGCGCCACCAATTTCTACGCCTGCAATTTTGCCGGGCAGATCGCCTATCACGATTTCGAAGGGGTCACCGTCCGCGACGAGGAAGGCACCCGGCTGCTCGAACATCTTGGCGACAAGCGTGTGATGCTGCTCAAGAACCACGGCATCCTCGTCATGGGCAGGACACTGCCCGAGGCGTTCATCAAGCATTGGTCGCTACAGCGCGCTTGCGAAATCCAGATCGCGACGATGTCGATGGGCACGCCGATCGAGGTGTCGCCCGAGGTGATCGCGGTGCATCAGCGCGACTTGCACATGGCGCAGGTGCCGGGTGGCCCGGGCAAGGCCGATTTCGACGCGATGGTGCGCCTGGTCGACAAGATCGATACCGGCTGGCGCGCCTGAGGCGTCAGCCGAAGCGATAGCCCGAGATCGCCCAGCCGAGCACATGATCGGCATAATCGCGCACGGCCGGGCCATCGCCGCCCGCGCCGAGCGCAACCATCAGCGGCAGCAGATGCTCGGCCTGCGGATGGGCGAAGCGAGCGTGGGGAAGTCTCTCCCACGCGGCCACGCGCGCCGCACGCGAGGCCGGATCGGAATCGGTAACGGCTGCGGTCAGCGCGGCGTCCCATTCGTCCGCTACCGCCGTCACTTGCGCGCCGCGAGCACGCAAATTGTGGAAACTCATGCCGGAGCCGACGATCAGCACCCCTTCGTCGCGTAGCGGTGCCAGCGCCCGACCGATCGCGATGTGCGCGGCGGGATCGAGATCGGCGCGCAGCGAAAGCTGCGCCAGCGGGATGTCGGCGTCCGGAACTGCCACCATCATCGGGATGAAAACGCCGTGATCCCAGCCGCGTGCCGAATCTTCCGTCGTGGGGAACCCGGCGGCCTCCAGCAGTGCAGACGCACGCCGCGCGACATCCGGGCTGCCGTGCGACGGCCAGTCGAGCCGATAAGTATGCTCCGGGAAGCCGTAATAATCGAACAGCATGGGATGCCCGTCACCGCCATTGACGGTCAATTCCGGCTCTTCCCAATGCCCCGATACCATCAGGATGGCGCGCGGTCGCTCGGGTAGTGCTGCGATCACCCCGGACAGATAGGCCTGCATCGGCCGCCACATCGGGTCGGGTGGCCCGCCCGCGGGATCCATGAAGAAACAGGGCCCGCCGCCATGCGGGATGAACAGGGTGGGAAGCGTCATGAGGGTTATATCGCCTGCCTCTCCCCGCCCGACAATCGCAGGACGGGAAACGACCCGTTTCGTACCGACACATCTTGGCCTATCGTGCCGACATGACCCGCTTCACCGTCAACAATCAGCCCGTTCAATATAAGATGGACCCGAACACGCCGCTCTTGTGGGCGCTGCGCGATGCCTCCAACCTCACCGGCACGAAATATGGCTGCGGCAATGGCGAATGCGGGGCGTGCACCGTCGAAATCGATGGCGAAGCCGTGCGCTCGTGCCAGCGTACGATCGGCGCGATCGAGGGCAGTTTTGTCACCACGATCGAGGGGCTGTCGCGCGATCGCACGCATCCGGCGCAAATGGCGTTCCTTGCCAAGAACGTGCCACAATGCGGCTTCTGCATCCCTGGCATGATCATGGCGGCAGCGGTGCTGCTCAAGAAGAACCGCAACCCAAGCGAGGATGACATCCGCGCGAGCATCACCAACCTGTGCCGCTGCGGCATCTATCCGCGCCTGGTCGAAGCGGTGTTGCTGGCGGCAAGCGTACAACGCGGCGACGAAACGATCGACGCTCCGCCATCGCCCGGCGTTTCTCCAACCGACGCAGCACGCGAAGTTCCCGCGCTGATCCCGCGAAGTAAATAATACCTTTCGCAAAGCTGTCAGCCCAATTCAGCGACGGCTCATCGACACGGGACCATATAGGGTTCAACGACCGGACATGGCGTCTGGACGAAGAGAAGGAAGTTTTGATGCGCAAGTCTTTGCTCGCCGCAATCATGGCGGCCTCTGCGTTGATCCCGGCGGCCGCAATGGCGCAGGAGGGCAACGACCGGCCGCATCGTGAAGAGGGCCAGGGCCAACGAGAAGGGCGCCCGCAGCGCCCGGCGATGGTCGGAGATGCGGGCCGTCCGCAATGGCGGCGTCCGGAGGGTCAACCGGCCGGGCAAGCGCCCGCTGCCCGTCCACCAGCACCACAATCGCAAGCCCAGCCCCAGGCGCAACCGCAGCCGCAACAGCCCCAGGCACCAAGGTGGTCAGGGCGGGATGATCGCGGTGGACGCCCGAATGGCCAGGGTGGCCGACCGGGTTTTCGTCCCGACTTCGGCAACGATCGTGGCGACCGCCCGCAGGGACAGCCCCCGCAGCAGCCGGGCGGCCGTCCGTTCGATGGTCGCCCCGGGTTCAACGGTGGTCCGAATGGCGGTCGGCCGGCGTTTGACGGAGCCCAGCCGGGCCGCGATCCCCGCTATGGCGGCGGTGCACAACCCGGCCGCGGGGATCCGCGCGGCAATGACGGGCGCGGCGGCGATTGGCGCGGTGACCGGCACGACGGTCGTCCCGGCTACAATAACGGCTGGAATAACAACGGTAACCGCGGCTGGAATCGCGACTGGCGGCGGGACAACCGGTATAATTACAACTATTACCGCAACCAGAACCGCAACCTTTACCACCTGCCCCGTTATTATGCTCCAGCGGGTTGGGGCTATGGCTATCGCCGTTTCTCGATCGGCTTTACGTTAAATTCGTTCCTGTACGACCAGGATTATTGGATCGACGACGCTGACTATTATCGGCTGCCGCCAGCCTACGGGCCTTATCGCTGGGTGCGCTATTACAATGACGCGCTGCTCGTGGATATCCGCACCGGCTATGTCGTCGATACGGTGTACGACATTTTCTGGTAACCACCCGATCAGGGGCCGCAAACTTGGGTTTGCGGCCCCTGTTTTTTCGAGTTGTTTTTTCGAGCGCGCACGGCAAAGTCCCGCGCCATGGCTCTGTTTGCAAAGAAATCCGGCGGCCCTTCGCCTGTGCGCCGCCTGGTCGGCGAATCCGTTTCCCGTCGACTCGATTCCAACCCGGCCGTGAAGCGCGCCAAGGTCGACGAGGCGCAGATTTTCTACCATCCCGATTTCCTCGATGCCGCGACCTGCGACCGGCTGGTGGCGCTGATCGACACAAATCGCCGCCGCTCGACCGTTCTGGCAGAGGAATCGGTGCAGGACTTTCGCACCAGCGACAGTTGCGACATGGATCGCTGGTCGCCCGACGTCCGCCCAACCGACGAGGCGATTGCCGATCTCCTCGGTATCGATCCCGTCCACGGGGAAACGATGCAGGGCCAGCGCTATGCGGTCGGCCAGCATTTCCGCGCGCATTTCGACTATTTCAACGAAGCCCAGCCGTATTGGCCCAAAATGGTCGAAACCGGCGGACAGCGGACCTGGACCGCGATGATCTACCTCAACGATGTCGAGGAAGGGGGCGCGACATGGTTCCCGACCATCGGCATCCGCGTCGCCCCGAAAAAGGGGTTGCTGCTTACCTGGAACAACATGAAGCCCGATGGCGACCGCAACACCGCCACGCTGCACGAAGGCATGCCGGTGGTTCAGGGGACGAAGTACATCGTCACCAAATGGTTCCGCGAGGGCAATTGGATGAAGGCGTGATCCAGCCGCTTATTCGCTGATCCGCACGCTCTTGCGCCCTCCGTCTGCCAAAATTTGCGCCTCGCTAAACGGCAAATGGTGGAAACGCTTCGCCGAAAACTCGCGCGTCTGGTCTCCGAAATAAGGCGATGCCGGATCGGTCGACTGCGAATAGCTGAGCAACGCGTCCGCCACCGGCCCGACCGTGTCGAAGGTGACAATCTGGACATAGCTTGACCCATGCTTCGGCACGATCCCGCCCGGAACGGCGTCGGATTGCTGGACGTTGAGCACCCCCAATTGCCCGGACGCGCCGTGGATCGGGATATGGTCCTGACCGCGCACCGCGAACTGGACGTCGCCCCAGCGCGCGTCGAGCGCGATGCCCTGCTTTGCCAGCGTCGCCGCTGCTGCCTTTAGCGCGGCGAGCAGTTTCGCCCCTTGCGCGCCGCTCGTCACCAAATCGCGCGGCGTGTGGACGGGATCGGCCTTGTCGAATGGCACCGCCCACAAGCCCGGCAATGACCGCACGCCCTCCCAGAAGGTTGCGAACAAATACGCGCCGCGGCTGTCGAGATTGAAGCGCCGGTCCCAACCGCCAAGCGCCGCGCACGCCGCCGCTACATCCTCCTGCCCGCGACACAAAGCCAGTAATGGATCAATCGCGAGTTCGGCCGCCAGGCTCTTATTGGCAAAGGCCATCGCTTCAGCGGCGGCGGGGTCGACCTTGGTGCCCGGCAATCCATCGGTGCCGCTCAGCCGTCGGTCGATCTCGATCAGACCGGAGCGCGTCCGCAGCGTGCGTTCGCTCTCGGCTGCCCCCAGGATAGGCGAGCGGACCACGGCAGGCACCTTGGGGTTGCTCAACCAATAGCTGTCATTGCTGTTGGCGACATAATCCCGCCGCTCCAGCACCGCCTGATCCCCCGCCGGCATCAAGCCGGCGACCGGCGTGCCCGCAGCCCGATCCCAATCGCAGACCGAGCGGCTACCGTCGAGCAGAATGAGTTTGCCTTTCAGCGCGCCGGACAGCGGCATCCCGCACGTACGCACCTTCTCCGCCGATACGTTGGGCACGGCCGTTACATCGGCGTGCAGCGCATTCCCCGCGCGATCGGCGGCGATGGTGTTGACCCACGGAATACCCAGCGTCCGCTCCACCGCCGCGCGCACCTCGCCGACGCTGCGCGCTTGCCCGATCGCGACCCAGGTTTCCAGCGCCCGCTGGTTATTGTGGTTGGCATCGCGCAGCGCATAGGCCTGCGTCTTGGTCCAGCCGAAGCCCGCCAGCGGATTGTAGACGATCGGCCCATAGCGCGTCGCATAGGTGGTCCGCTGTACCGGCGGAGCGCCATCCGGCATCGGCACCGAAATCACCTGCCGCCGCATCGGCTCGCTCTTGCCATCGACCAGATATTTGGTCGGGTCGGCCGGATCGAGCTTGAGCTGGAACACCGTGAAATGCTGGGCCGCCGTCACCGTATGCGTCCAGGCGACATTCTTGTTAAAGCCAAGCGTGACGACCGGCGCGCCGGCGATCCCCACCCCCATCGCATCATACTGGCCGGGCAAGGTCAGGTGCATTTCATAGAAGCGCGACGGCCCGTTCCACGGAAAATGCGGGTTTCCGACAACAAGGCCACGACCATTGGCGGTGACGTCTTTGCCGAAAGCCCAGCCATTGCTGCCAAACCCAATATCGCGCGGCCGCAGCGGGTCTTCACCGGGAACCAGCGCAGCCTGTGTCGCGCCGGGCGGCACCGCGTGCACGACCAGCGGTGCCAACGCAAGCGAGCTCGCCAGCAACATCTGCTTCTCGTTCAGCCGCAGCATATCGTCGAGCGCGATCGGGCGGACCCAGCCCTTGCCGCGACACTCGCCGGGGACGCCCGCCGGGCCGATATCGCGCAGCAGCTTGTTATACCCGGCGACATAGCCGCGCACGAGCGCGCGCGTGGTGGGATTGCCGCGCGCCATACCCGCCCGCAAGGTCGGCACATCGATCACCGAGCGGAAGAAGACATCCGACGAGAGATTGTCGATCTTGTCGAAGCCGAGCACCGCGCTTTCCTTCGGCCCGAACCAGCGCGATCGCTCGCCCGCCACGGTCGCGAACTCTTCGGCCAACATACACAGATTATCCTGCGCATAGGCATAAGCGACGCCGTAGCCGAGGCCGCCCCATGTGGTCGCGCGGATATGCGGAATGCCGAAGGTCGTGCGGGTGATCGTCGCGGAAAAATGCGCCGGAGCGGCCCCCACCGGCGTCGCCGCCATCAATGCCAATCCCAACGCCGCGCTCGTCACGTACCGCATCGCCCCACCCTCTCTTGTTTTTTGGCATCGTCGCACAGCGCGGGGATACGGTCCAGCCGCGCCGTGATTTGCGCGAAGGCGACATCGGCGTAGGAGGGCGGCAATGAACACCGTGCTCAACATCACCCATTCGATTCTCGGCCAGCCGTGGCGCTGGCGTATGCTGGAGACCGACGCGCGTGACCCCGGCTTCGCGCCCGACGATCTGGTCACGCAATTGTTGCTCGCGCGGGGCTGTCCACGCGATGCGCTGGCGGCGCACAAGGCCCCCAGCATCCGCGCCTTCATGCCCGATCCCTCGATTTTCCGGGATATGGACCGCGCCGCCGATCGCCTTGCCAACGCAGTGCAGGCAGGTGAGCAAATCGCGGTGTTCGGCGATTATGACGTCGATGGCGCGACCTCGGCGGCGCTGATGATCCTGTTGTTGCGCGACCTTGGCCTGGAGGCGCGGTCCTATATTCCGGACCGGCTGATGGAGGGTTACGGCCCGTCAGGCCCGGCACTGGTGCGCCTGAAGGACGAAGGTGCCAGCCTCATCATCACCGTCGATTGCGGCGCGCAGGCGTTCGAGGCGCTGGAAATGGCGCGCGTCGCGGGCGTGGACGTTGTCGTGGTCGACCATCACAAATGCGCGAGCGCCCTGCCCCATGCACTCGCCCTGGTGAACCCCAACCGGCTCGACGAGACCGAGGGGGCCGCGCATGGCCATCTCGCCGCCGTCGGCGTCGCCTTTCTGCTCGGGGCCGCGCTGATTCGTGCACTGCGCACGCGCGGATTCTTCGCCGATCGTCCCGAACCGAAATTGCTCGATTTGCTCGATCTGGTGGCGCTCGGCACCGTGGCCGATGTCGCCTCGCTCAAAGGCCTCAACCGCGCCTTCGTCGCGCAGGGGCTCAAGGTGATGGCCAAGCGCGGCAATATCGGGATCGACGCGCTGCTCACCGCCTCGCGGCTGACTCGCGCGCCGACCAGCACCGATCTCGGCTTCGCGCTCGGCCCCCGCATCAATGCCGGTGGGCGCGTCGGCAAGTCCGATCTCGGTGTCCGCTTGCTGACAACGCGCGACCCGGGCGAAGCCGAACGAATCGCAACCGAGCTCGACCGGCTCAACGAGGAACGCCGGGCGATCGAGGGGATCGTGCAGGAAGCCGCCGAAATGCTCGCCGCACACAAGAGCAACCGCGCGGTGATCGTCGTCGCCGGGCACGGCTGGCACCCCGGCGTGATCGGGATCGTCGCCGGACGCCTGAAGGAGAAGTTCGGCCGCCCGGCACTGGTCATCGCGCTCGACGATGCGGGCATCGGCAAGGGTTCGGGGCGATCGATCCCCGGCGTCGATTTGGGAGCCGCCGTGCTCGCCGCGAAAGAGGCCGATCTGCTGGTGGCGGGCGGCGGCCATGCGATGGCGGCTGGCCTGACGATTGCCGAGGACCGCATCGAAGCTTTTGGCGACTTTCTGAGCGAACGTCTCGACGCCGCCGTCACCCGCGCGATGGGCGACCGCGCCTTGTTGCTCGACGCGGTGCTGAGCGCGCGCGGCGTGACGCCCGATCTGGTCACGACGATGGAGGCCGGCGGCCCTTATGGCATGGGCTGGCCGCAACCGCGCGTGGTCGCGGGGCCAGTGCGCGTGCTCAAAGCCGATGTGGTCGGCAACGGCCATGTCCGCGCGATCGTTAGCGGGGATTGCCCTGGCGGCGGCGGTGGCACGCTGAAGGCGGTCGCCTTCCGCCAGGCCGACACCGCGCTGGGCCAGGCCTTGCTGGGTGCGGCACCGCATCGCCGCCTGTGGCTTGCGGGTCGCGCACGCATCGACGATTGGGGCACCCGCCCCGCCGCCGAATTGCACATCGACGACGCCGCCTGGGCCGATTGATTCAACAAATGCGACACAATGGGTTGACCAACCCGTCCGCTTTGCCTAACCGGCCCTTCGCTCCCGAGCATTCGGGCACGGCCCCTTCGTCTAGCGGTTAGGACGCGGCCCTTTCACGGCTGAAGCACGGGTTCGATTCCCGTAGGGGTCACCATCTTTCGGAATTTCGGCAGAAATCCAGCGTTCACCGCATCTTCACCCTCCGCAGGCATAGCGAACGGGCATAGCGAGACGCGAGATGGTCCACATGGCGACCCCCTGGAAACACCCCAAGACCGGGATCTACTACCTCAACCGGCAGATTTCGCTGCCGCTCCGGACGGAGTTCGGGGGCCGCGTCCATTGGAAGGAGTCGCTACCTTTTCAAAGGTCGGCGCGGCCTTACGCGCCATGAGGCAGGCCCGTCGCCCGCGCGAACGGCCTTGCGCAAATTCGCGGTCGGAATGCGCGTCGACGAGAGGAACGTCCTGGCCAATCGCGGCACTCGCGTGTTGCCGGAGGATCGCGCTCCGCTGTCGCTAACGAGGGGGGTAGAGGCCAAACATATCGGCCTGCCTGCCGGGGCCTGCATGTTGGACCTCGAGGGTCGTCAACGCCATCGGAACCTCCGCAATGCAGTCCCAGATCGAGTCCCACACTTTGATCCGGATTTAGCGGAAAATTGTGGGATGCACTGGCTCAACAGTTTTCCAATATTTTCAACAAGCTCAAAAAGCTGAGACGTAATGATGGTGCCTGAAACTTCACAACGGTACCCGTAGGGCCACCAAAATTTCGGACGATTGCCGAGACGGGCAGGAAACCAAGCGTCGTGGCTGCAACAAGGACCGTGCCACCCTCCCTTCCCGCGCGGACAGCCATGCGCAACCCACAACCGTGCAAATTGGCCCGACCAATATGGACAGACCAACTGTGGGTCCCTAGGATGGCGGGCAGACGCTGCATACGGCGCAGGAGGGGAACGGGCATGCGGATACGAAATCTGCGCTGGTGGATCGTCGCGCTGATCTGCGCGGGCACCGTGGCCAATTACCTTGCGCGTAATTCGCTCGGTGTCCTTGCACCTGAGCTGAAGAGCGCACTGCACATGACGACCAAGCAATACAGCTACGTCGTCGGCGCGTTCCAGCTTGCCTATACCGTAATGCAGCCCGTGGCGGGTGCGATTATCGACCGGTTCGGGCTGCGCGCGGGCTTTGCTGTGTTCGGCATCGCGTGGTCGCTCGCCAACATGCTGCATGCCTTTGCCTTTGGCTGGATCAGCCTTGCATTGTTCCGCGGCTTGCTGGGGCTCGCCGAATCCGCCGCGATTCCGTCGGGAATCAAGGCGGTTGCCGAATGGTTTCCGGCGCGCGAGCGTTCGGTTGCGGTGGGCTGGTTCAACGCAGGAACCTCGCTCGGGGCGCTGATCGCGCCGCCCGTCGTGGTCGCGGTAGCGCTGTGGGCCGACTGGCGCTGGGCGTTCATCGTTACCGGTGCCGTGGGGATCGTCTGGGCGGCGGCGTGGTATGCGTTCTACCGGACGCCGGAGACGCACCCTGCGATCACGCCCGAGGAACGGAGGATGATCGCCACCGACCGCCCGCCCGCCACCACCAAGCGCGTGAAGCCGCGCGAAATCCTTGGCTCGGCCCGCTTCTGGGTGATCGCGATCCCGCGCTTCCTCGCCGAGCCCGCCTGGCAAACCTTCAGCTTCTGGATCCCGCTCTACCTTGCCACCGAACGCGGCATGGATCTGAAGCAGATCGCGCTGTTCGCATTTCTGCCGTTTCTCGCAGCGGACCTTGGCGGCATCCTCGGCGGCTATTTGTCGCCGTGGCTGATGAAGCGCGGCGTTGCGCTGATTCCATCGCGCATCGTCGGCATTTCGCTGGGCGCGGTGCTGATGATCGCGCCGGGCTGTATCGGCCTTGCCGCCAGCCCCTATACCGCGATCGCCTTGTTCTGCGTGGGCGGCTTCGCGCATCAGATGATCTCGGGGCTGATCAACACGCTGTCCGCCGACGTGTTCGCGCCGAGCGAGGTCGGCACCGCCAACGGCTTTATCGGGCAGGCCGGGTGGATCGGCGGCCTGCTCTTTTCGCTGATGATCGGCCAGTTGGCCGATACCGTCGGCTATGCGCCGCTGTTCGCGGTGCTGGGGGTGTTGGATCTGATCGGCGCTGCCGTCCTGATCCTCTTCATCCGCAAGCTGACCCTGCCCCCCGTCCCTGCCACGGAACCGACACTATGAGACACGCCACCTTGTCCAACCCGCCCCGCTTCGTGCTGACCGCGCGCGTGCCGGGCCGCATCACGCTCACCGCCGACACTGGTGCCGTCGCGCATGTGTTCGTGCTGGAGGATGATATCGTGCGCCTGTTGCTGCTCGCCACCGGCACGGTGACGAGCCCGCCGAGCTGGGCGATCGCCCCCGGTGCCGCCGACATCGCCGAACCCGGCCGCGACCGCATGGATGTCGGCGGTTTTACGTGCCCTGCCTTCGACTGCGTGGCGACGGAAGATAGGCTGACGCTTACGACCACCCGCCTTCGCCTCACCATCCGCCTGCACGGCCTCCATTGCAGCTGGGAGCAGCGCGACGGCGACACGTGGCGGCCAATGGCGGCCGATCGCCCGACGCAAGCCTATGATTTCGGCTGGTGGGACGGCCGCGCGCACCATTATCTCGCGCGCCGGCCCGACGAACGCTTTTACGGCCTGGGCGATCGCACCGGCGACACCAACCGCGCGGGTCGCCGCTTCCGCCTGACCAACGTCGATCCGATGGGGTTCGATGCCGAGCATAGCGACCCACTCTACAAGTCCATTCCCTATCTCCTGGTCGCCGACGGGGATGGCCGCTGCCACGGTACGTTTTACGACAGCGTCGCCGATGTAACGGTCGATCTCGGCCGGGAACTCGACAATTATCACGGTCTCTACCGCCATGTCGTGGCGGACGCAGGCGATGTCGATCTGTGGATGATCGCCGGGCCGGACCCGCTGGCGGTGACGCGCCGCTTCACCTGGCTGACCGGCCGCCCCGCGCTGATGCCGCGCTGGTCGCTGGGCTATTCGGGCTCGACGATGAGCTATACCGACGCGCCCGATGCCGCAGTGCAGATGGCGAGCTTCCTCGACCAATGCGCCAGGCACGATCTCGGCTGCACCTCGTTCCACCTCTCCTCGGGCTACACCTCGATCGGCGACAAGCGCTATGTGTTCCACTGGAACCGCGACAAATTTCCCGATCCCGCCGCCTTTATTGGCTCCTATGCCGATGCGGGTGTGCGGCTGGTGCCCAACATCAAGCCCGCCCTTCTGCGCAGCCACCCGCGCTATGACGAAGCAGCGGCGGCCGGCCTGTTCGTGGCCGATGCCGAGGGCCAGCCGGTCGAGGCACAATTTTGGGACGAAGTCGGCAGCTATATCGATTTCACCCGGCCCGAAGCCGCGCAGTGGTGGCGCGCACAGGTGACGACCAGCCTGCTCGACCAGGGCATGGAAGCGACCTGGAACGACAATAACGAATATGAAGTGTGGGATCGGCGCGCGCGCTTCCACGGTTTCGGCAGCCCCGTCGCAGCAGCGGCGATGCGTCCGGTGCAGCCCTTGTTGATGACGCGCGCGTCGCGGCAGGCGCAAATCGAGGCACGCCCCGGCCAGCGCCCCTATGTCGTGACGCGATCCGGGATGGCGGGACTGCAGCGCTATGCGCAGACCTGGACCGGCGACAACCGCACCGAGTGGAAGACGATCCGCTACAATATGCGCCAGGCGATCGGCCTTGCTCTATCGGGCGTGTCCAACAGCGGGCACGATGTCGGCGGCTTTTCGGGCCCCGCCCCCTCGCCCGAACTGCTGGTACGCTGGGTGCAGGCGGGGGTGCTGATGCCGCGCTTCAGCATCCATAGCTGGAATGACGACCGCACCGTCAACGAGCCGTGGATGTACCCGCAAGCGCTGCCCGCGATCCGGCGATTGATGGCGTTGCGGCAGACGCTGCTGCCGTTTCTCTACGACCTTTTGCATCGCTATCACGCGGCGTATGACCCGATGGTGCGCCCGCTCTGGCTCGACTTTCCGGGTGACCCGGCGGCCTGGGCCGAGGGGGACGATCATCTGCTCGGGCCCGATTTGCTGGTCGCAGCGGTGGCCGAACCGGGGGCGACAACGCGCACGGTGCGTACGCCCGCTGGCGCGGACTGGATCGATGTCTGGACCGGCAACCGCGTTGCGGGCGGCGTGATCGTCGAGCTCGATGCGGCATTGGATGGCCCGCCGCCGCTGCTCGCACGTGCCGGATCGGCGATGCTGGTAGACCTCGCCACCGGCGGATGGCGGCCCGAGCCCTATAAGCGCGGCATTTGGCTGTTCCCGCCCGGCAAGGGCCCCTTCGCCTGGTCGGCTGTCGAGGATGGCGGCGACGGCGACGGGCCGATCGACCGCTGGCGGATGAAGGGCCAGGCCGATGCCCAACGGATCGATCTCACGCTGAGCCGCGATGGCCCCGGCACCTGGGGCGACGACCGCGTGACACTGTTGCTCCCGCCGGGCGAAAAACGGACGCTCATCGTCAATGGCGGCGCGGGCGAAGCGGTGATGATTGCAGGGCGCAGCGGTATTTCGCTGACTGTCGGGGACGCGTAACGGCGGCGGGTCAGACCGCGCCGCGCTTGGCCAGTGCGGTGCGCTTGACCTCGAGCTCGGCGCGGGTACGCTCCATCGTGTCGATTTCGGTGGCCTGGAGCAGCCCCTCGATCACGCGGGCGAGATGGTCGCGCATCGCCGCGCGCGCGGCAACGGGATCGCGCTCCCGCAATGCCTGCAGGATATCGAGATGTTCGTCGATCCGCGGCTGTACGCCGACACTGCGGGCGCGTTCGAGCATGTGCGCGCAGAGCGGCGAGCTGTAGCGCGCGTCCCATAGCGATTCGACGACGCCGACGATCGCCGAATTTTGCGTCGCGCGCGCGATCACGACGTGAAACTCGCGATCGGCGTGCTCACCGCTGACATGTTCCTGATTTTCGCGTTCCATGTCGGCCACCAGCGTTTCCAGCCGTGCGATATCCTCGTCGGAGATCGAGACCGCCGCCAGCGCCGCAGTTTCCCCTTCGAACAGCCGCCGCGCCTCGGTCAGCTCGAACGCGCCGATATCGAGACTCAGCATAAGCGTGTCGTTGGGCGGATTGTCGACGACGAAGATACCCGAGCCATGGCGCGAACGCACCAGCCCCGTCACCTCAAGCGCAATCAGCGCCTCGCGAATCGTCGGGCGGCTGACCTTATGTTCTTCGGCCAGTTCGCGCTCGGACGGGATGCGCTGGCCGGGCCGATAGTCGCCGCGTTGGATCGCCGCCGCGATCGTGGCCGCCGCCTGCTGATACAGCTTTCGCCCCCCGGGGTGCAGGGTCGACGGAGTGGGACGAAGTGGCCTGATCACTTGATGTTCGCCTGTAGAACGGAGCGCTTCGGTTTACTCAACATGCCGGGCTCGCGCAATCGCGATAGGCCCGATCCTCCTGCAGGTCATTCCATCATTTGCAATTGGTAAGACCATTTGGTATGAGAGTCGCGACGACGGTCGACACGCAACGGCCGCGCACTTTTTGGGAGGGGAAATATGCAGACTCTACGCACGTCGGTTGCCAGCGCAGCCCTGGCGGTTTCGCTCATTGCCACGGCGGCTCCCGCCATCGCCGAAACCGGCGCGGCGGCACCAACCCCGGCCGACCCGGCCTTGGCGCAAGCCGCCGGAGCGGCGCAGACCGCGCCCGCCAGCCCCGCCGACGAAGCCGCCACTGCAGGCGACATCATCGTCACTGCCAACAAGCGCGCGGAAAATATTCAGCGGGTTCCACTCGCCGTATCGGTGCTCACCCCGGCCGCGCTCGCCAGCGCGGGGGTCCGCAACTTTCAGGATGTCGCAAAACTCTCGCCTTCGCTGGTCGTGCGCCCGGCCGAGCAGCCGCAGAATTCAAACGTATCGCTGCGCGGCGTCGGCACCTTCGCCTTCGGCATTGGCGTGGAATCGAGCGTGGCGGTGCTGGTCGACGAAGTCCCGCTGGCGTTCCAGGCACGCGCCTTCACCGATTTGCCCGATGTCGAGCGGATCGAAGTTCTGCGCGGGCCGCAGAGCACGCTGTACGGCAAATCGGCCTCGGCCGGTCTGATCAACATCATTACGCGCGCACCGACCGATACGCTGCACGTGCGCGCCAATGCGGTGGTGACAACCGACAATGAGCGCGGCGGCAATGTCAGCATTTCGGGGCCGATCTCGGACTCGGTCGGCTATGTCGTGTCTGCAGCGTACAATTATTGGGATGGCAACGTCCGCAACGTTTATGACGGCAAGCGGGTCAATGGTCGTGAATCGATCAACCTGCGCGGCAAACTGCGCTGGACCCCGACCGACACCTCGTCGGTCACGCTCTCAGCCAATTATGTCAACGGCAACACCGATGTCGGCCGTCCGTTCATCCGCGTCGCGTCCAATGCTTTGTTCCGCGGACAGGCTGGTCTTACCCCCGCAGTGGTATTTCCGGGCGTGACGATCAGCGAGAAAAACCAGGACGTCAGCAACAATTTCGACGCGCGTACAAAATATTCGGGCGGCGGCGGATATTTGCGGACCGAGGTTGCCGTGTTCGGCGATTCCAACCTGATCACCGTCACCTCCTATGACCGCTTCCACCTCGACGACTATCTCGATCAGGACGACACATCGGCGCCGGGGGCGTTCGGTAACAACAATCAGATCGGCGCGTTCAATTCCGAGCAGATCACCAACGAGATCCGCTTGCAGTCGGCCAGCACCAAGCCGTTTCGCTATACGGTCGGCACCTATTTCGCCAATTTGAGTTTCGGTCGTCCGTTCTCGCGCGGCCCCGTCTTCTCGCTCGCCAATTGGTCCGCGACCTCCAAGTCGCGCCAGATCGCCGGCTTCGCACAGATCGACTGGCAATTCCTGCCCAAGGCAACGCTGACGGCGGGCGGTCGCGTCCAGAATGAAGCGGTTAGCTACACCTTCCTTGATCGGCAGGCGAACAACGCGTTCTATAGCGGGCGCGCCGAAGACACCGCGGGCACCTACAAGGTCAATCTGCGCTACGAATTCACGCCCGACCTGATGCTGTTCGGGACCTATGCGACAGGGTACAAGGGCCAGACCTACGATCTGACCACCGGCTTCAACCTGAACCGCGCACTGGCTGGGCCGATCAAGCCCGAACGCTCGCGCGATCGCGAGATCGGCGCACGCACGCAATTCTTCGATCGGCGGCTGACGCTCAACCTCACGCTGTTCGATACCGATTACACCAACCTCCAGGCGCAATCGATCGAGACGCTGGCCGACGGCACGCAGAATTACCGCCTTACCAATGTCGGCGGCCTGAAAACGCGCGGCATCGAGCTGGAAGGCTCGGCGCGCCTTGGTGGCGATGTGACCTTTGGCGGTGCCGTGACCTATCTTGACGCGCATTATACCGACTATGCGATCGCACAATGCTATCCCATGCAGACGCTCGCCCAGGGGTGCTCGGGATCGCCCGCGCGGCAGAATTTGACCGGTGGCCGCGCGATTCAGGCCCCCGAGTGGAAATTTACGATCAGCGGCGATTATTCGCCCGCGCTGACCGACAAACTTCGCGGAATCGCGCAGTTCAACTGGCAATATCAAAGCAGCCTGAACTTCGGCCTGCGTGACCCGGAGACCTTCCAGTCGGCCTACCATATCGTCAATGTCGGACTTGGCGTGCGCGATGCCGATCATCGTTGGGAAGTGGTCGGCTTCGTCAACAACCTGTTCGACCAGCAATATTTTGCCTCGTTGGTCAACACGGCCGGTAACTTCGGCAACCAGCAAGCCACGCAGGCCCTCCTACCGCGCGACTTCCGTCGCTATGGCGGCGTGCGGTTGTCGGTCAATTTCTGACGGCGCAGCCTAGGGCGTTTTAGGGTCCTGAAATTACGGAGACGACGATGCGGTTCAGGACCCGGTTGACCACGCTGGCCAGTGTCATACTGGCGGCGACAACGGCGGGCGCTTTCGCTCAGGAAGCCCCAAAGCCCGCCGCTCGCCCGGGCATCGACTCGCCCGAATTGTCAAAACTCGGAGCCTATCCGGTTGGTGTCGCCGACGTCGAATTCGTGCAGCCCGGTCAGGCGGACCTGCGGGTCGATGCCCCCAACGCCAGCCGGATCGATCGGCGCGTGCCGCTCAAGATCTGGTATCCCGCCGCAACCACCGGGCACGGCATCTCCTACCGTACCGCGCTGTCGGGTGAAACGGGGGTCGATGTTCCGTTCGAAGTGCCCGGCATCGCCACTGCCGGGTCGACCGCCGCCAAGGGGCGCTTCCCGCTTGTCGTCCTCGCGCATGGCTATGGAAACACGCCCGAGGTGCTGTCCTGGCTGGGCGAAAATCTGGCGAGCAAGGGCTATGTGGTGGTGACCCCGGCCTTCCGCGATCCGCCGATCAGCCTGCGCACGGCGGCCGCACGCGCCGGACCGATTGCGCGGCGTCCGCTCGACATCGCCTTCGTGACGGGGGAAGCGCAACGGCGCGCGCGCGCAGGCGAAGGCATTTTCGCCAGCGCCGATGCCGCGCGCACTGCGCTGATCGGGTATTCGATGGGCGGTTACGGCGTATTGACGGCGGCGGGCGCGCCGCTCAACCCCGCGCTCGCGGACATGACGCGTGGCGTGTTGGCACCTTATGCCGCAGGTGGCCCCAAGGCGGCGGAGCTCAAGGTCACCGGCTTGAAAGCGGTGGTCGCGCTTTCGCCCGCCAACCGCTTCGGCGACGCACCGATCTGGTCGGGCGACGGCCTGGCGGCGATAACGACGCCGACCTTGTACATCGTCGGCGGGCAAGATCATGTCGTCGGCTATCCGGCGGTGCGGGCGCTGTTTGACCAGGAAAGCAACGCGCAACGCTACCTGCTGACCTTCAAGGAAGCAGGCCATAGCATTGGCCTGATCGGCGCGCCGCCCGCGATGCGGCACAGCTTCTGGGACCTCGACTGGTTCGAGGACGCGGTGTGGCGCAAGGACCGGCTGTTGCCAATCGAGACGCATTTCATCACCGCCTTTCTCGACCGCTATGTGAAGGACGATATGGCCAAGGGTGCCTATCTCGACGGGCTCGTCGTCGACTCCGATACGGGCACCTGGCCCGGCGCGCCAGCCGGACGCTATACCGGCTACAGCCCCGGTGCGCCTGCGGCGACCGTGTGGAAAGGATTCCAGCCGAGCCGTGCCACTGGCATGCTATTCGAGGCCAAGCCTGCGCAATGATCGAGACGCTTCCTTCCAATCACGCTGCCCTTGCGACGCGGCCCACGATGCTGACGCAAACCATGCGCTGGTTCGGGCCGACCGACCCCGTGACGCTGCGCGACATCCGGCAGGCCGGGGCCAGTGAAGTCGTTACCGCGCTGCACGAAGTGCATAACGGCGCTGTGTGGGAACAGGCGGCGATCGCCGAGCGCAAAGCCATGATCGAAGCCGCCGGGCTCGGCTGGAGCGTCGTCGAAAGTCTGCCCGTGCATGAAGAGATCAAGCGGCGCGGCCCCGACTGGGATGCGATGATCGCCGCCTATTGCGCCAGCCTGCGCAACCTGGCCGCTTGCGACATTCGTGTTGTCACCTACAATTTCATGCCGTTGCTCGACTGGACGCGGACCGATCTGGCTTGGCCGCTGCCCGACGGCGCGCTCGCGCTGCGCTTCGAGCTGGAAGCGGTCGCTGCGTTCGACCTTCATCTGCTGCAACGTCCCGGGGCGGAACAGGATTACAGCGCTGGCATGGTCGAGGCTGCTGCCCGACGCTTCGCTGCCATGGACGACGACGCTCGCCGCACGCTCGAACGCACCATCATCGCTGGCCTGCCCGGCAGCGAGGAGAGCTTTACCGTCGACGCCTTTCGCCAGGCGATCGCAACGTATGACACGATCGATGCCGATCAGTTGCGCGCCAACCATGTAGCGTTTCTGGAGGCAGTCTGCCCGGTGGCCGATGCGCTGGGCCTGCAGCTTGTCGTTCATCCCGACGATCCGCCCTTCCCGATCTTCGGCCTTCCGCGTGTCGTCAGCACCGAGGCCGACGTCACCGCCCTGTTCGAGCGCGTCCCGAATGCGTCGAACGGTCTGTGCCTGTGCACCGGGTCGTTCGGCGTGCGCGCCGATAACGATTTGCCGGGGATGGTCGAGCGGCTCGGGGATCGGATCGGTTTCCTGCATTTGCGATCGGTCCAGCGCGAGCCGAACCAGGCATTCCACGAGGCCGCGCATCTCGAAGGCGATGCGCAAATGGCATCGGTCATGGTCGCGGTGCACCGATTGCAGCAGCGCACCGGCCGATCGATTCCGATGCGGCCCGACCACGGCCATCAAATGCTCGACGATCTCGGGAAGCAGACCAATCCCGGCTATTCGCTGCTCGGCCGCATGCGCGGCCTGGCCGAATTGCGCGGGCTTGAGCGCGGTGTTGCGCAATTGTTCGAGCGTAGGGATCGCCCCGCTCGCTAAGGGAGAGAGACGATGCACCGGCCGTTCTGGACACGTGGCGTTATCGGAGCCTTGGCGCTGTGGGGCGCGCCCTTAGCCGCGCAAGACGCCCCGCCCTCGCCAACCCCGCTGCTGGTAGCGGGGGATTTGCGCGACGGCACCGATCTGTCGGGGCCATGGCATTATTCGATCGATCCATTCCGCTCAGGGATTTCCGGCTTCCACGGCGGGATGCCCGATATCGGGCAGCAGCGCTGGCGCGACGTCGACGTACGCAAAGCGATGGCGAGCGACAGCCGCGTCCTCTACGAATTCGACCTCGCGCGTTCGCCGTTGACGACTCTGCCCTCTTCCTGGCTGACCGAGGCACCCGAGCTGCGCCATTATCAGGGGCTGATGTGGTATCAGCGCAGCTTCCCCGCGCCGACCCAGCGCCACGGTCGCTATTTCCTGCGTTTTGGCGCAGCCAATTATGCGACGGTGGTCTATCTGAATGGGCAACAGGTCGGGCGGCATGAGGGCGGCTTCACCCCCTTCGCTTTCGACGTCACCAAGCTGCTGCGCGACGGCGACAACCAGATTACCGTCGGCGTCGATTCGCAGGCGACCGAAGCAACCGTGCCGCCTCCGGTCACCGATTGGGAGAATTACGGCGGCATCACGCGACCGGTCCGGCTGGTCGCGACGCCCGATACCTATGTCGACGATGCCTGGGTGCGGCTCACGCGAGACGGCAAGTTGGCGGTCGACCTCCATCTCGACGGGCCTGCGGCGGCCAATCAGGCGGTGCAGCTTCGCATTCCCGAACTCGGCCTCGATCGCAGCGGCACGACCGATGCGCAGGGCAATTGGCGCGCGACGATGGCCGCGCCCCGCGCCCTCATCCGCTGGTCGCCCGAGCGCCCGCGCTTGTACGACGTCGCAATCAATGCGGGCGAGGATCGCTGGCGCGACCGCATCGGCTTCCGCACGATCACCGTGCGCGGAGCCGATATCTTGCTCAACGGCAAACCCATCTTCCTGCGCGGCATATCGATGCACGAGGAAGAGCTCGGTACCGACCCAACCCGCGCGATGACCCCGGCCGCCGCACGCGCGTTGCTGAGCGAGATCAAGGAAGGTCTGCACGGCAATTACGTCCGTCTTGCCCATTATCCGCACAGCGACAGCACACTCCGCCTGGCGGATGAGCTGGGGCTGCTCGTGTGGAGCGAAGTGCCGGTCTATTGGCAAGTCGCCTGGTCGAACCCGGATACGCTGGCGCGCGCCCGCACCATGGTGGCGGAGAACGTCCTGCGCGATCGCAACCGCGCCGCCATCGCGATCTGGAGCGTCGCCAACGAAACCCCGGTGACCGACGCACGCAACGCCTTCCTGCGTACGCTGGTCGGCGATGTGCGGCGGCTCGACGATACGCGGCTGGTCAGCGCGGCGCTGCTGGTCGAGCGATCCAAAACCGCCGACCATCCGGTGATGACGCTCGCCGATCCGCTCGCCAAGGATCTCGATGTGCTGGCGATCAACACCTATAACGGCTGGTATACGACCGATCGCCTGGCCGACCTGCAGACCAGCGAGTGGCGGGTCCCGCTCGACAAGCCGCTGGTGTTTTCGGAGTTCGGTGCCGACGCGCGCGCGGGCTTTCACGATCCCGTCAACGGGCAGAAATTCTCCGAGGAGTTCCAGGCAGATTATTATCGCTACACTCTGAAAATGGCAGATACGCTGCCCAGCCTGCGCGGTATGTCGCCATGGATCCTCAAGGACTTCCGCTCGCCCCGGCGGCAGAATCCCGATTTCCAGCAGGGCTGGAACCGCAAGGGCCTGATTTCCGAGACGGGACAGCGCAAGGCAGCCTTCGATGTGCTCGCCGGCTATTATCAGCGAAAGGCGGCCGGCCAGTGAACCGGCGCGGTTTCAACCCGCAAAACTTGGATATTGCGGGCGTTGTTGGAAACGCACATTGCCCTGCCCGCCCCTTTTGCGTTAGCGCTATCACTCGTCATCCGCAAAGGCGGAAAAAAGCCGGGAGAGCCGGCTGAACAGGAGACGGGGATATGATCGGTGCAATCGGGCGATTCGCGGGCGCGCTGACTATCCTTGCTTGCGCAGCCTATGCGCGGCCGGCGCAGGCTGAGGACGGATACGATCTCTGGCTACGCTATCGGCCACTGCCCCAATTGCAACGCCAGGCCGCAACCGTCTCCGCGATCACGGTGCTGCGGGAATCGCCAACGCTTCGCGTAGCGGCGGAGGAACTTGAGCGGGGGTTTTCGGGGCTGTCCGGACATGAGGTGGGACGGCAGGACACCATCCCCGCCGATTCGGTCGTCCTGGCCACCGCCCGAACACCCGAGGTAGCGGCGCTTGCCCTCCCGGTCGCAGCGTTGAACGAGGAAGGATATCTGGTCCGCCCGGTGACCCTTGGCGGGCGGCGGGTGACGCTCGTTACCGGCAAAACCGATCGCGGCGTGCTATACGGCGCGTTCGCGCTGCTACGCTGGGCCCAGACGGGCCATGCCGTGCGTACCGCCACATTCTCGTCGAGCCCTGCGACCAAGCTGCGCTTGCTCGACCATTGGGACAATCTCGATGGTACGGTCGAACGCGGCTATGCCGGGCAGTCGTTATGGGATTGGTGGACGCTCCCCGATTTTCGCGACCCACGCTACACCGATTACGCCCGCGCCAATGCCTCAATCGGCATCAACGGGACTGTGCTCAACAACGTCAACGCCAAGGCCGACAGCCTCACCGCGCCGTACATCGCCAAGGCAGCGGCGTTGGCCGACGTCTTTCGCCCATACGGCATCAAGGTGTACCTCTCCGCCCGGTTTTCCGCACCGATCGAACTGGGCGGTCTGAAGACCGCAGACCCGCTCGATCCGCAAGTCGCGGCGTGGTGGCGCGCGAAAGCCGATGAACTCTATCGCGCCATTCCGGATTTTGGCGGCTTTCTGGTGAAGGCCAATTCCGAAGGCCAGCCCGGCCCGCAGGATTACAAGCGGAGCCATGCCGACGGTGCCAACATGTTGGCGGCTGCCCTCGCCCCGCATGGTGGCGTCGTGATGTGGCGTGCCTTTGTCTATGCGCAGGAAAATGCCGAGGATCGCGCCAAACAAGCATATGATGACTTCAAGCCGCTCGACGGCAAATTCGCGCCCAATGTGATCGTTCAGGTCAAAAACGGCGCGATCGATTTCCAGCCACGCGAGCCTTTTCATCCGCTGTTCGGCGCAATGCCCCGGACTCCGCTGATGCTCGAATTCCAGATTACCAAGGAGTATCTCGGCCAGGCGACCCACCTCGCCTATCTCGGGCCGCTGTTCGAAGAAACCCTGCGGTCAGATACGCTGGCCGATGGCCCCGGCTCCACCGTCGCGCGCGTCGTCGCGGGAACGGGCGACGCGCTGACGGGCATGGCCGGAGTCGCCAATATTGGTCGATCGCGCGACTGGTCGGGATCGACCTTCAACCAGAGCAATTGGTACGCCTTCGGGCGTTTCGCCTGGGACCCGCAGGCGTCGTCGGCTGACGTTGCACGCGAATGGGCGGCGATGACCTTCGGCCCCGACCCCGCGATCGTCGCGCCGATAACAAAGATGATGGCCGGGTCGCGCGAGGCCGTGGTCGATTATATGACCCCGCTGGGTCTCGCCCATCTCATGGCGACCGCCCACCATTATGGCCCCGGGCCGTGGATCTCCGATTTGAAGCGGCCCGAGTGGAATCCCTATTATTACCACCGTGCCGACAAGGATGGCATTGGCGTCGAGCGCGGGCCCGGCGGCACCAACGCGACCAGCCAATACGCCCCGGCCCTTGCGCGCGTGCTGGCCGATCCTGCGACCACGCCGGATGCCATGCTGCTGTGGTTTCACCGGGTGCCGTGGACCTATCGCCTGAAGTCCGGAAAGCCGCTTTGGCAGGCGATGGTCGCCGATTACGATCGCGGAGTCGCCTATGTCGACGACATGCGCCGGACTTGGGCGACCTTACGCCCTGCTATCGATGCCGAGCGCTTCGCCAAGACCGCAGCCTTCCTCGACATCCAGCAGCGCGAGGCGCGGTGGTGGCGCGATGCCAGCCTGGCCTATTGGATGTCGGTCAACGGCCTGTCGCTCCCGCCGGGTGCCGCGCCACCCGCACACGATCTCGCTTGGTATAAGGCGCAAACCTTCCCTTATGCGCCGGGCAATCCGTGATGCCCTCCCGCCCCGCGAAGAGGATCCCCCCAATGAAGAATCGTACACAGACGCTTGCCCGCTGGATGGGCATGGCAGCCGTCTCCATCATCACCATTTCAGTCGCGCAAGCAGATCCGCTCGCGACCGTCGAGCGCAATGGCAGCTTCGTCGCGATTGAACCCTATGCGCCCAATATCGTTCGGGTGACGATCGCGCTTGATCCCAACCTTGCCAGCGGCGCGCCGGGCCCCGGCCCCAATGCCCCGGTGGATGCCACGGGGTGGACGCATCGCGTCGCTGCCACGGGAGACATCTTTTCCTCCTCCGCACTATCCCTGACAGTCGCAGCGCAGCCTTGGCCAAAAGCACCGACGCAGATGGAGCGCTACTTTGCCCCATCGCTTCCGCCGGTTGAGATCACCATCAACGGTGCCGACGGCCATGTCATCACCCACATGACCGGCTGGGAAATGGCACCGCATATGGTTGCGGGCGAGAAGACCTTCAAAGTCGGCGCAAGTTTTTCGGCACCGCTCGATGAGCATTATTACGGGCTCGGGCAGAACCAGGAAGGCAGACTGGACTTGCGCGGCCGCACGATCGATTGCCGCCACAATTACGATGCGCCAGCGGGCGAAACGGTCTGCGTCCCCTTCCTTGTCACCAATAAGGGCTATGGCATCGTTTGGGACAATCCGTCGCAGACGACCGTATCGCCGGGATTGTACAACAGCACGCATTGGCAATCGGAGGTCGGTGAGCGGGTCTCCTTTTTCGTCATTACGGGTAACACCACGGACGCACTCTACGCGGGGTACGCGACGCTGACCGGCCAGACGCCGCTGCCCCCGAAGGCAGCGTTCGGTCTTATCCAGAGCAAGGCGCGCTACGAGACGCAGGCCGAGCTGCTCGGCATCGCCGAGGGGTATCGCCGTCGCGGCTATCCGCTCGACGTGATGGTGCTCGACTGGTTCTACTGGACCCGGATGGGGCAGCTCGACATCGACCGAAGCTATTTCCCCGATCCCAAGGCGATGAACGCCACGCTCAAGCGCATGGGCCTCCGCAGCATCGTCAGCGTCTGGCCACGCTTCGAACGCGAGTCGCGCTATTACAATATGCTCGCCGCCAAGGGCTGGCTGCTGCATGACGTCGATGGCAGCGTGGTGGACGGCCTGCCCATTCGCTCCGATCGCGCCGGAGCCTTGCTCGACAGCACCAATCCGGAGGCGCGGCGCTGGTATTGGGACAAAATCCGCGACAATATCGCTTCGCAGGGGTTTGACTGGTTCTGGCTCGACGAGACCGAGCCGGACCTTGTGCCGGATGGGCATCTCTATTCGATCGGGTCCGGCGACCGGTTCCACAATGTCTTCCCCTTGCTGCATACCGCCAGCGTCGCCGAGGGATCGGCGAAGGATCGTCCCGATCTGCGCAACCTGATCCTGTGCCGCGCCGCGTATCTGGGCACGCAGCGCAACGGCTGCCTGTTCTGGTCGTCGGACGTTCAGGCCACGTGGGAAGCGCTCAAGCGCCAGGTGCCGACGGGCCTCAACATGACGGCATCGGGCATCGCCTATTGGAGCAGCGATACCGGCGGATGGCAGTGGCCCAATGGGCCAAAGGCGGAACGTCCCGTCCTGCTCGATCCGGCAGGTGCCACCGCCATGGCACCCGGCTATACCGATTATCCCGAACTGTTCGTCCGCTGGTTTGAGTATAATAGCTTCACGCCGACGCTGCGTATCCATGGGCAGCGCCCGGCCACCGCCATCTGGGAATATGGCAAGGCGGTCGAACCCGTCCTCGCCCAGTACCTCAAGCTCCGCTACGCGCTGATGCCGTATCTTTACGCACTCGGCCGTCACACTTATGAAAGCGGCGCGCCCTTCATGCGCGCTTTGTTCATGGATTTTCCGGACGATCCCAAGGTCGTGGACCTGGGCGACGAATATATGTTCGGCCCCGCCTTCCTCGTCGCCCCCGTGACCGAGCAGGGCGCGACCAGCCGCCCGGTCTATCTTCCCGCGGGTGCGGACTGGTATGATTACTGGACCAACCAGCTGTATCACGGCGGCCAGACGATCACCGCCGCCGCGCCGATCGACCGGATCCCGTTATTCGTTCGTGCGGGCTCGATCGTGCCGATGGGCGCGCCAATCCCCAGCACCGCGACGCGGCAACCGCTGGAAAGCATCCGCGTCTATCCCGGCCGCTCGACCAGCTTCACACTGTATGACGACGATGGCGTCAGCAATCGCTATCGCACCGGAAGCGGTGGCACCGCGCTGCACTGGGACGAGGCGACGCAGCGTCTGTCGAGTTCGGGCAAATTGCCGACCGGGCAAGATGTCGCTCCGCTGGTCAAGGTCGTCGACCACTGACCCGATGGCGACCTCCGCACAACGATCGCGCAGCACCCAGGCAAGGCTAGGGGCGGAGCGGCAGAACATAATCCGGCTGTCGGCCGAAGCCCCGTACCACCACCCGGTCCGCGAAGAAGTCGAGCCGGGCATAGGCCGTCTCCGGCGTATCCAGCATCGCCTTGAGGTTCAGGTAATGAACTCCGGCATGCTCGCCGTAATTGCCGTCATGGTTGTGCCCGTCGAGCCATACCTTGGCCGAACGGTGGCGTTCGATCACCGCCATCACCGCTGCGGCATTCCACAGATTGTGCGGATTTTCGGGAAAGAGCGGAAAATGGCTGAACAGCATCGCTTTCATCCCGCGACGGTCGGCCTCGGCGAGTTGTGCGTCGATCCAGCGCAGTTGTTCGTCGTCGATGCCGCCGTCCCATAGCGGCTTTTCTGCATACAGCGCCGCATGTGCGGCCATGCTGCGCGTATATTCGGGGCTGCCCGCTGGCCAGCCAAAGCTGCTCAGCCCGGTCCCGTCGGTGACGATGAACAGCCAATTATGGCTGGTGAAACTGTAATAGCGCGCTGGCATGCCCAGCTTACCCGCGACCAGCGGCTTGTGCGCATCGTCGATCGCGAACTCGTGATTGCCGAGCACATAATGCCAGGGATGCCGCAATTTCGCCGCCACCGGCAGGAACGCGTCATAGCTCTCCCAGTCTCGGTCGATGAAATCCCCGAGATGGACGACAAACGCCAGCTTCTGCCGGTTGAAATCAGCCACGGCCGCCGCAAGTTTGGCTGGAGCCGTGTGATAGAGCCGCTGACCACTATCGGGTTCAGCGGCATATTGCGCATCGGCGATCGCGCCGATGCTGAAGTCGGGACGTTCATTCGCCACGGCGGCGGGCGTCGCGCTGGCAAGCCCCGCCAAAGCCGCCAGGTGCATCACGAAGCGCATCGTCCGGTCCGATCCGATAGAGGTCGCCGGCCCCTTTAGCGCCGCCCGCGCGATTGTCACGCGCGCTTCATGCTTCTGTCCTAACGCGGCCAAGACTCGGAAAGACATCCGGGCAGGGAGGCACGAAGTGACAGCGCCACGACGCGCGTGTCCGCGTCTCCGCAGGGGCGCGGCGCGGTGAATGAGATTTCGGCCATCCTGATTCGGCGACGCGCCGATCAGGAGGAAGCAGATCTGCGCCAGGCGCTCCGGCGCTTTGTCGGGGGCCGATTGAACCATCATGCCGATGGCGAAGACATCGTCCAGGAAACCTATTTGCGGCTCTACGACTATCGCCGCACCCGTCCGGTGGCGGACGCCGCCGCATTTTGCTTCACGGTCGCGCGTAATCTGGTGCACGATCATTTTCGCCAGCGTAGCGCCTTGCCGCCGACAAGCGACCTCAGCGAGGAGATCGTCTGCGCCAGACCGCACGCCGAGGAGGTGCTGGACTATCGCCAGCGGGTGGAGATTTTGGTGCGTGCCTTGAAAGTGATGCCGCCGCTGCGCCGCGAAGTCTTTCTGCGCCGCCGCCTCGATGGCACGGCGAGCGCAACCATCGCCGCGGATTTGCAGCTGAGCGTCGCGGCCGTCGACAAGCATTGTACGCGCGCGGTGGCCGACTTGCGCTTGGCGCTGGAACGCCGCGGCCTGCCGCCCGGTGCCGCGCGATGAGCCGTCGTGCAACCTTGCAGGAAGCCGCGGGTCTCGCGCTTTCGGGCGAGACCGGCCAGGGGCCGCAGGCCGCGACCGCCGAATGCGTCCGCGCAACGCTTGACGACCCGGCGCTGGAGGAGGCGCTTGGGGCAGCGGCGGCGTTCGGTCGCCTGTCCGACGCCGATATTCTGGCGATGCGCGAGAGGCGGCAGCGGACGCTGGCAACGGGGGTGACCGCCGCTTTGCTGATCGCGGTTGGCGGCGGCGTTTGGCAAGCGACGCGCATCGGCACCGCCCCTGCCCTTGCCACCCACTATGAAACGAAGCGCGGGGAAGAGCGCAGTATTGCGCTCGCGGACGGATCGCGGCTCGAACTGAATGGCGCGACCGCGCTCGACGTGACGATCGACGCACAGCAGCGCACCGTCGTGCTGCGGCGCGGCGAAGCCTTTTTCGACGTGGCACATGAACCCGACCGGCCCTTCGTCGTCACTGCGCGCGGATCGAGCACGCGTGTGCTTGGCACCGCATTCGACATCGATCTGGCTCGTAACGAAGTGAAGCTGGCCGTGTTTCGCGGGCGCGTGCGGTTCGGGGCGAGCGACGCCGACACCGGCGTGCTGGTTCCCGCAGGCTGGCGCTCCCGCTTCGACGGCACCACCGCCAGCGCGCCAAGCCGGTTCGATCCAACGCAGCAGGATTGGCGGCACAATTGGCTCGATACCGATGAAATGCGGCTGGGCGATTTGGTCGAGGCGCTCAATCGCCACGGCGGACCGGTGATCCTGCCGCCCCCTCCCCGACTGGAAAAACTGGTGTTGTCGGGACGCTTCAAGCTCGACAACCCCGAACAATTGCTGGGCGCGATCGGTGCCGCCTATGGCTTCACGGTGGTGCGTCAGGGCGCACACTTGCGGCTGATGCCGACCGGGCCAAGCGACACCAAAATGTCATCACAATGACGCTGCACTGCAACAAAATTCTTTTGTCCTGATCCGGCGGGGAACCCGTCTTCCGTTCGAGGCGCAGGGGCGTCCGAGCGGAGGAACGTTATGAAACATATTCGGGGAATTTCAGGCATGGCACTGGCGATCGCGATTGCGACACCTGCTGTGGCACAGGCACGACCGGCGGAGACGACCGTCCTTCGCCAGGAGCAGCGCTTCGACATCGCGCCGTCGGATTTGCGCACCGCCATCTCGCGCTTTTCACAAGCGACCGGCGTGCAAGTGGTGGTGGCACCCGACGCGGTCAGCGGCCGTCGCACGGCTGGCGTGCGTGGTAGCTATACTGTGCGAACGGCACTCGACCATTTGCTGCGCGGGACCAATCTGGGCGTGACCTTCCAGGGCGGCGTCGCCATCCTGAAGCCGATGGCCGCCGCCCCGGTCCATCCGGCATTGGTCAAGGTCGCCGCACAGGACTCTGCACTTTCGGGCGCGGCCATGCCGGACCGGTCGGTCGGCGAGGGAACCGACATCATCGTGACCGGCTATCGTCACAGCCTTACCGAAGCGCAGAACCTCAAGCGCCGCGCGGTCGGCAATGAGGATGACATCGTCGCCACCGATATCGCCGCCTTTCCCGACCTGAACCTTGCGGAATCGCTGCAGCGCATTCCCGGCATCACCATCACCCGCGACAGCGGCGAAGGCCGCCAGATCGCGCTGCGCGGGCTTGGGGCCGATTTTACGCGCACGCAGTTGAACGGCATGGAAGTGCTCGGCAACACCGCTTCGGGAATGGACAATCGCGGCGGCGTCACCCGCTCGCGCTCGTTCGATTACAGCCTGTTCGCATCGGAATTGTTCAACCGCGTGTCGGTCCAGAAATCCTATTCGGCAGAACAGGATGAAGGCGGCATTGCCGGGACGGTGCAACTGACCAGCGCCAAGCCCTTCGACACGGGCAATAAATTGGTCGTTTCCGCCAAGGGCCAGACCAATGACAACACCAGCGGCGTCACGCCGCGCGTGGTTGGCCTCGTCTCGCATCGCTGGGGCGATCTCGCCGCGCTTGTCTCGGTTGCCTACAGCCAGATCAAGAATAACGAGTTTGGCTATCGCAACTGGGGTTGGGGCCTCACCAAATATGGTGCCGCCAATATCGGCCCGAACATCGATGCGGCGACGCGCGCCAACCTTCTTTCGGGCGTCTACCAGCCGACCGCGCAATCGCCCTCGTCCTGGTATACCGACCGCAAGCGGCTCGGCATCACTTCGTCGGTGCAATATCATCCGGGCGACGCATTCAAACTCGACGTCGATTTTCTCTATGGTCGGCTGTGGGACCATCGCGACGATTATGCGCTGGCAACGGCTGGAAGCAACGCGCTGACCGGGACCTCGATCACCGGAGCCCAGGTGATCCAGAGCGCCGTGATCGACAGCACCAATACGCTGCGCGCGGCAAGCTTCACCGGCATCGATCTGCGCTCCGAGCATCATATCGTCCAGAACCGGACCGACTTTTACCAGGGCGTTGCCAATGCCAGCTGGAAGCTGACCGACCGGCTGACGCTGAGTGCGCTTGGCGGCTATGAGGAATCGGATTTCGGCCAGCCCGTGTTCGACAAGGTGTTCATGGAGCTCAAGAACACTCCGTTCAGCTATGACGATCGCCCGACCATCCCGGTCAACACCTACGGTAAGGATATCACTGATCCGAACAACTGGGCGGTGCAGCGGCTCGACGTTCAGGAAAACAAGATCACCAACCAATATGCCAATGGGAAGCTGCAAGCAGCCTACACGCTGAATGAAGCGCTCACCTTCAAGGCAGGCGGCGAGTATAAGCACTTCATCAACAGCGGCTATACGTGGGTGAACAAGGTGTTCCACAACGTGCCCGCCGACATCGCCATCCCCAACACTCTAAAACAGACCGTCACGCCCGATACCTTGATTCAATACATCGTCGGCAACGTCGATGGGGTTTACAGCTATATCGGGGACAATCGGAACCTGACCGCTGCCAATCTCCAGGCGGGCAGCGATTACCGCGTCGATGAAAAGACAGGCGCAGGCTTCGCCCAGTTCGATCTCGACACGATCGTGGCCGGGATGCGGCTGCGGGCCAATGCTGGCGTGCGGTATTACTCGACCGACCTTTTGTCGTCGGGGCATTTGGCCACTGGCGCGGGCTTCACGCCGGTTGCGATCCGCACCAACAGCCACGGCTTCCTGCCTGCGGCCAATCTGGCGCTCGACGTTGCCAAAGCGGTGGTCGTTCGGCTTAGCGCCAGCCGCAACGTCAATCGCCCCGCCCTGGGCGATCTGGCGGCGGCCGGGTCGATCACCACGCGCCCCAATGGCGGCAGCCTGAGCCTCGGCAATCCGTTTCTGAAACCGTTCAAGGCAACCTCGGTCGAGGGGTCAGTCGAATATTATATGGGTCGCAGCGGCTTTGCCTCGGTCGGCTTCTTCTACAAGAGCATGGACAGCTTCATCAGTTCGTCCACCAAGCAAATCCCCTATGGCCAGACCGGCTTGCCGCTTTCCCTGCTGGTGCAAGGCGAGGACGCGAACACCTTGTTCGACGTCAGCCAGCCGGTGAACGGCGCTGGTGCCGACATCAAGGGTATCGAGGTAGCAGTCCAGCACGACTTCACCTTTCTGCCCGGCGCGCTCAAAAATCTTGGCGCTGTGGTCAACGGAACGTGGTTCGACGGGCATCAGACCGCCTATTACAACAACGTGCCGAAGGTCATACCGCTCTATAATCTCTCGAAATGGGCGGCAAACGCCACCTTATATTACGAGAACAAGCTGTGGGGCGTGCGCGTTTCCGATGCCTATCGCAGCAGCTATTTGACCGGTGCCGGCAACGCCATCGACAATAGCGGCGATGGCATTCGCGGGACCAACAATGTCGATTTCCAGGCCCATATCAACCTGCGCCCAGGCGTCCGGTTGATCGCCGAGGGCATCAACATCACCAACGAACCGATCGTGCAGTCGCTGGATGCAGTCGCCCAGCGTACCGAGGTCTATACGACCAGCGGCCGCACCTTCACCTTCGGCATCAGCGCCGAATTCTAAGCCCGGCTTCAGCCGCCACAGCCCGTCCTTGCGATCGCGGGGACGGGCTGTGGATCTGGCCGGTGGCCGCCTCCAAGGCCGCGATGACGACCGCCGCCCACTTTGTGCATGGGCGAGCATTGCGCTGACTGCGTCGAGTTGGCACTCTCCCCGCTTCTTGGGGGGAACCTGTATGCGCCGACTGATCCTTGCGACATTGCTCGCGGCGACCGCTTCGATCGCCGGAGCGGCACCGACGCCAAAGGAACAATTGCTGGTTCCGCCCCCCGGCGCGCGGCACTTTACCATCAGCTCGATCGCCGGAAAGCATGGCGACATCTGGTCGTGGACGATGCCCGACGGGCGCATCGCCTATCGCATGTCGATGTCGCTGCGCGGTTGGGTCACCGAGACCGACGAAATGGTCACGCTGGATCCCACCAGACGCCCCACCACGATCGCCATTCGCGGCTTTACCGATTCCGGGGATGCCACGGAAACCTTCACGGTTGCTCCGAACGGTGTGGCGGACTGGAAGACGGTGATCGATTCCGGCTCCGCGCCGTTCGCCAACAAGCATTATAATACTTATGGCGGCCCGCCGCTCGCCGGGGAGTTCGATATCGATGCGCTTGTCGCGGCGGGTGCCAAGGGCATCGACTTGCTCCCGACGGGCCATGCCAGCATCGCGATCGGGCAGACGGCGCAGGTCGAGGGGCCGCAAGGGCCACGGACGATCAAGCTCGCCTTTCTAACGGGATATGGCTTCGCGCCCTCCCCCGTGTGGCTCGACAGCGACAATCGCCTGTTCGGCAATGCCGGCGTCATTTCGATGTTGCCGGAAGGCTATGAGAAGAACGGCCCCAAGCTGAAGGACATTCAGGACAAGGCGACCGCCGCGATGGTGCGCGAGGTCGCACATCGCTTTCTGAGCAAGGCCAATCGCACCGCAACGCTGATCGACCATGTGCTGATGTTCGATTCGGTCGCCGGGCGCTACATTGCGGATCGCGCGGTGCTGATCGCGGATGGCAAGGTCGCGGCGATCGGCGCTGCGGGATCGATCGCCGCTCCCACTGGCGCAACCGTAATCGACGGACGCGGCAAGACGCTGACCCCGGGCCTGTGGGATTCGCATCAGCACGTCGGCGATGACTGGAACCTGCTGCAGAACGTCGCCACCGGCATGACCAATTACCGCAGCCCCGGATCGATGATCGACGAGGCGCTCAGCATCTACAAACGGCGGGCAGCTGGCGATTTGCTGGCCCCGGACGGCAAGGTCTCGGTCATCATCGATCGCAAGGATCCCCTCGCCGCGCAGGGTGCGCTGACGGTGTCGTCAGCGGCAGAGGCGGTCGCTGCCGTCGACAAGATCAAGGCCGCAGGGCTCTGGGGTGCCAAATTCTACACCTCGATGAATCCTGCCTGGATCGCGCCCGCAGCGGCCGAAGCGCATCGCCTGGGGTTGCACGTCCACGGTCACGTACCTGCCGGTATGCGCCCGCTCGACGCGGTGCGCGCCGGATATGACGAAGTGACCCACATCAACTTCATCCTGATGCAGGCGATGCCGCAAGACGTGGTCGACAAGGCCAATACCGCCGCACGCCTTGAGGGTCCGGCCAAATACGGAAAGGACGTCGATCTCGATTCCCCGGCGATGACGGCGTTTTATGCTGAACTTGCGAAACGCCATACGATCATCGATCCGACGCTGACGGTATAGGAACCGTTGATGACGTCGGATGGCAGCGCGATCTCGCCCGAATATGCGCCCTTCGCCGACGTTGCGCCGCCGAGCGTCGTCCGCGGCTGGAAAATCGGCGGCTATCCGTTGTTCGGTGGCCTGACGCGCGACGACTTTCGCAAGAGCTTCACCAAGATGGTCGATCTGGTCGGCAAACTCCACCAGGCGGGCGTGCCGATCGTCGCCGGGACCGATGGCTATGGGCTGGAGCTGGTGCGCGAACTGGAACTGTATCAGCAAGCGGGCCTGAGCAATGCCGAAGCGCTGCAGACCGCAACCATCATTCCCGCACGGATGACCGGCATGGACGACCGGACGGGATCGATCGCGGTGGGCAAGACCGCCGATATCGTGCTGGTCGATGGCGATGTGTCGGCGGCGCTCGGCAACCTGCGCCATGTCCACACCGTCTTTCTGGACGGGTATCGGCTCGACGGCGCGGCACTGCGCCAGGCGAGTGGCCTGAACGGGATGCCCAAATGATATGATCTCTGCGTTGATTTTGCTCGCCGCGAGCCTCCATCAGCCGGTCGCGGCGGCGCGGGTAACCTTTGATCGACGCGGGGAGCGGACGGTACAAGTTTCGGGTCTGGCCGATGTCGCTGGAGCCAGAACACTGCGCGCGGACGACCCGGTTCGGATTGCGTCGATCTCCAAACTGGTCACAGCGATTGCCGTCCTGCGCCTGGTCGAGCAGCACCGACTCAATCTCGATGCCGATGTGTCGGAACTGCTCGGCTATCCGCTGCACAACCCGGCCTTTGCCGACCGACCGATCACCCTGCGCCTGTTGCTGTCCCACCGCTCGAGCCTGACCGACGGCGTCGACTATGTCCTGCCGCTCGACGCCGATCTCGGCAGCGTGTTGGCCGACCCGAAAGTGTGGGATACCGCGCACGCGCCCGGTGCTTATTTTCGCTATACCAATTTGAATTTTCCAGTGATCGCGGCGGTGATGGAACGGGCCACTGGCGAACGCTTCGACCGGTTGATGCAGCGGCTCGTGTTCGCACCGATGAAACTGGATGCCTGCTACAATCTCGTCACCTGTTCGGACCGCACGGTGGCGCGCGTCGTCGTTCAATATCGTTCGGGGTCGGTAACGCGCGACGACAATCACGGTGCGCGCCCGCCCTGCCCGGTCACGCCAGCCCGCGACGGCAGTTGTGATCTATCCCTTTGGCGCGCGGGCCGAAACGGCGCGACCTTTGCGCCGCAAAGCGGGCTTTATATCTCCGCGCGCGGTCTTGCCCGGATCGGACGGATGCTGCTCGACCAAGGGCGGGTCGACGGAGTGCGCATCCTCACCCAGCGCTCGGTCCATTTGCTGGAGACCCCGCAATGGACATGGAACGGCGATAGCGGTGCGGGAAGCAATGGCGACACCTGGCACGGGCAGATGTGCCGCTATGGCCTGGCCGTCGCATTCCTGGCGACGCCGGTCGCGGGCTGCCGTGACGATCCGTTTGGCGACGGGCAGCCGCGCTGGGGGCATTTGGGGGATGCCTATGGGCTGAAATCGGGGCTGTGGATCGATCCACAGCACGGCAACGGTGTCGCCTATTTCGCGACCGACGTACCCGTCGATCCCGGCGCGCGCTCCGCCTATAGCCGAAGCGAAGAAGCGCTCGCACAAGGTGTTGCGCCATGAACCTGCGTCACATCGAAATCTTTCACGCCGTCTATATCAATGGCTCGGTCAGTGCTGCGGCGCGGGCGCTCAACATCTCACAGCCGTCGGTTTCCAAGACGCTGCGTCATGCCGAGTCGCTGCTCGGTTTTCCGCTGTTCGAGCGCGGCACTGGGCGTCTCGTGCCGACCGAAGACGCGCACACCCTGTTCGCCGAGGTCAGCGAAATTCAGGACCGCGTTTATGCGCTGCGCGAGGCCAGCCGCAATCTAAAGCGCGGCACCGGCGGAGTTTTGCGGGTGTCGGCACTGCCGTCGCTCGCGCTCGACGCGCTGCCCGTTGCGGTGGCGAGTTTTCTGCGCAGCCATCCGACGGTCCAATTCGACCTGCAGACGGTTCATCACGACGATTTGCTGCGCAAACTCTACGAACGCGAAACCGACATCGCGATCGCCTATGCGGTGCCCCCGGCTGCCCCGATCGGGCATCGCTGGCTCGGCGAGGGCGAACTCGTCGTGCTGTATCGCGAGCAGGACATGCCCGATGCGCCACCACGGCTCGAACTCGAGTGCCTGCGCGACAAACGCTTCATCAGCCTGGCCGCGAGCGGTCCGATCGGGCAGTTGTTCACGCAGGAATTGCAGCGGCTCGACCTCGAGCTTGACGAAGTGGTGTCGGCGCGGACCTTCTATATCGCCACCGCGCTGGTGCGACAGGGCGTGGGGATGACGGTGGTCGATAGCTTCACCGCGCAGGCTTCGCTCAGCCCCGGTCTGTCGGTGCGGCCGCTGAAGCCGCAACTGGCGTTTGATGTCCATGCGATGTTCCTGCTCAACCGCCCGCCGACCGCGCTCGCCACCGATTTTCTGAAGACGCTGGCGCGGGTTATCGACGCCGCCTGAAGCGGACGACATAACGACAGGCTATGCCGGGTGATCCACTCGCTATGCTGTGGCGGTAGCCGCTGCCGATACGGTGGCCCGCATGATACCCGGACCCTATCTGCTCTATCTCGGCCATAGCGCCGACCCGATCGGCATCAAGACGTCGCGCGGCCTCGCCACTTTCCGCCCGGACGACTGCGTCGGAGAGTTTCGGTATGACGATTGCCCGCTGACGCTCGGGATCAAGCGCCTGACGATTGCCGAAGGCGCAAGCGCTGGCGCACGCACGCTGGTGCTTGGCATCGCCAATTCGGGCGGGACGATGGGAGCGGATCTGATCGCGGATGCGGTTGCCGCGCTGGAAGCCGGGATGAACGTCGCCGCCGGACTGCACCAGCGCTTGCGCGACGTGCCACGGCTTGCCGCGCTCGCTCGCGAGCGCGGCCTCACTCTGTTCGACGTGCGCGATCCGCCTGCGGATCTGGTGGTTGGGACAGGGTATCCACGCGCCGGTCGCCGGTTGCTGACGGTCGGCACCGATTGTTCGGTCGGCAAGATGTACGCGACGCTCGCTTTGACCACAGCGCTGCGCGCGCGCGGCATCGCCGCCGATTTCCGGGCGACGGGCCAGACCGGGATCCTGATCGCAGGCGGCGGCATACCGGTCGATGCCGTGGTCGCCGATTTCATCTCGGGGGCGATCGAACAGCTCTCACCCGCGCGCGACGATGACGGTTGGGATGTGATCGAAGGGCAAGGGTCGCTCTTCCATCCCTCCTTCGCGGGTGTCTCGACCGGCCTGCTGCACGGCGCGCAGGCCGAGGCGATCGTGCTCTGCCACGAACCGGGGCGTGCGCACATGCGCGGTCTGCCCGGACGCGCCCTGCCCGAGCTGACGGAATGCCTGGCGATGAATCTGCAGGTTGCGCGCCTGACCAGCCCGGGCGTGCGGGCGATCGGCGTGTGTCTCAACACCTCTGCGCTGGATGCAGCGGCGGCGCGGGCGCTGTGCGAACGGACCGAGGATATGCTCGGCCTGCCCTGTACCGACCCGATCGCCTTCGGCGTCGAGTCCATCATCGATGCGCTCTATGCCCCGCACGCTTGAGGCGCGGCACGACCGCTTTGCGTTGCACACGCCGTTTCGCATCGCGCGCGGGGTGAAAACCGCGGCGGACGTGATCACCGTATCGATCATGCAGGACGGACATGTCGGTCACGGCGAGGGCGTCCCCTACCCGCGCTATGGCGAGAGCGTCGCGAGTGCGCTCGACGAGATCGCGCACGTACGCGATGCGATCGAGGGCGGCGCGGATCGCGAGGATCTGCTCGGCCTGCTGCAGCCGGGCGCGGGGCGCAATGCGATCGACTGCGCCTTATGGGATTTGGAAGCAAAGCGCTCGGGCCGCGCGGTCGCGACGATGATCGATGGCCCCGACCTCACATCAATGCCAAACGCGTTGACGGTCGTCATCGACACCCCTGCGGCGATGGCACGGGCGGCAGCGCTGATCGCCGCCGCGCCGCTGATCAAGGTCAAAGTGAACCACGAAAATCCCGCTGAGCAACTTCGCGCGGTTCGCTCCGTGGCCCACAATGCCACGCTGATCGTAGACCCGAATGAAAGTTGGGACCGCACCCTGCTCGAAGCGATGCAGCCGCTGCTGGTCGAACTCCGCGTCGCGCTGCTCGAGCAACCGGTGCCGGCCAGCGTGGATGCGTGGCTCGCCGATTTTTCCCCGGCAGTGCCAATTTGCGCCGATGAATCGGTCCACACCGCCGACGACCTCGATCGCGTTGCCGCGCGCTATCAATGCGTCAACGTGAAGCTCGACAAAGCGGGCGGACTGACCGCCGCGCTCGCCCTCGCCCACGGAGCCCGCGCCCGCGGGCTCGGGGTGATGACCGGTTGCATGGTCAGTTCCTCGCTCTCGATCGCGCCCGCCTTGCACGTGGCGATGCTGTCCGATTTTGTCGATCTTGACGGGCCGTTATGGCTGGCGGAGGATCGCGTCGGTGGGGTGACGGATGTAGGGGGCATATTGTCGCCACCGCCCCCCGGCTTTTGGGGTACGCCATGAACATCGGCCGGATCGGGTTATTGGTCGGCGTGGCGCTCGCTGCAATCAGCGCTTCGGCCCCGCCTTCCGCAGACCTGATCCTGCGCGGCGGCACTATCTATACCGGGTCCGACGCGCCGTTCGTTGGCGACGTGGCGATTGAGGGGGACCATATCGTCGAGGTCGCGCCGCATGTGGCGCGCGCCGCCACGCGCGTGATCGACGCGCATGGCATGATCGTCTCGCCCGGCTTCATCGATCCGCATACGCATATGGGGGACGATCTGGCGTCGGACGATCCCGCCAAGCGGCTGATCCCGATGTTCCTGATGCAGGGCGTGACAACCGCGTTCATCGGCAATGACGGCGGCGGCGAAATTGACGTTGGACGCGTGCTGGACAGCGCGCGGACGCGCCCGGTCGGGATCAATTATGCCACCTATACCGGCTTCGGCACGATCCGCCAGCGCGTGATCGGCGAGGCCAAGCGCGCGCCAACTCCGCAGGAACTGGGCCAGATGCAGGCGCTGGTCGCAAGCGCAATGTGCCAGGGCGCGATCGGGCTTTCGACCGGGCTGTTCTATGCCCCGCAAAGCTTTTCCAAGACCGATGAGGTCGTCGCGCTCGCCACTGAAGCGGGCAAGCGGGGCGGCTTTTACGATAGCCATATCCGGGATGAGTCGAGCTACACCGTCGGACTGTTGGCGGCGATCGACGAAGAGATCGAGATAGCGCGCGCCGCGCATATTCCGGCGCATGTCTCGCACATCAAGGCGCTCGGCGTCGATGTGCAGGGCCAGGCTCCCGCCGTCATCGCGCGGATCGCGGCGGCGCGCGCGGCGGGGCTGAACATCACGGCGAGCCAATATCCGTGGTCGGCCAGCGGCTCGAGCATGGTCGCCTCGCTCGTTCCGTTATGGGCGCAGGACGGTGGCCGTACGGCGATGCTCGCGCGCTTCGACGACCCCGCCCAGGCCACCCGGTTGCACGCGGACATAGCCGAAAACATGCGCAAACGCGGCGGGCCGACCAAGCTGTTGATCACGGAAGGTGCCGAACGCAATCGGACCCTTGCAGAGGTCGCGGTGGCGACCAAGACCGACCCCATCACGGCCGCGATCGCGGTGATCCGCGTCGGCGACCCCGGCGTCATCTCGTTCAATCAAAGCGAGGCCGACATCGCCGCCTTCATGCGGCAACCCTGGGTGATGACCGATTCCGACGCATCGCCCGGCCACCCGCGCGTTTATGGCAGCTTCGCGCGCAAATACGCCAAATATGTCGTGGCCGATCACGTCCTGACATTGCGCGAAATGATCGAGCGCAGTTCGTCGCTGACCGCCGATACCTTCGGCCTTACCGGACGTGGGCACCTGAAAGCCGGTGCGTTCGCCGACGTGGTGGTGTTCGATCCCCGCCGCTATGCGCCGCGCGCAACCTACCAACAGCCGACCGAGCTTGCGGTCGGGGTGCAGACGGTGGTGGTCAACGGCATCCTCGCGGTCGATGGCGGCAAGCTGACGGGCCGTGCCGCCGGGCGCGCGCTGCCGCATCGCCCGCCCGCCGGAAGCTGTCCCTGAGCGTCAGTTCGTTTCGCTATAATGCTGCGGATTGCGAGCTCCTGGCGCGGGCAGCGGCGCGGCCCGGTCTTCGCTCGCGCGTTCCCGATAGAAGCGGATATTGTCGAGTTGCAGCCACGCCTTGCCGCCGGGTTTGCCCTCAAGCCGCACGATCAGCGCACGCAATTTCGCCAGATCTAGCTGAGCCTTCGCGTCGCGGCTGGCAAAGGCGCTGAACGGGATGTGGAAGGTACGGCGGACCTCCCCTGCTTCGAAGCCGGTGCGGAACCATTCATCATCATTGATCGCATAACTGTCGAACACCAGATCGTAGCGCCCGCTGCCGCGCGCATCGAACGCGACGCCGGTGAAACCCCGCGCATCGGCGAGCTGTACCGCGCCTTGCGTCAATGGCAGCACGAGTTGCGCGAACGGACGCGGCTTGGCCCCCATATGCGCGATCAGGAAAACCGGTCGCTCCGGTGCTTTCGGATCGTCGCTGCCCGGCCGGACGAAATCGAGGTGGCTGTGGTCGACGCCGGAATCGGTGCTCTCAACCGGCAGCGTATCGAGGTCGGTGCGGCCGTCACCCCGCCCGCCCGTGTCAATTGGCCCCGGCATGTTGTGCACCGGCAGCGGAGTCGGGGCCGCCCCGTTTACCAGCGCGCGCAGCGGCGCGAGCGCGACCTCGCGTCCCGACACGAACACCCGCGCGACCTTCCACAAATCGGTGATGCGCTCGTCGGGCCGCCCCGCGATCAGCACCAGATCGGCGCGCTGGCCCGGCGCAATCCGTCCGTTGTCCGCCGACTGCCCCAGGATATCCGCGCTGGTCGCGGTCGCAGCGACCAACGCCTCGGCGGGGGTGAAGCCCAGCTTGGTCAGCCACCAGATCTCGCGGAGCGTGCCGGGCCCGTGATACACACCCTCGATCCCGGCATCGGTGCCGACGCCGATACGCACCCCTGCCGCTTTCAGCCGCCGGACATTGTCCTGCATGATCGCCCAGCGCTTCGCATCATAAGCCGCGACCGGCTTGGACGATTGCGCCGCATGGCTTGCTTCGAACGCCGCCTCGGGCGGCGTCAGCGCGCGTTGCTCGTCGGGTTCGAACCGGCGAGTCTGCTGCGGCTCATACACCACCAATGTCGGGATATAGGCGGTGTGGTTGGCCTTCATCAGCGCGATCAGATCATCGTCGATCAGCGCATCCCCGGCCCCGTGCCCCACGGCATCGACTCCGGCCATCGCGGCGACGCGGTCGCCCTGCACGGTTACCGTATGCGTGATGACCGGCAGACCGGCCTTGTGCGCATCCGCCACGACTGCAGCCAGCGTCGGCACGTTCATACTGTTGAGATCGCTGTCGCGCCCATAGCGCCAGCCATCGGCAAAGACCTTGATGAGATTGGGCTGGTACGGCAGCGCGGTCGCCGTCGCGACATGCGCGGCGGCGGGGGTTGCGGCCTGCAGCGTGAAGAAGGCTCCCCAGCCATATTCGGTGCCATGCCCACCCGGCACGCCGACGCGCACCGCCAGTTCGAGGTGCGGGGCCGCGACTGCCCCGGACGCGACCATCTGGCGGATCGGCGCAATCATTTCGCCCGACACCGAATAGTCGTTCACCGACGTTACGCCCGCGAGCAAATAACCGGCATAGGCCTTGCCCAGATCATCGGGTGCATCGTAGCCGGGCGAGCGCAAATGCGTGTGGAGATCGTGCAGGCCGGGGATCAGCGTAAGCCCCCGCGCATCAATGCTGCGCGCGCCTCGAGGCTTGCGCAGATGCGGGCCGACCGCGACGATGCGGTCCCCCCGCAGCAGCACGTCGCCAATCGTCGCAGGCGCGCCGGTGCCATCGAACACCCGCGCGCCACGGATGATAACCGCGTCGTCTGGGCCCGCAGCAGCGCACACTGGGGACATCGACGACAAGGCCAAAAACGCGGCAACCCACTTCATCGCGTGATCTTGTGCATGAGCGTGCGATCCAGAAAATCATCGGTTGCCCGATAGCTCGCCAGCCAATCGGCATAGCGAAAGAAGTCATGCCGCTCATCGGGAAAGACCAATTGTTCGAACGGCACCTGCCGCGCGGTGAGTTCGCGCGCGAGCAGCAAGGATTGGTAGAAGTCCACGCTCTTGTCGTCATCGCCGTGAATCAGCAACACGGGCGACCGCCACGTTGCGATCGCGCCAAGCGGCGAGGATTGCCATTGCAACTGATGCGCCGCGGCCTCGGCATCGGGCGACAGCGTCTTCTCGACTGGGCGAACCATTGCGTGGACGCCGTGGAAATCCACCCCGGCGGCGAACAGATCGCTGTTGCGGGCGAGCGCCAATGCGGTGAGATACCCGCCCCAGCTTCCGCCCCAAATCCCGATCCGCGCCGGATCGACATCGCTGCGCGCCGCCAGCCATTTGCCTGCGGCCAGCACGTCGCGATATTCCGAGGCACCGCCGCGCGCCTGGCCGGGTGCCTCGCGAAAATCGTGGCCGTACCCGGTGCCGCTGCGATAATTGACCGACAGCACGTCATAGCCCTTGGCCGCGAAATGCTGGTTCAGAATGTAGGCGTTCGAATAATAATAAGAGGTGTTGAAGCCGGGCAGCATCTGCCGACGCGGGCCGCCATGCACATAGACCAATGCGGGATGCCTGCCGGGGCCGCGCGCGTGGAACAATTGCGCGTGGACCAGCACGCCGTCCTCCGCCGTGAAGGTTACCGTTTCCGGTGCTGCAAACCCGGCAACCGAGGGCGCATCATGCAGCGGTGCGAGCGCGTCGCCGACCAGAGCGGGGTGCGCGAGTTGCGTGGCGCTGGTCGCCAGGACCGCCAGCGTCGTTCCGGCGAAGGTCGGGATCGATTCGCTGCCCGCGCCTTGCGTCATCCGCGCCGCCGCGCCTCCGGTAAGGGGCACCGTCCAGATGTGACGCCGTTCGAGGTCCCCGGCATTGGCGGCATAGATCAGCGCCTTGCCATCGGACGAGAGCAGGAAACTCTCCAGCTCGAATGCGCCCGGCGTGAGATCGCGCGTGCTGCCGCGCGCCGGATCGAGCGCATAAGCGTGCAGCCAGCCGCTCCGCTCCCACGGAAAGACGATCGTGCCGTCCTTCGCCCAGAACAGATTGCGGGCGCGGGTTCCGGCATAGGTTCCGCCAGCACCCGCCGGAGCCGCCCACAAGGTGCGCGCGGTGCCAGTCGCAAGCTCGACGCTGCGGATCGACCAATAGCGACCGCCATCCCCGATAGCGGTGGCGGGCGGATCGACGAAGCGGATATAGGCGATGCTCTTGCCATCGGGCGCAAAGCACGGCTCGACTGCGAAGCCCAAACCGGGATCGAGATAGCGCAGCCGCGCCTCCCCGCGCGCGGCAACGTCGAGCAAGGCGATGAAGCTGTGGTCGCCGCGCTCGTCCACGAACAGAAGCTGGCGACCGTCCGGTGACCATTCCAACCGCGAGGCGTCTCCCGCAACCGTCGCGACCCGCTGCGCCCCTGCGGCCTTGCTCCACAGCCAGATTTCGCCCTTGCGGGTAAAGGCCAGCCGCTCGCCATCCGGCGCGAAGACGGGGGCGTGGCCCTCGCCCACCAGTTCCGCCGCGCCGCCTGTGGTGGATGCTACAAAAATTTGTTGCTTGGGCGGCGTCGCGCTGGCGGCGGTATTGGGGATGCTGCCGTCGGGAAATTCGGGGTCGCCACCGCGCACAAAGGCGACCCTTGCGCCATCCCGCGTCAGCGCGAGATCGGACAGTTGCTGCCCGTCATCGTCGGTGAACGCCGTGATCGCGCGCGCAGGCCTACCCCCCGCCGACACCCAAATATTGCGCACGCCGCCCGCATTTTCGACCCAGGCGAAACGCGGCGTGTCCGCCGCGCCGACCAGCCCGCTCGCAATCGGCAAAGCCAAGGTCGCGGCCAGATCATCGGCCATTGCCGGTTGTGCCAATAGCAGGGCGCAAAGCCCCAACCCCAATGCGATATGCCGTGTCATGGCGGCATAGTGGAGCCGCGCACGAGTGCCGACAACCGGCGATCGGTACGATCATGCGCGACGGTTATACCGGGGGCAACGCTCTGTATGTGCCGCACTGCATTGTTTGTCGCGCAATTGGTCCTAGGCTGCGGGAATGCACCGCGCCCTTGTCCCGCCCTTCTCCCTGCTGCTTGTCGCCGCCTTGCCGACCGCCCTCCATGCCCAATCCGCGTTGCAAAGCCGGGTAGAAGACGTTTTGCGCAGCGCCAGCCCCGGCACGCGCTTTGGCCTGGTCGTGGTGGATGAGACCGGCACCGAAATCGTCGCGATCAACCCCGATCAGCGTTTCATCCCGGCCTCCAATACCAAGATGTTCACCACTGCCGCCGCTTTCTGGTCGCTGGGCGCGCTCGACCAGCCCGATGAAGCGGGCGGTGCAGCGGTGCGGATCGACCAGACCGGCAACCAGCGCGACGTGATCCTGGAAGGCCATGGCGATGCGCGCCTGTCGAGCGCCCCCGCCTGCACGGTCGATTGTCTTGCGACGCTCGCCGATGCGGTTGCCGCAAAGACGCGGGTGGTGCACGACGTCGTCGGCGATGACAGCCTGTATCCCGACCAGCGCTGGAGCCCGGGGATGAGCTGGAACAACATCCCGACCAAATCGGGCACGGCAAGTTCCGCCCTGACGCTCGACGACAACGAACTGCCCGTGACCGTGACCCCGACCACGCCGGGTCGCCCGCCGACCGTGACGCTGCCGCCTTATTACACGCTCGAAAATGGCGCGCTGACAACGGCGACGGGCACGACCACGATAACCTTCGATCGCGCGCCGAACGGCACGGCTGTGCGGCTCGGCGGGACGATCGCGGTCGGCGACAAACCCGAGCAATTGCGCCTCGGCATCGACGATCCGGCGCATTATGCTGCGTGGATGCTGCGCAATATGCTGGTTGCGCGTGGTGTCCGCGTCACGGGCAACGTCAGCGTGCGCCATCGCCCGCTCACGCCCGCCGATGATCCGGCAATCCGTGGCGGTGCCCCAGCAGCGCGGGCTCCAACCACCACGCCGCTCGCGCGACTGACGCCCTCGCCGTTGATCGAGGATCTGACGCTCATCAACAAGGTCAGCCAGAACCTCCATGCCGAGCTGATGCTGCGTCGTATCGCACTGAAGAACGGCAGCGGATCGATCGCAGATGGCCAGGTCGCCGTGCGCGCGATGCTCGCCCAGGCGGGTGTGCCGCGCGTGGCGTTCGACTTTGCGGATGGCTCGGGCATGTCGAGCTATAACCGGGTGACGCCGCGCGGCGTGGTCACCTTCCTACGCTGGGTGAGCGCGCAACCGTGGGGCACCGCTTGGCGTGCAACGCTGCCGGTTGGCGGCGAAGGCATGCTGGCGCGCCGCTTTGCCGGCAGCGCGCTTGACCACAAAGTGTTCGCCAAGACGGGCACGCTCAACGCCACCAACGCGCTGTCCGGCTATATGGTCGCCAAGAGCGGGCGCACGCTGACGATGGCGCTTTATGCCAACGACGTTCCCGATGGGACGAGCGCGATTAAGGCGATGGATGCAGCGTTGCTCCTGATCGCTTCGCAAAACTGAGAGACGGGTAATGACCGATTATGTCGCCGACTTTCGTGCCCATGGCTACGCCATCGTGCGCGGATTCTTTTCCCCCGCCGAGGTCGCCGCGATCGGCGCGGCCATGGATCAGGTCTATGCCGAAGGCGTCGCGCACGGCCAAAGCTTTCGCCACGGCAATTTGTTGTACTCCGTCCGCCCCGGGCCCGACGGTTCGCCGCATGTGCCGATGGTGCAGTGGCCATCCTACCATGTCGCGCTGCTCAACCAGACGCGGCTCGATCCGCGCTGGGCGACGCTGCTGGAGCCGCTAATCGGGCAGGACATCAAACAGATCATCAACCAACTGCATTGGAAACTGCCCGATCGCAGCGGCGATTTCGCCTGGCATCAGGACGCGAAATCGCGGCGGCCGGCAGAGGCGTATCGCAATCTCGGCAGCTCTTATGTCCAGACCGGGCTCGCGATCGATCCGCACAATCCGGGCAGCGGCGGAATGCGCTTCATCCCCGGCAGCCACACACGCGGAGCCTTGCCGCTCGACCCCGCCGCCTCGCTCGGCCGCTCGCCCGAGGACAGCGCGCTCGACGCGGCGGGCCTGTCGCCCGCGGACCAGGTCGACCTGATCCTCGAACCCGGCGACATCGCCTTGTGGAGCCCGTATCTGGTCCATGCCTCGGGCACCAACACCGCCACCCACCTGCGCCGCTTCTACATCAACGGTTATGTCCGCGCCGAGGATTGCGACCGCGGCGAATGGACCTTCCGCGACGGCCAGTCGGTCGCTTTAGGCGCGGAACAGGCGTTGGTGCATTACGAGCAATTGCGCGAACGGCCCGAGCCGCATTTCGTTTAGGGGGCAACGCTAAGCGACTGGGATTGGTGGGGAGCGGGCGTTACCGGGATGGTGAGCAACGTTGTGCACTGGTGCCCCGAGCACTGGAGAATGTCACCGCAAGCTGCCAGCATTCCGCCACGACGACTCAAGGGAGATTTTATGGGTAAAATCTGGCTCGAAGGATTGGCGCTGCTGACAGTTGTCTTTTCCTACAACCAAACGGCTGCCGCTGCTGTAACTGACGGAACATCAAAGCTGCCTTGGCAGATCGATGGTACACCGGGGGTCTGCCTGCTCACGCGAACCATTCCGGGTACAAGCCCCGCCCTCTTCGCGATTCGCACAGTGCCGGGTAGCGATCGATACAGATTTATCTTTGCCGGGGAGCAGATACTTAAGACCTCACTGGCGTCGAACAAGCGCGCTGAAATTGTATTTGACGACGGCAAGCCCAGCATCGACGCTTGGTCGTCCGGAATTCGCCTGTCGCCTTATCCCTACGCAGTTCAAGCAGAGTTTGAAGATGGGACAGTTATAAGGAGACTTGGGCAGGCCGCCTCGGTTGGAATAAAAATTGAAAAAAATAATGTCGGTCTCGCAGTATTGGAAGGCGCAGGCAAAGCGGCTGAGGCTCTCAACTCCTGCATCACCGAGCAACTTGTTCAGTGGGGTGCCGACCCTGCGCAATTTGCGCCAAATGGTATGCCGCCAGCCCCACTTCGAAGGAGGGACGATTGGCTTTCGGCCGAGCAACTCGCCAAGATGGAAATAAAACACGATCGTAGCGCGATGCACGCCAAGTATTATTTGTCGATTAGCGTCGATGGTAAGGTGGACGGCTGCACACGGATCAACCCGGACTCCGGAAAAGATGATGCCGATCGCTGGATTTGCCCCGCGCTCGTGTCGCAGCACCTGTTCGAGCCAGCACATGATTCAGCCGGCAAAGCTGTACGCGGCGTGGTCTCCTTCATGTTCGACATTGTCACTGCAGCACGATGAATAGTGGAACGGCCCCCAATCACTAGCAGCGAAGAGGCCCGTCAACGTCCGCAACTGGGCGGAAGTTGCCGAACGGCACCATCAATCCCCCCTAACCCACCGTCCCCGCCACCGCATCGCCAGTCGCCGGTCGCAGCACGAAGATCCCGCTGTCGAAATGCCGCGTCGGGTGGACGCGGTTGGTCAGCAGCGTCCACGCATATCCGCGCTCGAAATCGATCCACAGGCCGGTGCCGGTGAAGCCGGTATGGCCGATCGTCTCGGCCGAACAGGCCGCCCCGCCCGACCAACCGCCGAATTTGCGCTCCCATCCGCACGTGCGATGCTCGTAGAACGGGGTGCGGATCGCAGCGCGCATGGCGGGCGATGCGCCGCTCCCGTCGAGCACCCCGGCGGCGAAATCGAGCACGCCGCCGACCGTGCCGAACAGCCCGGCATGGCCGGTCTCGCCGCCCAGTGCTGCGGCATTCTCGTCATGCACCTCGCCCTTCAGCACGCGGCCGCGCCACGCGCAGCGTTCGGTCGCCACCGCCGGGCCGGGCGGCGGGCCATAAGCGAGCCCCGCGCCGAGCGGCCAGGCCGATAGCGGCGCGCCGGTCAGCCGCTCGACCGCGATGCCGAGCAGGATGAAGTTGATGTCGGAATAGACCGGGGGACCGTGCCGCCACTCGCGCTGCAGCACGAAAGCGCGCAGCCGCTGCGGGTCATCGCCATAGGTGTAGATCGGCTCGACGGCGGGGAAAAAGGTGCGGTGCGCCAGGCAATCGCGGAAGGTCAGGCGGCGCTCGGGCGCGCCGGCAATGTCATATTGCCGCAAGTCCGGGATCGCCTCGGTCAGTGGCGCATCGAGATCGATCCGGCCCTGATCGGCGAGGTGCAGGATCATCGTTGTCGTTGCGATTACCTTTGAGACCGAAGCGAGATCGAACCAATGCGCTTCGGTGAGCACCTCCGGTTCGGGCAGCAGCGCGGCATGGCCCGCGACCTGCACCGCGCGCTTGCCGTCGGCGGTGACGATGCCGAGCGTTGCGCCCGGAATACGCCCCTCGGCGACCGCCGCCGCCGCTGGCGCGAACGCGCGTTCGATGTCGATCATGCCCCCTCCTCCCGCGCCCGCACCCGCGCGATCAACGGCAGGAACAGCACCGCCGCCAGGCTGAGCCCGCCCGACAGCCAGAAAAATCCGTCAAAGCCGATATGCCGCGCGATATTGCCCCCCGCCCCCGCAAGCAGGCGCGGCAGCAGGAAGGCAAAGCCCGACAGAAACGCATATTGCGCGCCGGGATAGCGCGGGTTCACCAGCATCGACAGGAACACGACGAACACAGCCCCTTCCATGCCATGCGCGAACTGGTCGAGCGCGGTGGCGATATAGATGACATGCGGGCTAGGCGGCTGGAACCACAGCCACACAAAGATCCAATTGCCCAGCGCCGAGCCGATCGCCCCCAGTGCCAGCGCGCGCGTCAGCCGCAAGCGCACCGCCAGCAATGCCCCCACCGCAACACCCGCCATGCTGCTCGGCAACGCGACGAAACCGTCGGCAATTCCCATGGTGGTAAGGTCGTAATGCGCCGCGATTTCCAGTGGCTTGGACAAAGCCAGCGTGAGCACGTCGCCCATGCGGTAAAAGCTGACAAAGGCCAGCAGCGGCAGCACCGGATAGCCAAAGCGCCAGAAGATATCGACATAGGGCCCGGCCATCGTCGATCGCCGTGCCCATGCTCCCGCCGGAAGGCGGACGATGCGCGGCAGCAGCGCCGCCATGATGACGAAGGGCAGCAGGCACAGCACCAGGACGGCAGTGGTGGCATCGGTTTTGGCGCTGATCCCGATCGCCGCCGCCGCGCGCAACACCAGCGCCCCCACCCCCGCCGCGAGGAACAGCGACAGGCCCAGGATCACGGCGCTGGCTCCGAGCCCGGTTGTCAGGGCAACGCTGCGCGCGGGTGGCGCAGCGCGCCCCGTGCCAACCTGTGGACGCATCATCGCCAGGATCGGCAGCGGCGCGAACGCACCGGCGGCGATCACCAGATAGGCCCAGGTCCAGTTGGCGTGATCGGCGACGATCAGTGCGCCGCTGCCCGCCGCGACCATCGCGCTGCGATAGCCCCACAAATTGGCGGCAGTGAGCGGGCCCTGCGTTTCGGGGGTCGGAGCCAGCTCGATCCGCCATGCGTCGGCCGAGACTTCCAGCGTCGTCGTCCAGAACGCCAGCAGTAAGGCGAACAGCGCGGTCAGCGGCAGGCTGGCATCGCTCGAGGTGAACGCCATTGCCACCATCGCGGCGAAAATGCCCAGTTGCGAAAGCATGATCCACCCAAGCCGCTGCCCGAAAAAGCGGGCGAAACCCGGCACCGAGAAGCGGTCCAGCAAGGGTGCCCAGAGAAATTTCAGCGTCGGCAGCAACTGCACCCAGCCGAAAAAGCCGATCAGCACCAGATCGACGCCGTGCTTCGCCAGCCGGGCCGACAGGATCGTCGAAAACATGTAATATGGCAGCCCGGCGGAAAAGCCGAGCAGCAAGTATAACGCGAAACGACTGCGCGCGGATTCCAGCCCGCTGGCAACGGTCGGCATTTCCGGCAGTGACGCGCCGGATACCACCGTCGACATCGCATTCCCCCACGTGCGGCCGCAATGCTGCGCCGCAGTCATGCTCCTCTGCGGTTGGCCCAGCGTCAATCCCGCACTGGTGCGCGCGCGCAACACTTTTGGTCAAATCCGTCGCAAGAGATGCCCATAGGCTATGGCACTCGCAAGAGAAACTATGGCGCGTTGCAACATTCCTGTTACCTAATGTCCAGGGTTGCGCGGGGGCGCAAAAAGGGGGTTCAGACTATGACGTCGCTCAAGACTTTGCTCGTTTCCGGCACGGCGTTCACCGCCTTGACGTGTCTTTTCGCCGGGACCGGGTTCGCCCAGACGACGCAGGAAGCGGCGACGCCGACCGGGGCAGCCACGCCCCTGATCGGTGCGGGAGAAACGTCGAGCAAGGCGGACTCGGCCGACATTCTCGTCACCGGCTCGCGCATCAAGCAGAACCCGAATGACAGCGCGCTCCCCTTGCAGGTCATCACGGTCAAGGAACTGCAACGCAACAGCATCAGCAGCCCCGAACAGCTGATTGCGTTCCTCACCGACAATGGCAGCTCCGCCGACAACCTCGCCAGCAACTCCGACGTCGTAACCTCGGAACGGCGCGGCAATAACGGTGCGTCCTTCGCCAATCTCCGCGGCCAGGGCTCGGCAGCGACCTTGGTGCTGCTCAACGGGCGCCGGGTCGCTGCGCAAGGCACCACCGGGTCCGCCGTCGACGTCAACCAGATCCCGTTCGCGGCGCTCGACCGCGTCGAAGTGCTGAAGGACGGCGCATCGGCGATCTACGGCACCGACGCGGTCGGCGGCGTCATCAACTTCATCACCAAGAAGAATTATCGTGGCCTCGGCGCAACCGCTTTCACCGACGTAACCGAGAAGGGCGACGCGCCGATCTACCGCGTGTCGGGAATCGCCGGTTTTGGCGATCTCGACAAGCAGGGCTTCAACGTGATGGGGACGGTCAGCTATAGCTGGATTTCTCCGCTCGAGGCGCATTCGCGCAGCTTCGTCAACACCTTCCAGCATGACCGCGGCCTTGGCGTCGATACGCGCGGCACGCCGTTTGCGACGATCGTCAACCTGGCTGGCACCAGCTTCGCTACATCGTCAGCGTTTCCGCTGATCCCGGGCACCAACGTGCGCGCGACCGGCGGCATCAACGCCTTGCGCTTGCCCGGACAGGCCGGCTGCAACGCCGTGCCGGACCAAGACATTTACGATACCGACGTGTGGGGGGCACCGGGCAATGGCCTCGCTTGCTCCTATGATACCGGCAAGAACGTGTATCTCCAGCAACAGCTCAACACGCTGACCTATCTCGGTCGCGCGGTGAAGCGGTTCGGCGAGCACGAAATAGCGCTCGAAATCACGGGATCGAGCGCGGACTCGGTCAAGCGCTTCTCGCCGGTGCAGATCACGCCCAACACCACCACGCAAAACTACAAATATTCGAGGGTCGCGGGCGTCAACGATGTCGCGTTCGACAACCTCGTCAGCCGCATCAACAGCGTGTTCCCGGGGCTGCTGAACGCCAATTCGACCTTCTCCTATCGCTGGCGCTGCGTCGAATGCGGGGAGCGCGAGATCTCGACCACCACCACCACTTTCCGCGCGGCGCTGAATGCGACGGGCCCGCTGTTCAAAGGGTGGGATTATAGCGCTGGCATTTCCTATGCCGACAGCATCTCTTCTTCGACGCTCGGCAGCGGTTATTATTATCAGGACGCGCTGGTCGCGGCGCTCAACAGCGGCGCGGTCAATCCGTTCCTGTTCCCCGGCCAGACGCAAAGCGCCGCCGGGATGGCAGCCATCCAGTCGGCCTCGGCGAACGGCGTCGTGCTGTATGGCGGCAAATATTCGGTCAAGCAGGGCGATGCGTCGGTCTCGGGATCGTTGTTCAACATGTGGGGCGGCATGGTGAAGCTCGCAGCCGGGGTCGACTTCCGGCGCGAGGAATATAAGTTCAACGGTGACCAGCGCGCCGTACAGCGCACGATCATTTCGGCACCATTCGACAATGGCAATGCGCTCAACGGCGTCCACCGCGACATCAAGGCGGTCTATGGCGAATTGCTCGTGCCCATATTCAAGGGCTTCGAACTAACGCTCGCCGGTCGCCTTGACGATTATTCGGGCTTCGGAACGACGACCAATCCCAAGATCTCGCTCAAATATCGGCCGTTCAAGCCGATCATGTTCCGCGGCTCCTACAATACCGCCTTCCGCGTCCCGTCGTTCAACCAGATCTTCAATCCGGACACGGATTCGGTCTATACCGGGTCTGATTTCGCAGACCCCAAAAACTGCCCGAACGGCACCGTCAATGCGGCGAACGGCTGTCCGTCGCTCAACAACAACGTCAACATCCGCAACGGCGGGAACCTGGCGCTGGGACCGGAGACCGCGACGATGTTTAGCGGCGGCGTAGTGTTTGAGCCATCGCGCCACTTCAGCGCGACCGCAGACTTCTGGTCGATCAACCGCAACAACACCATCCAGGTGCTGCCGCTGCAATATCTGTTTGCCAATTATTCGATCTTCCAGGACCGCTTCATCCGCGATTCCACGGGCAAGCTGACCGTCATCGACCAGACCTATGCCAATGCGGGCAACACTAAGACCCAGGCCATCGACTTCACCGTGCGCGGCAGCATCGACGCGCTCGGCGGCAGCTTCGGCGCGGGGTTGGACGGCACGTTGCTGCTGAAGAAGGAAGAGAAGGTCAACGCCAGCGCCGCTACCATCCAGCAGCTTGGCGTATACTCGCTCGCGTCCGATCTTGGCCTGCGCTGGAAGCACAATGCGTTCGTGAGCTATTCGAACGATGATTTCAGCCTGTCGCTGACGCAGATCTTCCGCTCGGGCTATAAGAACCAGGTGCTGCCAGGCGTGCTGGCCGGCACCTTCAACCCGTCAAACGACATCACCGACGTCGCGGACTATATCTACTACAACCTCTCCGCGTCTTATAACGGGATCAAAGGGTTCAAGCTGACCTTCGGTGTGCGCAACCTGTTCGACACCAACCCGCCCTTCGCGATTTCCTATGACAGCAACAACGGCAGCGGCAGCTCATGGGAGCCGCGCGTCGCGGATCCGCGTGGTCGCTCCTTCACCATGCAGGCCGAGGTGAAGTTCTAAACCGACGGCCACAAGCCGTCCTCAAACCAATGAAGCGCGCCCGGTTGCAATAGGGGCATCGACTGCAACCGGGCGCGCCGCGTCACAAAGGCAGCATCGCGTATTGTGTTAACGCGAAGGTCGCGCCCTCAATGCGCCAGGGCGCTCTTGCTCCAACCAAGCGCCTGCGCGGTAACCGCCAATTGCGTGCGGTTGTGTACCTTGAGTTTGCGCATCAGCGCGGTCATGTGGGCTTTGACGGTCGCCTCGGCTATGCCGAGGTCATAGGCAATCTGCTTGTTGAGCTGGCCGCAATAGACGCCGTCGAGGACCTTGCGCTGTGTCGGGGTCAGGCGAGCGAAGGGAGCCGAGGCGTCTCGGTCCAGCGTGGCCTCGCTCACCGCTATTTGCTGCCTCGTCATCTAAGCCCTCCCCCTTTCGCGGCGTGATGGCACACGTCGCGTCCGACTGTCGGCTTCTGCCGATCAAACGAAACTCGATGCGAGTCTCGATGGCTGATCCTATTCAAATTGGTTGGACAGATTCAAGCGCATATTACAATTTCGACCGATTTTGCGCGAATAATCTTGGAATATTGCGCATTGCTGTCGTACAGATACTTCCACGCAGCCCGCACATTGCGAGAGACTGCGGCGGAGAAGGGGGTCCAATGGTCCATTCGCAATCGCTGGCGCATGGCCGCACCGTACCCGCCACCGCGCTGATCGCGGCGCACGCGCGATGAGGCCCGAGGATTACCGCCTGATCGTGGCGGCCATGCTCGGCATCGGCTTGTCGATCGTCCTGATCGTTCGCGGGCGCTTGCATCCGTTTGTCGCGTTGCTGTCGGGCGCGTTCGTCGTCGGTATCATCGCCGGCCTGCCGATTGCTGATACGGCAAAGGCCATTCAGAAGGGCGCGGGCGATATTCTGGGCGGCACCGGGCTGGTGGTCGCGCTCGGTCTGGCACTTGGCGCGATGCTGCAATTGTCGGATGCCGCCGCAGGCCTCGCGCGGACCGCCTTGCGATGGGCCGGGGTACGCGGCGCGCCCTGGGCGAGCGTGGCGACGGGGCTCCTCATCGGCTTGCCGCTGTTCTTCGAAACCGGGCTGGTGCTGTTGCTGCCGATCGTCGCGGCGGCGGCGGCGGCGCTCCCGGCGGGTGCGAACCAGGATTCGGCCAAGCTGCGGCTGATGCTGTCCGCCCTGGCCGGGCTGTCGGTGGTGCACGCGCTGGTGCCGCCGCATCCGGGCCCGTTGCTCGCGGTCGAGGCGCTGCACGCCGATTTGCTGCGCACGCTCGGTTATGGCTTGCTCATCGGCATCCCGACCGCGATCGTCGCGGGGCCCGTGCTCGCGAAATTCACCGCGCGCGGCGTAAAACTGGCCCCGCCCCTGCTCGCCCCGACAGTGCTGAACATGCCGGCACCCGCGAACTGGCGCGCGCTGCTGGTCGTGCTGATGCCCGTGGTCCTCATCGCAGCGGGCCAGGCGGTCGCGCTGCTGCCGCCGCCGGTCGCAGCGCGCTTTGGCGTGCTTGCGGTGGCCAGCAATCCGGTCCTCGCATTGTTGATCGCGTGTTTGGCGGCGCTGCCGCTGCTGTTCGGTCGGCGCATCGGCGATGCCAAGGTGCAGGAAGCGATCTGGGCCGAGACGATGCAGCCGGCGGGCGCGATCCTGCTGGCGATCGGTGCGGGCGGCGCGTTGAAGCAAGTACTCGTCACGGCTGGCCTGTCCGATTTGCTGGCGCGGGTCGCGACCGGCGGGCCGTTGTCGCCGATCGTGCTGGCGTGGCTGGTCGCGGTCTGTATCCGCCTCGCCACCGGTTCGGCCACGGTCGCGACGATCACGACTGCGGGCATCATGCCCGCATTCGTCGCCGCCTCGGGCGCGTCGCCCGAATGGATCGTGCTGGCGATCGGTGCCGGATCGCTCTTCTTCAGCCATGTCAACGATCCTGGATTCTGGCTGGTGAAAAGCTATCTCGGCATCGACACACCCGCGACGTTTCGCACCTGGTCGGTGATGGAGACCGTCGTGTCGGTGCTCGGACTGGCGTTGATCCTTGTTGCCAGCCACCTATTCTGACGGCACGCGACCGGCGCGGTGACCAAGGAACGACCGATGAATGAAGGGCGCTTAGCCGACCGGGCCTATGCCGGGATCGTCGAGATCATCAATGGCGACGGGCTGGCGGTGGGCGATCGCCTGCCGTCCGAAGCGCGGCTGGCGGAAATGTTCGGCATGTCGCGCACGATCGTGCGCGAGGCGCTCGTCCGCCTCGCCGCCGACGGCATTACCGAGGCGCGCCGCGGTGCGGGCTCATTCGTCAAGGGTCGCCCTTCGGACCGGCTGATCGCCTTTCTGCCGATGGACCATATGTCGGCGACCTTTGGCACTTATGAGGTGCGCTTCGTGCTCGAAGCCGAGGCGGCACGCCTCGCGGCCACGCGCCGCTCGAGCGAGGAAATGGCGGCGATCGAGGCCGCGATGCACGCGCTCCGCACCGCCTTGCTGTCGAGCGCACCAGCGCATGACGAGGACATGGCGTTGCACCGGCAAATCGTGCTGGCGACCGCCAACCCCGCCTTTCTGGTCGCGTTCGACGCGCTGTTCGGCGATGTCGACCGGATTATGCGCGCCGGTGTCGATATTTCGCGCTCGCGCCCGCCCGAGGTGATCGGCGCGATGCTGCGAGAGCATGAGATGCTGGTCGACGCGATCCGGGTGCAGGATGCCGACGGCGCGGCGCTCGCAATGCGCTGGCATTTGTCGGAAGGCCGCAAGCGGCTGCTGCCCTAATTGCGCAACAGCGCGGTCGTGCTGCTGGGCGTCGCGCGCTTGCCACCGCCTGGCACAAGCCAGCCACCATCGCTCAACCAGTCGGCGAGCCGGTCAGGCCAATGTTGCAGCGAGACGCGCTCGGCATGCATCGCGACGTTGAAGCCATGGTCGGTATCGGCGAACAGGTGCAGTTCCGCCGAGACATGCGCGCCGCGCAATTGCTGGTAGAGCGTGAGGGTCGGCTCGGCGCAACAGGTGTCCAGGGTCCCGGCGGCCAGGAACGCTGGCGGCGCTTCTGCAACCGCTCGCGCGGGCACGCCGAGCGGCCCCGGATAGATCAAAACCTGAAAGTCGGGTCGCGCGTCGATCCGATCGATGGCATCGCCCGAAGGCTCGGGCGGTGCCGGGTTGTCTGCAACCAGCGACACGAGTTCGCCGCCTGCCGAAAATCCCATAAGGCCGATGCGACGGGGATCGACGCCATATTCGGCAGCATGCGCCCGCACGAAGCGCACGGCCCGCCGTGCATCGGCCGCCGCGTCGCGCTCGATGCGATAGTTTGAGCCTGTTTCCCGGGCGAGACGATATTTCAGTACAAACACCGTCACGCCAAAGCGGTTGAGCGCACGGGCGGGCATCAACCCCTCATTCACCCACACCAACATACGGTGGCCACCGCCGGGCGCGATGATGATCGCCGCGCCATTGGCATGTGCCGGGTCGGCGCGCAGCAGCGTGAGCGACGGGCGATGCACGCTGCGGATATACGTGTTTTCGACGATCTCGGGCGTATCGCGCAGCGGATCGACGCCCGGGGGACCATCTGGCCAAAGCGGAAGCTCGATCGGCGCGACAACAGGCACGAGCGCCGGGGTCTGCGCCATAACGGGCCCAGCCACCAAGCAGAGCACGGCAAAACCGGCACGCCATTTCATCGTTTCTGCTCCACGGAAGGGTGACCACCGCCGTCCAACCACGCAATCGCTTCTGCGCAGAGCCGATCGGGTGCGGCAGCTGCGTCGAGCGTGGTCGCCGCCTCGTCCGGGGCAACCCGCTCGAGCGTGCAGAGCTGGCTCGTCAGCAGGCTGCTCGGCATATAGTGCCCTGCGCGATTGGCGAGCCGTTGGCGCAGTTCCTCCGGGCTACCGTCCAGCAGGATGAACCGCGTCGGCGCGCTGATCGCCGCCACCAGTCGGTCGCGATAGCTGCGCCGCAGCGCCGAGCACGCCGCCACCACCAGCCCGTTGACGCGCACCTCGGCATCGATCGCGGCCCCCAAACGGTCGAGCCACGGCCAGCGATCGGCGTCGTTCAGCGGCTGGCCGCTGCGCATCTTGGCCACCGCCGCCGCGTCGTGAAACGAATCGCCCTCCAGGAACGTTGCACCAAGCCTGGTCGCGAGCAGCCCACCCAGCGTGGACTTGCCACTGCCGCTGACGCCCATCACGATTACCGCCATCGGCGCGACCACGCTGTGACTGACTGCCCGTTGCAAAATGCTGTCCCCAAAACCGGACTGGGCCCCGACGCGCCGCGTCGGCCCCGGGCCTTTCATAAGCCCTGATACTGCAGGGCGCATCGGCCTGGGAACTACGACCATCGTCGCGGATGGCACGCGCATGATGGTCGCTTATGCACAGCATCGGCCAGACGCGCAGGCGTCGGTTGGGGGAGAGGCAAAGCACCGTGAAGAGACGAGCTGCCATGCTGGCGACGACTGCGGTGGCGCTGCTGGCCCCGGTCACGACGTGCGCGGCCCAGGCCCGGTCGGTGCTTGCAACGGCTCCGAATGAGCCGCGCGCGGTAACGGTTAGCGGCGCGAAGGACGGCCATGTTGACGCGACCGCAGCGATCCAGCGCGCGATCGACGCCGCGCGCATCACCGACGGCAATGGCATCGTCTTCCTGCCCTCCGGCCGTTATCGCCTGTCACACAGTATCCTGGTGCCGCCCGGCGTGCGGATCCTGGGCGTGGGGCCGACGCGCCCGGTGCTGGTGCTGGCAGATCTCACACCGGGCTTTCAAAGCGGTGTCGCGACGATGGTGGTGTTCACCGGCGGTGACCAATATGCCGTGGGCAAGGTTCCCGTGCCCGTGCCGACCGTGGTGCCGCCCAGTGGCAAGGGCGGCAGCGAGGTGCGCGACGCCAATTCGGCGACCTTCTATTCGGCGATGAGCAATATCGATGTCGAGATCGGCGCGGGCAATCCGGCCGCCGCGGCGGTGCGCTTCCGCGTCGCGCAGCACGCCTTTCTCAGCCATATGGACTTCCGCTTGGGCTCAGCCTTTGCCGGCGTCTATCAGGCCGGCAACGTCATGGAGGACGTCCACTTCCATGGCGGGCGCTATGGCATCCTCACCGAAAAGACCTCGCCCGCCTGGCAATTCACGCTGATCGATTCGAGCTTCGACCATCAGCGCGACGCCGCGATCCGCGAGCATGAAGTCGACCTCACGCTCGTCAACGTGGCCATTCGCGATACGCCGATCGGGATCGATATCGACCCCGGCTATAGCGACTCGCTGTGGGGCAAGGACGTGCGGTTCGAGCGCGTCTCGCATGCCGGGGTGATCATCAGCCGCGAGAGCAGCGCCTTTACCCAGATCGGCTTCGACAACGCGCTCGCCACCGATACGCCGGTGTTCGCACGTTTCCGCGAGAGCGGGAAAACCGTCGCCGCCCCCGCGCGCGCATACCGCGTGGCGCGCTTTTCGCACGGCCTCGCGGTGCCGACGCTCGGCGCGACCGGCCGGATCGCGACCGACGTGCAGAGTACGCCGATCGCAACCCTGCCCCCGCCCCACCCCAACGCCATTCGCGCGCTGCCTGCGGTGGCGGAGTGGAGCAACGTCCGCGATCTCGGCGCGCGCGGCGACGGCACGACCGACGACACCGCCGCGCTGCAGCGTGCGATCGATACGCAGCGCGTGCTCTATTTCCCGGTCGGTTTCTACCGCGTCACCAATACGCTCAAGCTACGGCCCGATACGGTGCTGCTCGGCCTGCACCCGGCGCTGACCCAGCTCGTCTTGCCCGACAATAACCCCGCTCATGCAGGCGTCGGCGGCGTGGTTCCGATCCTCGAAAGCCCGAAGGGCGGCAGCAACATTCTGTCGGGCCTCGGCCTGTTCACTGGCCGCATCAATCCGCGCGCCTCGGCGTTGCTGTGGAAATCGGGGGCGGATTCGCTGGTCGACGACGTCAAGATCATGGGCGGCGGCGGCACCCCGACGGCGGACGGCCTGCCGCTCGGCGCGCGGAACGCGCATAGCGGCGATCCGGTCGCGGACAATCGCTGGGACGCGCAATATCCGAGCATCTGGGTGACCGATGGCGGGGGCGGCACCTTCGCCGATGTGTGGACGCCCAACACCTTCGCCCAGGCCGGTTTCACTGTGTCGGACACCAAGACACCGGGGCACGTCTATCAGCTCTCGGCCGAGCATCACGTTCGCAACGAGATCGTGCTCGATGGCGTGGAGAATTGGGAATTTCTCGCGCCGCAGACCGAACAGGAAGTCGGCGAAGGGATGGACTCGACCTCGCTCGATATCCGCAACTCGCGCAACCTGCTGTTCGCCAATGATCACAGCTACCGTGTGACGCGGACCTTTCACCCGGCAGTGTCGGCGGTGAAGCTGACCAATGCCTCGGACATTCGTTTCCGGAATGTCCATATCAACGCCGAGAGTGGCTTTGCGACCTGCCAGGCAGATGGCTGCGGCACCTATTTGCGGGTCAGCAAATTCCCGTTCGAAAATGCGATTCAGGACAGGACCCAGCACCTTGAGGTGCGCGAGCGCGAGTTCGCCAGCCTCGACATTCCCGCCACCCCCGTGCTGGCCGAGGCCCCCGCTGCGGTGCCGGGTGCCGGGCCGGTCCGCAAACTCGAAAGCGGCTTCTTCTCAATCTCGGGCGCGGCGGTCGATGCTACGGGCGCGCTCTATTTCGTTGAGCATCGCTTCCAGCGGATCTATCGCTGGAGCGCGGCCACCGGCCTCGAGATCGTCCGCGACGCCGCGCTCGATCCGGTCAATCTCGCGGTCGAGCGCTCGGGCAAAGTGCTGGTGCTGTCCTCGCTCGGCGCGGAAGGCAGCGTCTATGCGATCGATCCTGCCGCATCGAAGACCGACGTCACGGTCATCGCCCCGTCGCCAGTTGCCGAGCACCGCGATGCGGACACGCTCCTCCCCGGCAATTGGTGGAACAATGGCGAATTCCGCGATCAATACGATGCCCGGACCGATCATTTCACCACGCTCGGCGAAATGTTCGCGCGCGACGCCGCCACGCCGAAACCCCGCGAATATGTCTCGCCCGACGGTAGCCTCGTACTCCCGGCGTTTCGCGTGTGGCAACAGGGCACACCCGACCATGTCGGCTGGCGCTTCTCCGACACGCTCGACGCCTATAGCCTGGTCCACGGGCGCATCGGCGCGCGCGTCTATGCCAGCAACGAATCCGAAGGCCGCACATACAGCGCGCTGGTCGGCGCGGGCGGCACGCTTTCCGACCTGAAGCCCTTTGTCGAGCGCGCCGGAGAGAGCGTCGCGGTCGACGCCCAGGGCCGCGTGTTCATCGCGAACGGGCAGGTCTTCGTCTACGCACCCGACGGCAGCGAGATCGGCCGGATCGACGTGCCCGAACGCCCCCTCCAGTTGATCTTCGGGGGCACCGATCACGCAACGCTCTTCATCCTTACGCATCACGCGCTTTACGCCGTCGCGATGCGCGGCGGATGACCCCGATGAAAACGACAACAAAAAACAGGTGAGGATCCCAATGACCGACATGATCACAGAACGCACCCCCGGTTCCAGCGGCAGGCGCACCGCGTTCCTGACCGCCAGCCTCGCGTCGCTGATGGCGATCGCGATCGCGGCACCGGCCGAGGCGCAAACCACGCCTGCGGCCCCGCCGCCGCCCGCGACGCTGCCCGCAGACACGGCCGACACCGCCGACAATACCGCCAAGGACATCGTCGTCACCGGCTCGCGCATCACCACCGGCGGCTTCACCGCACCGACCCCGACCCAGACGATCGGCGCGGTTGATATAGCGCGTAACGCCGAGCCCAACGTCTTCACGACGATCGCGCAATTGCCCTCACTGCAGGGGTCGAGCGGCGTCACCACCGGCACCAACAGCACCTCCAGCGGACAGCAGGGCCTGAGCTCCTTCTCGCTGCGCGGACTCGGCACGATCCGCACGCTGACGCTGCTCGACGGCCAGCGCGTCGTAGGCGCGAACGTGACCGGCGTGCCCGATATCAGCCTGTTTCCGCAATTGCTGATCAAGCGCGTCGATGTGGTGACGGGCGGTGCATCCGCTTCTTATGGTTCGGATGCGGTCGGCGGCGTCGTCAACTTCATCACCGAAAAGCACTTCGTCGGGTTCAAGGCGAACGTACAGGGCGGCATCACCACTTACGGCGACAACAAGCAGTATCTGTTCCAGGCGGCGGCCGGAAAATCCTTCTTCAACGATCGCCTGCATGTCGAAGTCAGTGGCGAATATGACCATGAAGATGGCGTGCCGGCCGGCGGCTTTGGCGAGCAACTTGCCAACGGGCGCACGTGGTATCGCACCTCGACCTTCATCAATCGCAACGTGACCAATGACGGGTCGCCGCAATATCTCGTGCGCGACCATGCGCAGGCCTATCAATATACCAAATACGGGCTGATCACGGGCGGGCCGCTGCAAGGCACCGCGTTCGACGTGAACGGCGTTCCGTTCCAGTTCCAATATGGCTCGAACGGCGTTCCGTCCAAGGCCCTTCCGGGCACGCCGCAGTTCGGCCTCGTCTCGGGTTGCTACCCGCAAGGCGGCTTCTGCCTGGGCGGCGATCTGTCGGGCAATGTCGGCATCGGCACCACGCTGCAGTCACGGCTCGATCGCTACAACGGCTATGGCCGCGTCGGCTTCGACCTCGACGCGAACAACGAGATCTATGCGACGGTCAACATCGCGCAGGTCGACACGATGAACCAGCCAAACCCCGGCGCGACCAAGTCGGGCCTGACGCTGCAATGCTCCAACCCATTCGTCCCCGCCTCGATCCAGGCGGCCTGCGCCACTGCAGGCATCACCAGCTTCCAGTTCGGCAGCAGCAATGGCGAGCTGCCCGCGAACATCACGGTCTATCCGACGCGCAAGCAATATCGCTTCGTCGGCGGCGCGACGGGCAAGGTGCCGGTGTTCGGCACGACGTGGAATTACGACTTCTCCTATGAGCATGGCGAGAACATTACCGACATCCACGTCAAGAACATCACGCTGACCTCGCGCTATAACGCCGCGATCCAGGCGATCAGTCTGGGCGGGCAGATCGTTTGCGCCGATCCGGTCGCGCGCGCCAATGGCTGCGTGCCGATCAACATCATCGGCGGCACCCCGCCAAGCGCGGCGGCGCTCGCTTATATCGAACCGACCAACGGCCCATTCCAGCATACCCGCCAGACGCAGGATGCGCTTGCCTTCAGCTTCAGCGGATCACCGCTCAGCCTGTGGGCCGGGCCGGTGTCGTTTGCCGCAGGTGCCGAATATCGCAATGAATTCTATCACGTGGTCGGCGATCCATACGGCAACGGCGTCTCGGCCGAGACGCCCTATACCAGCACCTATCCCGCCGATCCGGTGCTCAATACCGCAGGCAACAACTGGTACGCCGGCAATTATCACGCCGGTCGCGGCAGCTACCACGTCGCCGAAGGTTTCCTCGAGCTCAACCTGCCCTTCCTCAAATCGGACTCGCTCGGCAGCGCGAACCTGAACGTCGCCGGACGCGTCACCAATTACAGTACCTCTGGCACGATCTACACCTGGAAGGTGGGCGGCACGTGGGACACGCCGATCGACGGCGTGCGGCTACGCGCGGTTACCTCGCGCGACGTGCGTGCACCGAACCTGTCGGAGCTGTTCGCCGCCCCGATCACCACGACCGTGCCGAACTTCAGCAACCCCAATCCCAACCGCGCGCCGGGCGACCCGGCGACCTTGACTATCCTGCAAAATGCGATCGGCAACACCGCGCTCAAGCCCGAAATCGCGCGCAACACCACGGCCGGCATCGTGCTGTCGCGCCCGCACTGGCTGCCCGGCTTCAGCGCGTCGTTCGATTATTACCGGATCAAGATCAACGGGGTGATCTCGACGCTCAATTCGCAGCAGGAAGTCAATCTGTGCTACCTCAATAACATCACCTCGCTATGCGGCGCGTTCAACCTCACGCCACCGGCGGGGACAGCACCCTATGTCAACCTCCAGGCGTTCAACCTCGCCTCGATCTTCACCGACGGGTTCGACATTGAGGCGAGCTATCAATTCGACGTCGCCAAGCTCGGCCTGCCCGGGCGCGTCGTGCTGCGCGGACTCGCCACCAATGTGAAGAACTTCATCACCGATCCGGGCGTCCCCGGCACGATCCCGACACAGGGCGCGGGGGTCAATGCTGGCAACACCCCGTCGTGGAAATTGCTGACGACCGAAAGCTGGACCACCGATCGGTTCAGCCTCAGCGTTCAGCAGCGCTGGTTCAGCGATGGCGTGTACAGCAACGAATATGTCGTTTGCAGCAGTGGCTGCCCGGTCTCGACCACGCAGCACCCGACGATCGACAACAACACGATGCCCGGTGCCTTCTATCTCGACGTGGGCGGATCGTTCAACATCACCAAGAAATTGAACGCTTATTTCAAGATCGACAATCTGCTCGATCATGATCCGGCACCGTCGCCCCAAACCAATACCGGCATCGACGTCAATCAGTCGCTTTACGATACGCTCGGGCGTTTGTTCCGGGTTGGCGTACGCTACAATTTCTAGCACCACGGTCCCCTACCCCGACCCGGTGGGTCGGGCTCCTCGTCCCGGCCGGTGGCCGGGACGTTTCTTTTGAGGATGTAAGATGCCCGGATGGTCGCTTCCGTTTCGTGTCACATTTCTGGCCGCGCTTATGGCAACAGCAATGCCCGTTGCCGCATCCACGTCTTATTACGCGACCGCCCCGGAAGATCCCCGCGCCATCACCGTTGCAGGGAAGCGCGACGGTCGCGCCGACGACACGACCGCCCTGCAAACCGCGATCGATGCCGCCGCGGCGAAGGGCGGCGGCGGAATCGTTTTTGTCCCCTCGGGCCGCTATCGCATCAGCCGCACCCTGTTCGTGTGGCCAGGTGTCCGGGTGTTCGGCGTCGGCAAGACCCGGCCGGTCATCGTGCTCGGCGATGCGACCTCGGGCTTTCAGCAGGGCCTCGCCACCATGGTGATGTTCGCCGGGGCCAAGCCCGGTGCCACCGATACCGCCAAGGCCTATCGCACCCCGTTTCCGCCACCGGGCAGCGTGCCGTTCAACCCCGATATTGCCGATGCCAATCCCGGCACCTTCTATCCTGCACTGTCCAACATCGATTTCGTGATCGGCAAGGGCAACGCCGCCGCCACCGCGATCCGCTTTCACGCCGCGCAGCACGCCTATCTGGCTCATATCGATTTCCAGATCGGCTCGGGCCTTGCCGGTCTCTACCAAGTCGCCAATCAGGCGCAGGATCTGCATTTTCATGGCGGGCGCTATGGCATTCTGACAGAGAAACCATCCCCCGCCTGGCAATTCACGCTGCTCGATTCGACCTTCGACGGACAACGCGAATCCGCGATCCGCGAGCATGAGGCGAGCCTCACCCTGGTCAACGTCGCCTTCCGCAACGTGCCAACCGCAATTGACATCGATCGCGGCTATGGCGACTGGCTGTGGGGCAAGGATGTCCGGTTCGAAAACATCCGCAACGCCGCCGTCGTGATCAGCAATGAGAACAACGTCTATACGCAGATCGGCTTTCAGAATGCGGTTGCCAGCGCCACGCCGACCTTCGCCCGCTTTCGCGACAGCGGCAGGACGGTTGCAGGTGCAGGCCGCTCCTACCGCGTGGCATCCTTCGGCTATGGCCTGATGGTCCCCGGGCTGGGCCGGACCGGAAGCTATAGGACCGTGATCGACGCCACGCCGATCCCACGGCTGCCTGCCCCGCCCCCGCTCGCGATCCGGCCGCTGCCTGCGACCGATTCCTGGGCCAATGTCCAGCAGCTGGGCGCGCGCGGGGATGACAAGACCGATGACACCGCCGCCATCCAGCGCGCGATCGATGCGCACCGTACTGTCTATTTTCCCGCCGGTCGCTATCTCGTCACCGACACGCTGCGGCTAAGGCCGGACAGCGTGCTGGTCGCCTTGCACCCGAGCCTGACGCAGCTCATCCTGCCGGACGGCACGCCTGCCTTCCAAGGGGTGGGCTCGGCCAAGGCGCTGATCGAGAGTGCGCACGGTGGAGACGCCATCGTCTCCGGTCTTGGCCTGTTCACCGGCGGCATCAATCCACGCGCAACCGCGCTGCTCTGGCACGCCGGCGCGCAATCTCTGGTCGAAGACGTCAAGTTTCAGGGCGGCCACGGCACCGATCTCGCCGATGGCAGTCGCTTCGACCCGTATAACGCCAACCACACCGGCGACCCCGACCCGGCCAAGCGCTGGGACGCGCAATATCCGAGCCTATGGGTGCGCGGCGGCGGCGGCACTTTCGCCAATCTCTGGAGCCCCGATACCTATGCTCAAGCGGGCATGTTGGTGTCCGAAACCGACACCCCGGGCCATGTCTATCAGATGTCGAGCGAGCACCATGTCCGCGCGGAATTCGTGCTCGACCATGTCGCCCATTGGGAGTTCCTAGCGCCGCAGACCGAGGAGGAAGCGGGCGAGAGCCAGGACGCGGTCTCGTTCGACATTCGCCACAGCCACGATCTTCTGATCGCCAATTATCACGCCTATCGCGTGACACGATCGCTCAAACCCGCGCCGACCGCCGTGCGGCTGACCGACACCCGCGACCTCCATTTCCGCAATGTCCACGTCAATGCCGAAAGCGGCTTTGGCACGTGCGACGAAAATGGCTGCGCAACCTATTTGCGTGCCAGCAAATTTCCCTACGAGAACGCCATTCAGGATGTCACGCGCAGTCTCGAAGTCCGCGAGCGGGAATTTGCAGCCCTCGACCTGACTTCGGACACCGTGGCTCCGGCGACGCAGGGCGCTTTCGCGGACGCCAAGGTGGAAAAGCTGGCGAGCGGATTCTATGCCGCCGCAGGAGCGGCCCTCGCTCCTGACGGAACGCTGTATTTCGTCGATCATCGCCAGCAGCGCATCTATGCGTGGTCGCGCGCCGATGGCCTGCGCGTGATCAACGACGCACCGCTGGATCCCGTCAACCTCGCGGTCGACCGCTCGGGCAACCTGCTCGTGCTGTCGTCGGAAGGCCGGAACGGCACGGTCTATAGCCTCACGCCCAACAGCGGCGCGGACGTTCGGGTGATCCCGTCGACGCCCGCCATCGATCATCCGGGCGCAAGAACCGTGCTGCCCGTAAATTATTGGGTGAATGGCGAGTTCAAGGACCAGCTCGACACCAAAACCTACGCCTATCCGACGCTGGCCGACATGTTCGACCGCGACATGCGCCTCTCCAAGGCGCGCGAATATGTGTCGCCCGACGGCAGCCTTGTCCTGCCCGCCTATCGGACCTTCCAGCAGGGGCCTTTGAACTTTCTCGGCTGGCGGTTCTCCGACGCGCTCGACAGTTATGGCTTTACCACTGCCGAGGTTGGCGGAACGGTGTTCGTCACTAACGCATCAGAAAACAAAACCTATCGCGCACGCCTGGCGGCGCACGGCGCACTGACCAACCTCGTCCCCTTCGCCAATCGCGGCGGAGAGAGCGTGGCGAGCGATGCGCAGGGGCGCGTGTATGTCGCCAACGGTCAGGTGTTCGTTTTCGCCGCAGACGGTGCCGAGATCGGTCGGATTGATATCCCCGAGCGCCCGCTCCAACTGCTTGTTGACGACCGCGCACGCAAAACGCTCTTCGTGGTGACGCATCACGCCATTTACGGCGTCGGCATTCCCTGACGCCCAGCGCGCTTGCCGAGCAGACCTAGCGGGCCGTGCGCCACAACGGATCCTCTCAAACCCAACGCACCGCGCTCAGCGCGTCGGGTTCACTGGGGGATCCTGCATAATTTTGGCCAGTTCGCTGTCGATCAGCTGCCCGATATAGCGGGAAAGCTCCGCGTGATGGACGTCTGGATCCGAAATTCGGCGAAACAACACGCCGTGGCCGACCGCGAGGATGAAATCCGCCAACTCGCTGCGCCGTGCGGCCCGCTCCTCGCCCGGTGCCAAAGCGTCGAGCGCGCTGAGGATATTGCCGCGGACGAGGGCGTCGACCTCGCGCATGATGTCCCCGACACGATCGTTCCGCGTTGCTTCGGCAAACATCTCCGCGAACAGCGCGTACGAGCCCGGATCGTTCGGATCCTCTTCCAGGAACCGCGCGATCCACGCACGGACCAGCGCGAAATCGCGCGCCTCGACCGCCGCACGAAGCGCCGGCTCATCCAAAAACTCGACGACATCGGCCCGCACCAGCTCGGCGACAATATCCTCCTTGCAGGCAAAATCGCGATAAAGCTGCCCGACCTTAACCCCCGAGTCGGCGGCGATACGCGCCACGCCGGAGGCGTGGAAGCCATATTGAGTGAAGAGCTGACGCGCCGCTGACAAGATTCGCGCTCGCCGATCTTCCGCGCGAGAATCCCGCTTTTTCATAACTTTATCGGCAGATTTTCGGGTGGTCGGCATAATCCTCCTATGATTAGGCTTGTCATTTCAAATTCGCAAAGCTACCGGCTCGGCGGAAATGTGAGTGATCGATCGCTCACACTTATACATTGGAAGAAAGCGTGCGCAAACCTTGCTCCGTCGCGGTCCTCACCGTAGCCCTCCTGGCCGGCTGCTCCAACGGCCAGCCCCAAGCGCCAGCCGCCGGCCCGCCGCAAGTCGGCTTTGTCACGGTGGAACCGCAGTCAGTCACGCTGAGCACCGAGCTCGCCGGGCGCACTGCCGCTTATGAAACCTCGGACGTCCGTCCGCAGGTCAACGGGTTGATTACCGCGCGCTTGTTTACCGAGGGCGACGAGGTCCGCGCGGGCCAGCCGCTCTATCGGATCGATGCGCAACCCTATCAGGCAACCGTCGCAAGCGCGCGCGCCGCGCTGGCAAAGGCACGCGCAGCGATCGCCTCGAACGACGCGCTGGCGCGCCGCTATGGCGAGCTGGTCAAGATCAATGCCATTGCCAAGCAAGATTACGACAATGCCGTCACCAGCGCGCAACAGGCGCGCGCCGATGTCGCCGCGCAGGAGGCCGCACTCCGTACTGCCGAAATCGACCTTGCGCGGACGACGGTACGGGCTCCGATCAGAGGTCGCATCGGCCGCTCGGCGGTCACGACGGGGGGGGCTGGTCACCGCGTCGCAGGCGACCGCGCTCAGCACGATCCAGCGGCTAGACCCAATCTATGTCGACATCACGCAATCGAGCGCCGATCAACTCCGGCTGCGCCAGAAACTGCTGGCGGGCAGTCTTACGCGAGGTACTGCACGGCTTCGGCTGAAGCTTGAGGACGGCACGATCTATCCCATCGAGGGCGTCGTGAAGTTCGCCGATGTCACGGTCGATCCCGCGACGGGCAGCCAGACGATCCGCGCGGAATTCGCCAATCCCAACCGACTGCTGCTGCCGGGCATGTACGTCACCGCCCAGTTCGTCGAAGGGACGCAAGCCAACGCGCTGCTCGTCCCGCAGCGGGCGGTCAGCCGCGACGAAAAGGGTAACGCCGTGGTGATGGTCGTCGGAGCCGGGGACAAGATCCAGCCCCGCACGCTGACCGCCCCACGCACGATCGGCGAGAATTGGCTGGTGACCGCGGGGCTTGCGCGCGGGGATCGGGTGATCGTCGAAGGGGCGCAGAACCTGCAGCCAGGCATGCCGGTCAAACCGGTTCGCTGGACCCCGAAGGCCCCCGCAGCCGCCGCTGCTGGCAAGGGACAGTAACCCCCATGTCGCGTTTCTTTATCGATCGGCCCATTTTTGCCTGGGTCATCGCGATCATCTTGATGGTCGCCGGCTTGATCGGCATCCGTAGCTTGCCGATCGCGCAGTTTCCCTCGATCGCACCGCCTTCGGTCAGCATCACCGCGACCTATCCCGGTGCCGATGCGCAAACGCTTGAAAACACGACGACCCAGATCATCGAACAGCAGATGAAGGGGATCGATCACCTTCGCTATTTCTCGTCATCGTCGAGTTCAGCCGGCACGGTGTCGATCACGCTGACGTTCGAGCAAGGCACCGACCCCGACATCGCGCAGGTGCAGGTGCAGAACAAGCTGCAGGCAGCGACCCCGCTCTTGCCGCAGGAAGTCCAGCAGCAAGGCATTCAGGTCGCCAAGGCGACCTCCAACTTCCTGCTCATCCTCGGCGTTTATTCGGAGGGCGGCCGTCACAGCGCGTCGGACCTTGCCGATATTCTTGCCTCGCACGTCCAGGATCCGCTCAGCCGCGTTAACGGCGTCGGCGATACAGAATTGTTCGGCGCGCAATATGCAATGCGGGTCTGGATCGATCCGCTCAAGCTCAACGGCTATCAACTCACCGTCGCCGACGTGACCGCCGCGTTGCAGGCGCAGAACGCACAGGTTTCTGCGGGTCAATTGGGTGCGCAACCTGCACCCGCCAATCAGATGCTCAACGCCACCGTTTCGATCCAGTCGCGATTGCAGACGCCCGAGCAGTTCGGCGATATCCGCTTGAAAACCGATACGGCAGGCGCGGTCGTGCGCTTGCGCGATGTGGCACGGGTTGAACTCGGTGCTGCTGATTACGGCTTCAACACACGGTATAACGGCCAACCCGCATCAGGCATCGGCATCAAGCTGGCACCGGGTGCGAATGCGCTGGCGACCGTCGAAGCCGTCAAGTCCCGCGTCGCGGAGCTTTCCAAGACCTTTCCGTCCGATGTGAAGGTCATCTATCCCTACGACTCCACGCCCTTCGTCCGGCTGTCGATCGAACAGGTCATCCACACGCTGATCGAGGCGGTCGTCCTCGTCTTCTTCGTCATGTTCCTGTTCCTGCAAAACTGGCGCGCAACGCTGATCCCGACGATCGCGGTGCCGGTGGTTTTGCTGGGTACCTTCGGGGTGCTGGCGGTCGCAGGCTATTCGATCAACACGCTGACGCTCTTTGGCATGGTGCTCGCGATCGGCCTGCTGGTCGACGACGCGATCGTCGTGGTCGAGAATGTCGAGCGACTCATCACGACCGAACATCTGTCGCCGAAGGAAGCCGCGCGCAAATCGATGGACGAAATCAGCAGCGCGCTGGTCGGCATCGCGCTGGTCCTGTCCGCTGTGTTCCTGCCAATGGCGTTCTTCGGGGGCTCCACCGGCGTCATTTACCGTCAGTTCTCGATTACCATCGTGTCGGCCATGGTCTTGTCCGTCCTGGTCGCCTTGATCCTGACACCGGCTTTGTGCGCGACCATCCTGAAGCCGCACGATCCAAGCAAATTGGAAGGCAACGGCCCCCTTTCGCGCTTTTTCCGCTGGTTCAACACGATGTTCGACCGCGGCGCAGCGAAATACGAAAGCGGCACTCGCAGCACCGCGCGCCGGTGGGGACGGTCATTGACCGTTTTCGCGCTGATCGCGATCGGGATGGCACTGTTGTTCGTGCGCTTGCCAACCGGCTTCCTCCCCGATGAGGATCAGGGCTCGGTCATCGCGCTGGTGCAGGGCCCGTCGGGCGCAACCACCGCGCGCACCAACGAAGCGCTGGAGCAGGTGCGCGACTATTTCCTCACCAAGGAAAAAGCCGATGTCGAGGGCGTCTTCACGATCAGCGGCTTCAGCTTTGCCGGACAGGGCCAGAATGCCGGTCTCGCCTTCGTCAAATTGAAGGACTGGGACGCGCGCTCAGGTGCAGCCAACAAGGCGCAGGCGATCGCCGGGCGCGCGATGGGGGCGTTCTCGCAATTCCACGACGCAATGATCTTCGCGATCGTGCCGCCCGCCGTGCAGGAACTCGGAAACGCGACCGGGTTCGATCTCCAACTGGTCGACCAGGTCGGCATGGGTCATGAGAAACTGGTCCAAATGCGCAACATGCTGCTCGGCATGGCGATGCAGGACAAGCGCCTGGCCCAGGTTCGGCCGATGTCGCTGGAGGACGCGCCGCAACTCAAGATCAATGTCGATCAGGACAAGGCGCGTGCGCTGGGGCTTGATCTGTCGCAAGTCAATTCCACGATCTCGACCGCGTGGGGCAGCGCCTATGTCAACGATTTCATCGATCGCGGGCGCGTAAAGCGTGTCTTTGTCCAGGCCGATGCGCCCTTCCGACTGAAGCCCGAAGACCTCGACAAATATTATATCCGTGGCGGCAATGGCGACATGGTACCCTACAGCGCCTTTACCACGCTGTCCTGGACCCAGGCCCCCGTTCAGTTGACCCGCTATAACGGCCAGCCAGCGATGGAATTGCAGGGTGGCTCGGCCCCGGGACTCAGCACGGGTGCCGCGCTGGCCGCGATGCAGGAGCTTCACGCCAAGCTGCCGCCGGGGACGGCGCTCGAATGGACGGGCTTGTCCTATGAGGAAAAGCTCTCGGGCGGTCAGGCTCCGGCGCTCTATGGATTGTCGCTACTGATCGTGTTCCTGTGCCTTGCCGCGCTGTACGAAAGCTGGTCGGTGCCGATTTCGGTGCTGTTGGTCGTGCCGCTGGGCGTGGTCGGCGCGTTGCTGGCCGCGATGCTGACCGGGCTGAACAACGACATCTATCTGCAAGTCGGCTTGATCACCACGATCGGCGTGTCGGCAAAGAATGCGATCCTGATCGTGGAATTTGCCGAAGAACGGATGCGGGAGGGCATGACGGCCTTCGATGCCGCCATCGTCGCGGCGAGGATGCGGTTGCGTCCGATCCTCATGACCAGCCTCGCCTTCATCTTCGGGGTGATGCCGCTCGCCATCTCGACTGGTGCCGGCGCAGGCGGGCAAAATGCCATCGGCCGTGCGGTCGTCGGCGGTATGTTGAGCGCCACCGTTCTCGGCATCTTCTTCATCCCGATGTTCTTCGTGGTCGTGCGCAGCCTGTTTGCGCGAGGCAAGACACAGGAGGCCGCCACCACGCCCACCGATCCATCCGCCTCCAATTCCGCGCCGCAAGGAGCCTGACCATGACCAGCACGATCCGCATTGCAGCCGCGCTGCTGGCCAGTGCCGCGCTCGCCGGATGCAATCTCGCACCGGGTTATGTCCGGCCGCAGGGCGCGGTGCCCGCCGCTTTGCCGACGGGAGGGGCGTATCCCGCCGCGTCCAGCGATGCCGCAGATATTTCAAAAATCGGATGGCAAACCTTCTTCACCGACGCCAAACTGCGCGAGGTCATCGCGCTGGGCCTCGCCAACAACCGCGATTTGCGGCTGGCAGCAGCAAACGTCCTGCAAGCGCGGGCACAATATCGGGTGCAGCGCGCCGACCTGTTGCCGACGGTCAACCTGGGTGCCTCGGCGACGATCTCCAACGGTACGGCAGCAGCGGCCTCCAGCGGTGGATCGGGCTCAAGTGCGGCCTCCAATTCGACCGTTGAAGTCTATTCCGGCAATGTCGGCATTTCGTCGTTCGAGCTCGATCTGTGGGGTCGCCTGCGCAATCTCAGCGAAAGCGCGCTGCAAAGCTATTTCGCGACCGAAGAAGCGCAGCGCGCCACCCGGATCAGCCTCATCTCGGAGATCGCGTCGGCCTATCTGACGCTGGCGGCGGATCAGGATTTGCTCGCGGTCGCGCAGGAGACGCTGGCGAGCTACGATCAGTCGCTGCAACTCACGCGGGCGCAATTCCGGATCGGCACGCAGTCCGAACTGGCCGCACGCCAGGCCGAGACCAATTACGAATCCGCCGCGAATGACATCGCGACGCTGCGGGCGCAAATCGCGCAGGATCACAACGCGCTGGATCTGCTGGTCGGGGCCCCGACGCCCGAGACGCTGCTGCCGCAAGGGCTGGGAGACACCGACCGGACCTTGAACGCGCTGCCGGGCGACCTCCAGTCCTCGGTATTGCTGCGCCGTCCCGACGTGCTGCAGGCCGAACATCAACTGATTGCGCAAAATGCCAATATCGGCGCGGCGCGCGCTGCCATGTTCCCGACAATCTCGCTGACCACCAGCTTTGGCACGGTGAGCTCCGCGCTCAGCGGGCTGTTCGGGGCCAACAGCCAGAGCTGGTCGGTGGCACCCGGCGCGACCCTGCCGATCTTCGATTTCGGTCGCCGCAAGGGCAATCTGGATCTGGCACGGGCCCAGCAACAGGGCGCAGTCGCCACCTATGAAAAGACCCTGCAGACCGCGTTCCGCGAGGTCGCCGACGCGTTGGCGACGCGCGGCACGATCGACGCCCAGATCGGCGCCCGGACGCGACGGGCATCGGCGGCTGAGATATCGGCGCGGCTGTCCGACGCACGATATCGCGCAGGGGTCGATTCCTTCCTGACATCGCTCGACGCACAGCGCACCGCCTACAGCGCCCGGCGGGATCTGGTGACGACGCGGCTCGCGCGCGCCACCAATCTCGTCACCCTGTACCGCGTTCTGGGCGGCGGGTTGAGTTGAAGCGAATCCGCTTGGCGCGATTGCCGAGACACGTCGCTCAGAGACGGAAGGCCGTGCGCAGGCCGATCACGATAGCGCGCCGCTGTGACGTGGCCGTGTTCGCGTTATAGGGGTTGAGGATCAACTGGGCATTGGGCTGCAAAGAGAACCCCTTGCCGAAATTTGCCTGATAACTTGCCTCGATCGCCATTTCCGGAGGCGGCGAGGCAATGGGCCCGGGAATCGCGGGCGTCATCGGCGATAGGCCGGCGACTGCGATCGCCAGCCCCATGACGTCTTTTGGGCGTGCGGCAATTAGGCCGGTCAGCGATGCGCCGACGTCTCCATACACGCCAATCAGGTTCCGGTTTGCGGGCGATGCGCTGAAGCGGGCGAAGCCGCGGAGGCTGCGCCCGGCCCGTCGCCAGAGCCGCGCGTCGCCGATGACATATACAGCCTGATCCCCGCGCAGTAGCCGCCCGGTCGGGGATCGCAGATCGGCGAAGCGATCGAAGCTTGCCCAGCCGCCCAGCACAAAGGTCCAGGCCGGATCATCCCCGCCCGCCGACCGCGCCACCTCCGCGATCGCGAGCGGCGGCTGGTCGAAGCGCCAGCCAGCAAAACCGTGCACATCCCGCCCCGGCGGGTTGCCCGTGAACACCGCGATACGCGCGGTGGTCTTGCCTCCATCGAAGGTGGTCGCCAGCCGCGCACCGGGCACCGATATGGGATAAGCGGGGCCGCCACCGGGCAAGTCGGTCGCGAAACTGCCTGGCCAGCCAAAGGTCGAATTGACGAACAGATTTGCCGTGGGGCTGATCGAGAATTCCTGCCCGGCGGAAAATTGGCCGACGCGGACCGACGTCGCGCTGCCCACCTTTTGTTCTACCCACACATTGAACAGGCGAAGCGCCGGGGGGGCCTCGATGCCGCTCACCGTCAGCAAATTGCCGACCCGGCTGGCCGACAGCCCGGTTCCGACGATAGATTGGAAACTGATATGCGCGGTGGCACCGTTCCAGCCGATCGCGTGCGCCAAGTCCGCGTCGCCGATCAGACCGATCCGCTGGAGATACGCGCTTCCCGTTCGCGCGCCACCCGAGACATCGGCGTTGGCATCGCTGGTATAGGTCAGCGTCACGGTCAATGCCCGCTCGGAGCGGCGCGCCGCCTCGCCATTCTCGCCGCCGTTCTGGGCGGCCGAGGGGAGGGTCTGGGCGCATCCCGGATCGGCGGCCCCGGCCAGACCGAGCCCGGCAAAGGCAAGGACCGCCAAGCCTGCGCGGCTGGCCCTCATGCGAGATCGAAGCGATCGAGGTCCATCACCTTGCTCCACGCCGCGACAAAAGCATGGACAAAGAGCAGACCCGAATCGTCGGTTGCATAGGCCTCGGCAATCGCGCGCAATTGCGCGTTCGATCCAAAGATCAAATCGACGCGCGTCGCGGTCCATGTCACTGCGCCCGTCGCGCGGTCATGCGCCTGAAACACGTCGGCTTCGGTCGCGGGCGTCCACGTCATGCGCAAGCTCGACGCCAGCAGATTGACGAAGAAGTCGTTGGTCAACACGCCGGGACGGTCGGTGAACACGCCGTGGGTCGACTGATCGACATTCGCGCCGAGCACGCGCAGTCCGCCCACCAGCGCGGTCATTTCCGGCGCGGTGAGTTTCAGCAAATCCGCGCGATCGACCAGCATTTCTTCCTGCGACCACGGCAGCGTGGCTCCGACATAATTGCGGAAACCATCGACCTTGGGCTCGAGATAGGCAAAGGACTGGACGTCGGTGTCGTCCTGCGCGGCATCCATCCGGCCCGGCGTAAACGGCACTTCCAGCGTATAGCCGGCTCGACGGGCAGCATCCTCGATCGCAGCCGCGCCGCCCAGCACAATCAGATCGGCGAGCGATACCCGCTTGCCGCCAGGTGCCGATGCGTTGAAGGCCTGCTGGACGTGTTCAAGCGCGGCCAGCGCCATGGCGAGGTGTTCGGGCTCATTGACCGGCCAATCCTTTTGCGGCGCAAGCCGGATTCGAGCCCCGTTCGCGCCGCCACGCTTGTCGGAATTGCGATAGGTCGAGGCCGACGCCCAAGCGGTCGCCACCAGCCGGGCCGTGGTCAACCCCGAGGCCAGGATTTCGATCTTGAGCGCCGCGATATCGGCCGCATCGATCAGCGGGTGGTCGCAAACCGGAACCGGGTCCTGCCATAGCCGCGGCTCCGCCGGAACGTCGGGGCCAAGCAAGCGCGGATGCGGCCCCATGTCGCGATGGGTGAGCTTGTACCAGGCTTCGGCAAAGGCGTGACCGAATTCGGCGGGATTTTCGTAATAATGCCGCGCGATCTTTGCATAGGAGGGGTCGTGCAGGAGCGCGATATCGGTCGTCTGCATGATCGGCGCATGGCGTTTGGACGGATCGTGTGCGTCGGGCACGGTACCCTGCGCCTCCGGGTTGATCGGCGTCCATTGATGCGCGCCGGCCGGACTGGCGGTTAGCTCCCATTCATAGCCGAACAGGTTGGAAAAATAACCATTGTCCCAGCGGATGGGATCGCTCGTCCACGCCCCTTCCAGCCCGCCGGTGATCGTCGCCGCGCCGTTGCCCGTTCCAAAACTGTTCTTCCAGCCCAGCCCCAATTGCTCGATCGGCGCTCCCTCGGGTTCGGGCCCGACATACTCCTTGGGCGGCGCGGCACCGTGATTCTTGCCGAAGGTGTGGCCGCCCGCGATCAGAGCCACGGTTTCCGCATCGTTCATCGCCATGCGGGTGAAGGTCTCGCGAATGTCGCGGATGGCGGCGACGGGGTCGGGAATGCCATCGGGCCCTTCGGGGTTCACGTAGATCAGCCCCATCTGGCTCGACGCCAGCGGCTCCTGAAGCTCGCGATCGCCGCTGTAGCGCTTGTCGCCGCCAAGCCAGACCCGCTCCGGCCCCCAATAGGTGTCGTTCTGCGGCTCCCAGATATCGATGCGACCGCCGCCAAAGCCGACGGTCTTCAGCCCCATAGCTTCAATGGCGCAGGTTCCGGTCAACACCAAAAGGTCCGCCCAACTGAGTTTTCGTCCGTATTTCTGCTTGATCGTCCACACCAGCAGCCGCGCCTTGTCGAGATTGGCGTTGTCGGGCCAGCTGTTGAGCGGCGCGAAGCGTTGCGCGCCCTGCCCCGCCCCGCCGCGCCCGTCGCCGATGCGATAGGTGCCGGCCCCGTGCCACGACATGCGGATGAACAGCGGACCGTAATGGCCATAATCGGCAGGCCACCAGCTCTGCGATTCGGTCATTAGCGCGACGATGTCGCGCTTGACCGCCGCGAGGTCGAGCGTTGCAAACTCGCTCGCATAATCGAACGCATCCCCCAGCGGCGTCGGCTGCGGCGCATTCTGGTTGAGCACGGCCAAGTCGAGACGGTTCGGCCACCAGAGCCGGTCGGTCATGTCGAACAGCACGGCGTTGCCGGACACCGCACCGCCGCTCATGGGGCATTTGCTTTCGACGGACATGCTCTTTCCCTCGGCAGAAGATCAGGCGAGTGGTCTAGCAGCGCCCTGCCGCCGCTGAATCATACGATGGTGTCGGTTGCCGACGCCCCGGCGGGAGGGCGCAACCTTTGTATGAGTGCCTGGAAAGGCGCGACTTTGTAGCAAGCCGCTCGATCGGCACGGTTTTCCAAAGCCTTGAAACCGAACGCCGCAAGGAGATGCAGTGATGACGGACTCAGCGCTGGGGATGATCGGGGCGGCTGCGATCGCCGGCGGACGCGCGGCGGATGCGAAATCCGGCGAATTGTACCAGACATCGCTGATGTCGGCGCTGGTCGAGGGTGTCTACGAAGGGCTGACGACCTATGGCGAACTGCATCGGCATGGGGACTTCGGCCTTGGCACGTTCAACGATCTCGACGGCGAGATGGTGGGCTTCGACGGCGTGTTCTACCAGCTCCGTTCGGACGGTTCGGCGCGGCCCGTTACGGACGATCAGAAGACACCGTTCGCGGTTGTCACCTTCTTCAAACCCGAGCGCAGCCTGCCCGTGGCCGATATCGCAAAGGCCGACCTGCTCGACCGCCTGACGGCGCTGACCGAAGCCAATCTGTTTACGGCGATCCGTGTCGACGGGCAGTTTGCAAGCGTGACGACCAGGACCGTGCGCGAACAACACCGGCCCTTCCCGCCCCTGCAGGATGCGACAAAGGGGCAAGCCGAAACCGTTCTCACCAATGTTGCGGGCACGCTGGCGGGCTTTCGCACGCCGACCTTTGCGGGAACCCTCGGCGTGCCGGGCTTTCACCTGCATTTTCTGACCGCCGATCGTAGGTCGGGCGGCCATGTGCTGGATTTCCAGATCAGCGACGCGACCGCGCAAACTTGCACAATGCACGGTCTCCACATCGAGTTGCCCGAAACCGACGCCTTTCTCGGCTCCAATCTCGACGACAGCGACCTGCCGCAGAAGATTGCCGCTGCGGAGGGCGAGCCGACCAAATCACCCTCCAAACCGAATGGGACATTGTCATGACGCAGACAAGCACACGGCCGCGTACCGGCGCCGACATCGTCGTTGAAACGCTCGAACAGCGTGGCACCACGCATGTGTTTGGCGTGCCCGGTGCCAAGATCGACAAGGTGTTCGACCGGCTGGTCGATTCGTCGATTCAGACGGTGGTGTGCCGCCACGAGCAGAATGCCGCGTTCATCGCCGGCGGGATCGGACGGATGACCGGCAAGGCGGGCGTCGCGATCGCGACGTCGGGCCCTGGCGTGGCAAACCTCACCACCGGCCTCGCCACCGCCAATTCCGAGGGCGACCCGATCGTTGCGCTGGGGGGCTCCGTCGCCGTGGCGGACCGGCTCAAGGCATTGCACCAGACGCTGGATTCGGTCGATGTGCTCAAACCCGTCACCAAATATGCAGCCGAGGTCGACTCCCCCGCCGCCACCGCCGAAATCCTGTCTGCAGCCTTCCGCGCCGCGGAGACCGGGCGTCCGGGCGCGGCGTTCGTCGGATTGCCGCTCGACATCATGACCGGCGAGGCGGCGTGCCGCCCAATCGCATTGAACGGCATGCCAGGCTACGGCGCAGGATCCGAGGGCGCGCTGGCGGAAGCGGCGCGCCTGATCAACGCAGCAAACAATCCCGTCGTGCTGCTCGGCCTGATGGCGAGCAAGCCCAGAGCGGCAAAGGCGATCCGCGCGCTGCTCGACCTGGCGGCGCTGCCCGTCGTCGGCACGTTCCAGGCGGCGGGTGCGGTTTCGGAACGCGAGTTCGCCGTATTCGGTGGGCGTGTCGGGCAAATCGCCAATCAGGCCGCCGACACCTTGCTTGAGTCCGCCGACCTGGTCGTCACGATCGGCTACGATGCGGTCGAATATTGGCCATCGATCTGGAACCAGGGATCGGATCGGCCGATCGTCCATATCGACGTCGTCCCGGCGCAGATCGAGAACGCCTATAACCCCTCCGTCGAGGTCATCGGCGATATCGAGGCCAGCCTGACCCGGCTGACCCCGCAGCTTACGCGCAAGGCACCTTCCGCAAAAGCCGCGACGTTGCTCGAGGTGATCGCCGCAGACCGCGTCCAACTGCTCACCGAAGCTGCCGCGCAAGGCGGGACGCCCGTCCATCCACTGCGCATTATCGCCGAACTCCAGAAGATGCTCACGCCCGACGTTACGCTCTGCTCGGACATGGGGTCGTTCAGCCTGTATCTGTCGCGTTATCTCACCAGCTTTCGCGCACGTCAGGTGTTGATCTCCAATGGTCAGCAAACCCTGGGCGTGGCACTGCCGTGGGGTATCGCCGCCAGCATCGTTCGTCCGAGCGAGAAAGTGCTGTCGGTCTCGGGAGACGGCGGATTTCTGTTTTCCGGCATGGAATTGGAAACCGCGGTGCGACTGAAATCGAACCTTGTCCACATGATCTGGATCGACGGCAGCTACAACATGGTCGCCGCGCAGGAGGAGCTGAAATACGGTCGCCATTCGGGCACGGACCTTGGGCCGATCGATGTCGTGAAATATGCCGAGGCGTTTGGCGCGAAGGGCATACAGGTCGCCGGCCCTGACGCGATCGCGCCTGCACTTCACCAGGCCTTCGACACCCCGGGGCCCGTGCTGATCGGCGTCAATGTCGATTACAGCAAGAATGCGCAGCTGTTCGAAATGGTGCACGAGGGCAGCATTCTGTAGGATCCGCTTCGCGAACGTTAAGGGGACTGCCCGGGGGGCCGCACGCGCGGTATTCCGGGCGGTCGCTCCCTGGCGAAGGAAGATGCTGCGCACCCTCGATTGCGGTGGCAAATCGCCGCGACCAGCCTAAAAAGCGTTGCGATCGAGCGCCCTCTTCCCCCTTTGTAGGAGACCCTTGCGTGAATCCGTTTCCCCGCGACATCTTCACCGAGCCGAGCGATGTCGATCCGGACACCCTGGCAAACCTGGGTCCGCTCCGTCCCCTTGCGGGCACATGGCGGGCGACCAAGGGATCCGATACCGCGCCGAAACCGGCGGGTCCCGAACAGCGTACGTTTATCGAGCACATCGTGTTCGAGCCGATCGACCCGCAGGCCAATGGACCGCAATTGTTCTACGGCTTGCGCTATCACATCCACATCACGACCGTGGAAGAGGACATCACCTTTCACGATCAGGTGGGGTACTGGCTGTGGGAACCGGCAACCGGCCTGATCCTGCAAACGCTCGCCATCCCGCGCGGCCAAACCGCGCTGGCATCCGGGCACGGCAAACCGGGCGACAAGACCATCACACTGACGGCAACGCGCGGACCAACCAACTACGGCATTTGCTCGACCGATTTCCTTGAGGATGCGTTCCGCACCGATGCCTATCGGATCGACATCACCTTCAATCCCGATGATTCATGGTCTTACGATATTCAGACCACGTTGGCGGTGCGCGGGCAGGACCAGCCCTTCCTGCATCACGACCGCAACACGCTACATCGGATCGGCGCTGCAAAGCCAAATCCGTGGTCGCAGATTCTGGCGAAAAGAACCGCAGCGGCGCAATCCTGATCAGCGCCCCGGCAGGCGGCGTCCAGGCCTGCCGGACGCCGCACATCGTTCAAGCGCGGTTACAGCCGGTGGAAAAACGCACTGATTCTTTGCAACAGCGTTTCGGTCGGCCGGGCACGGCAGGATTGGACCAGCACGGGCACGAGCCGCGCAACACCCCCCACATCAACCGCATCGAGCTGCGGCTGCTTGGCGTGCGTGTAGCCGAGCGCGTAAGAGACAACCGTCGGCTTGAACTCCTCGCGCATCTGCACGAAATCCCGGCACGTAATTGTCTCGGTCAGCTTGGGCTTGGCCGGCGCAGTCGCAGCATCCGCTACCGTAACCGCTGACAGCACCGATAGCGCGGCAAGCGCGACACGAACCGAGGAATGAAAGCGCAATTCGACCATGAGAAGCTCCTAAAGGCTATTTTGGGCATTGGGTCACGGCCCGGTGTAGCGACCCCGCGCTCGTGACACGACCGACACGACGCCAAGCCGCATCGATCGCCGGACTGTTGCCGTAACGAACCCGGGTCGGCCAATAATACGAGAGTTTCGGGTCCTCGGCGGTGCCGCCAACCTTGCCCAAATTTGGCTGCCATCGGTCCAATTTCGGCGCATGCGATCCAAGACGCTGCTTCGCCAGGCGGTAATTTGCGGGCATGACTGACAAACGGCCCGATGGCATCCGCGACTATAACGAACCGGCTGGCGGCTGGGGCGCTCTCAAGGCAGTGGCCGAGACGCTCAAGCGCCAGCAAGTGCTTGTTCAGGGCGTGGAGACGCTGCTCGAGAACAACCAGCCCAACGGCTTCGATTGCCCAGGCTGCGCGTGGCCCGATCCCAAACACACCTCCGCCTTCGAGTTTTGCGAAAATGGTGCAAAGGCGGTGACCTGGGAGTCGACCGCAAAGCGGGTCGATCCGACGTTCTTCGCCGAACACAGCGTATCGGACCTCTGGCAGCAACCCGACCACTGGCTCGAAAATCAGGGGCGCATCACGCACCCGCTGCGGTATAATCCCGCCACCGATCATTATGAGGTGGTCAGTTGGGACGATGCCCTCGCGGATATCGGTGCGCGAATGCGGGCGCTCGACCATCCCGATCAGGCGGAATTCTACACCTCGGGTCGGGCGTCAAACGAAGCGGCATTCGTCTTCCAGCTGTTCGCGCGCGCGTTCGGGACCAACAATTTCCCGGACTGTTCGAACATGTGTCACGAGCCGACCTCGGTCGGTCTGCCGCGTGCCATCGGCGTGGGCAAAGCGACCGTTACACTCGAGGATTTCGAGCACTGCGACTTCATCTTCTCGATTGGCCATAACCCCGGCACCAATCATCCGCGGATGATGACATCGCTGCACAATGCGGCAAAGCGCGGTGCGACGATCATCGTCATGAACCCGTTTAAGGAACGGGCGCTGCAACGCTTCCAGGCTCCGCAAGAGCCGCTCGAAATGGCGACGATGACGTCGGTTCCGATTGCGACCACCTATTTCCAGGTCCGGATCGGCGGCGATGCCGCCGCCCTGAAGGGCATCTGCAAGGCCTTGGTCGACATGGACCGCGCCGCCCGGGCCGCCGATCTCGCGCCGGTGCTGGATCATGATTTCATCGCGGGTCACACTTCGGGCTTCGCCGAATTCGTGGCCAATCTCGATCAAGCGCAGTGGGCGGACATCGAACGTTCGAGCGGGCTGACGCACGAGAATCTGCAGGACATTGCGCGGGCTTATGCCAGCGCGAAAGCCGCGATCGTCAGCTACGGCATGGGCATCACGCAGCATCGTACCGGCACCGCCAATGTACAACAGATCGTCAACCTTCTGCTGCTCAAGGGCAATATCGGCCGGATCCGGGCCGGTATCAGCCCGCTGCGCGGCCATTCCAACGTACAGGGCAACCGTACCGTCGGCATTACCGAACGCCCGTCAAAGGAAATGCTCGACCGGTTTCGCGATACCTTCGGCTTCGAGCCACCCCGCAAGTTTGGCCACTCGGTCGTCGAATCGATCGCGGCGATGCGCGATGGGACCTCAAAGGCGATTATTTGCCTCGGCGGCAATCTGGCGATCGCCGCGCCCGATCCGACCGCCTGCTTCGAGGGTTTCCGTCGGCTCGATCTTGCGGTGTCGCTGGCGACCAAGCTCAACCGCACGCACCTGCTGACCGGAAAGGCGACCTATATCCTGCCGGTGATCGGCCGGACCGAACGCGACGAACAGGCGACCGGACCGCAATCGATCACGGTCGAGGATTCGATGTCGATGGTCCACGCATCGCGCGGTTTTCTCAAACCGCCAAGCGGCGAAGCCCGTTCCGAACCCTGGATTCTCGCCAGCCTTGCGCGGGCGACGCTTGGCTCGACGGTCGATGTCGATTGGGAGGGGCTGGTCGCGGATTATGCCGTGATCCGCGACAAGATCGAGTCGGTTTATCCCGAATTTGCCGGTTTCAACGATCGGATACGCCAGCCCGGCGGCTTCCAACTGCCAAACGCGGCGCAGCAACGCATTTGGAACACCGCTTCCGGGAAGGCCAACTTCCTGATCTTCGACCACCTTGAAGAAGACCTGCACACTGACGATCCCGACATCTTGCGGCTCGCCACGATGCGATCGCACGACCAGTACAACACCACGATCTACGGCCTGGACGATCGCTATCGCGGCGTTTTCGGGCGTCGCGATGTGCTGATGATGAACGAAGCCGACATGACGCGGCTGGGCCTGGCGGAGGGCGATCTTGTCGATGTCGAGACGGCCCTGGCGCACGCCCATCCCGACCGGGTCGTGCGTGGGCTCACCGTAATCCGCTATGATCTGCCGCCGCAATGTTGCGGTGCCTATTATCCCGAGAGCCAGGCGCTCGTCGCGCTCGGCCACATCGACAAACAGTGTCTGACGCCGTCCTACAAATCGATTCCGGTTCGCGTGCGACCGGCGGTCGCAGGCAGCACGGGCGCAACCGCAGTCCAACGCGCCGGGCTCACGGGCGTGGCCCCCCGCCCTGCCACGGTGCCGCCCACATCCGGCGAGTAACCACAACCATCGTATGATTTTTTCGCGGTACGCAAAACCTTACTTAGGCCGTGCAGAGAGTTACCCGCCCCCCTCCCAACTTTCTGCACGAGAGCCTTTAAAAAGCTCTCCCCTCCCGATCCCCCGGATCGGAAGCGCCGGATAGACCACCGCCCCCAACCGGTGTCTGTCCGGCGCTACTTTTATGCATCATGCGCCTCCCGCTCATCGCCGCGCACCAGTCACGGTGGCGGGAGAAGGTGTCAGCTTGGCATCGGCGGATCGCAAACGAGCGGGGGCAGAAATTGTCGGTCACAACACCCGGACGGTTGCGCGCCGGTCAATGGGCCGGATGGTCCGTTTCATGCCCGGTTTTGCCGGGCGATGCGGTGGACGCTGTGCCCCATTCGCGTCGGAAACGGGATGTGTTGCGATCGTTCAAGTAAAGCAACACCGTGCAATACGCCCCCACAGGGGTCGTGCACTCCTCCGGCCATGACACAGCCACCGCCAGAACGTCCCCGTTCATCGCCACGCCGGGTTTCTCGGCCAGCGCTCACTTGCGCGGAGTAGCATTATGGACACGCTAATCCTGTCGCGGCTCCAGTTCGCGTTCACCATGGGATATCACATTCTGTGGCCGGCCTTCACGATCGGCCTTGCCTGGTTCATCGTGTTCCTCGGTGCAGCGTGGCTGCGCACCCGCAATCCCGTATGGCAGGAACTACAACGCTTCTGGATCAAGGTCTTTTCGCTGGCTTTCGGCATGGGCGTCGTCACCGGGGTCGTGATTTCATACCAGCTCGGGCTCAACTGGTCCGCCTATGCCCGCGCAACCGCCAACGTGATCGGGCCGTTGTTCGTGCTGGAGGTGCTGACGGCCTTCTTTCTTGAAGCCGGTTTTGTCGGAATCATGCTCTTCGGCCGGGAAAGGGTGGGCGACAAAATCCATTTTGCCGCGTGCCTGATCGTCGCGACGGGAACCGTGATTTCCGCCTTCTGGATCATTTCCGCCAATAGCTGGATGCAGACCCCCCAGGCCTTCACCACCACCGCCGACGGACGCTTCATCGCCACCGACTTCTGGGGCGTCATCTTCACCCCATCGATGCCCTATCGCTTTGCGCATATGGTGACGGCAAGCTTCGTCACTGGCGCGTTCGTCGTGGCGGGGGTCTCGGCGTTCTGGCTGTGGCGCGGACGCCCGGGCGACCAGAGCGCTGCGCGCGCGGCGTTTTCGGCATCGCTCTGGCTCGCCGCGATCCTGGTGCCGCTGCAACTGGAAATTGGCGACCAGCATGGCCAGAATACCCGCCAATATCAGCCTATCAAATTGGCGGCGATCGAGGCTCGCTGGGACACGGCGTCCCGCGTCCCGCTCACGCTTATCGCCTGGCCGAACGAGAAGCAGGAGCGTAACGACTATGCGCTGGATATCCCTGTGCTCGGCAGCATCGTCCTGACGCATTCGCTCGACGGCCAGGTCCAGGGCCTCAAGAGCGTGCCCGCGATCGACCGCCCGCCGGTGGTGCCGGTATTCTTTGCCTTCCGGATCATGGTCGGGTGCGGCATCCTGTTGCTCGCCATCGCCATGACGGGGCTTTTCCTGCGCTGGCGTCGACGCCTGTACGACACACGCTGGTATCAGTTTGCCTGCATGGCGAGTGTGCCGCTGGGCTTCGTCGCGACGCTCGCGGGATGGACGATCACCGAGGTCGGTCGCCAGCCGTGGGTTGTGTATGGCCACCTCCGCACCGCGCACGCCGTATCGCCGCTTGCCGGTGGGGCAGTCGCCAGTTCGCTCGGGGTCGCCTTGATCCTCTACAACCTGCTGTTGCTGGGCTTCTTCTTTTATGCCGGGCAAATGGTCTTCCGCGGCCCGTCGAACCTCGCACCAACGCCGCCGGTCGGCCGCCCCGCAGGAGCCCAAGGCCTGCCAGACGCGACGTCAAGGACCAAGCCATGATCGATTATCCCGTCCTGTTCGCCCTGTTCGCTGCGCTCGCGATCGGTTTGTACGTCACGCTGGATGGTTTCGATCTGGGCGTGGGGATCCTGTTCCCCTTCGCCCCAGCGACCGCCACGCGCGACGCCATGATGCGCTCGCTTGCGCCGATGTGGGACGGCAATGAAACCTGGCTGGTGCTCGGGGGCATGGTGCTCCTCGCCGGCTTCCCCGGTGCCTTTGCCATTCTTCTACCCGCCTTCTACGTCCCGCTCGCGCTCATGCTGCTGGGGCTGGTCCTCCGCGGCGTCGCGTTCGAGTTCCGATCACAGGGCGGCCCGCTCGAGCTCGGCTGGACGATGGCTTTCTCGGGTGGATCGGCACTGGCCGGATTTTGCCAAGGTGCCATTCTGGGCGCGTTCATCACCGGCGACATTGCCGTGGCAAACGGTCAATTTGCGGGGAGTCCGTTCGACTGGCTGCAACTGTTCTCGGTCGCCACCGGTCTGGGCATGGTCGCGTTCTACGCCCTGCTTGGGGCAGGATGGCTGATCTGGCGAACCGATGGCAACACCCAGATCTTCGCGCGCGAGATTGCGCGGGTCGGCCTGCTGGCGACCGGCGCGGCGATTGCCTTGGTCAGTCTTTGGACGCCGCTTGCATTGCCTTCTGTCTGGGCGCGCTGGTTCACGCTCCCCGGGACAGTGTATCTCGCGCCGCTTCCGATCCTTGCGGCGCTTGCCTGGCTTACGGCGTGGAGGTCCTTGTGGAGCAAACGCGAATGGCTGCCGTTCGCGGCCACGATCGTGCTGCTTCTGACCGCGCTCGCCGGTCTTGGGATCAGCATCTGGCCTGCAGCCATTCCCGGCGTCATGACGATCTGGCAGGCCGCTTCGGTGCATCGCACGCAGGTCATCGTCGCAGGTGCCATTGTGGTGATCCTGCCGGTCATTCTCGCTTATGTCGGATTCAGCTACTGGGTGTTTCGCGGCAAAATCGGGGCGTCGACGGCTGGTCAGCCGCGCTATTGAGCGCGGTCGGTCGGCGAAGCGCGTTGCCCAGCCACGGCGGCATGGCCGGGCTACTTCATACCTCCGTATAAAAGTTCCCTATCTCTCCGCATGCTAGCCAAGTCCAGAGGTTGCGCGGCACCGCCCGCGACCCGGACGATAAACCAGACCGGAGACTGGCGACATGCTGCTGAATTCTGTCGAGCAATCCAAGCCTGTATCTGCGGCTGCCCTCATTCGCGGCGCGCAGGTTGCCCTGGAGACCGATCTCGACGCCGCGCGAGAATGCCTTCGCCTGCTGGACGAGATGCTGCATACCGCACCGGACGGCGGCGTTTCGCGCCCGCCCGAAACGCCGCCGGCTGCAGGCACCATTCGCGGCGGCCTGGCGGCCTGGCAAATCCGGGTGGTGACCAACCATATCGATCGCAATCTCGACCGGACGATCGGTATCGGCGAACTGGCGGCGCTCGCCAGGCTGAGCAAGGGGCATTTCTGCCGTGCGTTCAAAGTCAGCCTGGGAGAGACCGCGCGGACCTACATCACGCGTCGTCGGATCGCCCAAGCGCAAATGCTGATGGTAACGACGTCGGAAACGCTGAGCGCGATCGCAAATGCCTGCGGGCTGGCCGACCAGGCCCATCTCACGCGACTGTTCCGGCGATTTGTGGATCAGACGCCGCTCGTCTGGCGTCGCAAGTGGCAGCGGGCAAGCTAGAAGGCCCGACTGGCGCGTCGGCAAAACCGCCGATCCACTTAAACATCGATCGAGCTGGGACGGGCGCCTGACCAGCTCGACAATTGGCGGCGGGGCTCGATGGTATCGAGCCCCGCCGTCTTAGGAATTACCAGCCGTAGCCACGACCGAAGCCCCAACCGAACCCGCCCCAGGGACCCCAGGCACCCCAGTTCCACGCCGGATCGCTATATTCCTCAGCAGTCATCTGCTGCTCGTCGGCGAGATTCTTCGCCTGCATCGTCTTCACATACGCGCCATAAGCCTGCTGCGTGCCGACATAGAGGCAGTTGCAGGACTTGGGATCGGCATAGACATACTTGACGGTGTCGCCCTTGACGTTGCGAACGAACTTGTTCGCGGGCAAGCGAGCCAGCATCGCCTGACGTTCGGGCGTGTTCGCCGGCTTATCGATGAAGCCCGCTGCGGAAAGATCGTTTTCCTTGTGCGCGATCGCCTCCTTGGTGGTCACGCACCCCGACAGCGTAGCGACGAGGACTGCCGCCAGGACGGGTGCGGCGGCCACACTGGAAAACCGAGACGTGATCATAACGATAATCTCCTTAGAGCGGAAACGCCGCATGGCGCTTCGCGAGGACCCGAGCCGACTGGTTCGAGAAAGCTGTTCAGCTTCCGCTCAGGGATGCCGCAAAACCCTTGGCCGCTGAATTATACGTTGGGTTTAGCCGCGGCTTAATGCTGCGAAAACAAACGCTTCCCCTACCGCCTCGCTGTGATCGGCGGGTTGTCGATCCGGGCCTTTCAGGGTCTCAAGGCGCGACCGCAGAGCCTCCCACCGGGGCCGACCATCCGCCACCCAGACTGCGGTACAGGACGACGATCGCCCGCAACCGTGCGGCCCGCAGATCAACCACCGACAGACGCGCGCTCAACAAACTCCGTTCGGCGTCGAGCTGATCGAGATAGGGCGCGTATCCGGCACGGTAGCGGTTGACCGCCAACGCCCTTGCGGTCGCGAGCGCGGCGCGTTGCTGCTCGGCTGCGGCCAGTTGCTGTGCGAGACGCTGGTTGCTTTCCATCGCGTTTTCAACCTCCGCAAACGCCGTCAGCGCCGCCTTGCGATAAGCGAAGGCGGCCTGATCCCGCGTTGCGGCTGCGATGGATTGTCGTGCGCGCAAGGCACCGCCTTCGAACAGCGGCGCAAGGATCGATCCGCCAAGCGAAAACAGACTGACCGGGTTGGGAAGAATATTCGATGCCACCGCGCCGCCCGAGGCCGATAGCTGGATGCGGGGCAAAAATGATGCGCGGGCGACATCGAGCTGACGATCGGCCGCTACCACGCGGTCTTCCGCCTCAGCGATATCGGGACGCTGCCGCAAGACCTGTGCGGGAAGCGAGACGGGCACCCGCACCGCGACCAAACCGTCAATGGCGGCACCCGGCGCAATCGCGCCCGGCGCTTTGCCCAACAGCAGGCTAAGACCGTTCTCCTGCCGGGTGATCGCCGATCGCGTGGCCGGCACGAGTTGCGCCGCGACCTGATACTCCGCCTCGGCCTGAGCGAGATCGAGCGCAGGCGAATAACCGGCGGCGGCACGATGACGAATCAGCTCAAGTTCCTGGGCACGGGTTGCGAGCGTGTCTTGCGCAATCGCGAGCTGCGCCTCTAGCGCGCGCAACCCGATATAGCCTTCGACCACCTGCGCCGCGACCGCCAGCCGGACCGTGTCGCGCGCGGCCTGGCTCGCCAGCAGGTCCGCCCGCGCGGCCCCGCGAGCCTCCGCCAACCTTCCAAAAAGGTCGAGCTCATATGATCCAGTCACCGACGCCGTGCCATCGACCTGGTCCAAGCCGACCCCGAAAGCGTTGAGGCTGCGACCATAGCCACCTTGACCGCCAACGCCGATCGCGGGCCTTGCCGCACTCGCGACAAGGCGGAACTGTGCCCGCGCCTGCGCAACCCGCGATGCAGCGACCATGACGTCGACGTTGTTGCGCAGCGCTTCACCCACCAATGCGTTTAGCGCGGGGTCTCCGAAACTTTCCCACCAGTCGTTTTGGATCGCCTGGATCGCCCCCGCGCCTCCATCGACCCGCCACGCCGTGGGCGCGACGACCGCTGCCGATTGGGGGATGGACGGTCGAGGCCCGGCGCACCCCGCAAGCAGCAGCACCGCGCCCGCCGCGCTGGCTCGACGCATCATCGCCGCTCGTCCGTTTCGACGCGCGTTTCGACCGACATGCCCGGACGAAGCCGATCGAGCAGCGCCTGGCCCGGATCGGCCATGATCATCACGCCGATCCGCTGCGGAATCTTGACGAAATTCCCGGTGGCATTGTCCGGCTTCAAAACGGCAAATTCCCAGCCGCTCGCGGGGGCAATGCGCACGACGCGGCCAAGCATTCGATGGCCGCCCAGCGCATCGACGGTAAAGCTGGCGCGCTGGCCGACCGCCATGTGATAGGTCTGCGCCTCTTTATATTGCGCGATCACCCAACGATCGGGCGGGACGAGCTGCATCAACTCTGTTCCATTGGTGACAAACTGGCCGAGCCGAACGTGCACTTCGCCGATTTGCCCCGGCTCGGGCGCGCGGATCACGGTGTGCAGCAAATCGATCTCGGCAAGGTGCAATTGCGCCCGCGCCGCCTCGACCTGTGCCGACAGCCCGCGTTTGCCGACATCGACCGTGCGCAAATCCTGCCGCGCAATATCTTCACTGGCGATTGCTTCGCGCAGATGCGCTTCCGCCTGTGTCAGGGCGGCCGAGGCGCTGTCGCGCTCGCGCACGGAAATCGACCCGTCGCCGACAAGCTCGGTCGCGCGAGCCATATCGGCCTTGGCCTTGCGCAATTGCGCCTCTGCACCGGCGATCGTTGCCGACTGGCCGACCACCCCCGCCGCACGGGCCGCGCGCGCCTGTTGACTGTTCGCAAGGGCCGCGATTTGGGCATCGAGGTTGGCGCGCGCCTGCTCGAAGCGCGCGCGGTAGATACCGTCGTCGATCAGGACCAGAATCTGGCCGCGCTCGACGCGCTCATAGTCTCGCACCAGCACCCGTGCGACATAGCCGCTGACTTGCGGCGCGATCACGCTTGTGCGGCCGCGGACCAGGGCATTGTCGGTCCGCTGATCGGCACCCGCAAACGGACCTATGCCCCAAAGCTGGAGAATCCCCGAGATGGCGATCAGCAGCATTGCCACCAGTGCGGCCATGACGAGAAAGGATCTTTTGGGCGGCTCCCAAACGGTTGGTGCCGCCGATGCCGCTTCAGGGGCAGCCGCCCCGGACGACACTGCGGGGGAAGTCTCACGGTCGCTCATTCGTTACCCCTCAGGTGGCGTGCGCCTGCAAAAAGTCGAAAACGGCTGTTGACGAGGGTGCTCAGCAACAGCAGCGTGGTGGCCAAGGCGATCCAGGTGACAGCCCAGCATGAATCGTTGAACGCCAGCACATTGGCCTGATCCTGCAAAGCGGAGCCAAGCAGCGCGTTCGCTTCGCCCTGCCGATGCGCCGGATCGATCACGACGCGGGCGATACCCTCGGCATTTTGCGCCAGGCGCGATATGACACCGGGGTCACCCAGCGAAACGCTTTCTGCGATCGCTTCGGCGTGGAGGCGCGCGCGCGCGGTCTGCAACGTACCAAGAAACGCCACCCCGATCAGCCCACCCACATTCTGCGTGGTGCTGAACAGCACGACGAAGCTGACCAGATGCGTGGGCCCTTTGAGGGTCACACGCCGCAACCCATCCAGCAAGGCCGGCCCCAGAAACAGCGCAGCGCCGAAGCCCAGCAATGACTGGCTGAGCAGTAGCTGCGTTGGCCTGGTTTCGCTGGTGGATGCGGTGTCGAGCCATGCCCCGAGCGCGATCACCAGCGCCGCCACCAGCATAAGCTCGGTGAAGCGTTCGGGCTTTGCGAGGACGGCGGCCGCGATCGTGCCGGCGACCATCGCGAAGAGAACGAACAGAAACAGCGTGTGCAGTTGGTCACTGGTCAGCCCGCCAAGCGTCAGCAGGCCGATCGCGCTGTACGTCTGTTCGGCCAGCGCGACGCGAAAGACGAGCGCGATCAGCGCAAACCGGAGGATATCGACGGTGGCGAACCACCGCACCCAAAGAAGGGGCCGCGCCCGGCGTGCCTCTATCAACAGCGCAAGACCCAGCAACGGGAGGGCAATGGCCAGCGCCCAACCGAGCCACGGGGCGTCGGTCCACCACAGAAACCGCCCTTCCGCCAGCACGGTGCAGATCAGGAGCATTGCCGGAATCGTCAGCCCGACCGTCGCTGCGTCGAGCGGCTCGAACACCTTTGCCCGCTCCGTCGGGGGCAACGGCATGAGCACCAGCATCGTCAACGCGGCCAACCCCATCGTCGCGACGATGACGTGCAGGCCGTACCAATCGTTCAGCGCGATGATGTCGATCGGGAAGAGCCGCGCGATCGGAATGGCAAGCGGTGGCAAGCCGAACCCAATGACAAGCGCCATCGGTCGATAGCGCAGCGGAAACACTTGAAACAGATTGTAGAGGGTGAGCGAGGTCAGCCCGCCCGCGGCTATCCCGCTGACCGCTTGCGCCACCACCTCCATGCCGAAGCTGGGCCATAGCATTTGCAGGCACTGACCGCCGATCAGCACCACCAGCACCGTATGCATGGTCGCCGGGATGCCGAATTGCGTCCGCGCCTTTACGAGCAGCAGGTTCGCGGTGGCGTTGAAAGCGACATATACGGCGAGCAGGAGGCTGCCCTCGCTTGCATAGAGCCCGACATTCCCGGAAATCCACAACAGGTTGACGCTGACCAGGCCGTTGGACAGGCCGGCGGTCATCGCCATGACGAGCGCGGAAAGCGCATAGAGGCAGCGATTCAACGTCGTTTGGCGCGGGGCGTACGGCGCTCCGGGGAAAACCGGCCGCTCCTCGGGCTGGAAGCGATACGGTAGGACGCTGCCGCTCATCGCCGCGTAACGATGCGGCACTGCATAACGGGGTGTTCGACGGTCATGAACGGGCACCTCCGTGGGATCGAAGCCACGCGGACGTTTGCCCGCCTCGCTCCGATCCCGGCAATTCATACCTTGGTTGGTCCGGGCTTACCGGTCAGGCGATGCTCACCCGTTTGACAGCGGCACGATGCCGCGCGTGCCTTGCGGGAATTTCGCCAGGACCGATGGGTCGATGTTCAAATGCTGGCTCACCAGCGCCGGGGGCAAGTGGCTCAGCCAATTCGCCAACGACACTTCCTCATAATGGTCGGAGCGGAACACCTCGACGAACTGGAGCACATCGTCGCCGGTATTTTCGACATAGTGACCAAGATTGCGCCGCACGACCCCGACGTCACCCGCACGGAAATCGTTGGTCGTAGCCTTGGGGCCGGTGTTGAACACCGTCATCCGCGCACTGCCGCGCAGATAATATTGCCATTCGTCGGCATTGGGGTGCCAGTGCATTTCGCGCATCCCGCCGGGCTCGACCGTGACCAGTGCCGTTGCGACGTTGGTCGCGATTTTGAAGTTGCTGCTGTCGGCGATCTGGATCGACCCACCGCTGTTATTGAGGATCTTCGGCGATTTTCCGAGGCGGAAGATCACCGGCTCGGTTCCCTCGACGACCTTTGCCGCCGCCTTGTCCGCGGCAAGATCACCCGGTTCGTCGGCCTGGAAGATCCACAAATTGTGCAAGGGGATATTTGCGAAAGTTTCCACCGGCATGCCGAAATTCTTGGCCAGAATGTCGGGCGGAGTGTGCGCGAACCAGTCGGTAATCAGCAGCGTATTGCTTTCGGACTGGGCACCATCGTCGAACGCGATGACGAACTCGGCACCATCGGGCCCGAGACCCTGCAAAGAGTGGGGCAGGCCCGGCGGGAAATACCACAGGTCGCCAGCCTCGACATCCTCGACGCTCGGCCGGCCGTGGCGATCGAGCGTCGTCACGCGGCAACGTCCGCGCGTCATGATCGCCCATTCTGCGGTCTGATGCCAATGCAGCTCGCGCACGCCGCCCGGCGCAAGGTACATGTTGACGCCCGAAATCTCGTCGGAAATCGAGAAATCGGCCTGGGTCAGTTCGCGCGCCCACCCGCCCTTTTGCTGGCGTCGCGGCGAGATGTTGAACGATGACCAGAAAAACGGCTGGGTGCTGATATCGGTCGCCGGAGCGTCCATCTGCGATGGAAACTGGCTTTCGATCACCGGGTTACGCGGTCCGCCCATCGTGTTGCTACGCGGATCGTCCCGCGTGTTGATGGTGCCTTCGGCCGGCTCATCGGGGTTGCCGAAGGTTGGCACTTCGTGGTGCGGAGCGGAACTTGCACTGTGGGTGTCGGTCATGACTCATCCTTGCAAAGGGGGATTGGGCGGCCGGTGCATTGGGGCCGCCCGTCGCCAAGATGCGCCACCCAGCGCGCCGTGCCAGTCATACGAAGGTTGGGTCAGACATCCGGAGCTGCCGCCCCACACCAAGGTCTGGGCTAGACCAACGTATGATTCAGGGACAGCGGCCCGGCGCGGCATCTCATGCGGACACAAGTGGGAGAAGTACCATGACTCTGTTCGTTCGACTGATCACTGCCGCAGCCGTCTCGGTTGGAATGCTTGGTGCCAGTGGTGCCATGGCGCAAAAAATGACCAATGAGGGCCTGCCCCCCTCGGATCCGATCATGCAGGAAGCGGAATGGGACGCGCCGCGCAACACCTTCTTCCTGAACGGCGAACGCGATGTGGAATTGATCCGTTTCAAACGCGTCCACGACATCGAGATTTGCGCCGGAAAGCCCGACCCCAACGCAATTGGAGCCGCCCGCCACGGCTACCCGATCCAGGTTTCTTGGGATGCCGAGGTCGGTGTGATTGCGCCCGGCAACTGCCTGACCTTCGACGCCATGCGGGTGAAGGTGAAACCGGCCAGCGCAATACCGCAAAATGTTGATCTTGTCGGCACCGTGAAGGTCCTTCGCTAACCGGCGCGCCGTCGCCGGATCAAGCCGATGCTGGCGGTCGTCGACACAAGTGGCAGGAGCGGTGTTGCCGCCGGCCAGTACAGTGCGATCCCGACCGCCAGCAAGGCACCCGCAGGCAAGGCCAGCAACACCAGCCAGCGCGGGCTGCTCCATGGTGCCTTGCCATCGACGATGTCTCCGACAAGGTCCGTCAGCGTCCCCGTAGCGTAGGTCGTCGTCGCACCGTGCGGCACGCCGTCGCGCTTCGCCGCGACCGTCTGCAGCGCCATCGCCGCCGCCGACAGCGTGATCAGCCCGAACACCGCCAATCCCGTATGCGGCCCGAACCACCACCATAACGCCACCGCGGCAAGGCACAGGGCGGAGGCAATAAGCGCGACCAGCGACGCATCGTTGCCGCGCGCGCGGGTCATGCGGAAACCCGCGGCCAGCGCCAGCGCAAACGCCCCGATTGCGGTCAGCGCCCCGGCCAACACCGTCTCATATCCCGGTCGCGTGAACACCGTGGCCAACACCGCGTTTCCGGTCATGTTGGCGGTGAAGATTCCCCCCAGCGCCAGATAGGCGAAGCCGTCGGCCGCGCCCGTGCTGAACGACAGAAGGGGAAGCACAAGCGCTTGATCGCGGATTGGCTGGATCGGGGGTTGCGGGATGACGGACATGTGGCTGGCTCCTTGCAATGGAGCGCAGGCTACGAAGCGCGCGGAAACGCCGCCATCATACCTAGGCGTGCAAACCTTCGTATAGATTGGAGCGCGGACCCCGGGGACATAATTGCCAACCCGACCAGGCGAAGCCGGTATCGGCGTATCCGGGAGACATCGCATGAGATACCTCGCCATGACGGCATCCTTGGGCATGGTGCTTGGCGGCTGCGCGCCACCGTCCAAGCCCGTGGGTTGCCCAGATCCGGCGGCCGTGGCACCAGCCTCCATTGGCGGTGCGAGCTACGTCGCGGGACTGACCGGCCGACTTTCCGGCCCCGACCGCGAGAATGTCATCGCAGAGGCAATCGCGGAGATTCATCGCGCCGACCCCGGCATGAGCGCGGACGCCATCACCAACGTCCTGATCGCCGCCGACTGTCCGGTGGCCGCCGCCAAGCCTGACCACACCGAATCCGCCGACCGCCAGCGCATCGGGCAATTCCGCGCGCAGGTGGACCAGTTGCTGGGAAGCTAACCCGCGCGCGCGCTATCGTGGTCCGAGGGTGTTTCCTGAGTGACGGGCAGCCGCACGGTGAAGGTCGCGCCGCCATCGGCATTGTTCGCCGCCACCAGCGTGCCACCATGCTGCTCGATGATCGAACGGCAAATGGACAACCCCATGCCGAGCCCGGTCACTTTGGTCGTGAAAAAGGGTGCGAACAGTGCTTCGGGGTTCCCAGCAATGCCAACGCCGCGATCCCGTATCGCAAGGACGATCGTTTCGGCGTCATGCCACACCTCGAGCGACAGAATGCGCTGGTCGGCGGGGGTGGCGATCATGGCTTGATCTGCGTTGAGCAGCAGGTTCATCAGCACTTGCTGGATCTGGACGCGATCCCCGTATATCGGTGGCAGCCCGTCCAGGCCACTCAGGTGCAGGGCGACGCCATGTGCCTGCAATTCGCGGCGCAACAGGTCCAGCGTCGCGTCGACCAACGGGCCGAGGATCACCCGTTCGCGCTTGGGATCGGCGCGGCGGGCGAGGTCGCGGATTCGCGTAATCACGTCGGCGGCGCGGGTGGCGGTGGTGGCAATGTTGCCTAGACAATCCGCGACCTCGGCCGCGTCCGGTGCCTCGCGCGCGAGCCAGCGCTTGCCCGAATTGGCAAAGGTGAGGATCGCTGCCAGCGGTTGATTGACCTCATGCGCGATCGAAGCCGCCAGTTGCCCGAGCGTCGTGATCCGCGACACATGCGTAAGTTCGGCCTGCGACTGGGCCAGTTTCGCCTGGGCGCGGTTGCGTTCGGTCATGTCCAGCGCCATCACCAGAACACGGCTCCACCCGTCGCCGCCGGGCGGAAGTGTCACCCGCAAGACGACGTCGACCGTCGTTCCGGCTGCTGTACGAAAGCGTGTTTCCTCGTCGATCACCGGATCTCCCCGCAGGAGCGCAGAAACGATGCGGCCAAGTGTGGCTTCGGCAGCGGGCGTGTAATAGGCCACGAGGGTCCCGCCGATAAGCGCCGCGCGGTCGGTCAGTCCAAAGAGGCGTGCCGCGGCGTCGTTGGCATCGCGTAGGACGGCGGTTTGCCCGACGCGGGAAATCATCGCCGCATCAGGTTCTTGCCCCCGGCGCAGCACGCTATGCGCGGCCGACCAGTCGGTCTCCCAGATGGCAATGCCCGCAGCGCTGAAGATCGTCCGATAGCGCGCTTCCGAGCGCAGTCTGTCCTGCACCGCCGCCTGGTTGCGCAGACACAACCAGGCCGTCACCGCGATCGCGACCAGACTGACCGCGAGGCGCATCGCAGGCGAGCCAAAAGGCTCACCGCCGTGGCTGACGACATACGCACCCGCAGCGAGCAGGGCCCCAAGACCGCTGGTCGCAAGGACGAGTTGGCGATCGTGGTTGCGCGCCACCATCAGGACGACGAGTGTGTAAAGAACCGCTACAGCGCCTTGCAGGGGGCTGAGCGCGTCCAACGCGAATATCGCCAGCGCAACTGCAAGCGCGGCCGCGCCATTGAGCCGTCGCCTGAGCGCTCTCCCTTCCAGCATCGCGGCCCCCTCGCCCCCCTTGATCTGCCCAGCCGCGGGCGCGCGGGGCCGGATATAGCTGGCCGATCAAACCGTGCGGCGCAACCGGCATAAGCAAGCGGCCGATTTCCCGCGACGAAATTTCCCATGTGGATTGTTGGTGCGCGTGCGTCTGACAGGTGATGTTTCCATCCGAACACGCGGAGATCGATTTTGTATCTTAGCCAGACCATCCAACGCGCTATCGAGAGTGGCGCGATCCGTGAAGGAGCTACGGTGGAGGCAACCCCACTTATCCGCATTTACGAGACGTTGGTCGGGATCGGCACTGTCGCGCGGACCTGCGACCACCTGCTGCGGCAACCGGAGCCGGATCTGGCCGAACTGCGCCTGCTGGTGGCGAATCTCATCGCCGCATCGAACGACGCGATCACAATCATCCGGGACTGAGGATTTTAACGGCGGTAGCGCAACTCGATCCGCGCGGGATCGATCCGTACCACGCGCACTGGCAGGATTTCAGCCACCGTCGTGGCGAAGCGCAGCGGATCGTGAAGTCGGAAGCGTCCCGATACGCGCAGCGCAGCCACCCGCGGATCGACGATCACCAACTTGACCTCACTGCCCGCGTTTAACTGTTCGATCGCTTCGGCGAGCGTCGCATTGTCGAATTCCGCCAAGCCCTGACGCCACAGTGCTTCCGCGCCCGGTGCCAATAAGGACACCCGATCCGGCTTGCCGGCATTTGCGACGAACGCCTGACCGGGACGCAGCACCGTCGCGCTGCCACCGCCCTCGATGCGGACACCGCCCTCGAACAAGGCAACTCTCAGCGAACTGGGCGCGACACCGACCTCGAAGCGTGTCCCGACATCGATGATCGTCCGTCCGCGCGCCGCCACGCTAAACGGATGCGCGCTATCGTGCCGTACGTCGAACAAGGCACGCCCCCGGTCGAGAGAAACCCGACGCCCGTTGCCGAACGCCACGCGCGCGCGACTGTCGACGTCAAGCGTCATGCGCGACCCATCGGGCAGCACAATTGCCTTCACCGCTCCACCACTCGCGACCAAAATGTCCCCCGCGTCACGCATGTCGGCGACGACAGGAGGCTTGGCCGGTCGGGGAAGCAGCAGCGCAGCACCGCCAATCACCGCGACCGCTGCCGCCGCCCCGGCCACCCAACGCCACGGCGGTGTGGTGGCGTTCCACGGCCCTGCGGCCAGCGCTGCGGCGCGCAAATCTTCGAACACCGCATCATCTGCTGCATCGAACGCTGACCATGCGTCTTCCAGCTTCCCCCAGGCGGCGGCATTGGCATCGTCCTCGAGCCAGCTTGCGAACAGTCCGGCCTCAACCGGTGCCCCGCTATCCTGTTGGACCTTCCACAATGCGGCCGCATCCGTCGGCGACAGTCCGCGCAGGAGCGCACGAGTAACACGCACCGTCACTGCGCCTCTCCCAATCGCGCAAGGCGCTCGGTCGCGCGCAGCATATGCTTTTCGACCGCGCTGACCGACACGCCCAGTTGCGCGGCGATGTCGCGATAGGCCATTCCCTCCAGGCGGCGCAAAATGAAGACGGTTCGCGTACGATCCGGCATCTGCGCCACGGCGGCCATCACCGCCTTGAGCGCCTCGCGGCCCGCGACGATCCGATCCGGGCCAAGTTCCGCGCCACCTCCTCGATCGGGATCGAACTCGATATGCGCATCATGCTTGCGAACGGTGCGTCGACGTCCGCGATCGGCCAGAACGCTGGCCGCGACCTGAAAAACATAACCCCGCAAATTCTCGATGCCGTCCTCGCCGCCGCGGGTGGACAGACGCAGAAAGACCTCCTGAACCAGATCCTGAACATCATCCTGTTCGGCCACACGGCGACGAAAATAGCCGATCAGCGGGTCGCGCAAGGCCTCAAGCGCAAGGCCACGCGCGTCATTCGCCGGAGAGTTTTTGCGATCGGGCACGCCATACCTGTGCGGCATCAGGGCGCAAAGTACCACCCCCCGCAATGGCACCGGATCGCGCCGGAGAGATAGGGCAAACGCAGTCATTGGACAAAAGACGCGCATTCCCCGAAAAGCCACACCGCTTTTTTTTCGGCGTTCAGATTGCCAGTGCGAGCGTGAACTCGAAACGCCGCCGCCGGGGGTCGCCATAGCCGCTATAACCGCCTTCCTGACTGACCACGGTGGCGGGGCGATGATCCAGCAGGTCCTCAATACCAAAGCGGAGATCGAGCGTCCGCCCGCGCGCCGCGCCCGGATCGAAAGGAATGCGATACGCGACCGCCAAGTCGAGGGTCACGCTCGCCGGAATGCGCGAGCTGCCCTGCCGGGCGGTGAGCCGTGGGTTCAGGGTGGTGGTAAGGGCCGATCCCTGCTCAACGCTGTAAGCGCCGTAATATTGTGCGGCCAGACCCAGCTCCAGCCGCCCCTTAGTCCAGTTTAGCCCGGCATTTCCGCGGAGGGCCAGCGCGCCGTCGATCCGATTGGTCAAATTTTGGAGGGGATAGCCGTTGGCCAGATAATGCCGGTAAAGCGGCTGCCAGGTCCCGGCGAGGAAGACGCCGATATCGCCATGACGGGCACTCCGAAAGGGCAGGTCGATCCGCGCATCGACCGCATCGATCGTGGTCCATCCCACCGTGGTGTAGCTCGTATCGATCTGCGTCACTGCCCCGGCGGTATAGCCCTTCGCCGCGTCCTCCGCGGTTAACGGCAGCCGTGTCACACGGCCGGGATAGCGATCCTCGTAGTACAAGATGACGAGCGCACTCCCAACGGGCCCACCGGCCTCACGGCTGCGGCGAATGTGCGAATAGTCGACCGAAAGCTTGGTCCCGCTCTCGCCAAACGGGTTGGCGACGAACCCGGCCGAAAGCGTCGCGGCGCGCTCGGGCACCAACGGATCCTTGAACACGATCAGTGTGTAGGCCGGTGGGGCGATGATTTGATTGCCGCGTTTCGGATCGATCGCGGCTCCCTGTGCAGAACCCCCGGCAAGTTGCTGCAGCGGTGGAGACGTTTCGCCGGTCGCGAGGCTGGCGCGTAGCAACAGCCTGGACAGCGGGCGCACCTTAACGCCAGCGGTAAAGACCATCACCGGCCGTTCGCTGCCGCGATAGCGCTCATACAGGATTTGGGGGTCGTCTTTCGGGTCGGGCGAGGCATTGACGCGCGTGGCGTCGATGCGGGCTGCGACTTGCACTTCAAGCCCCCGCAACGGTGCAAAACGCGCTTGGTCCGAGACCAGGGGAGCGCGCACTTCGACATAAGCGGAGCGCACACGCTCGGAATATCCCCGGAGCGTGTTGGACAGCGGTAGCCCGAACACCTGGTTCACATAGGTGGTCGGTGCCACGCGCTCGTATCGCTGCTCCGCCAATATCGTCGCGAACAGCGCCCCACCCGGCAAAGCCATGACAGGCCCGCTCAACCGCACCGACAGGTCGCTCATCCGGTTGGTTTGAACCGAGGATACAAAGACGGGAACGGCATTGCTCGCCAGTGCGGCCTGCAATGCTGTGCTGTCGCCAAGCGGATTGATCGCGTCGGGGCTTGGCGATGCAAAGCCGGCCAATTGCAACAAGGCCGTCAGGTTCATCGTCTCCCCGCTCTGCCGCAATTCCTGTCGCGCCGAACCGAGGCTGAGATCGAGATTTGCTTTCCACCCGGCCGGCAGGCCCACGACAGCGCCGACGCTTCCCCGGGTCGTGACGATCCGCTGGCGCGTGGCGCTGTAATACGCGTAGAACGGCAAGCTGAGATCGATGTCCTGCTGGAACGGATTGTTCGGATCCGTCGCGCTCATCTGCACAAAGGCACCATAGGTTGTGCCGCTGACGGCCCCCTTGTCGACCAGCCGAATGAAATCGCCGTAAATTTCAATACCGCCGAACTGATGGCGGATAGTGGCGAGGATGGAACTTGTCTCCTGCGCGACGGTCAGGCTGCGTAGCCTGCCCTCTTCGCTGCTCGACGGCGTGGTGTCGAGCCGACCGGCATTGGCGAGCAGCAGCGCCGCAGTCTGCGCGGCAGAACGGCCGTTCCCGGGCGGCAGGGTGGTGATGAAGCTGCCCAGCGCACCGCCGCCATATTCGGGCTTGAAGGTCAACGGCACGCGCCCGGAACCCGCGATGTTGACCGAATCGGAAACGGGCAGATCGCCATATTCATAGGCTGCGCCAGCGGTGGCGAGGATGCGATCATTCGCTCTCTGCGCGAAGTCCCGGTCCCCAATGTGCAGGGCGCTGCTGCTTGCGCGGCTGAAGGAGACCATAACATCGGTTGCCCCGTGATCGGGGGTGAAGCCGATCCGCGCATCGACCCGGCCTTGCGGGGCGTCCCCACGCTGCGTCACACCACTGGTCACGGTCAACGCGGCTCCGCGATAATCGCGGCGCAGCACCAGGTTGATCACCCCGGCGATCGCACCTGGACCGTAGATACCGCCCGCAGTCGACGTCGCAATTTCTGCACGCTCGATGCTTTCCGGCGACACCGCGTTGACGTCGGACTGGACGAATGTCAGCGTTCGGCCCGGCAATCGCGGCATCGCGCGTCCATCTACCAGGACCAGCGTCTCGTCCGCGCCCAACCCGCGCAAATTGACCGTGGACTGCGGCGACGCCTGCCCCGAGATCGGCGAGTGCATGAACGAGACGCCTCGCGCATCCGCCGACATGCGCTTTCCGATCAGTTCCTCCACCGTCGACGCGTGGGCGCTGCGGATATCGGCGCGCGTCAAGACCTGATACGGCTGGACATCGTTGGTGAAGCGCCGGATGTCGGCATTCTGCGTACGCCTGCCAACCACCACGATCTCCGGAACGGGTGCCGTCGCCGCTTCGGTCTCGCTCTCGGTCGCCTTGACGACGATGTACCCGCCGCCGTTCGTACGCCGCTCGACGAAACCGGTTCCATCGAGCACCGCTTTCAGCGCGTCGTCGATACGATATTTGCCCGACACCGCAGGCGCGCCGGTCGTGCCGATTGCGGCATCGGAAAAAAGCAGCTCAACTTGGTACAGGCGCGCCAGCGTCTGCAGCGCGGCGCGCAACGGCTGGGCCGGCAGGCGGACCTCTTTCACGGGCCGGGGCGACGCGCACGTCATCCCCGGCGTCGCAACAGCGGCGCAAAGGGCAACGATGCCGAAGAGATTCAGATGCCCCATTTTACCCCATTGCCGAACCCGGCTTCACCTTTCTCCCACAAAAGGGAAACACGCTCGACCCGCCACGCCAAGAGAATCGTCGCCGCACACTATTGGTGTGCGCGCGCCGCCGCTCTCCCCACAAGCACGGCGACCAGGCATGCGATCCCACCGACCCCCAGCCCCCAGCGCGGATCGATCGAGTCGATCAGCCCGATGATCGACGCCCCGATCGGGGTCGATCCGACGAACGCGGTCGACCACAAGGCGGTCACCCGCCCGCGATATTGTGGCGCGGCTGCCAACTGAATCGTCGCATTGCCCGTCGTGATGAAGGTAATGCTCGCCAGTCCGACGACAAACAGCAGAACGACCGCAATCGTTTGCGTGGGTGCGCACGCTGTCGCAAGCATCGCCGCCCCGTAAAGGGATGCCGCCCGAACCAGCCGCGGCAGACCAAGCTCCGGTCGCAGCATGCAATAGATGCCGCCCACCACCGAGCCCGCGCCGAAGGCACCGAGCAGCCAGCTATAGCTTGCCGCGCCGCCCGCAAGCGACACCTTTGCGAACAGCGGTAGACTAACCTCGAATTCGTAGGTGAACGTACCGATCAATGCCATCATCGCGACCGGCCCGAGAATTTCGGGGACGGTCAGGGCATAGCGAAAACCTTCGAGCAGTTGCCCGGGGGCCGGCGTCACGCGCTGAACCGGATGCAGCGCGGACCGTTGCATCGCCAGCAACGCGGCGAGCACGGCAGCGAAGCTGATCGCGTTGACCAGAAAGCACCAACCGATCCCGACGGTGGTGATCAACAGCGCGGCAACGAGCGGTCCGACCGCGCGACCGACATTGACCATCGTGCTGTTGATGGTGACCGCGTTGCGGATCAGCGGCTTGCCGACCATTTCCGGGATAAAGGCCTGGCGCGCCGGATTGTCGAGCGCGGACAGGCATCCAAACAGAAGCGCGACCACGAACACGACGGTCATGTCGATCCGGTGCGTCAGCACCAAACCCGCCTGAAGCAGCGACAGCGACGCAAGCAGCGACGCGGTCGCCACCAGCAAGCGGCGCTTGCTCATCCGGTCGACCAGCAAGCCCGCATAGGGCGTCAGCAGCAGCACCGGGAGATACCGCGCGGCCGTAGCAAATCCCACTGCGGTCGCCGAGTTGGTCAGTTGCAGCACAAGGATCGCCTGGGCCACGGTCTCGGTCCAGGAGCCGATCAGGCTGATGCCCTGGCCAATGGCGAAATGTCGAAAATTGCGCACCGACAGGGCGGCGAGCGGACCAATCGGGCGGTCCTCCTCCGACGGTGGCGAATTCCGTGGCGCGACCCTACCGTCCGCGCCGACCACGACCAGGCTTGCGTCGCTCACGCCGACCAGGCGTCCAGCGGTCGCCCATATTGGACGATCGCGCAGTCGACCGGCAGTCGGCCGTGCCGATGCCGTTCCCGTGCGGGGGTGCGGGCCATTGCCATTACCCCTCGGGCCCGAGTGCAGTCAGGATCGTCGCAGGATCGAGCGGCATGTCGCGCAGGCGCAGCCCCGTTGCATCCGCCAGCGCATTGGCGAGCGCCGCCGATGTCGGCCCCTGTGCCGTTTCGCCGGCACCGAGGAACGGCTGACCGGGTCGATCGAGCACGACCACATCGATCGAGCCGGGTACGTCTTCGAAACGCAGGATCGGATAGGTGCCCCAGTCGAAACTGGTGCGGCGCGATTGGTCATAGGTCACGGCCTCGCGCGTTGCCCAGCTGATCGACTGGATGATCCCGCCTTCGACCTGGTTGGCAATACCGTCGGGACTGCCCGGCTGACCGGCATCGACGGCGGCGACGACGCGGTGGACGATGATGCGGCCGCTCTCCCGCACCAATTCGATTTCCATCGCAATCGCGCAATAGGCACCGATATTCTTGTAGCGCGCAAACGCCATTCCACACCCGCGACGTCCATCGCCCTTGCGCCGAGACCGCCAGCCAAAACGTTCGGCAGCCGCAGCGATGACCGCGCGCGCGCGCGGATCTTCCATATGCGCCAAGCGGAAATCGAGCGGGTCGACGTGCGCGACAAGCGCAAGTTCGTCGAGCATGCTCTCGATCGAAAAGACGTTGAGATGCGCACCCAACGACCGCAGCGCCGAAACGCGCAGCGGCATTTGCGGCACGAAATGATAGATTACGTGCATGTTGCGGAAGCGGTAAAGCGGGTTGGCATTGCGATCGCCATCGCCCTCCGGCATCGGAATTGGCGCGGGAACCTGCGGCGCGAAAGGCGGCACGATTTGTTGCGCGACGGCATAGCCGCCGGGCTGGACCGGCCGATTGTTGTGCGCATTGCTCCACACGTCATACTGCCACGAACTGATCTTGCGGTCGGCACCGAGCGATGCCCGTACCTTGGTGATCATCCCGCAGCCATTCGGCTCCCAGCCAAACTCCTGCTCGCGCATCCACTGCAACCGGATCGGCCGCCCCGGCAGGGCCATCGCGATCAGGGCAGCTTCGGCGGCGACGTCGTCGGCACCATTCTGGCCGTAACACCCGGCCGAAGGGCTGTGAATGCAGCGAACCTGCTCGGGCTTGAGGCCGACCAGCCCGGCAACCGCGCGATGGACGTCGAACACACCCTGGCTGTGCGACCAGATCGTCAGCGCTTTCTCGCCCTTGTCCTCGCGGAGCCACGCGACCGCGCATGACGGCCCGATCGAGCCGTGGCTGATCCACGGGCGGCTATACGATGCGGTGATCATGTGTTCCGTCGGCGATGTGGCGTCATGCGTATCGAGGACGACGATCTCGCGTGACGGCAGGCCGAGCAAGGTCTGCACCCCGTCGACCACGGGTAGCGGTGGCATCGTCCGGACGTAATTGGCCCGCTGCGCCACCCGCATAGCGGTGATTGCTTGCCACTCGCTGGTCGCGACGACCGCGAGAAAGGTGCCATTCTCGACCACGGCGACAACGCCCGGCATCCGGCGCACCGCCGCCAGATCGGGCGTGACGAGGTTGGTGCCATAGCTTGGGCCGCGCATCACCCTTGCATGCAACATGCCGGGCAGCCGCAAATCCTGGACGTAAGCGGCACCGCCGGTCAGCTTGGCGGGGATATCGACGCGTGGATAATTTTTCCCGAGCGTCCGATAGCTCGCGGGGTTGCGCAAGGGCGCGTTCGGGATCGCCTCGACATGTAGCGACACTTTCGCCGCGATCGCCCCATAGGCCAACCGCCGCCCATCGGGAGCGACGACATGGCCGTCTCCCGACGTCGTAAGCTGGTCGACCGGCAAGCTCCAAAGCTGCGCCGCTTGACGAGTCAAAATCATGCGGACGTTCGCGCCTGCATTCAGCAGCGCAGTGCCCCCGTCCATCATCGAATGGCTGCCGGCGGTGAGCCCTTCATCGGGGGTGCGGGCCGTGTCCGCAGTGATGAAGTCGATTTGCGCGGGCCGCAGATCGAGTTCCTCGGCGACGACTTGAAGCAACGCTGTCCGGATGCCCTGCCCCAACTCGGCCTTGCCCGAAAACACCGTGGTCCTCCCGTCAGACGCGATATGGATCCAGCTGTCGAGCTCGGGCGCGATCTTCAGGTCGCCCGGAAGGTCGGGCCGGAGCACCTGGGGGCCGCCGCCGCCTTCACCGCCCCCCGCCAGCGCGAGGCTGCGCGATGCGAAACTGAAGGCGACCAGCAACCCGCCGCCTGCAAGCACGTCGCGACGCGAAGGACGCAAAGGAAGAATTGTACTCATGCCGTATGTCCATCGCGCGGAAGCCCCGCGACGCGGCGAATAGCGCGCAAGATGCGCATGTGCGTTCCGCAGCGACAGAGGTTGGTCTGCATGTGACGGCGGATCTCCGCCTCGTCAGGATGAGGATTGGCATCGAGCAGCGCCTGCGCGCGCATGATCATGCCAGCGATGCAATAGCCGCACTGCGCCGCCTGTTCCTCGGCAAACGCGCGTTGCAACGGACCGGGATGGTCGATCGTGCCCAGCCCCTCCACCGTCCGCACCGCCCGCCCGGCCGCGACTGCGACGGGGGTCACGCAGGAGAAGATCGCCTTGCCATCGAGCTGGACCGTGCACGCACCGCACTGGCCAAGTCCGCAGCCATATTTCGCGCCATCGAGCGCCAATTCGCCCCGCAATACATAAAGCAATGGCGTCGCCGGATCGACCTCCACCTTATGGGTGACGCCGTTGACGGTAAGCGAAATCGTCATTGCGCGGTGCCTTCCTTGCGGGCGCTCTTCACGCGTTTCTCGAGGTCGGCCCACGCCGGCTCGTCCGTATAGCGGGCGCGGGCATAGGCCAGCGTCTGCGCCACTTCGGCATTGCTCAGACTGTCGGCAAAGCTCGGCATTTTGGGGCCGCGGTCGGCGACAGGCGGGGCGATCCCCTGCAACACAGCCTGGATCGCACTGGTCGGATCGGCGTCGCGCAGGCTGGTTGCCAGCGCGAGCGACGGCCGCCCCTGCCCCATCATCGGTGCACCGGGTCCATGACAGCCGGCACAAGCCCCCGCAAAAAGGACGGCACCGGCCGGATTGGTGCCCGCCGCACGGTCGGGCGCGTCGATCGATCGCGCAACGGCGGCGTTGTCCCGTCGTCCCCCGGCCATTTTCGAGGCGATATAGGTGGCGATGGCGCGGACATCGCCCTCGGGCACCTGCGCCAGATCGGCCACGACCGGCCCCATCGGCCCGGCCGCCGCGCTATGTTGCGGCGAGATACCGGTACGAAGATAGGTGAACAGCGCGTCCTTCGTCCATACGATGGCAGCAGGGTTACGCGCATCGAGCGCGGGCGCGCGCCAGCCCTCCGCAACGCCGCCGGCATAGGCCCGCGAACGCTCCTCGGCCCCGGCGAGGTTACGTGGCGTATGGCAAGCCCCGCAATGGCCGAGGCTTTCGGCCAGATAGGCACCGCGATTCCATTCGGCCGATTGCGTGGGATCACCCTTTACCGGCCCCTTGTGCAGAAAAAGCAGCTTCCATCCCGCCAGCAACGGGCGGAATCCGAGCGGCGGGATCAGCTTGTTCGGCGGTGCCGGGGCCACCACCGGGTCGCGCGTCATCAGATACGCATAAAGCGCATCAAGGTCGCGATCGGTGGTGTGGGTGAAATGCTCATAGGGCAAGGCCGGGTAGAGATGGCTCCCGTCACGCGCCACGCCGTCTTTCAACGCCCGACGAAAGGCCGCCGCCGACCAATTGCCAATGCCAGTGGCGGGATCGGGCGTAAGATTGTCGGAATACAGCGTGCCGAACGGGGTCGGCAGTGCACGGCCACCGGCGAACGGCCGTCCGCCATCCGCGGTGTGACACACCGCGCAATCCCCGATTCTGGCCAGAATTGCGCCGCGCGCGATCTCGGTCTGCGCGAAACTTGCGCGTGGAGGAACGGCAATCGGCGCGATTGCTGGCCGCCAACTCGCGGCCAGCGCGCCCAGAACGCCAATCAATCCCAAGACCGCGACGATCAGGAGATTGCGTCGGGTGATCAGACGCCGAGCATTAGCCACGGGACGACACCGCATTCAATCTGGTGGTCACTGCCTCAATCCGCAGGCGCTTGTGTCGCAGCGACATAACGGTCTCCCAGCGGTGTTATGCGACGTCCAGCCTAAGTGCGTCGCGCCCTGCTTGGGCGATATCAGGCCGCCCGGTCGATCATCCTTTCGTATGGGATTGCCAGACTTGGGTTTGCTGGCAGAATCGCACGCGCCTGCATAAGCAGGTGTACCGCGCGGTAGCGCGGGGACAGCCGCGCAAGCCCAAAGGGCGATACGGCCGCGCTTCGAGCGATATTACGGCGACACTCGCGCCGGGTCTGACTTCGGGCGCGCGCACGACGCGACATCTTGGAAGGGGGGCGAGTGTCACAAGGCGAGCAGGCAGGCGGCGAAGCGCCAGGCTATCTGGCACCGACCGTGATGATTGTCGACGATGACACAATGGTGCGGGGAGCAATGGATTCCCTGTTTCGCTCGATCGGTCTGCAAACCCTGCTGTTCGATTCCGCGCAAGCGTTGCTCGATCATCCCCTCCCCGCAGGTCCTTCATGTCTGGTGGTGGATGTCCGTTTGCCCCGGATGAGCGGCATGGAAATCCAGGCCAAGCTCGCCGAACGCGGCGACCGCGCGCCCATCATTTTTATGAGTGGCCATGGTGATATCGCGATGAGCGTCCGCGCGATGAAGGCCGGTGCCGTCGATTTTCTCGCCAAGCCGTTCCGTGATCAGGACATCATAGACGCCGTGCTCGCCGCACTCGACCGTGATCGCGATCGCTTGGCAACCGAGGGCGCGCTGGAGGCCGCAAGCAGGCGGCACGCTGCACTGACGCGCCGCGAGACAGAAGTGATGGCGCTGGTGGTCGCGGGCCTGATGAACAAACAGATCGCGTCCGAACTGGGCATCAGTGAAATCACAGTAAAGATGCATCGTGGCACCATGATGAAAAAGATGGGCGTTCGCACCGTCGCCGATCTCGTGCGGATCGCAGCGATTGTGAATCGCCGCCCCCCGTGATTCCCAGACCTCTGTATGATGTTCTGATGCGATTTTACGGTGTAGAGAGCGAACGACGCACAGGGCTGCGATCAGGAGCGTCAATGGACCCGGAAGCACGGACTGTGGCAATCGTCGAGGACGACGATTTAGTCCGCTCCGCAACCGTTAGCCTGGTGCGCTCGCTTGGGCTTCAAGTCGCGCCTTACAGGTCGGCGCTCGAGTTCCTCGACGCTCCACCCGAATCGCTTGGCTGCATCCTTTCGGATTTTCATATGCCTGGCATGTCCGGCCTTGAATTTCACGAGACCCTTCGCGCGCGCGGAGACCGCATTCCCTTCATCCTGATCACCGCCTATCCGACCGAGCAAATCCGGGAGCGTGCAAACGAGGGGGGCATCCTTTGCCTCCTCGAAAAGCCTGGAACGACGGAAAGTCTAGTCGCATGCCTGAGCCAGATTTTCGGCCCCCTTGGCTGACCGCGCGCGGGACACGCATCCGCTGCAAACAAAAGTTCCTGCGCGCCCACCCTTTCGAGGGTATCGGGCGACGCCCACGGACCACTAATGTAGCCAGATTGGGGACACTATAAGGACGTCGACCGTGACAAAGTACCGTCCGGCAAGCGCGCTTGAGGGTCGCATCGCTTCAGGCTGGAGCTTGGTAATCAGTGCAGCGCTGACCGCTGCCATTTTCGCAGCCGATACGATTTTCATCATATCACCTGCTTTGTCCGTCCTTTACATTCTGCCGCTGCTCATCCTTGGCAATAGCGGAGCGCGGGCGCTGGTTGCGCACTTTGCGGCGATCTGCATCGGTCTCGCCATAACCGCCTTTGTCCTGGGCCTGCCGCTCAGCTTCGGGCCGATGGCCTTGCCGAACCTCGCAATCGGGATCATCGCGATTTCGGTAACAGCCCGACAACTCATTCGGTCCGAACGCCTGCAACGGCAGTTGGCGGCCGACGAGCGACGCTATCGCGGTGTCTTTAACAGCATGGCGGTCGCCATTTGGGAGTGCGACTTGCGGCCAATTGAAACGGCCGTTTCCGATTTGCAGGCGCGCGGTGTGCGCAATATACGCCAGCACCTCGCCCATCACTCCGACCTTGTCGGCGACCTGCGCCGGAGGGTCTTGATCACCGACGTCAACGATACCGCGCTGCGAATGATCGGCGTGCCGGACAAGCAAGCGTTTCTGCGGCAACTCGACGACTTCCTCGTCGACAGCGACGAGGCGTTCATTTCCTGCATCACCGCGATCTCCGAGCAGCAGCCGTTGTTTCAAACCCAAACCCGCGTGCGAACCGCCAAGGGGGAGGAACTGGATGTCTTGATGGCCTTTGGTCTCGAGGGCAGTTCACCGCTCGAGCGCGTGGTCGTCAGCCTGTTCAACATGACCGAGCAGAACCGCCTCGCTCGCCTCATCGCCGAAAATAAGGAGCAGCTTGCCCGCGCCCAGCAGAGCGCGGCACTTGGCCAGATGTCCGCCTCGATCGCACACGAGATTGAGCAACCGCTTACCGCGATTCAAACAAGCCTCGACGCCGCAACGCGGTGGCTCCGGCGCGACCCGATCGCGGTCGGCGAAGTCAACGCCTCGATCCAGACCGGGCTGCACGCAACACAGCGCGCGATGGACGTCATCCGCCGCATCCGCGCCTTGATCATTGGTAATACCGAAACCGAATCCAGTGCCCTGGAAATCGATGCGCTTGTCGAAGAGGCAACGACGCTGATCGAGACCGATATCATCAACAGCGGAACGCGGGTGGTGCATGTGTTGAATGCCCGCACGGTGCTCCACGCCGATCGTATCCTGTTGCAGCAGGTGGTGGTCAATCTCGTTCGAAACGCAGTGCAGGCCATGGCCCAAACGCCCCCGGACGAGCGCCGAATTTTGATCGAAACGATGGTCGTTGAGGACGTTGTCCGCCTGAAAATTACCGATTGCGGCCCCGGCTGGCCCCCGGAAATTCTGGCCGAGGCTTTTGCGGCATTCCGCTCGACCAAACCCGGCGGGATGGGCATTGGCCTTTCTGTCTGTCGTACGATCATCGAGGCCCATGGTGGATCGATCAGCTTGCGCGACGCCGAAACGGGCGGCGCTACGGTCGAAATTATGTTGCCTGCGAGCCAGCCTGCGGCGAACGCGGCATCGCTCAGCAGCGATTTGCGGATGCAGATCCGCAAGAACGTAGCAAGCGCGCGCTGAAGGACAAAGGACACGCGACCCTGGCATCATTTGCGCCTTTGCGCGGTCGCCAACGAAAGGATGGTGCCGATCGACGGGGCAGGTTCGCCCTGGCCAGCGTCACGCGGTGCGCCACCCCGGATGACCTCCGGCGGCCCCCTTGCGCGCGCTCATCATACAAAGGTCTGGCACCCGCACCTGCATGGATAGCTGGCGAGCAAGCTTTTTCGGACTAGGCCATGGACTGCGGGCATTTCCCGCTCGGCTAACGGTCCATTGGTGGGAAAAATCATGATAGACGCAACCGCTACACAGGCCGTCGGACCGATCTGCGTCCTTGATGACGACAGCGACGTGCGCGCGGCCATGGATAGCCTGCTGCGGTCAGTCGGATTTACGGTGCTCACCTTCGAAACGCCCGACCAATATCTGACATGCAGCCGCGCGGACGAGGCGGCCTGTCTGCTGCTGGACGTCCGCCTTAACGGTTTGAACGGGCTCGATTTCCAGCAAGAGCTTCTCGACCGTCATATCCATGTCCCGATCATTCTGATGACCGGGCACGGCGACATTCAGATGACAGTGCGCGGGATGAAAGCCGGGGCGGTCAATTTCCTGACGAAGCCATGCAATGACGACGACATACTCGCCGCCATCGCCGAGGCCGTCGCCCTCAACCAGGCCCGTCGGGCGGCTCATGGCAGGGACGACCACACCCGCCGATTGTATAATGGTCTGACCCCGCGCGAACGGGAGGTCATGAGCCTGGTAACTGCGGGCCTTTTGAACAAGCAGGTCGCGGGACGACTGAACGTCAGCGAAATTACGGTTAAGATCCACCGGGGCAACATGATGCGCAAGATGCATGCCCAATCGCTGGCCGACCTGGTACGGATGGCGGAAACGCTGGGCGTGCGCGAAGTGACTGCAGCGCGGTTTGCCGCATATGGTTGACGAACACGGCACCTCCGCTTGTACCCGCTCAGGCCATCGGTGGGCGAGCGCGTGGCGAAGTTGTGCGCGAGTTCCGCCTAGTGTCTGCAATTTCGACAGGGCATAGCACGGTTGTGACGGATATATCGCCCATCAGAGTTCTGGTCGCGGACGACCATTCGTTTCTCCGCGAGGGCATTCGCGCGGTTATCGAGACCCAGCCCGGCCTCGTTGTCGTGGCGGAAGCGTCGAACGGATATGAGGCGATCAACCAATATCGCGAGCATCTTCCCGACGTCGTTCTCATGGATCTACAGATGCCCAAGTTGAACGGCGTCGATGCCATTGCCGGAATTCGCCAGGAATGGCCGGACGCACGGATTGTGGTTCTCACCACCAGTGCGGGCGACGCCCAGGCGCTTCGCGCGTTGCGCGCAGGCGCGGCTGGCTACCTGCTCAAAAACAGCCTTCGCAACGAACTGATCGATACGATCAAGTCCGTTCGGCGCGGTGGAAAACATCTGGACCCGCAGGTTGCGGCGGGGATGTCGCTCCAAGTCGCTGGAGACGCTCTGAGTGAAAGGGAGACCACCGTGCTGTCGCTGGCCGCGAACGGCAACTCCAATCGCCAGATCGCCAACCGGCTAGGGCTCACCGAAGTGACGGTAAAAAGCTATATGAAAACGATCTTTTTGAAGCTCTCCGCTTCGGACAGGACCCACGCCGTCACGATCGCGGCAAAACGCGGCATTATCGAACTTTAAATCGGCGGAGCCGAACGGGAGCGCATATCCGGTTCGCGCGCCCGGTCGGTGCCGTATTAATCCGCCGCCACGACATGCGTGCTCGGTGCCGGACGTCGCGTCATCCAGATCACGCCGATCATAACCAGCGCCATCCAGCCACAGATCCAGAACAATTCCAGCGAGGAGAGCAGGTAGGACTGGTTGACGATTTGGCGCATCACCGAGCCAGCCGCCTGCTGCTGGGTCATGCCGGCGGCTTGCAACTGATCGGTGATGTGCCGGTACGTCGGCGAATAGTCGGTACCGACCTCGGTCAGCCGAGTCTGATGGAGCGCTTCGCGGCGATCCCAATAGGTGGTGATGATCGACGCCGCGAAACTGCCCGCAGTGATACGCGCAAAGTTGGAAATTCCGCTCGCCGACGGCACGCGCTCGCCCGGCAATCCGTCGAACGACAGCGTGACCAACGGCACGAAGAACATGCTCATCGCCAGCCCCTGCAATAGCAGCGGGAACATAAGCGTCCAGAAGCTCGCATCGGGGGTATATTGCGAACGCAGGAAATAGGATCCCGCAAAAGCGAGGAACGCCATCGTCGCGAGCCAGCGCGTATCGATCTTGAGCCGCCCGACGAACGGCGTCGCGATGACCGCGACGATGCCGCTCGGTGCCGCGACAAACCCAGCCCAGGTCGCAGTGTAGCCCATCTGCTCCTGCAGCCAGAGCGGCAGCAGCAGGTTGTTGGCGAAGAACAGCGCATAGCCGAGGCACAGCGCCAGCGTTCCGAACGCGAAATTGCGCCGTCGGAACAAGCTGAGATCGACCGCCGGATTGCCATCCGTGATCTCCCAAATGACCCAGGCCACAAAGCCGACCAGCGCGCATACCGTCAGCACGACGATCAGCGGGTTGTTGAACCAGTCGCGATCCTTGCCGAGATCGAGCATCGTTTGCAGGCTGAACACCCAGAAGGCGAGCAGCATCAGCCCGACCGTGTCGATCGGCAGCTTGCGCGTCGGCGTCTCGCGGGTCGAGAGCGAGCGCCACGAGATCAGCGCGCAAACGATCCCGACGGGGACGTTGATCAAGAAGATCCAGCCCCAATGGTAATTGTCCGAAATGTACCCGCCCAGCACCGGCCCCAGCACGGGCGCGGTCAGCGTCGTCATTGACCAGATGCTGAGCGCGGTACCGCGCTTATGGGCGGGGAAGATCGCGATCAGCAGCGCCTGGCTGCCCGGGATCATCGGCCCAGACACGGCTCCCTGCAGGATGCGAAAGCCGATCAGCGAAGGCAGATCCCACGCCAGACCGCACAGGAGCGAGGCGATCGTGAACAACACGACCGAGGCGGTGAACGTGCGTACCACGCCAAAGCGCTGCATCAGCCAGCCGGTAAGGGGCACCGTGACGCCATTGGCGACCGCGAAGGAGGTGATCACCCACGTCCCGTTATCGGTCGACACGCCAAGATTGCCCGCAATCGTCGGCAGCGACACGTTGGCGATCGTGCCGTCGAGCACCTGCATGAACGTGCCGAGCGCCAGCGCCAGCGACGTGATCGCCAGCGTCGCGCCGCGCAGCGGGACCGCCCCCGCGCCGGCGGTTGCGCTCACCGGTCGCGTCCGAGATTCTGCGCGATGATCCGGCGAATCTGCGCATCGACCTCTGGACCACCGTCAAGGCTTTGCTGCACGCCCCCCGCCGGCGCCGCGCTGCCAGCGACCATCGGCCCGGACAGGTTGCTCGTCGCAACCACGGCATTGACCGAGAGCCCGATCCTGAGCGGATGCGCACGCAATTCGGCGGGATCCAGCGCGATGCGCACCGGCACACGCTGCACGATCTTGATCCAGTTGCCGGAGGCATTTTGCGGCGGCAGCAGCGAGAAAGCGTTGCCGCTGCCCGCACCGAGGCCAAGCACCTTGCCGTGGAAGATCACACCCTTGCCATACACATCGGCGGTGACCGTAACGGGCTGCCCGACCCGGAGATGCTGGAGCTGCGTCTCGCGGAAATTGGCGTCCACCCACACGCTGTCGAGCGGCACCACCGCCATCAGCGGGGTGCCCGCCGCTACGCGCTGGCCGAGCTGGACGGTGCGCTGTGCCACGATCCCCGTGACGGGCGCGACGATCTTCATATGGCTGGCGTCGATCGCCGCACGCCGCATGTCGGCGATCGCTGCCAGCACTTGTGGGTTGTTGGCGATATCGGTGCCGGCGATCGTGCTGGCGGCCTGCGCTTGCTTGGCGCGGGCCAGGGCAAGCGCCGCGCGAGCGGTCGTCACCGCATCCGCCGCATGCGCCAGTTCTTCCCCGGAGACCGCCCCATCGCGCGCGGCACCCTGGCGGCGCGTATAGTCATTCTGCGCGCGCGACAGATCGGCCTCGGCTTGCCCGATTTCGGCACCGGCTTCGTCGACTTGCGCGTAGCCCGCCCGCACCGCGCGGACGGCACGCCCGAGCGCCGCCTCGGCAGCGTCCATCTGGACAGCGGTGGTTGCAGGATCGAGATCGATCAACGGCTGACCGCGCTTGACCGACTGGGTATTGTCGGCGTGCAGCGCCAGCACCGTGCCACCGTCGCGCGCAGTGACCGCAACGACATTGCCCGCGACATAGGCATCATCGGTTGCCTCGGTCGCCGGCGCGGTGAAGACGCTGAGCGCGTATAGCGCGAGCCCGACCAGCACGATCAGCGCGAGTACGGCAAAACCGATCCGCCGCGTGCGCGAACGGCGGGCAATCGCGGGGTCGACAGGCGCGGGCGCAGGTTCGGCGGCGATCGGTTCAGGGCCAACGATCGGATCGACAGATTCGGCCGTTTCGGCCTGGCGCTTCCAGTCGGCGGGGGTCTGGTCGTTCATGAGGGCATGTCCGCATGGGCCGCAGCAAGCGGCGGGGAGGATTGAAACCCACCGCCGAGTGCGGCGATGAGCTGGATGCGATGCGTGAGGGCGTCGGACTGGAGCGAGACCAAGGCTTGCTCGGCTTCGAGCAAGCGGAAACCCGCATCGATCGTGTCGAGTTGCGACCCGAGTCCGGTGGAGACGCGGACCTGGTTGAGCCGGACCGTCTCGCGCAAGCCCGCCACAACGCGCCGCTGTTCAGCGGTGTCCTGGTCGGACGCGCGGACATGCGTCAACGCATCGGCCGAATCGCGCACCGCGCCGAGCACGGCGTCGTCATAAGCGGCAACCGCTTCGTCGAGTGCCGCCGTCGCGCCGCGATACTGCGCCTTTAGCTTGCCGCCCTCAAAGATGGGCACGTGGATCGCCGGGCCCGCGCCATAGGTGCGCGCGCCCAGATCGAAGAAGCTGCCAAGGCCAAGTGCAGCAAAACCCGCCAGCGCCTGGATGCTGACATTGGGCAGGAAGTCCGCGCGCGCCACCCGCCGTCCAGCCGCGGCGGAGTCGATCCGCGCTTGTCCGGCGAGAAGATCAGGACGCCGCCCGAGCAGATCGGCGGGGAGCGTCTCGGGCACGACCGGTGGGGTGTCGAAGGCGAGCTTGGGGCTGGCGATCTGCGGGTAGAAATCGGCCCCCCGCCCGACCAGCGCAGCGATCGCATGGACCAGCAACTCCCGCTGCGAAACCGCCCGCGTGCGCGCTTGCTCGGCCTCGGCGAGCAGCGTTTCCGCTTGCCGCAATTCGAACTGGCTGGCGAGCTTGTTGTGGATCCGCGAATTGACGAAGCCCAACGCCTGCCGCCGTGTCGCGACGAAACTGTCGGCGACGCCGATCAACCGCTCGGCCCGCGCCAGGCCGATATAGGCCTGCGCAATCGAGGTCGACACCATCAGCCGGGCTGCGGCGGCATCGAGCGCTGCGGCAGCGACATCGGCACGCGCACCGACCACCAACGCACGCTGACGCCCAAACAGATCGAGGTTCCAGTTGAGGTTCGCCTGCACCGTCGACATCGGATAGGCATTGCCCGCGTAAGGCGGCGGATACAGCGAACGTTCGGGAAAACGTTGGTAGAGCGACTGGCCGTCAACGGTGACCTGCGGCAACTGGTCGGCGCGCCGCACTCCCAGCGTCGCCTCCGCGCTTCGCGCCCGCGCCAGCGCGCGGTCGAGCGTCGGATTGGCGGCAAGCCCCATCGCGACCAGCGAGTCGAGCTGCGGGTCCTGGAACACGGTCCACCAATCGGGCGCAATCGTCGCACCTTGCGCCGAAAGACCGAGGGTAGCGGCCTGAAGCTGCGCGACCTGCGGCGCATCGTGGGGGACCGCAGCGCACGACGCAAGCAGCAGCGCGCCGAGCGACGCCAGGCCAGTTGCGCGCTTCATGCTTCGCGCTCCACCGGCGGCAGATCGCCCGCAACACGTTCGGCTGCGGCAAGCAGCTTGACCAACATCGCGACCATGTCCGCAGCTTCCTGCTGCGAATAATCGGCGACCACTTCGTTCCACGCATTGACGATAAGCGGCTGCAACGCGAACACCTTCTCGCGGCCGGCAGGCGTTACCATCAGCCGGACGACGCGGCGGTCGGCATCGCCACGATCGCGCTCGAGCAGGCTGCGTGCCTCCAGCACATCGATCAGCCGCGTCGCCGCGCCGGTCGTGATGCCCAATTCGCGCGCCAATTGCCCGGGATTGCCGACAATGCCTTCGGCCACCGTCCGCAACGCGATCCACTGCTGATAGCTCAGATCATGGTCACCAAGCTTGGATTCGACGAACGCCGACATGACCTTGTCAAGGCGACGCAGCATCCGGCCCGGTGCCCGGCTTGCGGCGCAATCGTCCACACTGAAAACGGCCATTGCTTCACCTTCATTATCTGCCCGTGCAGATATATAGCAGGAAGGGGATTACAAGGAATAAGTTGTCGCGCTGGCACAAATGCCCGCATCCCGGCTGCGGCGTGACGACGGGCGCGAGGGGAAAAACGCCTCACGGGATGGACGGTCGCGAACACCTCCAGCGCCTGGGCGCGGTCCGCCCCCATCCCGCCTTTACAACGCTATCCAAAATCTTTCGCGCCGGGCGCGCGGAATAAGTCAATGCCAGACAATCCATTTGTGCCCCGACATAGCAAGTAGAGATGTGGATATGGATGTTCGCCAACCTGGAGTATCGCGGCCGCGCGTCACCGTGCCTGGCTTCGGCCCCGTATCGCCCCCTCCGCACACCCCCCATCGCCAGCAGGGCGGCTTCGCTCGCCTGATCCCCGCACGCGTTCGAGGACTCGATCGATGAAGCTCAATCCCGGCCTCCTTGCCCTTGCCGTCGGCGCTTTCGGAATCGGCGTCACCGAATTTGCCCCCATGGGGCTTTTGCCCGTCATCGCGAATGATCTTCGCGTGTCGATACCGACCGCCGGGTTATTGATCAGCGCTTATGCATTGGGCGTGGTAATCGGCGCGCCGCTGATGACGTTGACGACGGGCCGTGTGCCACGGCGGACATTGCTGATCGCACTGGCCGGTATCTTCACCCTTGGCAATTTGCTGGCGGCAGTATCGACCGGGTACGCCATGCTGATGGCCGCACGGGTGCTGACCTCATTCAATCACGGCGCATTCTTCGGTGTCGGCTCGGTCGTCGCCGCAAGTCTCGTGCCGGCCGAGCGCCGCGCCGGAGCGGTCGCGGCGATGTTCATGGGGCTCACGATCGCCAACATCGTCGGCGTGCCGCTCGCGACCTGGGCGGGCGATCATCTCGGGTGGCGCACATCCTTCTGGGGGATTACCGCGCTGGGTGTCACGACAATGGCCGCATTGCGGCTCACCCTGCCGGTATTGCCTGCCCCCAAGGACGCCAATGCCATGGCCGAGCTACGCGTCTTGACGCGCGGACCGGTGCTTGCCGCACTTGCCCTGACCGTGGTCGGGGCGAGCGCGATGTTCACCGTCTTCACCTACATCACGCCGATCCTGCGCCAAATGACGCACGCGTCGCTCGGCTTCGTTACCGCGATGCTGGTGACGTACGGCGTGGGGCTGACCATCGGTAACTGGCTCGGCGGCCGCTTTGCCGATCGCTCGGTCGATCGGACGCTGATCGTAACGCTGGCGTCGCTGACGGTGATCCTGGTCGCTTTTGCGATGCTGATGTCGTTTGCGGTGCCGACTGCAATTCTCGTCTTTCTATGGGGCATTGCGAGCTTCGCTCTGATCCCGCCCCTGCAGATCCGGGTGATGCATGCCGCCTCGGACGCTCCCAACCTCGCCTCGGCGATGAACATCGGCGCGTTCAACCTGGGCAACGCGATCGGCGCAGCGGCGGGCGGCGGGGTCATTGCGGCCGGTATCGGCTATCCCGCCGTGGCGCTTACCGGTGCCGTTGCCTCTGCACTTGGCTTGGTCGCCGTGATCGTCAGCGTCCGGCGGGCGACGGCAACCCGTGCGCCTTTAGTGCAGACGATATCCGAGGCGGTATCGTCCTGACAATCTAGCGCGTTAACACAACCATCCGCGTAGCCCGCGCAGGCGTTGCCAATATTGCTGCGCCCGGGGTCGGTCGGAGCTTGCCGTCCACCCCTCCCCCGGCCCGACACCGGAGGGGCAGATGACAAAAGCAAAACTTGGCAAAGGCCAAGATCGGCAGCGTTGTATATCCTACTACTTTGATAGAGTTTTAGGATATACGTTCTGGAGCGGGATTTTACATCTCCATGCCAATGCCCCTTACCCCCGGAACCGTGGAGGCGCGCCACGGCTTCGACTGGCCTACCGCGTTGGTGGCGGGGACGATCTATGGTGCCTGGAGCGCCCTCACTCTCTGGCATGACGCGTTGCCATTGCCCGTTCTGTTGCTGTTGGGCGGCTGGATCGTGGCATGGCACGGCTCGCTCCAGCACGAAACGATTCACGGGCATCCGACCTCTATCCCCGCGATCAATCAGGCAATCGGCTTCGTGCCATTGAGCCTGTGGCTCCCCTATGCATGCTATCGGCGAAGCCACATCGCGCATCACGCCAGCCCCGCAATCACCGACCCGCTCGCAGACCCTGAATCGCGCTATGTCGATCGACATCGGGGCGTTGCCTGGTTGGCGGCACGGCTGCAGTCGACCTTGTTCGGACACATGCTGATCGGGCCGCCGATTGCGATCGTGCGGTTCCTGATCGACGAGGGACGCCGAGCCGCGTTGGATCCGGGCGCAGTGTTGCGCGACTGGGTGCCACATCTGGGGGCGGTCATGCTCTTGCTGGCGTGGCTCGACTGGGTCGGTCTCGGTCTTGCGAGCTATTGTGCGTGTTTCGTCTATCCCGGCATGGCGCTCACCGCGTTGCGCAGCCACGCCGAGCACCGCGCGGACCTGACCACACCCAGCCGGGCGGCAACTGTCGAGCGTGGCGGTCTTTTGGCGTTGCTTTTCCTAAACAACAATCTGCACGCAGCGCATCACGCGCGGCCCGGCCTCGCCTGGTATCGCCTGCCCGCCTATCACCGCCGGAACCGCAGCCAGCTGATCCCGCCGGGCGCGGTCGTCTATGATGGTTATGGCCAGATCCTGCGCCGCTTCGCGCTCCGTTCGCACGACGCGCCGCTCCACCCCACCCATCGCACGTCCGTATGAAGCAGCGCGTCGCCTCGCTCGGCATGTACGATCATGGGCCGCAGCAAGCCACAAACGATCGCCTGTGGAACGAGATTGCCCGCATTCTGGGCGCGCGCGGGATCAAAGGGGTACCGCGCCACCTCGATCGCAGCCGCACCGTCCAAACGCTATGGCATGATCCTGATCTGTTATTCGGCCAGATTTGCGGATTTCCGCTGATTTCCGATCCGTCGCTGAAGCTGCGCGTCCTTGCGACCCCGGTCTATGATACCCCGGCCTCCGGCCTCGGTTTGCACCGCAGCTTCCTGGTCGCCCGCCACGACGACGCGCCGACGCTCCCGGCCTATCGTGGTCGCGCCGCCGCGATCAACGGCACGGACTCCAACACCGGCATGAATCTGTTTCGCGCGATCGTCGCGCCGCTGGCCGATGGCGGCCGCTTCTTCGGCACCGTTCTCCAGACCGGATCGCATCGGGAGAGTGTCGCAGCGATCGTGCGCGGCGATGCCGACATCGCCGCCATCGACAGCGTCACCTTTGCTGCGGTGAAACGCGATAGCCCGGAGCAAATCGACGCGTTGCGTATCCTCGCCACCACTGCGGAAAGCGCCACGCCGCCCTTCGTCACGTCGCGCACCACCCCGATCGAAGCGGTCGCCGCGCTGCGCCTTGCACTCGCGCAGGTCGTCGCCGATCCCGGCCTCGCCGCTGCGCGCGACGCACTCTTCCTGCGCGATATCATCACCGGCGGCACCGAACGCTATGCGCCACTGCGCTCGCTTGAGATCGAAGCGGTGGTGGCCGGCTATCCCGAATTGCTCTGATCAAAGGATCTCTCGATGCGACACACCGTCCCGTTCCTGGCCGCCCTGCTTGCCGCCACCCCCATCGCCGCGCAGACCATCGTGTTCGATCCGCATCTCGACCTGCCCAAGACGGCCGCGACGCCGGGCTGGAACGGCCTGAACGACCCGAGTTCCCAGTTCGACCTCGCACGCGCGCAAAGCGGCGGGTTGACCGCTGCCGCAATTGCCCTGTTCGTGGCACAGGGGCCGCGCGACCCCGCGTCGCTGGCAACCGCGCAGCGCGACGCGATCGCACGCGACGCGGCAATCCACGCCATCGCCGATGGCAACCCGACGCGCGCCGCGCTGGCCCGCTCGCCCGCCGACGTTCGACGCATCGTCGCCGGGCACCGCTTCGCCGTGGTCGAGAGCCTGCTCAATGCGTGGCCGGCGGGCGACGACCTCGACGCATTCGATCGCTGGTATGCGCGCGGCGTGCGGATCGTCGGTTTCGTCCACGCCGGGCACAATCAGTTTGCGGATTCCTCGCGCCCTGCCTTGCAGTTGGGCGACAGAACGGCTGAGCATGGCGGGCTGTCGCCGCTCGGGCGGCAGGCGGTGCAGCGGCTCAACGATCTGGGCGTTCTGATCGACGTCTCGCAATTGTCGGACGCGGCGTTCGATCAGGTGCTGGCACTAAGCCGCGCACCGGTGATCGCCAGCCATTCGGACGTGCGTGCGCTTGTCGATACATCGCGCAACTTGAGCGATGCGCAGCTCGATGCGTTGAAAGCCAAGGGTGGCGTAATCGCGATCAATGCGTTCAGCGCCTATCTACATGCGCGCAGCCCGCAAACGACGGAAGCCGTCGCCAAGCTGCGCGCCGGATATGGGCTTTCCGAAAGCGGGAGCACGGTGCTCTCGCCCGAGCAGCAGGCGGACTATGACCGCCGCTACCACGAGATCGTCGGTGCCGAGCCCAGAGCGACGTTGCGCGAGTTGATCGACGCAGTGGATTATGCGGTCAAGCGCATCGGCATCGACCATGTCGCCTTGTCGTCGGACTTCAATCACGGCGGCGGCGTAACCGGATGGTCCGATGTCGGAGAGACGGCAAACGTCACTGCCGCGCTGAGACAGCGTGGCTACACCCCGGCGCAGATCGACCAGCTCTGGGGCGGCAATGTGCTGCGCGTCTGGCAAGCTGCGATCGATGCACGCAATCCTCGCTATCGGCTCGCGGCGAGCGGCTGATCCGCCGGGTCAGGGGCGATTTGCCTGCACCCGAACGTCCGATCACGCCGAAAATCTCACCGCGTTCGATCTACGGCGAGACGCCGTCCAACGCGGTGCCGGCGTTGCCGGGAAAGACGTCCATCAGTTCGATCACGGCGCCATCACCTGTGCCGCAAAGCGCTCCATTTCCTCGGCCTGCGGGCTCATCTGCAACAACAGCAAATCGAGGCCTGCCGCCTCATATTCAGCGATGCGTTCGCGCAATTGTTCGGGCGTGCCGACCAAATTGGGGCGCAGGCCGCGATTGGACACCGAATATTCCTGAATCTTCAATTCGCGCTCAAGCTGCGTGCCCGACAGCCACTGATCGAAATTGGCATAGCCGGCGGGCAGATCGGTCACCGTGGTGATCCGCTCCAACTCGCGTTTCGCCTCGGCCTCGCTATCTCGGACGATCGCATAGGCGGCCATGCCGTAGCGCATCGGTGCGCCACCGACCGCTTCGCGCCGCGCGGCCATGTCGGCGATCTTGGGCGCAATCGCAGTGACCGGATCGCCATGCATCACATAGGCATCGCACTGACGCGCGATCATCGCCTTGGCTTTCTCGCTTTCCCCACCGGCATAGACCGTTGGCCGCTTGGCGGGCTTGGGCGCGCAGATCGCGTCCCGGGTGCGGTAGAATTGCCCGTCGAAGCTGAACCGGTCCTGCGTCCACAGCCCTTCGACCACGTCGAGCCACTCGGAGGTGCGCGCATACCGATCGTCATGCTCGTCAAACTGCAGGCCATATTGCCGCGCTTCATCCGCCCACCAGGAGGAAACGACGTTCAGCGCCAGACGCCCGCCAGCAATTTGGTCAATATTTGCGGCGGCTTTGGCGAATAGCGCGGGATGGTGAAAGTTGGGACGCACCGCGACCATCAGCTCGATGCTCTGGGTAACTGCGGCGAGCGCCGCTGCGGTTGACCAGGCATCGAGCGCGGGCTGATCGATACCTTTGATATCGTTCAGATTGAGCTCGGCGATCAGCGTGAGGTCATAGCCGAGGAGTTCGGCCCGCTGGGTCAGGCGTCGGGTATAATCCCAACTCGCGTCCATGCCCTCGTCGGCGACGTTGCGCAGCCAGCCGCCGAACACCGGCGTCCAATATCCATAACGCATCAGCCTTTCGTCCCTTCGATGACCTGCACCAGATAGTCGACCAAGCGGTCGTGCGGATCCCAACCGAGGATGTCGAGCGGCTTCGCGACGAAATTGGACAGCGCATTAATATCATAAAAGCGCGGCGTGCCGTCGCGATCGTCGATCATCACCTCAATCCCGCCGACGTCGAGATCGACCGCGCGCGCGATCCGCTCCGCCGCGTCGCGCAAACCGGGGGCCGGGTCGGCCGAAACCATCGGGATCGGCGCGCCCGGAATTTGGCATGCGTCGGCCGGGCACAAATCGAACACTCCGCCCCCCGCGATATCAAGGGCATAGAGATAGCGGCGGTCCAGCGTTTCGATCCGCGTGACCGTACCATCCCGCGCGGGCACGAAATCCTGGACGAGCAGAACCCCGTCGATGCTCGTCGGCAACAATCCATCCACGATCGCCGCGCGCAATTGATCGAGCGTATCGTACCGCGCAATCCCCGCGCCCGAGCCCCCGATATTGGCCTTTACGACGAGCGGGAAAGCGAGCGAAGCGGCCGCCGCCTCGACGTCGCTGACGCGGTGAACAATGCGCGTTTCGGGAATGGCGAGCCCCAGCCCGGCGATCAGCGAAAGCTGGCGTGCCTTGGACGAATCGATTGCCAGCACATCCGGCCCGTTAACGATCCGCGCACCGGCGCGGTGCCAGTGGTCAAGCAGCGCCGCCGCATAAAAGATGGGATGTTCGTCGCTGCGCAAAAAGCTGGACATTGCGATACGGTTGAACACCACATGCCCCGGAACGCGGCGATCGCCGGGGTCGAAATGCCCATCGGGCTTGAGGGTGACATAGTCGATTCCGCGCCGATCAAGCGCGTCGAACAGCGGCGTGAACCAGGCGGGGTGTTCGTACAGCAGGGCAAGGTCTGTCATGGCAACTCTGACGGTCTCGGTTCTGAAGGCGTGGAAAAGCCGCGCCTGCCACGACCGCGACGGTACCGCCACCGATGATCGCTATCGCCCGGCCAAGCGGCGGTTTACGGTCTCACCACCTCACTCACCACGAAAGAAGCTGTTCTTGGCTGCGCTAAGGGTTTCGCTGCGTTGCAATCCCTATCCTTTTGAAGGACATTAAGCGCAAGCCTTTTCACCGGCCGCACGGAACAACGCATCCGCATGAATCGAACGTCCCTCGCGCTCCTTCCCCAGCATCAGGCGCTCTTTCGAAAGTCCGGCAATGGATTTTGCGTCTGCCGCGATGCCCGCCCCTTCCCCCCGATCCGGACCGAACCTGCACCCGAACCTAAGGGTCGGACAGTCCGCAAGCGTCCACCCTTAGTGTCGCAAGGGAGAGTTACATGATCCAAGTCGTATCGCAGCCACGCACTCCGCTTGATTTCCTGTGGTTCATCCCCTCGGGCGGCGACGCGCGCTATCTCGCCTCGCCGATCGGCGAACGCGCGCCGACGCCTGCTTATCTGCGCGAAGTGGCGGTGACCGCAGATCGGCTTGGCTTCTACGGCGTATTGATGCCGACCGGCGCGGGCTGTGCCGACGCCTGGATCACCGCCGCGTCGATCGCGCCGTTCACCGAGCGCCTGAAACTGCTGGTGGCGCTGCGCCCCGGTCTCACCGCCCCCGCCGAAGCGGTCCGCCAGGCCGCCGCGCTCGACCGACTGAGCAACGGGCGCGCCCTGCTCAACGTCGTGACCGGCGGCAGCCCGCGAATGCTGGCACAGGACGGCATCTATCTCGATCATACCGAACGCTATGAACAGACCGCCGAATTCCTCGACATCTGGCGCAAGCTGGCGCGCGGCGACACGGTCACGCAGCAAGGCAAATATCTGTCAATCACCGGCGGACAGCTCAATTTCCCGTTCGTGCAAACCCCGCACGCACCGGTGTGGTTCGGTGGATCCTCCGAGATCGCGCGGGAAATCGCCGCCGAGCATGTCGACGTCTATCTCGCCTGGGGCGAACCGCCGCAGCAACTGAAAGAAGTGATCGACGACGTCCGCGCCCGCGCCGCCAAGCGCGGGCGCACGATCCGCTTTGGCTTGCGGATCCACTTCATCGTCCGCGAAACCGATGATGCCGCCTGGGCCGCCGCGCACGATCTGATCCAGCACGTCTCCGATGCGCAGATCGAGCAGTTCCAGGCAATGCTGAGCAAGGGCTCGGACTCGGTCGGCCAGGCGCGGATGCAGGCGTTGCACAAGGGCAGCCGCGACAATCTCGAACTCGCCCCCAATTTGTGGGCCGGCATCGGGCTGGTCCGCACGGGTGCGGGCACCGCGTTGGTCGGCAGCCCCGACAGCATCGCCGAGCGCTTGCAGGAATATGCCGATATCGGGATCGATACGGTGATCGGCTCGGGCTACCCGCATATCGAGGAGGCGTACCGCGTCGCCGAGTTGCTCTTCCCCAAGCTGAACCTACCCAACCGCTCGGTTGAGGCATTGCCGCCCGTCCGCCCGCTGCTCCCCCCAATTGCGGGGCAGAGTGCCGCTGGGCGCGTTACGTGAGGGTGTAAAGCAGGGCTCCTTCTAACGCCCGAGCAAGCGATCGAGGATAAGCCCTTCAACCCGCGCGAGTTCGGCATCGCCGTGCCGACGCGGCCGCGGCACGTCGATGCGGATGTCGAGCGAGATGCGACCGCCCTCCAGCACGATCACGCGGTCGCCAAGCGCCACCGCTTCGGCGACGTCGTGCGTCACCAGCAGCGCCGAAAAGCTCTCGCTCGCCCAGACGCGTTCCAACAACCCCTGCATCTCGATCCGGGTAAGCGCATCGAGCGCGCCAAGCGGCTCGTCGAGCACCAGCAGGCGCGGTCGGCTGATGAGCGCGCGCGCCAGCGACACGCGCTGGCGCTGGCCACCCGACAGGTTGGCGGGCCAGGCATTCGCCTTGTCGGCCAGCCCGACCTCCGCCAGCCGCGCATCGATCAGGCGATCCCGCTCGGCACGGTCGGCAATGCCACGCGCACCGACGGCGACATTCTCGCGCACGCTTGCCCAGGGCAGCAGGCGCGGTTCCTGAAAGACGACGCGGGCGGCGGCGACATCGGTGTCGATCCGCCCCGCACTCGGCTTCAGCAGTCCGAGGATCGCGCGCAACAAGGTGCTTTTGCCGCACCCCGAGCGCCCGACAATCGAGATGAACTCGCCCGCCGCCAGATCGAGATCCAGCCGGTCGAGCACCCTGGTCTCGCCGAATTCGACCGTCAGGCCCCGCACCGCAACCGGCGCGCCAGTGCGCGGCCTGACGCTCGGGGCGACGACGCGGAGCTGAGGCGCACTCATCGATCAAGCCGAGGCATAAGCGGGGTTCCAGCGCAGGAGGCGACGTTCGAGCAAGCGGGTCAGGCTGTCGGCCAGCTTGCCAAGCGCGGCATAGACGAAGATTGACAGCACGATGATGTCGGTCTGGCTGAACTCGCGCGCCTGCATCGCCATATAACCGATGCCCGAATTGGCGGCGATCGTCTCGGCGACGATCAGCGTCAGCCACATGATGCCCAGCCCGAAGCGCAAGCCGACCAGGATCGAGGGCAGGGCACCGGGAAAGATCACGCGGCGGAACAATTCCCAGCGCGACATGCCGTAGATCCGCCCCATCTCGATCAACTGCGGGTCGGTCGAAACGACGCCGTGATAGGTGTTGAGGTAGATCGGAAAGAAGATGCCCCAGGCGACGAGCAGCACCTTGGCCTGCTCGCCAATGCCGAACCACAAAATGACGAGCGGCAGCAACGCCAGATGCGGAATGGTCCGCACCATCTGCAAGGTCGGGTCGAGCAACCGCCGCGCGGTTGGCGACACACCGCACAACAGCCCGAGCAGGAAACTGATCGCGCCGCCCGCCACCAGCCCGGTCAGCGCGCGCGCGGTGCTGACCGCGAGATTGGCGACGAGTTGCCCGTTGGCGATCAATTCCCCCGCCGCGACCACAACCGCCGTCGGTGCGGGCAGGATATTGGACGGCAGCACGCCAAGGCTTGAAGCCAGCTGCCAGGCAAGCAGCAATCCCACCGGCACGATCACCGGGGTGAGCGCGCTGTTCGCCAGAGTCCAGCGCCGTTCCCGGCTCATTTTGCGGGTGTCCAGCCGGTCCACGCCGCTTCCGCAGCATCGATCTTCCTCGGGATGACCTTCGCCGCCAACAGATAATCCGCCACGCGTTGCTGGGTGGCGATATCGGCGGGGGTGATCGGATCTACCGCAAACAGGAAGTCCTTGTAGCGGGCGAGCATCCCGTCGAGCACCGGCAGCGGCAGGCGCGTCGCCTTGGCGACAGCATCGCGATAGAAGGTGCGATGCGCGTTGCCCCAGGCTGCTTCGGTGCGCAGTTCGTCAAGCGTCGCCTTCAACACCTCGGCCCGATCCCGCGTGAAGGTGCCGGAGGCAACGTAGAGCGCAACAGTCCGTAGGTCGCTTGGCGGAAGGGCGATCTCACGGGCATTGCTGCGGGCGAGTGCCAGCGTGAAATACGGGTCCCAGGTCAACCACGCGTCGATCGAGCCATTGGCCAGTGCCGTCTGCGCATCGCCGGGGGCGAGGTTGACCGACACGATGTCCGCCAGCGTCAGCCCGACGCGACCGAGCGCCGAAGCGATCGCATATTCGGAAGCCGACCCCTTGGTATAGGCGACCTTCTTGCCCTTCAGATCGGCGAAGCTTTTGACCGTCGATCCCTTGGGTACCACCAGCCCGCTGCCGACCAGCCCGGGCACGCTCTGCGCCGCGACATAATAGAGATCGGTCCCCGCCGCTTGGGCGTAGACCACCGGCGTATCCCCGACCAGGCCGATGTCGACCGCCCCCGCGCGGATCGCCTCGATCAGCGGCGGGCCCGAGGGAAACTCGACCCATTTGACCGGGCCGATCCCGCGCGCCTTCAGCCTTTTTTCGAATTCCCCGCGGGCCTGTGCAAGAAACGGAACGCCGTTCTTCTGCGTGGCGAAGACGACGCCCGTGTCCGATGCATCGTGCTTCGCCCCACAGCCAACCAGCGCCAGCGCCGCGACACCGCCGCCGATCAAGCCCAGGATCTGACGACGGATCATTCTGCCGCTTCCAGCAAGGCGGCGGGTTCGGGCAGGATCTGGCGGCTTTCGCGGCCATCGACCCCGCGCGGAATTTCACCGTCGAGCGTCACGCGGCGCACCACGCGGTGCTGGTCGCCATAATCGTCGATCGCATAATGCTGTGTCGCGCGATTGTCCCAGATCACCACGTCGCCCTCGCTCCAGCGCCAGCGCACGGTGTTTTCCAGCCGCGTCACATAGCTTTGCAGGATCTCGTAGATCCGCTGCGACTCGCTCGCCGACACGCCGAGGATGCGCTTGACGAAACCGCCGAGCAGCAAGCTACGCTCGCCGCTTTCGGGATGGACGCGGACCACCGGATGCTCGACCTCGTAAACGGTCGAGGCGAAAATGTGCTTGTGCAGGTTGATTTCGCGCTCGCTCGCCTCAGGCCGCTGGGCGGCATAATCATAGGCGTTGGTGTGGATCGCGCGCAGCCGGTCGGCGAGCAGGCGCAATTCCTCGGGCAGGTTCTGATAGGCGGCCGCCGTGTTCGCCCACACGGTGTCGCCGCCCGCTGCCGGGATCGTCACCGCGCGCAGGATCGAGGCGAAGGGATAGCCGTCGACGAAGGTCACGTCGGTATGCCAATGGTTGGCGCGGCCGCCGATGTGAGAATCGAGTTCGAACAGGAAATCGCCGCCACGGCTCGGCACCGTCGGATGCGCAACCGGCTTGCCAAAGCGCTTGCCGAACGCTTCGTGGCCGGCATCGTCGAGATGCCCCTGCCCGCGAAAGAACAGCACCTTGTGCCGGACCAGCGCCGCACGCACCGCGGCGAGTGTGGTGTCGTCAAGCGCTGCGCTCAACCGCACCCCGCGAACCTCCGCGCCAATCCGGCCGCCGACTGGAAGGACGTCAAGGATACCGTCCGGGTCGGGTGCGTTGAGATAGGCATTGGCAGACGTCGTCATGGCAAGTCTCCTCCGTCGAAAGGGGTCATGCGGCCAGCCGCGCGAACGGCCGCTGCAGTCCAAGATGGTCGCGCAGCGTGCTGCCCTCATATTCGGTGCGGAACAGCCCGCGCCGCTGCAGTTCGGGGATGACCCGCCGCGCAAAGTCATCGAGCCCGGCGGGCAAGGTCGGCGGCAGAATGTTGAAGCCGTCGGCTGCCCCGGCCACGAACCACGCTTCGAGCTCGTCGGCGATGTGCGCGGGCGTGCCGATCACCACCTTGTGCCCGCGCGCGCTGGCGACGCGCGCGACAAGCTGGCGGATGCTGAGCCCTTCCGCGCGGGCGGTATCGACGAACAGCTTCTGGCGGCTCTGCCAGCCGTTGGTGGTAGGGGCTTCCGGCACCGGCCCATCGACCGGATAGCCTGACAGGTCCCACCCCATCAGCGTCGAGACAAGGCCGAGGCCAATGCGCGGATCGACCAGATCCTGCAGTTCGTCGTGCAGGGCCTGTGCCTGGTCCGTCGTCTCGGCCACGAACGGCATGATACCGGGCAGGATCACCACCGCATCGCGCGATCGGCCCGCCGCTACCGCTGCCGTGCGCACGGCATCGGCAAAGGTCAGCGCGTCGGCGAGCGATTGCTGCGCGGTGAACACGATTTCCGCCGTGGCCCCCGCCAGTTTGATCCCGTCCGCCGATGAGCCTGCCTGCGCGATGACCGGATGCCCCTGCACCGGACGCCCGGTCTGCGATGGCCCGGCGACGCGGAAATGCGCGCCGACATGGTCGATCGGGCGGACCTTTGCCGCATCGAAGAAGCGCCGTCCGCTTTGGTCGAACAGCAAGGCATCGTCGTCCCAGCTATCCCACAGCGCGCGCACGACATCGAGATATTCGTGCGCCCGCGCGTAGCGATCGGCATGGCCGAGCTGCGCGTCGAGCCCGAAATTGCGCGCCTCGCCATCGGACGCCGAGGTCACGCAATTCCATCCCGCGCGCCCGCCGCTGATCTGGTCGAGCGACGCGAATTTGCGCGCCAGATGATAGGGCGGGAAATAGGTCGCCGACACCGTCGCGACCAGGCCGATCTGCTGCGTTACCGGCGCGAGCGCCGCCAGCAGGGTCAGCGGGTCGAGATAATAAACCGGCGCGATCTGCTCAGCGAGCGGGCCGCCGCCGAAAGCCGCGACATTGTCGGCAAAGAAAAGCGCATCGAACTTCGCCGCCTCGGCGGCTTGCGCCAGTCGGGTATAATGCGCCAGCTCGGTCAAATCCTGCGGGCGTACCGACGGATGCAGCCACGCGGCGAGATGGTGCCCCACCCCCATCAGAAAGGCGCCCAATTTCATCTGCCGCTTGGCCACGCTCAGAACTTGCCCTTGAGCGTCGCGCCGAAGGTGCGCGGATCGCCGAGCACCTTGACGAAGGGGCTGACCGAATTTGCCGCCCCGATCCCGACCGCATAGCGCTTGTCGAAGATGTTGCGCGCCCAGAACAGCAGCGAGTAGCGCCCGTCCGTGCCGTGCAGGCCGATCCCCCCATTGGTCAGGCCATAGGCCCCCTGATAGCCATAAGCCGAAATCGGGTTGAGCAGGTTGGTCGCGCTGCGATAGGTCTGATTGAGATACGCAGTGAGCGCGACGCGACGGCTGATCGGTGCATCATAATTGAGGCTCGCCTGCCCCGACCATTTCGACGAGCCGATGACGCGCTTGCCCGACAGATCGACCGTGGAAACGACGTTGCTAAACTCGATCGGTGCCGGCGCATTGGTGTACGATCGATAGGTCGCGTCGTTGAACGATCCGTTGAGCGACGCGCTGAACCCACCGCCCAGCTTCGCTTCGCCTTCAATCTCGACACCGCGCAGCCGGACCCTGGCGGCATTGCCGAGGAAGTTGCCAAGCGTCGGCCGCGACAGATCGATCTGCGCGGCCTGATAATCCCGAATATCGTTCCAATAAAGGTTGCCGTTCAGCGTTGCGCGGCCACCGAACAGCTTGGTTTTCACCCCGATCTCATAATCGGTCGATTTTTCGGGGTTGATGATGAGGGGTTTGCCCGGCCCCGGCGTCGCGCTCAAATTGGGCGTCGCGCTCAGATTGGCTGCCCCCGACTTCTCGCCATAACTGACCGAGGCATAGAGCAACACAGCATCGCTGATCTTGTACGACGGGTTGACCAGCCACGACCAGCTGTCGGTCGTGCGGCTATCGGCATAGGTCGGAAAGATGCCGCCAAAGGCCGACAGGATCGCGGCGCGCGCCGGCGCGAGCGCGCCCGGCAGCGTCGCGCCGCCGAAGGTCAGGCCCGTATTGGACGCCCGCTTGGTCTCGCGCGTGAAGCGCACGCCGCCGGTAAGGCTGAGCCGGTCAGCAAGATGCCATGTTGCCTGCCCAAAGCCTGCACCGCTGGTGACGTGCAGTGTGCCATATTGATCGTACTCGACCCCGTTGAGGATCGCGGGCGACAACGCCGCCGTCGGCAGCGCGCCGGTCAGGAACCATTTGGTCGAGTCCGCCTGGAAGATCGAGCGGTTGTTGCTGACCAGATCCTCGCGCAGGAAATAGCCACCGACCTGATAGTCGAGCGCGCCGCCGGTCGGCGACGCCAACCGCACTTCCTGCGAATATTGGTCGACATCGACGTCATAGCCCGCCCGCAGAATCGAAAAGGGCGATCCGTCGCTGTCGTTGCGCGGACGAAAGCGCAGTTGCCGCCACGCCGACACCGCCGTCAGCGTATGCGCACCGAGCTTAACGGTCAGTTCGTTGGAAACGCCGGTGACACGGCTGTCGATGCGGTCCTGCGTGTTGAGATCGGCATTGCGCCCGACATCGTAGCTCGGCGTATAGCCGAACAGCCCGCGAACTTTCGTGTCCCAACTGGCAGCGCGCACTGCGCCGTTGGCAAACGTCTTGGCATCGGCGAAATTGGGATAGTAATTGTTATATTCGCTGGTCTCATAATGCTCGGCGATCAGACGGCTGGTGACCGGCCCGCTTTCGAACAGCAATTGCCCGCGCACCGCCCAGCGATTGACGTCGAGATATTTCTGCCCGTCATAGGCATTGCGCGCCCAGCCATTCGACGCGTCGCGATAATAGGTCAGGCGATAGGCCAGCGTGTCGCCAATCACCGGACCCGTCGCATTCGCCCGGATCTGGTAGCGCCCGTAATTGGCATAGCCCGCCTCGAGGTTAAGCTCGGGGGTAAAACTCGGTCGCTTGGTGGTGACGATCAGCGCGCCGATCGTGGTGTTCTTGCCGAGCAGCGTGCCCTGCGGTCCGCGCACCAGTTCGATATGGTCGAGATCGACGAAATCGAGCCAACTGAACCCGACATGGGTGAAAAACACGTTGTCGACGATCAGGCCGACGCCGCCCTCCGCGCCGTCATTGTTGGCGTTGCCGCCAAGGCCGCGCACATAAAGGCCGGATACGCGTGTATTCTGCTGGACCGCCGCGAAATTCGGCAGCTTGGCCGCATAATCGGCGACCCGGTCGAGATGCTGCGCCTGCAGCGTGTCGCCCGAAACCGCAGTAATCGCCGCCGGCACGTCCTGCAGGCGCTCACTCCGCCGCCTGGCGGTGATCAAAATGTCCGCGGAGCCTTGATCGGCCTGGACGTCTTCGCTCGGCTCGGACCGATCGGCAGGTGCCACTCCCGCCACCCGCGTTTGCGCATCGGCGTGTGGACTGCCTGCAAGCAGCGCCCCGATCGCGACACCAGAGTAAAATCCTGATCGTACCCAAGTCTTCATTATCGCCCCCAATTTCCCATTAGAATGATAGGAAAATGGAACGTCACAACCGCCTCCCGCCTTTCAACGGTGAAAATTTTTCTTCGCGAGCAGCGAGCCCGCTCCGCTTCGTTCAGAAAATCATCGGGTTAGCCGCAGAAGACCGGCCAAACGTCGGGCCTCGCGCCCCGATGCCTGCAAAGATCGACAAGCCGGATTTTCTCCGGGCACAGCATTTCTTCTGAATTCCCATCGCCGCGATGGTCTATTGAACGGGTGGTAAAAAATGGGACCGGCATGCGGACGTTTGCGCCACCCGGCACCTTGAACCGGGCTCGGCGCTGACCCCGACTCCCGTGCAAATGTCGAGCAGGCCGTCCCCGCTGTTCGGTCGCCGGCTCCCTTTGTTCGGGACCACCGGGGATTGTCGGCTCTCAACCAACAGGAACCACGATGACGGAAACAACCGCATTCCCGACCTCGATCGCCTTTCCGCGCGAATTGGGCATTGTCGTGGAGGGCCTGCAGCACGCCCGGCGCGACTGGCGGGCAAGCCAGGCGCGTCATGCCGAACGTGGCATCCAGTTCCCTTCGCGATTGGCGCTTCGACGGATCCTGCACGAGCTTGGCACCGCGTTGTTCCCGTTGCGGCTAGGGCCGCCCGAACTCACGATCGGCAACGAAAACGCATGGGTCGAGGCCACGCTTGAATCGCCCCTTTCACAACTCGGTGCGCAAATTGCGATTGAGCTGCGCGTTGCGCGGCCCGAGATCGACCGGGTGGCCGAAGGCCTGGAGGTCGAGCGCATTCTCGGCGCATTTACAGCAGGCCTGCCCGACATCCGGCGCGCGCTCGATGACGATGTCGACGCAGGCTACGCCAATGATCCTGCGGCGCGCAGCGTCGATGAGGTCCTGTTGTCCTATCCGTCGCTGGCGGCGATCATCCACTATCGGCTCGCCCACCGCCTGCATCGGCTGGGCGCTCCGCTGGTCGCGCGGGTCATCGCCGAGATCGCGCATGCCGAAACCGGCATCGATATCCATCCCGGCGCGCAGATCGGCCGCAGCTTTTTTATCGACCACGGCACCGGGATCGTGATCGGCGAAACCGCAACGATCGGCAACCGTGTGCGGCTGTATCAAGGTGTCACGCTGGGGGGAGAGCCGTTGCCGGCCGGCGGGGCTGCGGCAGCCGTAGAGGGCGGCACGACGCGACGCCACCCCGCGATCGCCGACGATGTCGTCATTTTCGCCGGTGCCGTGTTGCTCGGCCCGATCACGATCGGCGCACGCACACGCATTGCTGGAAATGTGTGGCTGCGCGGCGATGTGCCGCCCGACAGCGTGGTCGAGGCGTCCGTTCCGGTCATCCGCCCAAAGCGGCCCGGCGAATGATGCGCGCAGCCGAGCGGCAATCGCATCGCATGGTTTTGTCAAAGGTGGAGACTTGCATGAAAACCCTGGCCGTCCTTGCTTTCGCATCCGTTTTGGTCACCGGGGCCAGCGCGGCAACGCCAGCCCCCGCTCCGCATGTAGCGGCCGCGACGATCGACGATTTGGCCAAGCCACTGCCCTTGCCCTATGACGAGAAAGCCGATGCGCATGCCGATCTCGCCGCCGCAATCAAACGCGCCAAACGCGAACGCAAACGCCTGTTGATCGACATGGGGGGCAATTGGTGCCCAGATTGTCGGGTACTGGCGGGGATCTTTGCGCTGCCTGAGGTAAGGCCTTTCCTCGATCGTCATTTCGTCATCGTCGAAGTCGATATCGGCCGCTACGACAAGAATCTCGACATCGCCGATCGCTATGGCGCGCACTATGATCGCGGCGCGCCGGCCGTTCTGATCGTCGATCCCAAAACCAACCGCCTGGTCAATGACGGGCATACGCTGGCACTGCGCGATGCCCGGCACATGACGCCGCAGGCGCTTGCGGACTGGCTCGCGCAGTGGACCTGATAGCGCGGCAGCGCGTGCTTGGGCGCTTCGACCACGCCCTCTGCGGCGCGGCGGCATCGAGGCCCTATCCCGTTACCGGCACCTTGGGGACAGCGGCGGGATCGGCCAAAGCCTGGGCCTCCCGCAGCACGCGCAGCGCATTTCCACCCCACACCTTGCCGATATCGGCCGGGCTATAGCCCGCCTTCAGCAACGCTGCGGTGACCTTTGGATAAGCGGTGACGTCGTCGAGGCCATCGACACCGCCACCCCCGTCAAAATCGCCACTGATCCCGACATGATCGATTCCGACCAGCTTTATCGCGTGCAACAGATGCGCCATGAACATGTCGAAATCGGCGCGCGGCGCGGGGAATTTCGCTTCGATCGCCTTGCGCCGGGCGACCAGCGCGCGCTTCTCGGCCACGCTCAGCGTGTCCATCCGCATGTACCCGGCCATCAGTTCCTTGGTCGCGGCGTCACGCCCGGGATTGGGGGCGGGAGGAGAAATCATATAACCGCTATAGGCGTTGACTTGGATCACTCCGCCCTTGGACGCGACGAGCAGCGCGTCCGCGTCCGACACATTGCGCGGATGATCGTGGATCGCGCGCAGGCCCGAATGCGACAGGATGATCGGTGCCCTGGACAAGGCGACGGTCTGCCGCAGCACCTCGTCCGAGGCATGCGAGACATCGATCACCACGCCGAGCCGGTTGGCCTCCGCCACCGCTTCGCGCCCCAATGGGGAAAGGCCGTGCCATTGCGGCGTGTCCGTGGCGCTGTCGCCGAGCGCGTTGTTCTTGAAATGGGTAATCCCCATCATCGTAACGCCAAGCCCGCGAAAGGTCTTCATCAGCGAGAGATCACCCTCGAACGGATATCCATTCTCCATGCTCAGGAAAACAAACCGCTTGCCGCGCGCGGCCGCCCGGATCGCATCGTCAGCGGTCAGCGCGAGCGCGAACACGTCGGAATGTTTGGCGATCATTTCGCGAATTTGCACGGCCCGCCTGATGCCGAAGTCGCGCGCCGCCCGGTCGCCTTCGGGCGTGGCCGGTCCCGACGGGGTATAGATCGCGAAAAAACCGCCATCCACGCCGCCTTCGACCATGCGGGGATAATCCACCTGATCGCCATCGACGCCGACGCTGTGGCGATCCGTTATGCTCCATCCCGGCCGTCCGAGATTGGCAGGCGTGTCGAAATGAGTGTCGAGCACGATCAGTTTCTCATGGATCGCGCGCGCGGGGTCCGCCTTGGGTACGGCCCGTTGGCGAGCGGCGGTGAGCGTGCTGCTCGCCAGCAGGGTCAGCAACAGGCCGCCAATTGCCGCATGGCGCATTCCCGCCCCCGCTCGCGACCGTCCCTTGTCCCCGCGAGCTCGCCCTAACGCCGCTCCCCTTCGCTCCTTCATTTCTTGTGATCCTCATAAAATTCCGGCGGCGGCGGATTGTCCGGCAGCTTCTTGGGGATATCTGCACCACGATTGCCATCCGCGCCAATAGCACCCGGCCCCGGCCCGATATGCGCCGCGTCGACATTGTTCTCGGCGCAGGAATATTCGGTCAGCCCTTCACCCGGCTTGCCCAACACCCAGGTTCGACCGAAGGTGAACGGCCGCGTGTAGAATTTCTTGTCATCCACCAGCAGGTCCAGATGGATGTGATGCAAATCGGGCCGTGTCCAACGCTCGACCGCGTGCATCTCCCCGCTCGCCGGATTGGCGTTTTCGTCGATCCAGATCTTGTCATCCTTGAAGCCGATCGAATCGATGACAAGCGTGTCCCCTTCCCAGGTGCCGACTGGATTGCCGAAGAAGCGTGGCTCGGGGTCAACCTCATGCTGGCGACCGTCCGTGGGAATGAAGCGATGCGTCGAATAGAGATAGAGAAACGCCAGCCGCTTGGGCGTTTGCAGAATCTCGAAGGGCAAACCACTGGCGTCGTGCCGCGGAATACCGCCGAGGATACACAGAGCCTCGGGGTCGATCGTCTTGGTCAGATTGTGCTGCAGCGCCGCCTCGCCCGCCGCTGTCAGCGGTAGTTTGAAGCCGGGCAAATCCTTGCCGATATTGCCACCCGGCTTACCCTTTTCGGGCACCGGCTTCCAATAGCCGGTCAAATCGGGGTGCCCGGCCGCATCCCGCGGGGCCGGCTGCGGTGCGCCGGTCGGCTCCTCGCCGCGGAGCGACGCACCGTCTCCTTCGACCTCGGGCGAGGGCGCGCTGTGGCGGGGCGAATCCTGCGCCATCACGGGCGACGCCAGGCTGGCGAGCAACGCCAGATAGGGCAAGCGGCGGACAATGCGTTTCATGGAAATCCCCTCAAAAGAGCAGGCGGACGAACGGGTTTCAGAGGAAGCCAATGATGCGCCCGCACACGCCCACCCCCAGCCACAGCAACAACGAAATCGGGGCGAGCAACCGGATCAGCGCGGGCGAATGACCGGCCCGGAACGCGAGGCGCTGGACAACGAAGGACGACAGGACCGCGAGCAGCAGCAACACCATCTTCGTGCGGAACGTGTCGTCGAGATAATAGCGGTTGGGCTTGGAGGCGACGAGCAACACGCCCGACACAAGCATGCCCGCCAACGCGGCCAGAAACACCGGTCGAACGGCAGCGACGATCGCCGCGCCATCGCTGCGGCGGAACAGCACCCGGCCTGACGTCAGATTCCCCACCAGCACCGCCCCGCCAAGCACGGCGAGCCCCAGCAAATGGATCGTCTCGACGATCGCAAACCCCCAGGTGGATTCGCGCATAAACGTCCCCAGCCCGGTCTGGCCGAGCCACAGGAAAAGCGAATGGATCATGACCCGGCCACCCCGATCAATGGAAGTAGGCGATCATGCGACCGCAGACGACGATTCCGGACCACAGCAGGAGCGAGACGGCGGCAGAGATCCTCGCGCCGCGCGGCGTGGCGGTTCCCCGGTCCCACGTCGCCACATGCCGATATGCGGTAAAATGGAAGACCACCAGGTTGGCCCCGGCCAGCAGCAACAGCACCAGCTTCAACTGGAACGCCACACTGCCGGCCAGGCGCACCGCTTCCGACGCGAACAAGGCCGCCCCGCTGAGCGCCATCACGGCAAAGCCGATCCACATCAGCGGTAACAATTGCCCCGCCACCACCGAAACCTGCTCCCGCCGCAAGGCAATGCCCAGCAATCGCAGATCGACGAGGGCGACCGTCCCCACCATCAGCGTCAATGCCAGCACATGCACGCTTTCGACGATGGGAAACGCCCAATCCGACTCGCTCAGCGCGCGCGAAATCGGCAGGTCATGCAACCACTGGCAAAAGGCGAGGACAGACGACATCGCCTCAGCCGTTGCGCGGATCGCCGTCGCCCGGACCGCCATCGCCGGGCGTCCCGCCGTAGATCGAGCGGCCGCTCGGCAGCAGCACGCGCCGCGCGTCGATCGTATGGGATCCGTCCTTGGCCAGATAGCCATCGACCACCAAAGTGTCGCCGATCTTCACGTCGCCCTTTTTCCAGCCGCGCCGCGACAACGCACCGGGGCCGCCGCCCTCGCACGCCCAGGTCGAAACGACGCCGTTGCGCCCCTTTACCTCAAGGTAAAAATAGGAGTGCGGATTGGTCCATTCGATCTTCGTGATCTTGCCGGTCAGGCGAACGGGCTTGGATCCGTCAAATTCGGCGGAAAAGGAATGGTGCGCGGTGGCGGGCACCGCGGCAAGCCCTAGGGCCGCCGCCAATACGAAGCGTGTCTTCGATAGGGTCATGATAAGCCTCCTGCAAAACGAGAAAAAGGAAGGACGATCACGGACGACCAGCGACCGCATCGAAGCGATCGACGGGGGGCAAGGACAGCGGCTTCCCGCGCGGATACCAATAGGCGGCATGGCAGGCCTCGCACGCCGCATCGATAGCCGCACCGGCAGCGATCAGGCGCTCGGGGTTGCGTGCGGTGATCGCGGCCAAGGCCTGCCGACCGCCCGCCTCCAGCCGTTGGGCGGCACGGACAAACCGCGCCGGGTCGCGATCGATGTCGGCACGAATCTGGACCGCCGTGCGTGTACCCGGGACCGACGCGTCTGCGAGCGGACTATGCCCATCGCCCCCCACAGCCAGGCCCGGACGCTGAAGCTGGCGCGCGCCCGCAATCAACGTCTGCGCATGCCCCAGAAGCCTGCCCCATTCGGCGGTCGATTGGGGCGCGCGCTGCGCCGTGCCACGCTGCGTCTCGACGGTACCGACCGACGCCCACAACGCATCGGCAGATGGGTCGATCGCCGAATCCATCGTAGACTGAATGGTGATGGGTGCCGCGTTACCCGCCGACGCGCCCTCGACGGCGAGCACGCCAACCAGGAAGGCAGCGCCCGAGAGCCACACGCCAAGGGCCAGCAGGCCCAACCGCTGCCCATAGCCGGAGTGCGCTTCTTGATACTCGATCAGCACAGAATGCGCCCTCCCCTTGCACCCGCCGCCTCCTCGATTACGAATTTCAATTCCTATCTGTCGAGTATGAATTATCTTTTCCAATGCAAATGAATCCCATCCACCGATAGGAAAGGATCGCGAATGCCCGATGAGCACTCGCGTGCCGAAGCTGCGCAACATGACGGGTTGGTTGGTCGCGCTGCCCAGGGGGGACGTCGTCCAGCGGACGGTCAGCGACCTTTTGGTGGAACCTCGACCGCGTCGCCCCACGTGCGACGCGTAGATGGTGCATTGCCGATTCCATCGACAACGCACCGCAGCCGCCAGCATGCAGGGCCATTCGCCTTCTCGTCAAAGGCCCCGGCCACATCGCGGCTCTAGAGCTTGATCGTAAGCCTGCTGTAATAATACCCGCCGTTGATGCCATATGGTGACCAGCTATCGGTCGTCGCGACACCGTTGCCGCCTGCAGCCAATCCCGCCGCATAAGTTATCGGATTGATCTTCTCGGGATAGGTATTGAGCAGATTGGTCCCGCCGACCGACACCCCGATACGGTGGGTGATATCGTAGTGAATATCGAGATCGACGATACCCCGCGTGCCGAACACGTTGTTGACAAAGGCACCGGTGCTTCCACCATCGACATAGACCGATGAGCGGCCGAACAGCGTCCCGCGCAAATCGATCGTCCACTTTTCCTTGCGGAACAGCGTATCAAGCGAGAGCTTCAGCTTGGGCGACACCGTCTCGAGATAGGAAATCGCCCCCTGATCAAGATATTTCTGGCCCGATGCGGCGATCTGCGCTGAGGACGTTGCGATCTTCGTCAGCTTCGTATCGTTGTAATTACCGGTGAGCGTCCAATCGATCGTTGCGTCGCCTGCGAGCGGCGCGCCGTAGTTCACGACCAGTTCGACCCCGCGTGTGCGACTGTTGGCACCGTTGACATAGGTCGAGATCGACGTCGAGGTGACGGTGGGGTCGATTGTGTTGCCGTTCGCCGTAATCGCATCCGTCACGGCTTGCGAGCGGACAATGCGAACGCCACCGATCGTCTGTAGTCCAAAGATGCTGCCGGTGCTGACGATCCGATCCCTGATCGAAATCTGGTAGACGTCCAGCGTCGCGCTGAGCTTGCGCGCCGGATGCAACGCTATACCAGCGCTGAAGTTCGTCGATTTCTCGGGCTTGAGACCAGTGAAGCCGAGCAGGCGCGCGGCCGCGCTGTTCGCGGGCAAGCGAACGCTCGCCGTCGTCGGCGAAACGCTGGTCGCGGAATAATATTGTTCGGCCAGCGTGGGCGCGCGAAACCCGGTCGACACCGTCCCGCGCAGCGCGAACACCGGGGAGACGTCATAGCGTCCGGTCAGCTTGCCGACCAGAGTATTGCCGAAATCGTTGAAATGTTCGAAGCGACCGGCGGCGTCGAGCTGGAGTTTCTCGACCGGCTTGACGGCCAGATCGATATAGCCCGCAACGTTGTTGCGCGAATGCTTTCCGGCATCGGTCAGCGCGAATCCGGGATAGGCGGCGACGCCAACCTTGTAACGGGATGCGGGATCCCCTTCGTGAATTTCATAGGTTTCGCGCCGGAATTCCCCACCGAAAGCAATATTAAGCGGGCTGGCGAGGCCGATGTCGAAACCGCGCGCAAGGTCGAGCGTGTTGGTCCACTGGCTCCCGACGAAATCCCCAACGTGGAAATTGGTCGGGCTGGTGCCGGTATCGGCGACCAGCGAGGTGTTCACCGAATTGTTGTTGTGGATGCGGTTGATGTCCCGTCCATAGGTGGACGACAGATCCCAATGCCAATCGGACAGATCCCCCTTGATCCCGCCCGTCACCGCGTAATCGTCTTCCTCGTCGGTCAGCACGGGGGTGAACCCCTGCGGCCAGATCGTCGGCGCGATGCTCGGGAAGCGGTAGTTCTGGCGCGACTGGCCGTAGCGATGACCATAGCTGCCCGATGAATAAACCTCGACAGCGCCCAGCTTCACGCCCGCATTGTAGAAGACGGTGGTCAATTTGTATTTGGCGTCGCCGTAAATCAAATTGAGATGGGGGTAGCCGGGCAGGAGCGGCAAGGCCGGATTGGCGCGATTGGTCGCCGAGAACACGCGCTGATCGGGGCCGCCGCGATCGCTATAGTCGTGATAACGGTGTTCCGCCGAAACGTTCAGATAAGAGTCCTTCGACCCGATTCCGTAATTGCCGGCCACCGCAACCGTGGCCCCGTCCCCTTCGCCGTACGCGCCGCCGGATGCGACGAGTTGCCCGCCCTTATAGTTGCTCTTGAGGATGATGTTGATGACACCGGCGATCGCATCGGTGCCATATTGCGCAGCAGCCCCGTCGGTCAGGACCTCGACATGATCGATCGCTGCGGTGGGGATGAAGGCCAGATCGGCGGATGCAGCCCCGCCGAAACCACCGGTACTCCCGACCGTCAGGTTCGACGAGCCATGACGCCGCTTGCCATTGACGAGGATCAGCGCGTGATTGGGGCTTAGCCCACGCAAACGCGCCGACAGCTTCAGATTGCCCGCGTCCCCGCCGAAGGATTGCGCGGTGTAGGACGGCACCGTCGTGTTCAACGCCTGGTTGAGATCGGGTTTGCCGGTGCGCGCAAGACTGTTGGCGTCGATCACCTCGATCGGGGCGGCGCTGTCGACAGCGCGGACCCCCGTCAGGCGCGTGCCCGTGACGATGACATCCTGATCGGAATCGGTGGACTGCACGGGTGGCGGCACGGCGCTGGCCGGGTCTGCGGCATGAGCGGTAAAGGGAGAGAATGCCGACACCAAAAGAGCGGCACGCAACGCTTTGACGGATTTCATATCTGTTCCCCTTTTACTGTCTCCCAAGCTCATTCTGGCGAGCGCCTTCTGTTCGACCGTCCGTCGACAGTGGCATTCGGGATGCGACCCGTTCTTGGGAGTGCGGCACCTTCGGTCCGCAGAAGCGATAATACCCTACTACTTTGATAGGATATAAGGGAGCAAATCTTGCTTGTTCAAAATCAAAAGTTTTCAATCATTTTTTGACACAAGTTATCTATTCGACAAAATGGCGAATACATATGATCGACTTTAGGTCGATATCATTTAATTATTTAGGCAAAAAAACCATAGCTTTGCATTATCTACAAATATATATTTAGTGATTTATATTTGAAAATATCGTCAGTTTTTGACTCGTTATTACGATAGATAAGATGAATTATTATTTACAGTACCGCACCGCCTTCATCGCGACGGTCGCGTGAGTCACGCTGCTCGCTTCTCAATCGCGGAGGTCGTCGTAGCGAGCGTGCGATGGGGCGCATCAGGCGGGTGGGCTCAGAGGCCCGCCCGCCCGCGTCCGCCTTTTGTCCTTCGGCCAAGGGGTGGCCTGATCGTCTTGAACGGTCAGCTCTTGTCCTGATCGCGATACGTCTCGTGACAGCCCTTGCAGGTCTTCCCCACATTTGCCGTCGCGGTCCTGATCGCCTCTAAGTCACCCTTCGCCGCAATCGCAGCGTAGGTCGCCGATGCTTTCGCGAAATCGGCACGCTTGGCGGTGAAATCCGCCGGGTTCTGCCAGATCGCCGGTTTCGCGGCGGTCTGCAGGCCCTGACCAGATTGCGTGCCTGCCGGGAACCAGTTCTCCTTGTTCTGTTGCTGCCCGAGGCGGGTCACGATCGCAGCATTGGCCTGGATCACGGCGAGATCGGGGGTCGCAGTTTTGAGTTGGTCATTGATCGTCTTGAAGGCGCGTCCGATATCCTTGTAATGCGCCTGGCGCGCCGCGATCACATCGCTGGCGGTGGCCGCGATCGCGGCGGTCCCGACGAGCACTGTGGCAAGAGCCGGCAAGATTTGTGTGAGGCGTTTGTATCGCATTTTCTATCTCCCAAGGGCATTCAGAAACAATGTGACAAGTATTGCGGCGTTGGAGGAATAGTTTCGACCGCGTTCAGCCATTGCGCACCACTAACCAAACCAACAACGCAATGACGACCAGCGCGGAGGCGGCGTGCCACCATTTTCCGATCGGGAGCGGTGCCACCGTCTCGACGAACCGCTTCCAGCCTGTCACCATCGGCCCGATCAGATTTTCGCGCTTTGCGAACAGGTAGAACAGCACCGCGACAACATGGATTCCCACGAGGATTTGCAGCGCGGTAAACAAGCGTCCATGCCATTCGGCGAGTGTCCGGCTGGTATCGAAGCTGACCAGCCCCGAAAGCGGCCCCGATTCCAGTCCATCGACATCGGTGACGAACAGACCGAGCAGGCATTGCGCCAGCAGCAGCCCGAGCAGGAGCACAACCGAGATCGCGCCGAGCGGATTGTGGCCGACCGGCGTCGATTGCCCGCGGCCCAAAACCGTACGCCCGTAGCGGAAGATCGCAGCAGGCCCCTTGACGAAATGGGCGAAGCGCGCGGTCGTACTGCCCACAAACCCCCAATAGATGCGGAAAAGGACAAGTGTCAGGAGCGCATATCCGGCGTAGCGATGCCATTCCAGATTGGCGCGATGCGTGTACCATGACACCGCAAAGAGGACGGCGATCAGCCAGTGGACGCCGCGTACCCAGCCGTCCCATATCACCACAGTGTCCGACGAAGGACGAACCTCGTCATCGGCGGTCGCCACCTGTCTTGATTTCCATCTCACCGGAAAATTCATCGCAGACCTGCTATTTCAACGTCTTGAGATGTTCGATGATGGCGGACCGCTCCGCCGGATCGGGCGACGGAGCATCCATGTCGGCACCGGGTGCAAAGGCCTGCGGATCGGCAAGATACTGGTCCAGCACAGCCGACGTCCAGACGCCGCCCTTCGCCTTCAGCGCAGACGAATAGGGAAAGTCCGGTCGGCTTGCCGCCGGCTTGCCGACGACCCCGATCAACGACGGACCGAGTCCGCCGTCGCCATCGCCGTTCACACCATGGCAGCGCGCACAGCGATTTTCGAACAAGACCGCGCCGTGCAGGCGTGTATCGACCGGTTCCGAACCGGCCGCAGCGATCAGGAAGAGCGTCGAAGCACCAGCAAGAACGAAAACACTCCAACGCACAAACACACTCCGAATTCGACCGCCGCGCTTGCAAACGCCCACCGACGCGCCTCTTGCACCGATCTGCTCCAGCGCATGGATCGGGCGATGCGGGGGCGAAGCGCGAGGCTCCGCCCCAGGCCAGGGTTACCGGAGTGCTACCTGGCGAGCCGAAGTGCTTGCGGTCTGCGCAACGGCCGCCGGTTTCTCCGCGAGGAGCTGCTCGATCCTGCTGGTGAAATCCTGCTGCAACTGCGTGTTATATGCACCGCTCGCGGGCGATGCGAAGCCCGAATGAACCGCCTTTACCTTGCCGTCGCGGCCGATGAAGACGGTCGCAGGCCAGGTGTCGAGATGCGCGAGCTGCGGCACCTTCTCCCACATCTGTGCGGGGGAACCGGCCTCGAGATAGGTATATTTCACGCCATATTGCTTCACGAAGGCTTTTTGTCGCTTGAGCGAGTCCTGCTGCTCAGGCTCCTCGAAATTAAGCGCGACGATCGCGAGGCCCTTGTCGCGATATTTCTTGTCGAGCTGGACGAGATATTGCGCCTCGTCATGGCAATTCGGGCACCAGGTGCCGGTGACGACCGCGACGACGACCTTGTTCTTGAAGCGCGGATCGTCCTGCGTGACGATCTTGCCGTCATTGTCCGGGAAGGCGAATTTGAAGGTCTCGTTCGCATTGGCAACGGTCGTGTGCGTGTTGAAGTCGTCGGGCTGGGGAAGGCCCTTTGCGACGGCGACATCCGACCGATAGGCGGTGTAGCGCGGCGTGGCGTCATAGCCACCTTCCGAATAGCCGCTTTCATTGCCACGCAGCGCTTTCGCCAGCGCCTCATAATGCGCAACGACGTTGAGCGTACCATCGGGATTGGCGGACACTTCGATCACACCGGGCCGGTGACCATCGAAATGGCTGAGCAGCCATTTGCCGTTGGCGAAGCGGCCGCTAAACGCGCCGGTATCGCCGTCGATGCGCAGAATCGACGCGGCAAGTTCGGCACCGCGCTGCTCGACGATGAAACGAAACGCCTTTTCGCCCTTCGACGACGGCGTATCGAGCGGGATCACCCAATTGCCCGCGACCGCAGGCACATTCGTGGCGGCAGCCACGGGCGCATCGACATGCCGCACCGCACGGAAGCCGTATTTGATGCCATAGCCCGGCCCCTGCAGCGTCGTCTCTCCAACGAGCTTCCCGCCATTGAGCGTCGCGCTGATCGTGGTGAGGTAATGCTCCGATTCGAGCACAAGCTTTCCGTCACGGAAGCTCGCGCTGGTCGTGGTCTCGTACGGCCGGAAGCCGTCGTAGAAGGTCCCACGCAGCGTCGGACCTGCACCCGATATATCCAACCGGAACGGGACCTCGGGTCCGTTGTCGGTCAGCACGGCATCCCACTGGCCTGCAATGGGGGCCGTATCGGCAGCATAGGCCCCCGACGCGACGACCGCTCCACTTGCGGCCGCCAGCGCGAGTACGATTTTCCTAAGAGACGTAGTCATACGGCACCCCTTTCTTGAAGCAGTGACTCAGATTACTTGGCGGCGAGCACCGTCGGTGCCCGTGTTTCGGCGGATGCGACGGTTGCGGGGGCCTCGGCCAGCAACTGCTCGATCCGGGTGGTGAATTCCTCGTTCAACTGGGTGTGATATTCGCCGCTTGCGGGCGACGCGAAGCCCGAATGGACCGCCCGCACTTTGCCGTCACGTCCGATGAAGACGGTCGCGGGCCAGGTGTCGAGATGCGCGAGCTGCGGCACCTTTTCCCACATCTGCGCCGGCGAACCGGCTTCGAGATAGGTATATTTGACGCCATATTGCTTCACGAACGCCTTTTGACGCTTCAGCGTTTCGAGCTGTTCAGGCTCCTCGAAGTTGAGCGCGACGATCGCCAGTCCCTTGTCGCGATACTTCTTGTCGAGCTTCACCAGATATTGTGCCTCGTCATGGCAGTTCGGGCACCAGGTGCCGGTGACGACCGCGACGATGACCTTGTTCTTGAAGCGCGGATCGTCCTGCGTGACGATCTTGCCGTCATTGTCCGGGAAGGCGAACTTGAAGGTCTCGTTCGGATTGGTGACGGTCGTGTGCGTAAGGAAGCTGTCGGGCTGCGCAAAGCCCTTCGCGCGCGCTACGTCCGGGCGATAGGCGACGAGCGTCTTGGCATAGCGGCCGTCGGGCGCGGTTTCGGCGGCATAGTCGTTGCCGGCGGGCTTCGCCACGGCGGTTGCCACGGCCTTGGCCCGGGCGATCTGCTGCTGGACGTCAAGCGTCCCATCGGCCTTCGGTGTCACGACGATCACGCCGGGACGGCTGCCGTCAAAGTGGCTGAGCACCCACTTTCCGTCCTTGAATGCGCCGGTATAGGCACCGGTGTCGCCGTCGATACGAAGGATCGAGGCGGCGAGTTCGTCACCGCGCTGCTGCACGACGAAGCGGAACGCCTTTTCCCCCTTGGACGACGGCGAAGCGAGCGGAATCTCCCAAATGCCCGCAACTTGCGGCACCGACGACACTGTGGTCGTCGGCGCGTCGACGTGGCGAACCGCGTGGAAGCTGTAGTCACTGCTGGTTTCGCGATTCTGGGCAACGACCGTTCCGTTGAGCTGTCCGCCCTCGAGCTTGGCGTTGATGGTGGTGAGATAGTGATCGACGTTCAAAACGAGATTGCCATTCTGGAATGTGGCGCTGGTCGTCCCGTCATAGGGTTTGAACCCGTCATAGAAGACGCCCTTGATCGCCGATCCGTCAGCCGCAATGTCGAGGCGGAACGGGATCTCGACGCCGTCGCGCGAAAGCGTGGCGTCCCAACGACCGACGACCGCGCCGTTGCCGGTATCGGCAGCTACGGCTGTCGCCGCGACGCTGGCAAGAAAGGTGGCCGCAAATGCTGTAGCCTTAAAAGTCTTCTTCATGGCACACTCCGATCGTTGGGCTGGAAATTGAATACGCTAGGTCAGGTCGCAGGTTTTCGTCCGGGCATCGCCCTCTGCGCCACGCGCAGACGGTTGGAGCTTGCGTAGGTCCGCCACTCGGTCGGCAAGCCTGGCTTGGTTTCAAGAAGAATGGAGAGAATTTCCCGGCGATCCTGCAGGGACAGGCGCGCGAAATCTTCGCCCTGCTCCTGCCCGGTCAGGACCTCGAACAGGCGATGATAGACATACCCCTTCGCCGGCTCCGGGATCGAGTCGAAGGCCGACGAATAGATCAGGTAGCTGCACGGGTAGCGGAAGATCCGATCGTGAAGATCGAAATCTCGCAGCGACCGGCCTTTGGAATCGCGCGCGCCCTGTGCCGCGAACTCGCGCGCGAAGGCCGACGACGCGATCACCTTGCGACGGTCGAGTCCGCCGAGCGGCGTTTCACCAGCGAAGAGCAGATACCGCACCAATTGTTCGGCGGGCCGCCGAATCTTGTCCTGGGTGGCAGCGGGTAAGCCATCGAGCGATGCAGCGGTGGCCGCTCCACCGTTCTGGGCGAGCGCATAGAGCGCGATCCGCGTCTGGTAGTTGGTCAGTGTGATCAGATTGTGCATTTGCGTCTGATGCGCGAGCACCAGCAGCGCGACCTGATCGCTGGTCCGGGTGAGATAGGCGGACGCATCGAACGGTTTTTCGAGTGGAGCGAGCCTGGGCAGCGGCTTGTCAGCGCCCGGGCTGACATCGGCAGGCCCCGCAACGGTTGCGGCATTGGCCATCGTTGCCGGAGCCAGCGCGCCGGTGACGTACCAGCCGCCCCATCGCTCTTTGAGCGGGCTCTTCTGATCGGTGATATATTGCGGCGCGCGCGGAGTGAGATTGCCGGTCTGCGAGGGATAGACCGAGCGTAGCAACACGCCAGGCACGCCGCGCGTGCCGGCCGCGATATGGCATTGCGTGCAATCGAGTTCGGCGCGTTTGAAAGTCGGCTTGTCCGATTTAACGTCGTCGAGCAGATAGAAAATCGCACCCTGCATCGGATCGAACGAGACCAACTCGATGGTCTTTCCCTGATGGACCGACCCGACATAGACGTCATCGTTATAGTAAAGCGCGCGAGGATGGTCGGCCGAGATCTTCGTGAATTGAAAACTTGTCTTCGAGAAGACCAGGGTTTGCGAGCTTACTGGTATCTTGAGCAACTTCAGAACCGATGGGAGGTAGCCGCGATCCTTGTCGTAGGAGAGTTTTGCGCTGCCCTGGTCCAACGCGCGTTGCGCCGCTGCGACAGGATCGTTGACCGGGTCGCGATACCGGATCGGAGCGTCGCTATAGGGAACATATCCTTGGTTCTGGACAGCGATTTGCGCGTTGGCCGGATCGACGAAAGACCGCGTCGCAATCGTGCCGCCCAAGGCCAGCACACTGAGGCCGAGCCCCCAGGAACCCACCACATTCAACGCCGGGCCCCGCGCCGAGCGCTTGCCGGACCGATCTGGGATCGACCGAGGCATGGTCAGGACTTCGCCGCGATGGTGATCGGCACCGTCACATGGACCGTTTTGGGCGGCAGGCAAATCCGGCCATCACAGGATTGGTAGCGGATACTGACCGGAACGACCTGTCGCCCGGGCGTCAGGCGCGAACGCAACCGCACCGGAACCGTCACGCTGAAACTGCGCGCATAGTATGGCGTCACGAAGCCGAAAGCTGGATCAAGCGCGACGATGGGCGCGCTGCCGCCGACTGGCCCCGCCGCTGTCGCGACCGCGTTTTGCTCGACGGATACCACGAGCGGCGTTGGACCAGTGGCTGACTGCTTCAACCCGTAAACGTGCCAGCCCTCCCGGATCGAGCCCCGAACGGTAAGAATTGCGCGGCTGGCAGCGCTGGGCGCTACGACGGGATCAAGGCTCCATGACACAGTCTCGCTTGCCGCGTTCGGTGGCACGCCCTCGGCCTGGGCGATCGCTGCCGCAGACAGTGCCAGCGAAACCAACCCCACCCGAGGCGACCACGCCCGCACCCGGCCAGAGCCTTGGCTCGCCTTTGAAAGAACCCGTTCCACTCCCTTCACGCAAACCGCCTCCAGCCAGATCAACAGCTGCTTCGGTGTCGCCGATATCCCGGGCCCGACCGATGCTGATCTGAGCAGGCTAGAAGACGCCTTCTCGCAATGCCTGATAGAAAAACTACTAACTCCTATTATTTTGATGGGATTTGAAATCGGGACCGGTGGATCTGGTCCATCCCGGACAATCCGGCCCTTCCCGACGCCAAGCTGCTATGCGGGCGCACGGTAGTCGGCTCGGAACAGCTGTTCGTTCAGGCACCCGTCGCGCGCGCGACCGTTAAAGCTTTAGACGAAGCCGTTCTGCAGCGGCTTGCGCCACGGGTCAGCCGACCTCAGTTGCGAACGATCGCAAAGCGTCCACCTCGTCGAAATTCTCTCGGTGAAAACTTTCCGCAAGCGGGCTGCAACTTCGAGCCCACTAAGCCGCTCTAACAGGCGACAGCCACTCCCGACGCCACGAATATCATGACACAGGCCCGAGATACGAAAGTGGTTCAGTTACCGTCGCCAGGACCAGCTTCTGAACGACCATGTTATCATCGAACCGCCAGACTTTGATTGTGTGACGACCGACTCCGAGTTCCCCGAGACCAGTGGAAAGCCGCACGACATTATTGCACACTGCGTCGGCCTAACGTTTCTTCGCCTCAGAATTTTGATCGCCGCCCGTTGCTTCGAGCGATGCACGCAAAATCTGGACCGGCCGATTGTCGATCGACACCCCGATCCGCGCGCCGTGATGCCCGGCGACGTCAAGGGTCGGCACCAGATACAGCGCTAAGGTCGCGGGCCCGGCCTGTTGCACCACGATATCATATTCCAGAAAGACGCTGTCCTCCGCGTCGGTAGCGGGGTGCCCCTGCGGGAGAGCAACCATCGCACCGTCGGTACGGCCGAGATGCGCGACCGGTGTCCAACGCAAGCCCTTTCCGTCGCGCACGCGGCTGAACGCCGTGGCTTCGATCGCAACGATTCCAGGCGGCGCGGGCGCGCGCGCGATGAATTTGGGGACCGGCTGTCGACGATCTTTCGGCGTATCGGCACCGACGCGGACGATGCTTGGCATGGTCTGCTGTGTCGGGTCGTTCCAGATGACGTAGTTCATGTGAACCTGCGCCATCATGCCGTTCCACTTGCCGCCGTTGATGCTGTGGTACCGCTGCACCAGTTCGCCGTCGCGATGGAACGCGGCTTCGACTTGATCGGCGAAGTGGTTGGCGCGCGAATCATTTTTAGATCCGAGCAGACGATTCCAAGCGGTGCCGTAATACATGCGGTAGAGGTTCGCCATTGCGGCGATCGGATATTCGATAAGCTGGTAATATGCGTCGCGTTGATCGGACTGCAACCGGTCTCGCACCGCCAGCATGCGCGCTTCCAGCGCGTCCCATTCTGCAACCATCGCGCCGAATTCGCCACCGTCGAGCCCCGCCGGGGTTGCCCCGCCCAACGGAAAGCTGGTCTGGTCGATCAGTTCGGGTTTGCGGCGGGCAGTATACTGGCTGTATGCTGTTATCATCTCGCCGATCGCGCCGGCCTGCTCCGGCCCGAACGTTGCGGTGGCCCATGCGCGCGGATAGGCGGCGAGCGCCTCGGGCGTCATCGCCTCCGGGTTCCACGCCTGCGCCAGAAAGAAAGCGAGCGGGTATTCCATCGGCTTGATATCGCCGACATTGGCGATCCAGATCGTGCGGACATCGTGCCGGTAGGCAAGGTCCATCTGCTGCCAGACCTTTTCGATCTGATTGGTGTTGATCCATTTGTAATTGCGCGGGCCGCCGACATAATCGAAGTGATAATAGATGCCATAGCCGCCCGACCGCGGCGGCGCGGCTGGATCGGGCAGTCGACGGAGCTGGCCCCAATTGTCGTCGGAGAACAGCAGCGTCACGTCGTCCGGCACCTTCATGCCGTGGTCGTAATAGTCCTGCACTTCCTTGTAGAGCGCCCAGACCTGCGGTGTCGCGCTGGCTGGTTTGCCGGTAACCTCGGCGATGATCCGGCGCTGGTCGGCGACGACCTGTTCCAACAGCCCGGTCGCGGTGCCCTCGGCCATCGCCTCGTCGCCATCGCCGCGCATGCCGACGGTGACCACGGACTCATAGGCCTTGCCGCCCCCTTTCGACGTCATGCGTTCGATACCACCGCGCCAGAAGGCGCGCAGATGATCGCCGTTCTTGGTATAATCCCAGGGTCCGCCGGTGATGCCCTGGTCCTGGTGGCGGTGCCACTCCGCTTGCGCCCGCAGCATCGGCTCATGGTGCGAATTGCCCATGACCACGCCCATCGCATCGGCCAGGACCATGCTCGCGGGGTCGTCGTCCGCGAACGCCTTGCCCCACATTGCGGGCCACAGATAATTGCCCTTCATGCGCAACAGCAACTCGAACACGTGCGCATACATGGCCGCGTTCACGCCACCGAATGTCCTGATCGCCCAGCCGGACAGGCACGGGTCCTCGTCATTGATGAAGAAGCCGCGATATTTGACCTTGGGCTGATCGCGGCGACTGCCCGCGGGGATAAGGATCTCGCGCTGGCGGCGCACCGGTACATCGGCGAACCAATGCCATGGCGACACGCCGATCCGCGCGGAGAGATCGTAGGTGCCGAACACCGCGCCACGCCGGTCCGCGCCGACGATCACCAGCGCGCGCGCCACGCCGGGCATCGGGTCATCGACGACGATCTGGCGGAAGGCTTCCCACTCGCCGCGTAGATCGGCCGCTTCGATGCGGCCGGCGCGAATGAGTTGGTCGATCACTGGGCTCTGGCCGATAACGCCGATGATCACGACAGGCCCGCGAACATCCACGATCCGACCTTCGATCAGCGCCGCGCGGCTCCCGCTCACGCGCCCGAGATCGTCCGCAAAGCTGGCGGCGACACGCCGGACCGCGCTGTCGGCATCAGCATCCACGTAGACCGTCGCAGGCTTTGAATCGGCAATCAGGCGGAATGCAGTAAGCGGGTCCGGGGCCGCATCCGCCATGGGCGCTGCGAACGATGGCACCGCAAGCGCACCGAGTGCCGCCCCCCACCCTGCGCTAGCCAGCAATGTGCGGCGGGACAGCGCCGGAAGTGAATAGCCGCTCATCTTGCTCTCCGAATTTCGTCCGACGCCGCCGAGAGGCATGCCCCGCCGCTCCGCCTCATTGCACCTGTCCAACCACGATCGATCTCGCCGACAGATCGAAGGCGAGCCGCCCGCCATCCTGCGCGCCACTGAAGCGCACCGGATGCACGGCATCGGAGGCATCGAAACTGTTGTCGCCGTCCACGCCGCGCGCGGCCGAGGCGTCGACCATTGCCATGTGGTACGGCCCGCGCCGATGCCAGGCGTCTTCCCCGAACTCCGGCACCTGCCCCTTGGCCCCGTCGCGCATCGCATGATCGCAGGGCCGCGCCCGCGATCCGCATGGCACCGCGATGTCGAAGCAGGGCCTGCGGCGGTCGATCTGGAGCGCAGCAGCGAGCGGAGAGCCCATCAGGCTGCCCGCAAGCGCACTGGGGCCAGGTGGGACAGAGATTGGCCCAGCCCGCGCCCATATGGGCTCATCGGAAAAGCGCGATCGGGACCGCCTGCCCCATCCGCGCATAGCCTGCCGGGGATGGGTGCAGACCATCGCCCGAATCGAACGCCGGCGCGAGACGCTCGGGACGCGACGGATCGCGCATGACCGCATCGAAATCGACCACCGCGTCGAACACCCCGGCGCTGCGGATCCAGCGGTTGATCGCGACGCGGTCTGCCTCGCCGGGTGCGCCGGGATGATAATAAGCCGATCCGCCGAACGGCAGGATCGTCGCGCCGATCACCTTGATCCCGCGATCGTGCGCGCGTGCGACGATTTGGCGATAGCCTTGCTCGAGATCGGCGACGAGTGCTGCATGCTCGGCCTCCGGGACGGGATGGTCGCGCGTCAGCACGCCGAGATCGTTGACCCCCTCGAGTACGATCAGATAGCGCACGCCCGGCTGCGCCAGAACATCGCGGTCGAGCCGCGCGAGCGCGTTGGGCCCGAGCCCGTCGCGCAACACGCGATTGCCGCCGATGCCCTGATTTACGATCGACAGGCCCGCGCCCACTGGCAGGCGCGCGGCGAGCACGTCGGTCCAGCGATCGTCACCGTCAGTCGTGGCACCACGCCCGTCGGTGATCGAATCGCCGAGCGCGACGATCGTGCCACCACATCCGGCGACATCGACGCCCGATATGAAATACCAATGCTCGACACGTTCGCCGGTGAGCTCCGCATCCGCGGCGTGGTTGCCGGCGGCGACGTAGCTGCTCGTGCGCGAACCGGGGTGGCCGGTCACGCCGCTCGGTGCCTGCGGCAGATGGAGGCTGATCGAAAGCGTCGTGCGATCTGGCACCGGGAACGGGATCGGATCCGACACATATTCGGCACCGGCGGGGATCGTCACCTGCGCAAGCCCGCCAAACGACAGCGTGTGATCGCTGCCGGCACGGACACGCGCCGAACCGCTCGCCTCGGCCAGGGCGAGATGCACCGAGTCGATCGTCAGCGGGGCCGTGCCGACAAGGTTGGAGAGGTGGATCCGCAGCCGCGCGCCGCCGCCCGACAGGCGCACCGTCTGGCGCAGCGTCGCGTCGCGCAATTTCGTGGCAATCCCGGTATCTGCCTGATCCGGGTCCTTTTGCGACGACGCCCAACTCGCGCTCCATTGTGTCGCACAGCGCGGGCCAGGCGCTGCGCTGGCCAGCGCAGGGGTGGAGAGAGCGAGCATCGCGGCCACAGAACGGACGATCATTGGCTAGTCTCCCGATGGAATAACGGCGCGACGCATCACGCGATCTGCTCGGGCGACACCGGCGCGTAGCGCGGAACGAGCACATGGATCACGCCGAGCGCGACCAGATAGGCGCAGGATGCGACGAGGAAAATCGGCTGGTAGCTGCCGAGCGTAGCGAGAATCGTCCCCGCGAACTTCGCCATGATCATCCCGCCAAATGCACCCGTCAGCCCGCCGAGCCCGATCACCGATCCAGCACGCCCGCGCGGGAACAGGTCGCCCGGCAGCGCATAGACATTGGCCGAAAAGCCCTGATGCGCCGCGCAGGCGAGACCGATCAGCAGTACTGCGGTCCACAGATTGGGCGCGTGCGCGGCAAAGGCGATCGGCAGCGCGAACAGGGCACAGGCGAACATCGCGGTCTTGCGCGCGCGGCCCGTGGCCCAGCCGCGCGACAGCAGCCGCGACGACAGCCAGCCGCCGCCAATCGAACCGACATCCGCAAGCAGATACACCGCGACCAATGGCGGCCCGAAGTCGAGCATCTTCACATGGTATTGCCGGTTGAAGAAATCGGGCAGCCAGAACAGGAAAGTCCACCACACGGGATCGATCAGGAAGCGCCCGAGCATATAGGCCCAGGTCTGGCGCAGCCCGAGCAGCTTGCGCCACGCGATCGGCCGCGCCCGCTCGGCCGGCTCGCGTTCGATCCAGGCGAGTTCCTCCGCCGAGACGGAGGCATGGTCGCGCGGACGGCGATAGAAGCCAAGCCAGGCGATCAGCCACAGGATCGTCAGCGCGCCCGTGGCAATGAACGCCATCCGCCAGCCAAAGGTCACCGCGATCACCGGCACGACCAGCGGGGTAACGATCGCACCGACGTTCGACCCGGCGTTGAAGATGCCGATCGCCAGTGCGCGCTCGGATTTGGGGAACCATTCGCCCGTCGCGGCGAGGGCTGCGGGAAACGCGCCCGCCTCGCCGATCGCGAGCGGCACCCGCGCGAATGCCATGCCGAGCGTACTGGTGAACAGCACGTGCGCGACGTGGCCGATCGTCCATAAGGTCACCGCCAGCGCATAGCCGATCCGCGCGCCGACGCGGTCGACCAGGCGACCGAACAGCACATAAGCGAGGCCGTAAGCGCCCTGGAACCAGATTGCGAGATTGGCATACCCTTGCTCGCTCCAGCCATATTGTGCCTGCAAGCTAGGTTTCAGCACCGGCAGGACGAGACGATCGACGTAGCTGAGCACGACCGCGGCGAACAGCAGGCCGCAAATTACCCAGCGGACGTTACCGCGCGGTCGTGCGAGGCCGCTCACCAATTGTACATCGTGCCGTCTTCGAGACGGTTCACCGGGAGATAGGCGCGCTTATACGGGTATTGCGCGGCGAGCACTTCGTCGAGCTCGACGCCAAGGCCGGGTTTCTCGCCCGGATGCATCATCCCGCGCTCGAAGCTATAGGCATGCGGGAACACCGCATCGGTCTCGGCGGTGTGTCGCATATATTCCTGTACGCCGAAATTGGGCACCGACAGATCGAAATGGAGCGCCGCCGCCATGCACACTGGCGACAGATCGGTCGCGCCGTGGCAGCCGGTGCGGATCTGGTAAAGATCTGCCAGCGCCGCGATCCGACGCAGATGCGTGATGCCGCCGGCATGGACGACGGTCGCGCGGATATAGTCGATCAGCTGGTTCTCGATCAGATGCTTGGCGTCCCAGATCGAGTTGAAGATCTCCCCCACTGCAAGCGGCGTAGTGGTGTGCTGGCGGATCAGGCGGAACGCGTCCTGATTCTCGGCAGGCGTCGCATCCTCGAGCCAGAACGGGCGATACGGCTCGAGATCTTTGCCCAGCCGCCCCGCCTCGATCGGCGTCAGCCGGTGGTGGATGTCGTGCAGCAGATGCACGTCCCAGCCGAGCGCCGCGCGCGCCGCCTTGAACAGCTCGGGCACGACGCGCAGATATTTCTCGGTCGACCACAGATTCTCGGTCGGCAGATCGGCATCGGCAGGTTCGTAGAACATCTTGTCCTTCGACACGCCGTAAGTGGAGGGCAGCCCCGGCACGCCGCATTGCAGCCGGATCGCCTTATACCCCTGCCGCTGATAATCGCGTGCGACCTCGACTGTCTCATCGATCGAGACGCCATTGGCATGGCCATAGACCATCACGCCATCCCGGCTCGCACCACCGAGCAATTGGTAGAGCGGGAGCCCGGCGATCTTGCCCTTGATGTCCCACAAGGCGGTGTCGACCGCCGCGATCGCGCTCATCGTCACCGGGCCGCGCCGCCAATAGGCACCCTTGTAGAGATATTGCCAAATGTCCTCGATCCGATGCGCATCGCGCCCGATCAGCAAGGGAATGACATGGTCGGTCAAATAGCTCGCGACCGAAAGCTCGCGCCCGTTGAGCGTGGCGTCGCCAAGACCGTAAACGCCGTTCTCGGTCTCGATCTTGAGCGTCACAAAATTGCGGCCAGGGCAAGTGACGATCACCTTGGCATCGATAATCTGGGGCATGGGGTCTTTCCGAGCGGGTGGGGAGGAATAAGGTATGGCAGCGATCAGGTCGGCATGACCTTCGCCGCGCCGATCATGCGATCGCAGCAGGGGCGTGTCGCGCGAGGACTGGCGTGTCCGGTCATGGCATCCTTCCTGTCGGTCGCTTCGACGAAGCGATGGACGCTCTGCGGCGGCCTCTTTACGATAGCGCTACCATGATAGCCTAAGCGCCACCTTGTCAATGATGTCTGTCAGGCAGGTTTAGCGGAACCCCACACCCCCGCGCCGCCCGGACGAGAGACTATGCCAGGCCGAATCTCTGCCGCCGCGCCGTGAGACTCGCGTCCAACTCGGCAATCTCTTGGACCTCGGTCGCCTGGATCAGAGCGGCGAGCACCTTGTCGAGATGCGCCCGCATCGCCCCGCGCGCCAAATCCGGGTCGCGTGCCGCGAGCGCCTCAAAGATTGCAAAATGTTCGTCGATTCGCGGCCCGACCCCGGCGCGATGCGCCTTTTGAGACATCGCTTTCTCCTGCGGCGAACGCAGCCGGGCCTGCCACAGCGCCTCGACCGCGCCGGAAATCGCACTGTTGCGAGTGGCTCTGGCGATGCTGATGTGAAACTGGTGATCGAACGTCTCGGCTTTTTCAACATCTTCGCCCGCAGCCACCAGATTATCGAAAAGCGTTTTGAGTTCCTTGATGTCATGCGCATCGACGCGCGTGGCGGCGATCGCGCAGGCCTCGCCCTCGATAGCGCGGCGCGCCTCCAGAAGCTCGAACGGCCCCACCCCGATCGCCGAGAATTTGCCGCCGCGCGGGGTCTTCGCAGAAACGTACACCCCCGACCCCATCCGGATGTCGACGAGCCCATCCACCTCCAGCGCGATCAACGCTTCGCGAATCGTCGGCCGCGATACGTTGAACGCCTCCGAGAGCTCGCGCTCCGAGGGAAGACGTGTGCCCATCGGATAATGGTCAGCAAGAATTTGCCCGCCAATCTGCCGAGCGATGTCCGCGTAGAGACGTACGGTCTTCAATTTCCCCATCGTCCTTCCGGTTGCCCTGCGGCGCATCATATCCCCGCAACACGAGCGGTGAGCACCCTCCGCGCAGCATGCCGCAGCAATGCCCGCAGCGCAATTATCTGATCGATTGGCCTTACAGCTTGTCTTTTTTGTGTTTGACAGACACTGCCTGTCAGGCCAAATGGTAGCGCAATCATAGCGCTGGAAAACGTGGCGCGTGCATAATTAGGAAGGGGATCTGACATGAGCTTTCTCACCGGTGCCGCACGCCTGACACGGGGCGCGCTTCTTGGGGCAACCATTCTTTCAGGCCTTTGCGCCCAGGACGCGTTCGCGCAGTCCACAGCTGTTCCGCCACGCTCTGGCGAGCAGGCTTCCCCGCCTGCAGCCGTGCAATCGAGCGCTTCGCCGCAAGAAACCTTGCCCGATACAGCACCCACCGACGACATCGTAGTGACCGGCTATCGCAACAGCCTGGCGCTCTCGACGAATGCCAAGCGTGCGTCGACCGGCTTTACCGATGCGATCTTCGCCGAGGACATTGGCAAGTTCCCCGACACCAACATCGCCGAATCGTTCAATCGCATTTCCGGCGTGACGATCACGCGCGACATTACGGGCGAAGGCACCAATGTCGCCATCCGCGGGCTTGGTTCCAATTTCACCAACGTGACGTTGAACGGCGCGCCGATCGCGGTTGCGTCCTCGGGTGCGACCGACGCTCAGGGTACCGATCGCTCGGTCGACCTCAGCTTTTTCCCAACCGATCTCTTCACCAAGCTGACGGTCAACAAAAGCTATACCGCCGATCTGCTCGAAGGCGGTGCCGCAGGCAATGTCGATCTGCGTTCCGCCCGGCCGTTCGACCGCGCCAAAAATTACCTGGCGTACAATGTGCAAGGGTCGCAGCAAGGCGATGCCAACCGGATCGGCGTGCGCGGCTCGCTGATCAGCAGCTGGCACAACGACACGATCGGCATCCTCGCCGGTTTGTCCGGCCAGCGCTCATTCACCGATACACGCGGCTTTGAGACGATCGGCTATACCAATCCGGCGCTGACCGCCGCGCAGTGCGGCGCAGCGACCGGTTGCAACAGCACCGGCGGCGGCAACTGGACGATTCCCTCGGTCGTGCCGACAGGCGCGGGCGGCGGTCTGGTGGCGGGGACTGTCATCGACCAGGCCTTCCTCCTGGCGCACAATCCCGGTGCCACCATCCAGCAGATCGATAACGCGTTGCTACCGCGATTGGGGCGGACTTCCGACGAGCGCGGAACGCGCGACCGTGTCAACGCGATCGTCAGCGTGGAATGGCGCCCGAGCGACACGCTCCATTTCTATGTCGATAGCCTGTATGGCTATAAGCATAACAATCTGATCCGCGAGGATATGGCGTGGATCGTGCGCAATAGCGCCATCATTCCGCTCAACATGACGTTCGACAAGGCCGATTGCAGCGCAGGCTGCTCGGTCACCGGCGGCACCTTTGCCAACGCCCAGTTCTTCGACGAATTCCGCCCCTATATCGAGACGACCAAGCTGTTCAGCGTCAATCCGGGCGGCGAATGGGAAATCTCGGACACGCTCAAGCTGACGGCGCAGGGCAATTACTCGCGTTCGACCTTCCACCGCGAAAGCCCGACGGTCGGCGCGACCACCCCGCTTGGCGTGGGCACGACGGTCACCTACGCCAACACCGATAACGGCCCGGTGATCACGCCGAACATCGATCTCAACAATCCGGCGAACTTCGGCTGGAACGCCGGCTCCCGCGTCAACATCCAGGACGAGCGGCGCATCAACAAGACCAAGGGCGCGCGCGCCGATCTGACCTGGGGCGGCCCCAAGCTGAACCTCAAGGTCGGCGGTGATTATGACGACGTCTCCCGCCTGATCCAGGGCTTCGACAACAGCCAGGCGTGGCAGAATGCGGTCTGCGGCAACAATCCCAGCATCTTTGTGGGGTCGCCCAACAGCCAGCCGCCATGCGCAGGGATCAATTCGCCCGGCGCGGCTCCTGCAGGCTACCCGACCTATCCCGGCTACGGCACCGGCGCGACCGCCGGGCAGACCGGCACCGTCAGCTATGGCGGCTCGCTCGTCCCCAACAGCGCGTTTCCAAGCTATCTGATCCCGGGGCCGGCCGGCTTCGTCACGGTCGACTTCCCGAAATTCGCCAATGCGACCAATTATCAGCAGTTCCACGATAACGAGCCCGCCTCGGGCGGGGCGAACACCGGCGCAAGCGGCGGCTATATTCGCGAGGTCGTCAAGTCGGCCTTCGCCACGCTGAACGGATCGCAGGAGCTTGGCGGCAACACGCTGCGCTTCAATGCAGGCCTGCGCTTCGTCGACACGATCCAGACGATCACGGGGACGGTGTCGCTGCCGGATCCGCGCAACACGCTCGCCGGCGGTGCCTCGCTGCCCGATGGCAGCCGGTATCCGAACATCTCGACGAGCGTGACTACGCGCAACGAATATCGCAACTGGCTGCCCGCCGCGACCTTCGCTTACGACATTGGCGCGCATGCCGTCGTCCGTGTCGCCGGGTCGCGCACCATGACCCGGCCCGATCCCTCGGCGCAGCTGCCCGGCGTCAACTTCGGCGCACCCTCGGCCGACCAGGCAACGATCGGCAATCCCGCGCTCAAACCCTATCTGTCGACCAATCTCGACCTCGGCTTCGAATATTATACCGGTCGTGAAGGGGTGATCAGCGTCAACGCCTTCCGCAAGTCGATCACCGGCTTCACCACCACCAATATCACGACGGTGCCGTTCAGCTTCCTGGCGCAATATGGCATCACCTACGACACGCTGAACCCGACGCAGCAAATCGCGCTCAATTCGCGCGGCGGCCCGACCCAGGCGCAGGTCCAACTTACGTCGCAGACCAACGTGCCCGACAAATTGACGATCAACGGCCTCGAATTCCAGTGGGTCCAGCCGCTCGACTTCCTGACCAAGCACATCGGCGTGACCGGCTTCGGCTTCAACGCCAACGCGACGATCGTCGACCAGACGAGCAAGGGCGCCGCGATCGCTTATGGCGTCGCTCCCTTCACCTACAATATCACCGGCTATTACGAGAAGCATGGCGTGATGTTGCGCGTCTCGACGACGTCCCGCCGTGGTTCGCAAAGCAGCGGTGCCGCGCAGAACGGCATTCCGGCTGCGGCGTTGTTCAACAATGACTATACGTCGTACGATTTCTCGTCGGCATTCGATCTCGACAAGATCTTCGGCATCAAAAATCTGCCGCAACTAACGGTAAACGTCGCGAACTTCACCGATGCGACGTTGAAATCCTATTTCCAGTTCAGCAACGACACCTTCACCCAGTATAAGCCGGGTCGACAGGTTCTGGTCGGGTTGCGCGGTACTTTCTAATCCCCCCTCGGGACCCTTAGCGGGAGCGGCGCGGCCGCTCCCGCCATTTTTTCGCAGGCGGGCTGGCGCTTTTAGTCGATCTGCGCCTCGATACCCGCCAGCCTGGACAACCGGGCAAAGCGGTTGGGGCAACCAGCGGATGTGAAACGGCTAGGTATGGGTGCGTTTTGTTGGCAGCACCCGCACCGGACGGTGTCACACTTTACCCGTGATCGACCTGATGACGCCGTTTGCCAACTTTACCTTGTTGCCATCGCATCCCCGCGAACTTGCAGCAGTACCACATCGTTGGCAGGAACCGTGAAGGTCGAGACCTGCGGGTCGAGCGCAACCCCCGTCCAGACGTCGCGCATCGCCGTGAACGACCCCAACCCGATATCGGCCGGGCGTAGCGTCAGGGTAACGGGCGCATCGGCACGATTGAACAATGCAATCGCATATGCCCCACCTGCCAGCGGCTTGAGCCAGATTTCCGAGCCGCCATCCTTGCGCACCGCCTTGCCCTGCACACCCCTGACATCCTGATCGATGGCGATCACACCGCGGTTTTCAAGCAGGCGTTTCGCCGCCTCGCTCGTCGTACGGACATCGTGGCCCATCATCAGTGGGGCGGCCGACATCGCCCATAGGGTCATATGCGTGCGATAGGCGCTTTCGGACATGCCGCCATTGCCGATTTCGAGCATGTCGGGGTCGTTCCACCCGCCCGGACCGGCGTCGCCTGGATCGCCATTCTTCTCGAATCCAATCCGCGCCATCGTCGCATAATCGTCGGTGATGTCACCCGTCGTGCGCCACAGATGACCGCCCACCGCCCTGCCCCAACTGCCGACGTGGAACCGGCCATATTCGCACAAGGAATAGACGATCGGCCGCCCGGTCGCGCGGAGCGCAACGCCCATTTCGTAATAGCTGCGCTGAACGGTGTCGGCATCGGCGTAGAAATATTCGCCGGAGCACAGATCGTATTTGAGATAGTCGACGCCCCAGCCTGCGAAGGTGTTCGCGTCCTGCCGGACATGACCGTAGCTCCCTTCATAGCCGGCGCAGGTGCGTGGCCCGGGCGAGGAATAGAGGCCAAGCTTCAGCCCGCGCGCGTGAACATAGTCGGCGAGCGCCTTCATGTCAGGAAATTTGGCGTTGGGCCGGATCTGCCCGTCGGGCCCGCGCCCGCCTTGCCAGCCATCGTCGATATTGACGTAGGTGTAGCCCGCATCGCGCAATCCGGTCGAGACCATCGCATCGGCGATCGCGCGGATCGTGGTGTCGTCGATCTTGTCGGCGAACTTGTTCCAGCTGCTCCACCCCATTGGCGGGGTCAAAGCGAGGCCGTCGGGCGCAAGCGTACCGAGCGCCGGCAGCGTGGTTTCGTGGAACGTCAGCGCGGTGCGTTCGGCAGCGGTGGCGCGGTGCCCGGTCAGAGCGACCGTCGACTCCCAGATGCCACCGTCGAGCAGCACGCTCTGCCCGCGAACGCGCGCGCGCCAATGACGGATGGGCACACCCGGCGTGTTGAGATTGCGCATGTCGAAACTGAGCAGCGTCGGCGTCACGACGATCTGCTGCATCGTCATTCGGCCATACCAGTCCGACGTCACCCAGCCCGACACGCTCCCGTCGGCGGCGCGGTGCAGCTCGAGCATGCGGATGCCGGGGTTGGCCGGTGCGCCGGGGAACACGAACGCGATGTCATAGGCCCCCTGCGCCGGGGTGAAGCTGAGCGGGTGCGCGACGGCTGGCGATCCGGCGAGCAGCATTCCCAGCCACGCTACCGCACCCGCGACCATGTGCCGCCATGGTCGCACGCTCAAAGCGCCGCGACCGATGCCGCGCGCGCCGTCACGTCGCTATGCTGTCGGCTGTAGGCGAAGTAGATGACCAGGCCGATCACGTTCCAGCCCGCGAAACGCACCAACGTCATCGGTGGCAGGCTGACCATCAGATACAGGCAGCCGATGATCGTCAGCGTGCCGACCACATAGGGGGCGGGTGCGCGGAACAACCGCTTGGCATCGGGCGCGGTGCGGCGCAGCACCATCAGGCACGCGCCAACGGAAATAAAGGCGAGCAAGGTCCCAGCATTGGCGAGTTCGGCGATCTCGTCGAGCCGGAATATCCCCGCGACCAGCGCGATCGTCACGCCGGTCAACACGGTGATCAGCGTCGGCGCGCCGGTACGCTGCGAGACTTTCGCGAGGCGACGCGGCAGCAAGCCATCGCGCGCCATCACGAAGAAGACGCGGCTTTGACCGTACATCATCACCAAGATAACCGAGGGCAACGCGATGATCGCGGCCAATGCGATGAGATGCGCCGCGAGCGGCTGCCCGAGATTGCGCAGCACCAAAGCGAGCGGCTCGGGCGAATTGGCGAGCGCGGTGAACGGCAGCGCACCGACCGCAGCGATCGCCACCGCCATATAGATGATCGTGCACAATACCATCGACCCGATGATGCCGATCTTGAGATCGCGCGCGGGGTTCTTGGTCTCCTCGGCCGAGGTCGCGACCGCATCGAAGCCGTAGAACGCGAAGAATACGATCGCCGCCGCCGCCATCACGCCATGCTTGCCGTCGCTGCCGAAGCCATAGGGCATGAACGGATGCAAGTTGGCGGTGTGGAAATTGGGCGCGGCAAAGGCGACGAAGACGCCGAGCGCCACTAGCTTGATTACCACCAGGATGATGTTGAGCGTCGCGCTTTCGCGCGTTCCCGCGATCAACATGCCCATCACGGCGAGTGCCACCGCGACCGCTGGCAAATTGACGATGCCGCCGCCATGCAGCCCGACCAGCAGCGCGTGCGGCAGATGCACGCCTGCGGACTCGATCCAACCGACCAGATAGCCCGACCAGCCCACCGCCACGGTCGAGCAGGCGAGCGAATATTCGAGGATCAAGCTCCAGCCGACGATCCAGGCGATGCCTTCGCCGAGCGCGGCGTAACTGAACGTATAGGCGCTGCCCGCCGCAGGGATCATCGTTGCGAGCTCGGCATAGGCCAAGGCGGCACATCCGCATACGAGCCCGCAGATGACGAAGGCGAGGATCACCGCCGGGCCGGCGCGTTCGGCCCCGACGCCGACCAGAGTGTAGATACCCGTGCCAACGATCGCGCCGACCCCCAGCGCGATCAGATGCGGCCAACTTAACGTTTTGGCGAGGCGCGCGTTCTTGGGGTGACTCGTAACGCTGTCGAGCGGCTTACGTGGTCCGAACATGACCTCTCCTGGAATGATGAATCAGGTCGCGGCGGCTGCCGCAAACTCAATGCGCAGATCGTCGAGCGTGGCGGCGATATGCTCGCTCAGCATCGACTCGATAGTGGTTTCGTCGCGCGCCAGCCAGGCATCAAGCAGCCCGCGATGCTCGACATGTGCGCGTTCGTCGCGGCCGGCCGGTGCCAGATGCGCGATGACATACCGCTCGGCGAGGATCGTGAGACGTTCGACCACCTGGGTGGTCAGGATACGATCCCCCGGGCGGACGAGGGCTGTGTGGAAGTCGCGATTGCGGATCGCCACCTCGGCGAGATTTCCTTCCGCAGCTTGATCGAGCCGCTCGAAGCTTTCGATCGCCGCCCGGCGGTCGGCTTCGGTGGCGACGCGCGCGGCACGCGCCGCCGCAACCGGCTCGACCGCAAGCCGCAGCTCGAAGATTTCCTCGGCTTGGGCGCTCGACATCGGCTGGACGAAATAGCCGCGATTGGCCTGGCTGGTCAGCAGCCCTTCCTGCTCGAGCCGCGCCAGCGCCTCGCGCAGCGGGATCTTGCTGACCCCCAACTCGGCCGCCAGCGCATCCTGGCGGATCGGCAAATCGTGCGGCAACTGCCCAGTGACGATTTGCTCGCGGACGATCTCGAATACGCGTTCCGATAAAGTGCGAACGACGATGCTCATGCGGGCGTGCTCCGGAGAAACGGCGGGTTTGCTCATTTAACCTGGAAACCTTCCCAGAAGTGATCGGCACGATCAATCCAGATCGTATTAAATCCGGTGGCGATCGCCGATCCTTCGATCGACGGGATAATCGCCGGCAGATCGCCAAGCATGGTATCCGCTTCAACGCGACCGATGAAGCGGCTGCCGATATAGCTTTCGTGTACGAAGCGGTCCCCCACCTTCAGCCGCCCTGTCGCAGCCAGGTGTGCCAGCCGCGCCGAGGTGCCCGTGCCGCACGGCGATCGATCGATCGCCTTGTCCCCATAGAAGACCGCGTTGCGACCGTCGGCGTCGTTGGCGAGCGGCGCGTCGGCCCACAAGATGTGGCTGACGCCGCGGATCGTCGGGTCGAGCGGATGGACGGGCTCGTATTGCGCGCGCACCGCTTCGCGAATGCGCCCGCTCAGCTCGACCAGCCGCGCCGCGCCGAGCGCATCAAGCCCGGTATAGGCCCCCTGCGGCTCGATGATCGCGTAGAAATTGCCGCCATAAGCGACGTCGATCGTCAGTGGGCCGATCCCCTCGACATCGACCGCGATGCCGCGCTGCGCGACATAGGCAGGGACGTTGGTGATGGTCACCGCCGTCACCTTATCGCCGTCGGTCGTGTAGCGCACGTCGATCACCCCGGCCGGCACCTCGATCCGCAATTCGCCAGGGGTCGCGGGCTGGATCAGCCCATGTTCGAGCCCGAACGTGACCATGCCGATGGTGCCATGCCCACACATCGGCAAGCACCCCGATGTCTCGATGAACAGGATCCCGATATCGGCATCGGCCGTGGTCGGCGGATAGAGGAAACCGCCCGACATCATGTCGTGCCCGCGCGGCTCGAAGCACAGCCCCGTGCGGATCCAGTCGAACCGCGACAGGAAATCCTGCCGCCGCGCCGACATGCTGTCGCCTTTCAGGAGCGGCGCGCCACCCGCCACCAGACGAACCGGGTTTCCGGCGGTGTGGCCGTCTATGCAGAAGAAAGTGTGGCGCACGCTCTACCTTCAGGCCGCCTTGGCCACTTCGATCGTCGGACGCGTCGCCGCAGCCTTTTCGACCATCGCAATCACCTTTGCGCGGCGTTCGCCGATCAGCGGCAAGCGCGGCGGGAGCACGCGTTCCGACCCGCGCCCCATCACTTCTTCGGCCAGCTTGATCGATTGCACAAGATCATGCTCGGCATCGAGATGCAGCAGCGGCATGAACCAGCGATAGATTTCGAGCGCCTTGGCGTGATCGCCGCGCTCGAACGCGCGCACCAGTTCGACCGATTCCTGCGGGAACGCGTTGGTGAGGCCGGACACCCAGCCCTGCGCGCCGAGATAGAGCCCTTCCAGGGCGACGTCGTCCAGCCCGGCGAACAAGACATAGCGGTCGCCGAAATGGTTGCGGAAATCGGTGAAGCGGCGGGTGTCGGGCGCCGATTCCTTTACGCAGACGATGTTGGGCGTATCGACCAGCTCGGTCAGCACCGCCTTGTCGATCACGGTGCGATAGGCCGGCGGGTTGTTGTAGAGCATGATCGGCAGCGCGGTGTTGTTCGCGACGCCCTTGAAGTGCGCGACGAGCTCATGTGGTTGCGGCACATAGACCATCGGCGGCAGCAGCATGAGGCCGTCGGCACCGATCTTCTCCGCCGCCTGCGCATAACGCACCGCGCGGCGCGTATCATATTCGGAAACGCCAGTGAGCACGGGCACGCGGCCGGCCACGACTTCGACGATCGCCGAGAGCACCGAGACCTTCTCATCATATTCGAGCGAGTTGTTTTCACCGACCGTGCCAAGCGCGATCACACCGGTGACGCCGTCGCGGATCAGGTCGTCGACAACGCGCTGCGTGTCGGCCAGGTCGATTGACAGATCCGCGCGCAACTGCGTCGTTACAGCGGGGAAAACACCCCTCCAACCGATTGCCATTTTCCGTGATCCGTCCTTTTGTTTGATCTGGAATACGGTATACGAAGTGAAATGCTGCAGGGCAACAGGAGAAAGTCAAAAGTGAAAATCGCGGTGATCGGCGGCGGCGTGGTCGGCCTCAGCTGCGCGCTACGGCTCGCGCGGGCGGGGCATGCAGTGGTTGTGGTCGAACGCTCGACACGCCGTGATGCCGCATCCTGGGGCAATGCCGGGCATATCGCAACCGAGCAAACTGCCCCGCTTGCCTCGATCGCGACGTTGCGCTCGGCGGGGGACCGTCTGTTCGCACGCGGTGGAGCACTCGATCTGCCGCTCGCCGCGATCGGGGAGTGGCTCCCGTTCGCTTTGCGCATGGTCGCCGCCGCCCGACCGACACGCTTCGCCGCGGGCAAACGTGCGCTCGCGGGATTGCTCGCGGACGCCCTGCCCGCCTGGCGACGCCTGGTGACGGCGATCGAGGCACCCGATCTGCTGCGCGAAGCCGGTCACCTGGTCGTTTGGGAAAGCGCCGCGACCGCAGCTTCAGGACGCGCGGCGTGGGCGCAAGCGGATACCGGCACCGCGCGCTTTGCCGCGGCAACACCTGCGCAAATCGCGGCGTTCGAAAGCGCGACGACGGCGTCGCTTGCCGGTGCCATCCAGTTCTGCGGTACCGGCCAGATCACCGATCTCGCCAGGCTCGCCGCCATGCTGAGCGAAGCGTTTTGCGCGGCGGGTGGCACGATCGTCGAGCAGGAGGCGACGTTGGTGCGCGAGGGCGGACACGCGACGATCCCCGGCCTGGACGCCGACTGCGTGCTCGTTACCGCAGGCGTGCGCTCGGCACCGCTCGTCGCGGCGATCGGGCATCGCGCGCCGATCATCGCCGAGCGCGGCTATCACATTCGCGGAACCGCTGCCGGCTGGCCACAGGACCTCCCGCCGGTCGTGTTCGAGGATCGCTCGATGATCGTCACGCGCTTTGGCGAGCAAGTGCAGGCGGCAAGCTTTGTCGAGCTCGGCACTGTCGACGGCCCGCCCGACCCGCGCAAATGGGAGCGGCTCGAACAGCATGTTGGCGACCTCGGCCTTGCCATTGGCGGACCCTTCACGCGCTGGATGGGCAGCCGTCCGACCCTGCCCGATTATCTCCCGGCGATCGGCCGGTCGCGCCGCGCCGACAATCTTTTCTACGCGTTCGGGCACCAGCATCTCGGGCTCACGCTTGCCCCGGTGACGGCGGAAATCGTCGCCGGGATGATCACCGGGCACCCGGATCCTATCGACATGGCCCCGTTCGACCTCGAACGGTTTGGCGGCAAGGGAGGCAGACGATGATCGGCGGATCCACGGCGGACGAACAACTGGCGAACCTCGGTCGATGGCAGATACCCGCCACGCCGATCGCACCGGCGGAGCGACGCGACCGGCTCGACCGCGCCCGCGCCCTGACCGAAGCCTCCGGCGCGACCGCGTTGCTGGTCAATGCCGGGGCGAGCCTGCGCTATTTCACGGGCCTGCCATGGTCCCCGACCGAGCGGCTGGTCGCATTGCTCTTACCGCTGACCGGTACACCGCGATTGATCTGTCCGGCGTTCGAACTGGGCTCGCTCGAAGCGGGCCTGGCCGTCGCTGCCGAGCCTTTGCTGTGGGAGGAAGACGAAGACCCTAGCGCGCTAGTCGCAGACGCGCTGCCGCGCGGTACGACGCTTGCGGTCGATCCGCTGTTGCCGTTCCATTATGGCGAGCGTCTGCGCCAGCATGGTCTAACGCTGATCGACGGTGCCGCCGCGATCGACGGCTGTCGCATGATCAAGTCCGCCGCCGAACTCGCGCTGATGCAGCAAGCCAAAGCGATGACGCTCGAAGTCCAGCGGCGCGCCGCGCGCATCCTCAGGCCCGGCATCGCAGCAAGCGAGGTGATCCGCTTCATCGACGCCGCACACCGCGCGCTTGGCGCGGCAGGCTCGACCTTCTGCGCCGTCCAGTTCGGGCGTGCGACCGCGTTCCCGCACGGTCTGCCTGGCGATCAGCAACTCGAAGACGACAGTCTCGTCTTGATCGACACCGGCTGCACAGTCGATGGCTATCACAGCGACATCACCCGAACCTACGCCTTCGGGCAGGTCGAAGACGATGTACGCGCACTCTGGTCGCTGGAGCAGGAAGCACAGGCCGCTGCCTTCGCCGCGGTCGAGCCCGGCGTGCCGTGCGAAGCGATCGACGCCGCAGCACGCGCGGTGCTGGAACGCGCGGGGCTCGGGCCCGACTATCGCTTGCCCGGCCTCCCGCACCGCACCGGGCACGGCATCGGCCTGTCGATTCATGAGCCCGCCTATCTGGTCCGCGGCGACCGTACCCCGCTGGCACCGGGCATGTGTTTTTCGAACGAGCCGATGATCGTCGTGCCCGATCGCTTCGGCATTCGGCTCGAGGATCATTTCCATGTGACCGCGACCGGCGCGCAGTGGTTCACCCAACCCCAACCATCGCTCGACCGTCCCTTCGTCGATTGAACGCGCCGATGGGATAGCCCGAATGGGCGCATGGGTTCAGGCCAGACGGGTCAGCGTAACCGCAACGGGCGAAGGACCGCGCAAGGCAAGCGGGATGGTGCCGCCAGCCTCCGTGACGATCGCCCCCTCGATCGCGACCCGCCACCGTCCTGCGCCGAGATCGAGCGTGACCGATGCCGCGCCGTGTTCGACAAGAAATCCGACGCTGCGCCCGTCATGCGAAAGCGTGATCTCACGATCGGCGGCAAAGCGCCCGGCGTGCAAGGTGAGATCGACCGTCCCGCCGGCCCAGCGCGCGTGGAACCGTCGCCGCACGCCATCGCGCGGCACGACCGCGATCGTGTGGTCGCCCTCGCGCAGTGTGCCGCCAAAAACGATCCGCCCGAAGATCGGATCATCCGCGACGATCGTCGCCGCGCTGCGTAGCGCACCGCAAAAGCCCAGATCGATTTCGCAGGCATAATACCATGCGCCGCGGTGATGCGGCTGATCGAGCCAGGTCAGCCCGTTAGGGGCCGGCTCAAATCCGCCTGCTGCCGCACCGTCATTGGCCTTGCCCGGATACCAATAGCCGTAATCGGTTTCCGCAGTCCCGCTGTTGAGCAGGGCCCAACTGCTGAGAAACGACGCATAGCCAAGCCGAAGCAGAGTATGCGGATCCACGGGATCGCGAAGCGCGTGGTCGAGCACCGCCCAGCCGCCCATCTGCGCCATGTAGCTGAGCGTATAGGCATTGCCACCCGACCCGCGATAATCGCTGCCGAGCAGATAATAAGCCGGTTCGAGCCAGCCACGGCAAAACAGATTGGCCGCCATTTGCCGAGCGCTGAACGCCTTGACCGCGTCGCGCGAAACGCCCGCGACCGGATGGTCGAGCGCGTACCGCACGATCGCCTGGGTCGATTCGAATCCCGTCGAATCGAAGGCATATTCGGAGCCGAACAGATCCGGCTCGCCGGTGACGAAGAAGCGCACCTTCGTTTCCCAGAACTCGCGCAATTCCTGCGCCTGCGCGGATCGACCGGCAGCGTCCAGCGCGACGATCAGCTCCGGGAGGACGCATTCATTGTAGAAGCCCGTCTCATAGGCCGACCAGTTCGCCAGCGCTTTCGGGATGGTGAACATCGCCCGCGCCGTGCCGAACGCGCGCTCGAGATAGGCCTTCGCGTCCAGCCGCGTCGCGACGCCGGGGTGGTCGGTCGCGATGCGATACAGCGAAAGGTAAAGCAGGATGATATGCGGGTAATCGTAGACCCGCCAGATGTGCAGCTTCCCCTTGGTGCCAGCATCGGCACTGTCGCGATTCTGTTTCCAGTCGGGGATGCCATAGATCGCATAGGGATAGGTCTCGGCGGTGCTGCGCTGCAGCCCGCCCCATACGAAGTGCTCGATATAGTCGTCGAGCGCGGTGACTTCGGCCTGGACCGGGTGCTCGGCATTCTTGGCAGCGAGGAAAGCGGGTTTGCTGAGCCCCGGATCGTCGCAGGTCACTTCGTAGATACGCCAGCCCTTGATCTGATCATAAGTGTCGGGCCCGAGCAGCGTCTGGCTCTGCATGTTCCACTCGCCGAGCAAACCCCGATACCATTTCGTCGGATCGCGGTGCTGGTGCGCGGCGATGAAGGCACCGCGCTTGGCGATCAGTGTCTCGAGCGGCTCGGTCGCGAAAAATTCGAGATGCGTGAGGCGCGCGTCACCGTGGCGGATCGTCAGGCGATTCTCGCCGAGACGGCCAAAGCGTACGCGGTATAGCTGCCGCCCCGCCCGTTCTCCGAGGGGCTCGATCTGCGTTGCAGCGGGATGCTCGGCATCGATCCCGTGGATCGGGTCGGACGAACGCAATGCCAGCGTCACGAACAAATCGCTCGGGACGGTCATGCCGGGCACGACTTCAACATCGATCCCGCCCGCAGCGGCGATCGCGTCTCGCGCGGCGGCATAGTCCGCGACCAGGCTGAAGCGCAGCGCGTAGCTGCGCCGCTCGCCCGGCGCGAGCATCAGATTCGTGACCGGAATACGCCAGCGTGTCCCCTTGGCCGCACTTTCGGCCGCCGCGGCGGCGGCATGGATGTAGACGCAATAGCCGTCGTCATGGTTCTCGGCGGCGGCCATATCCCAATATTCAAGCTGGGTATCGCGCTCGGGCATCAACAGGAGGTACGGCCCCACGCTGTTGCGCCGCATCCAGAACAGATGCGAGCCGTGACCCGAGACGAAGCTGTGCTTCAGCACGGCGTTGCCGTCGTCCTTTGCCGCGCCGGCGATGTTGTTCATCGGCAACGGCAGCATCAGATCGCCGATCTCGACCGGGACGGCCGACACATTGTGCAGCGTGATGCGCCACACCAGATCCGCTCCTTCGAGCCCCTGTTCGAGCTGCAGTTCGAGCGTGTCGGCGATCGCGTAGCTGGCCTTCCTGCCAGCATCGGTCTCCACCGTGCGTACTGCCACGGCGCGGGCGCTGTCAAAGCGCTCCCAGTCCCCTACGCCGTGCCGCCACACGATGCGCGCGGTGCCGAGCGCTACGCCAGGATAGACATAATCGGTCGGGAATGGATCATCGCGGACGGACAGGCTGGTTATACCGGTCGCGTCGGTCCCGACGACGAAGCGCGACGCGCGCGCCTGAAGGGTGCGCGCCACCCGCCGTTGCGGTGTCTCCATCGCCCACGCCGCCGGAGCTAGGCGGAGCGCGCCCACCGCGACCGCCGAACAGAGCAAAGCGCGACGGCTAAGCGCTGTCATGAGCCGCAAGGCTCCGACGCGGCGACAGGTGCGGCGGTCGGCCGTTGCTGCGTAGGCGCGATCACCTCCCATTCGGTTACCGCAACTCCGGCGGTGGCACCGCCCGCCTGCGAAGCGTCGAACGTCGCGCGCAGGCAGCGCGTGGTGATTGTGGCAAAGCGCGTCTCCTGCGCCGCATCGACCGCGACGCCATAACCGCTCGGTTGCGGCACCGGTTTCCAGCGTCCGTCCCAATAGTCGATCCGCCAGCGCGCAGGCGGCGCAACGCCTTCGCCCGCCCCGGCCGGATGATCCGCCCAGAACCAGATGCGCGAGCCATTGAGCGTCACCGGCTTGGCCCAGCGATATTCGATCCACGGATGCGCCGGATTGTCGGCACCGCGCCAGGTGCCCCACATGTCGGGCGGCAGCGGAGCCTCGCGCCGAATACCGTCGTTGAGCGCCTTGATCCAATATTGCACCGGCACCGGGGTGTTCGAAGCGAACGCCGTGGCCGAACCGGCGACGTTCCGCGTCGGTGCTGGCGTTGGCTGGGGCGACCGCGTCGGCACGACCGGGCGAATTCGCGCCGGGGTCACGCTATCGTCCCATTCGATTCGGTCGAGCGCCACGCTGCGCCGGAAATGCCCGCCGCCGACCGCGTCGGCGGTGTGGTAGGCAAGATACCATTGGCCCTTGAACTCGACCGCCCCGGAATGCGAGGTGGTCGAGGAAACCGGCTTCAGGATCACGCCGCGATAGGTCCACGGCCCGAGCGGCGAGCTCGCGGTGCCATACGCGATGCAGGCATGATACACCGCTGGCGTGCAGTCGCTCGTCGGCCCGGCGTTATTGCCAGCGTAGAGCATGTAATAGACGCCCTTGCGCTTCATCAGCCACGGCGCTTCGAAGAAGCCCTTCAGCCCGTCGACCCGGATTTCGCGGCCGGTCGGCGTAATCATGTCGCGGGCGAGCGCCATCCCGCGCAACTGCCCGAACGTGCCCCAATAGATGTACGGCGTGCCATCATCGTCGATCATCACGGTCGGATCGATATTCTGGATCGTGGTGCGCTCGGGCACGCGCTGCGAGAGGATCGGTCCCGATGGATGCGCATCGCGCCATGGGCCGACCGGAGTGTCGGCCACCGCGACGCCAATCGCGAAGCGGTCGGGGGCGTCGCTCTTCGCCTCCGACACGGGCGCATACATGTAGAATTTGCCATCGGGCCCAGGCACGATCTGGCCGGCATAAGCGTGCCCGGGCTCGGCCCATTTGAACACGCTTTCGGGCCGCGCGATCGCCGGATAGTGCGTCCAGTCGCCTTTGGCCGGGTCTTTGGTGGCAAGCAGCTGCCACTCGTTCATGATGAAATCATTGACGCCCGGCGGAGCCTCGTCGCGCCCCGCAAGGATCCACAAGGTATCGCCGATCACGACCGGCGCAGGGTCGGTCGAATAATAGCGGCCGTCCGCGAGGATCGGATTGCCGTTGCTGTGGACCGTCTCCTGTGCCGCGAGCGGGGTCGTTGTCAGCAAGGCGAGGGCGAGGATGGAGCGTCGCATCGTCATTCCGTTTGGGGATAGGGGCCTTTGCCGCCATCCTTGATCAGTTGATCGGTCCGCGCATCGAGCACCGGGAGCGGCACCGAACCCAGCTCAAGCATCGCGTCGTGCCACGCGCGCACATTGAACTTGGGCCCGAGCGCCTGCTCGGCGTGTGCGCGCGCTTTGCGAAACGCCAGCTCCCCCATGTAATAGCTCAGCGCTTGCCCCGGCCAGGCGATGTAGCGATCGACCTCGGTTTCGATTTCGTGATCGGACAGTGCGGTATTGTCGTGCAGGAACTGCTGCGCACGCTCGCGCGACCAGCCTTGCGTATGGATCCCCGTATCGACGACCAACCGCGCCGCGCGCCACATCTGGTAGCTGAGCATGCCGAAGCGATCATAGGGATCGTCATACATCCCCATATCGTCGCCGAGCTGCTCGCAATACAGCGCCCAGCCCTCGCCATACGCCGAGAGATAGGCGTCGCGACGGAATTGCGGCAACCCGGTATTTTCGGCGGCAAGCGGCATCTGCATGGCGTGGCCCGGTGCCGATTCATGGAGCGTGAGCGCGACCATCTGGTAATAAGGCCGCGAGGGCAGGTTCCAGGTGTTGACCAGATAGATCCCGGGGCCGCCGCGCCCGCCGGTGTAGAAGGGCGCGAGGTCGGCTGGCACCGGCTTGATCGCGAAACGGCTGCGCGGCAAATGCCCGAACCAGTCGCTTGCCTTGCCGTCGAAGGTCTTGGCGATCCAGGCGGCGCGGTTGAGCAGATCCTGCGCGGTCTTGGGGTAGAAGCGCGGATCGGTGCGCAGGTAATGCAGGAAGGCGGGCAGGTCGCCATCGAACTTCACCTGGCGCAGCACGTCGAGCATCTGCGCGTGGATCTTGGCGACCTCGGACACCCCAATCGCGTGAATCGCGTCGGGGCTGATGTCGAGCGTGACGAACTCGCGGATCTTCGACTGATAATAGGCCTTGCCGTCGGGCAGATCGTATGCCGCCAGCGTCTTGCGCGCACCCGGAATATAGTCTGTTCGCAGGAAAGCGAGCAGCTTGGCGTGCGCCGGCACCGCTGCCTCTGTGATCGCCGCCGCGCCGTCTTTGCGCAGCGCGGCCTGGGTCGCTGCCGGGATCGCCGCCGGGAAGCTCGCGAAGGGCGCATAGAGCGGGTTGTCGGCCAGCGTCTTGGCTTCGGCGACTTGCGCCACGCCGATGTCGCGGCCCTGCAGCGTCACTTGGGGCGGCGTGAACCCGCGTTTGAGACCGGCGCGCATATTGGCGATCTGCGCGTCGAAATAGCCCGGCAGCTCGCGCAGGGTCGCGATATAGGCGCGGTAGTCGGCCTCGGTGTGAAAGCTGCGGCGTGCTCCTTCAGCGACGTCGCCCCAGAAGCTGGTGTCGGAATTGAGCGGCTTTTCGTAATCGCGATAGGTCTGTTCGGCGAGCAGCGCGTCGATCTGTCCCTTATAGACCGCGTAATCGACCTTTGCCTTTGTCGATAACTGCGCGAACGGGATCGCGGCGAGCAGGCGCTCGGTCTCGGTCCAGCGCGCGAGTTTTGCCGCCTGAGCCTTCGGGCCCACATCGGGCAAATGGGCCTGGGTTTCGGGCGGGCTGTTCTCATCGGGTCCCTGCATCTTCTGCCGCCAGGCATATTCAGCGGTATAGATCGCCTTCAGCCGATCGTCGGCGGAAACGGCGCGGCCCGCCGTCTTGCGTGGTGCCGCGTCGGCCACCATCGGCATCGCTGTGCCAAGCAGCACGAGGAGTAACCAGCCATGCCGCATCTTCATTCTCCTGCCACCAGGGCATCGATGTCGGCGAGCAACGCCGCCGGAATATCGACGCCGTGCACCATGCTCTGCGCGCGCGCTGCGTAGCGGCGTTGCGAGGGCAAGCGCGCGCCCTGCTCCTCGATCGCCGCAAACATACCTTCGGCCCGCGCAAGGTGCGCCTCGACCTGATCGCCGAGAAAACCCGCCGGGTCGATCGCCACGATCAACTCACCCCCGAGCGGCGATCCGCCCGCGCCGCCGTCGGCGGCGAGCGATTCCGCGCTGGTCATGTCGCCGATCAGCGGCCCGGCGATCAACTCGACCATCGCCGCCAGCGCCGACCCCTTGTGCCCGCCGAAGGTGCGCATCGCCCCCGCGAGCACGGCCTCGGCGTCGGTCGTCGCCTGGCCTGCGGCGTCATACCCCCAATCGTCGGGCACCGGCTTACCGGCACGACGATGCAGCTCGATTTCGCCGCGCGCCACCGCGCTGGTCGCCAGATCAAAGACGAACGGCAGCCGACCGGGGCGGGGCCAGCCGAAGGCGATCGGATTGGTGCCGAACACCGGCTGCGTACCGCCGGCAGGCGCGACCCAGGCATGGCTCGGCGTGCAGGCCAGCGCGACGAGACCTTTCTCTGCCAGCCATTCGATTTCGGGCCAGAGCGCGGCGAAATGCACGACATTATTGAGCGCCAGAGCGGCAATGCCGTAACGCTGCGCCTTTTCGACAAGCATTGCGCGGCCCGTTTCGAAGGCCAATTGGGCGAAGCCGCCGCCGCCATCGACCCGCACGAGCGCGCGGGCCGGCTCCGACAGAAGCGGAATCGCCTCGGGCGCAACTGTCCCGGCACGAACGCTTTTGGCGGCGACGAGCAGACGGTACAGACCGTGCGAGGTGCAGCCGTCGCGTTCACCCGCCACCATCGTTTCCGCGACAGCGTGCGCGTGATCGCCCGACAGCCCGACCTGAAGCAGCACGCGCCGGGCGAGCGCACGGACCTCCGCCAGCGTCATGCGCACCGAGACCGGCGCGGTCGCGATGGTCATTTGACGGTGCCGGGCTTGGCCGTGAACAGCACCACGCCAAACACCGGCCCCGCCGAACTGCGGTCGTGCGGTACGAAGCGCACCTTCAGCGCACTTTTCTTGTCGGTCAGCGCCTGTGGCAGCGGATATTCGATATCGATGAACTTGCCCGGCACGTCGCCGCCAAGATGCTGGGTCGCGATCTTCACATTATCGACCAGAATGTCGAAATCGCGCCCTCGCTCCTCGCCCCAATAGGTCGCCTGCAGCACGAGCGGCCCGGGCTTTGCCTTCATCGTGAATTCGAAGAAGCCGCCCGATCGCGCATCACGCCCGTTGCGGTTGCGATAGCTTGTCGGGAAGGACAGCTCCGAGATCAGGCCGTGATCATGCTCGGGCTGCATCTCGCCGAGATGGACGACGTCGACCGACCGCGCGGCGATGTCCTTGAGCCGCGCTTGCTCGGCGACGAACGCGGCTTGCTCGGTCTTCCATTCGCCTTCGGAGAAGCGTTTGAAATACACCGCGCTGCGCCGTTCATATTGCTTGTAGAACGGCACGAAACTCAGGTCGCCCGGCCGCACGACGCCGCTGGTGGTGTAGCTCGCCGGTGTGGCGCTCGGTCGGAAGCTGGCAAGCAGATCGGTGCCGACCAGCGCCGGATCGGGGGACGTCCAGTCCCCCTCGGTCGTGCCGAGATCGGCGGCGAGAACCATCGGCCCGCGCAGGATCGCGACCGTCCGGTCGTCGCCCGGCGCCGCCTCGATCCGCAGCTCGAGCGGCAGCGTGATCGCGACCGTATCCCCCGCTTTCCAGCGTCGCTCGACGATCGCATAGCCGCTGGCGAAGCTCGGGGTGACCGGCTGGCCATTCACGCGCACCGCGGCTTTGCCCGCAGCCCAGCCGGGCACGCGCAGCGCGATCGCGAAGCGACCCGGGCGGGCGAGCTTGGCGAGCGTCAACGTCGAGGTCGGCTCGAACGGATAGCGCGTGTCGAGCGTCAGCGCCGCGCCGCGCGCGCGCCACGTCGCGTCGGCGGGGATGTAGAGGTTCACCAGCAAGGCACCCTCCCCTTCCCAGAAGATCGACTCGCCATGCTTGGCATGGCTTTCCATGCCCGTGCCGACACAGCACCAGAACGCGTCGTCGGCGGAGGTCGAGTATCCGCGCACCGCCCCCGTCAGCAGCGGCGTCATATAGGTGAACCCCGCGGTCTTGGGATCCTGCGCCGCCATAACGTGGTTGAGATGCGCGCGCTCGTAATAATCGAACAGCGCGCCATCGGGCTGCCAGCTATACAATTGTCGCGTCAGCTTGAGCATGTTGTAGGTGTTGCAATGCTCGCAGGTCTGTTCGGTAATGTGGCGGCTGATGCTGTCGGGTTCGGAGAAATATTCGCGATCGGCATTGCCGCCGATCACATAGCTGTGATGCTGCGTCACCGCCTGCCAGAAGAAGCGCGGCGCAGCGGCCTTTGCCGGTTCGCCGGTCAATTCGTGGATCCGCGCAAGCCCGATCAGCTTGGGCACTTGGGTGTTGGCATGAAAATTGGCGAGCTTGTCCTGTCCGGCGGTCAGCGGATCGAGTACCTTGCGGTCGTACAGCCGCTCGGCGATCGCCAGCCACTTGCGATCCTTGGTCCGCGCGAACAGTTCGGCAAAACTCTCGTTAAGCCCGCCATATTCTGTGCCGAGCATGGTTTGCATCTGCGCGTCGTCGAGTGCCGCGAACACCGGCTCGAAATAACCGGCGAAAGCGGTCGCGACCGAGAGCGCCTTGGCATTGCCCCAGCTCGCATGCACGTCGAGCAGCCCTGCGAACAGCTTGTGCACCGTATAGAAAGGTGACCAAGCACCGTTGAGATCGAATCCGCCCGAGCGGATATCGCCCTTGATGATCTCCGGGAAGATCTCGATCGCATCGACGACCGTGCCGTCCTTCCGCTTGCGCTGCATCGCGCCAATATAGCCGTTGCCGCGCGCCGCCTGCGCCTCCGCCAGCTCATCGACGATATAGTCGGCGCGCACCTTCGCCTGCGCATCGCCGGTCTGTTCGTGCAGCAGCACCAGCGCCGACATGTAATGGCCAAGCGTATGACCGGCGATGGTATCGCTCTCCCAGCCGCCATAGACCTCACCCTTGGGCTTGAGCCCGGCATAGGCACGGAAATTGTGCAGTAACCGATCCGCGCTGAGGCGCAGCAAATAGGCGCGGTTGACCTCGACGGCAGTCGCGTAATCGGATGGGCGCAAGCGCACCGCCGACAAAGGAAACGGCGTGGCCCGGCGCGGCAAACCTGCGGCGAGGGCGGCAAACCCTGCGGTTGGCCCAGCCAGCAGCGCCAAGGCGCTTGCTCCGGCCATCACTTCGCGACGCGTGCCCTGCATGATCACTCCCTTGTAATACGGTATACGATTAGGGCGGTTGGAAAGAGAGGTCAATCGCAGAACGCCCCTTCCCATGCTGTTGATCGGCCCGACGATTCCAACACCGCCCTTCACGATCATATACCGTATAATATTATTGACGAGTGGTGACATGCCTGCTGTATCGTGCCGCAAAAGGGGATCGCCGTGCCTGCTCCAAGCCTATCGTCACCACGTACTCATCGGCGTCTCATTGTGCACCTAGCGCTGCTGACCGGCGTAGCGCTGGCACCGATCGCGGCTCGCGCAAATCCCGCGCCTTTGCCGACGATCGAACAGCGCTACCAATTGGCCGACCGCTACCTTGGTGATGCCATGCGCAAGCTGATCGTCGATCAGAATCTCGACGCGCACTTCATCAATAACGGCAATGGCGTGCTGTTCCGTCGCGGCCCGACCGACGCCCGCGATATCCTGTTCCTCGATCTCGCAACGCGCGAGGCACGTCCGGTTATCAACGAGGCCGTACTGGCGCGGCTTGTTTCCAACGCGACCGGCAAATCGGGCCCACCGAGCGGCCTATATCTGGACGCTCCGGACTATGACCCGGCAACAGGCGTGCTCGGTTTCGGCGCGTTCGACAAGCGCTGGACGTTCAAGGATGGCGCTCTGACCGAGGCCGTCAAGGCCTCGCCCAAGGGCGACGATGCGGTTTCGCCCGACGGCCGCTTCCGCATCGTTGCCGAGGATCACAATTTGGTCGCGGTCGATCTCAGGACCAAGCGCCGCGTCGCGCTCACCACCGATGGCACGCGCGACAAACCTTACGGTCGCGGCATCGCCGAACTATCGGAAATCCTGAAGCAAGGCACCGAAGACCCCGTGCTGCCGGTGTCGGTACGGTGGTCGCCCGACAGCAAGCGCATCCTCACCTGGCGGCTCGATACGACCGACGTGCAGCGCTTGACGATGACGCAGGAAACGCCGCCCGGGGCCTTCTATCCGCGCAGTTTCTCCTACATTTATCCGCTCGCGGGCGCGGCGAAATTGCCGCAAGCCAGCCGCCTGGTGATCGACGTCGAAGATGCGGTGAAGCATCGCAAGGCAAAGATCGTGCCCCTCCAAGTCCCGAGCGAATCGCTGCTCTATCCGGCCGATCCCGATCTGAGCTGGTCGGCGGGCAAGGTCCGCTCGCAATGGGTCGAGCGCGGCTACGGCCAGATTGTCGTCTACCTGTCCGACCCGGTCACCGGCGCATCGACGATCACCGCGCGCGAAGCCATGAAGCCGCTGGTCACGGTGACGTCGAGCTTTCTGCAACCAGCCCCCGAACTGGGCGGCGAACTCGACGTGTCCGAGCGTACTGGGTGGGCACAGCTTTACCTGGTGCGTCCCGACGATCCCAATGGCGGCATACCGCTGACCAAGGGCAATTGGGAGGTCACGTCGGTCAATTATGTCGATGGCGAGAAGCGCTCGATCCTGCTCACCGGCGTCGGCCGCGAAGCCGACCGCAACCCCTATTATCACGCGCTGTACCGCGTGACGCTCGACGGCAGCCAGCCAGTCCTGCTCACACCCGAACCCCTTGAGCATGAGTTGCACGTCTCCGACGATGGCCGGTTCGTAATCGACGCGATGTCGAGCCCGACCGTACCGACGCGCACCGTCGTGCGCGACACCAGCGACGGACACATCCTCTACGAGCTCGGCCATGCCGACGCGTCAGCGCTGGTCGCGACCGGCTTCACTATGCCCGAGCCGTTTCGCGGGCTTGCCGCCGACGGCAAGACGCCGCTTTATGCGATGATCTATCGCCCGGCGCATTTCGATCCGACGCGGCATTATCCGATCATCGACAATGTCTATACCGGTCCGACCATGCACGTCGTGCCGAGTGCGTTCGGCGACACGCTGCTGAACGGGCCTGGCAGCGTCGCGCAACTTGGGGCGATCGTCGTGGTGATCGATGCGACCGGCACGTCGCAACGCGGTCAGGCGTTCCGCTTGCCGGCGTACCAGAATCTCGGCGAGGTCGGGCTCGACGATCACATCGCGATGATCCGCCAGATGGCGGCGCGCTACCCCTATATCGATACAACGCGCGTGGGCGTCTATGGCGGCTCGGCCGGAGGCTATGACGCGGCGCGCTTCATCCTCCGGCGCCCCGATTTCTTCAAGGTCGCGGTCTCATCGTCGGGCAATCACGATCTGCGGCTCGACAAAGCCTGGTGGCCCGAGGTGACGATGGGCAATCCAGACCCGGCGGTGTGGGATCGCAACTCCAACATGTCGGTCGCGGGCAACCTAAAGGGCAAATTGTTGCTGATCCACGGCGATATCGACGACAATGTGCCGATTACCGAGAGTTTCCGGCTCGGCAACGCGCTGATCCAGGCGCATCGCAGCTTCGACATGGTGGTGCTGCCCAACACCACGCACCGCGTCGCCCAGCCATTCTTCTGGCGCAAGTTCCGCGATTATTTCGTCCGCAACCTCCTCGACGAGGCACCACCTGCCGACGCCGCGTTTGAAGACCAGAGCCCCCATCCAGCAGCGCCCGCCGCCGCCAAACAGTGAGAAACTCGATGCTCCCTCCCCGCATGCTGCGTGTCTCGCTCCTGGCGTTGGCGATCGCGACTCCGCTCGGCGTCATGGCGCAGGACGCCCAACCACCCAAGCCGGTCTACCAGCCGATCGCCACCACGGCGGTGCGTGTCGCCAATCTGCAACTGCTTCTGCGCAACGACACGCAGACCCTTGCCGGCCTGTCACCGCTCGCCGATCCGACCTTTGATTTCGTCCCCGGCAAGCGCGAGCCGGAACGGCAAGGCGACGGCTACAATCATGTCGGCGACATAAACCTGCGGCTACGCACCCCTGGCGGGGAATGGCGCGACTATGCCTCGGCGCATCGGCGCAAGGCGATCACGCTATTGCCGACCAACCCCACGACGCTCGCCGCAGCCGACATCACCGCCTCGCTTGGCGATGGCCTGCCGCTGCGGGTCGAACGCCGCTGGCTCAACGTCGGCGGGTCACCCGTGCTGCGCTTCACGCTGGTCAACACGTCGCCGACCCCGGTCGAAATCGGCGTGCTTGGTATGCCGATGGTGTTCGACAACATCATCGATGACCGCACGCTCGAACAGGCGCATGCCGAGGCGAGCTTCGTCGATCCCTATATCGGGCGCGATGCAGGCTATCTCCAGGTGACCCGGCTGAGCGGAAAGGGCTCCGCTTTGCTTGTCCTGCCCGAGGGGCACAGCCCGCTCGAAGCCTATGTCCCGCTCCCGCAGGACCGCGCCGCCCCCAAGGGCACGACCTTCACCGAGAAAAGCCAGCGTAGCCAGACCTCGGAAGGGTTTTACGACTGGACGATCGCGTCAAAGGGCTATGCCGACAAGGAATGGAGCAAGGCCGGGCCGCAATGGAACGCGCCCACCAGCATCACGCTCGCCCCCGGCGAACGCCGCGATGTCGGCGTGCGCTTCGTGCAGTCGCCCGATATTCGCGGCATCGAGACCACGCTCGCCGCGCAGCACCGCCCGGTCGCGGTCGGCATTCCCGGCTATGTCGTGCCGACCGATCTCACCGCCGCGCTCTTCCTGAAATATGGCAGCAAGGTCGCCAGGATCGAATCCTTCCCGGCAGGTGCGCTGATCGCCACGCCGACTGCGGCTGCCAAAGGCTGGGCGCGCTATGACGTGCAGGCGCGTGGCTGGGGCCCGGCGCGGCTCAGCATCACCTATGCGGATGGCACGGTGCAGACGGTCAGCTACGACATCACCAAGCCGCTCGACCAGGTGATGGCCGATATCGGCCGCTTCACCACCACCAGGCAATGGTATGACGACAAGACCGACCCGTTCCACCGCGCCCCCGCGATCCTGTCCTACGACAAGGAAGCGGGCAAGATCCTGACGCAGGAACCACGCGTGTGGATTTCGGGGATGAGCGACGAAGGCGGCGCGGGCAGCTGGGTCGCGGCGATGATGAAGCAGCTCGACAATCCCGATGCGACCGAGGTCGCCAAGCTTGAGGCGCTGGTCGACGAAACCGTTGTCGGCACGCTGCAAATTGCCAGCGGCGACCATGCCGGTGCGGTCAAGAAGAGCATCTTCTATTATGACCCCAAGGAACATCCCGGCTATTACGATCCGACCGAGAATTGGCGGAACTGGACGTCGTGGTCGCACAAGGATGCCGACGATCTCGGCCGCGCCTACAATTACCCGCACGTCGCGATCGGGCACTGGGTGCTCTATCGGCTCGCGCGCAACCATCCCGGGCTCGTGACAGCGCACGACTGGAAATGGTATCTCGACCATGCCTATGGCACCGTCACCGCGATGATGCGCGATGCGCCTTATTACACGCAGTTCGGCCTGATGGAGGGCGACGTGTTCGTCGACATCCTGAAAGACCTGAAGCGCGAGGGGATGACCGCCGAAGCGACCAATATGGAAGCGCTGATGAAAGGCCGCGCCGACCATTGGAAGACGTTACAATATCCCTTCGGCAGCGAAATGGCGTGGGATTCGACCGGCCAGCCCGAAGTCTACGCCTGGATGCGCTATTTCGGCTATCAGCCGCAGGCGGACACCACGCGCGACGCGATCCTCGGTTATGATCCGACGATCCCGAGCTGGGGCTATAACGGCAATGCCCGGCGCTATTGGGATTTCCTCTACGGCGGCAAATATCCGCGGATCGAGCGGCAAATCCACCATTATGGTTCGGCGCTCAACGCCGTCCCGCTGTTCGATGCCTATCGCGCCAACCCAGCCGACACGCACCTGCTGCGCGTCGCCTATGGCGGCATGATGGGCGGAATCACCAATATCGATCGCGACGGCTTCGGGTCCGCGGCCTTCCACAGCTGGCCCGACCGGATGGGGTGGGACCCCTATACCGGCGATTATGGCATGGGCTTTTTCGGCCATGCTTATGCCGCCGCGACCTATCTGGTCGAGGACCCGACCTTCGGCTGGCTGGCTTATGGCGGCAATCTTACCAAGGCGGCGGACTCGGTCAGCGTCATGCCGAAGGACGGCGCGCGCGCACGCCTGTTCGTCGCGCCTGCGGGGACATGGATCACGCTCGAGGCTGGCAAGATCGCCACCGCGCGCTATACGCCCAAGACCGGCACGATCACGCTGACGCTCGACCCCGCCACCACCGCCACCCCCGCAGCACGCCTGTTCGTCGAAACGACCACAAAGGGCGGCCGCGCTTATACCACCGACGCGGGCACCGATACACGCGGCGGCCGGACCATTCCCCTCTCTGCCGGTCAGACGACCGTAACGCTCACGCCGCACTGAGTCCGGACAAGAGGAACGCAAATGCCGGCGGGGCCCCTGCCCCGCCGGCATTTTGCCGCGCGCACTCAGACCCCGTCAACGTGCATTGGCCGCGATTTCGCTCCGCCGATACATGGTCTGTTTCCACGCCGGTCGCGCATGCGCCGCCCATACGAAAAGGACCGCGACTTGCGTCGCGGTCCTTCCCAGCAACCATAGAAGCCAATGATCAGAAGCGGAACCGGGCACCCGCCTGAATCACGCGTGCCTGCTGGCGCGCGCCGACTGGCAATGCATTATACGCACCGAAATAGGTCCTGACATTGTTGTGCAGAAGGTTCGTTCCTTCGACGCTCAAGGTCATGAACTTGACCGGCGTAACGTTGATCGCGGCATCGAGGCGCGACGTATCTGCCGAATAGACCGAATAGCCTGGATTAACATAATCGGCATAGGTCTTGTAGGACGAACGATAGTTATACGCGAGGCGTCCGCTCAGTACCGGCGTGTCATACAATAACGCGATGTTCCCGGAATATTTGGAGGTGAACGGCGCGTCGCGGCCATGCGGCACATCCGGAATGTCTCCCGCCAAATCCAGCGTCGCCACGGGCAGATAGGTAAAGTTCGCGTTCACGCCGAAGTGCTTGGCGAAGCCGGGCAGGAAATCGAAGAACGTATTCACCTGCGCTTCAAGACCGAAGGTCTTGCCCGGCCCGGCATTGCGCGGTTGCTCGACCGGATGGATCGCGTTGACCTCGGGCACGTACTCCGATGCTCGAACGGTATAGATAAACCCGGTCTGATTCTTCAGGAAGGTGCCCAGTGACACCAGGCCGCCTTTGCCGAAATAATATTCGAGCGAGGCGTCATAGTTGTTTTCCTGGACCGGCTTGAGCGCGGGATTTCCGGCATAGACCGTCCCGGTCGGGCTCGCGATCGCATCGCGCAATTCCCTGAAGTTGCGGAGCGAGTAAAAATCCGGCCGCTGCACGTTGTGGGTGTATGACAGGCGCAATTGCAGCGTCGGCGTGAAGTGCAAAACGCCGGTGGCGCTTGGCAGCAAGTCCACATAATTGCCCTTGCTGCCAACGCTCGTCACGACCGTATTGTAAACGGCCTGACCATTCGCATTCTTCAGGATCTTGCCGTCAGCACCCAATTGATAGGCATTCTGCGCGCTGGCCGCTGTGCCCCAGGTGTTGACGAAACGAAGGCCGAACGTGCCGTCGATCGGGATGCCCGCCGCCTTGAACGCATAATTGCCCTGGCTGTACGCTGCAAACGTCCGCTCGGTTTCGGCAAAGCCCGAACCGAGATCGGTCGCGCCGGGCTCCGCCTTGGTCCAGTCCGCTCCAGCCAGGTCCGCGCCGTTGGCGATGATGTAATTTCGCACGGCGGTGAAGTTGTTGTAATACTGGGCGTCATTGAGATGATACCAGGTCGGGATTTGGCCCGCACCGCTGATATCGGGCGTCGTCGCGACTGTTCCGATGCCGGTTTGGCTTCCCACCGTCGTAAGCGATGGCCCTGTCGTCACATTGCTGAAGAACGCATCGCGATACCCATAGACGTATCCCGATGTCCGTTTCGTGAAGCGCGTGCCGAACTGGACCGATCGCAGCAGGCCTTCGTCGCTCGTCTTGACTGTGAAATCGAGGTTGGTTGCGAACATCGTGTCGCTGTTGGTACCGTTCTGATCATGTACCTGGAACAGCTTGTAATTGGCGGGATTGCTCAAGTCGGTTCCAAGGAAGGTCACATAGGGACCGCCGCCAGGAACATTTGCGGAGTTGAAGTCGGTATGCACCGACGTCCCGACCGGGAAGTGGTACTGCTGCTGCACAAAATAGACCGAGGTCTTCGACCAATTATACTGTGCGCCGAAATTGATCTGGACCTTGTCGCTGTGCCAGTGGGTCTCGAAGTTGGTGGTGTAGCCGTCGGTCTTGCGCTTCTGGTAAAGGCTCAATGGACCGCCCGGAAGCCCGCCGGTGGACGGCGTCGAATAGGTCACCGAGCGGATCGTGCCGTCCGGATTGGTCACGATATCCGAATAGACGCCGGTATCGACGTTCGTCTGCACCTTCAGATAATCGCTGTAATTGGTTTCGCGTGCGCCGAAATATGATCCTTCGAGCACGAAATCGAGATGGTCGTTCGCTTTCCATTGCCACGAAGCATTGAGCGATGGGCGCTCAACCGAACCGGACTCGACGCCATAAGTGACGGCGTAGGGAATGATGGTGTTCTTCAGGCTCGCCGACTGCGCGTTATAGACCGGGCTGCCGACATAGATGCCGATCGGCAACGGCGATTCCGCCGCGACATAATTCTCATTGTAATTGTTCTTGGTATAGGAGCCGTTGAGCAGGAAGCCCATCTCGCCGATCGGCGTGTCGAAGCGGTCGGCCAACAGCAAGCTGGCATAGGGGCTCTTGGTGTTGCCGATGTCGGAGAAGGTCTCGCGAAAGCTCCCCGCGACGGTCAGCCCCTTCTTTAGATCGAGCGGCCGACGGAGTTCGACGTTCACCGTTCCGGCGATGCCGCCTTCGATCTGATCGGCGCTGCGGGTCTTGTAGACCTGCACCGACTTCAGCAATTCGGCCGGAATGTCCGCGAGATTGAGCGCACGCGACCCGGCGCTTGCCGCCTCGAAGCCATTGATCGTCGTCTGCACATCGCCCAAGCCGCGGATCGTGACGTTCTGGCCTTCGCCGTGTGCGCGGTCGATCTGCACGCCCGAAACACGTGCAAGCGCTTCCGGTACGTTATTGTCGGGCAGCTTGCCGGCGTCCTCGGCATCGACCGAATCGACGATCTGCTTGGAGTTGCGCTTGCGGTCGCGCGCCGACTTCAGGCTGGCGCGCAGGCCGACGACGACGATGTCGTTGCCGCCTTCGCCTTTATAGGTTGCCGAATCGGCACCGGCCGCAACGGCTTGCTGCACCGCTTTGCCGCGGCGGCGCGCGGCCTCGCGTTCTGCGCGCGCTTTGCGCCGAGCGGCGATCCGCTCGGCTTTGCTAAGCGGCGCGGCTGAAGCGGCGTCTTGCGTGATAGCCGAAGGTGCGATGGCTGCGGCAGCAGCCACGGGACACGTGGCCGATAGTGCCGCCATGCAGCAGGTGAGCGTTAGAACAACTTTCATTCGCATGCCGATTTTCCCCTCAAGGTCCTTCGCCTGGCCCTTTCGCCACACGTCCCATGACAGAGTTATGACATACGATATAAAGTATACAAGTCGCAATTTGCGCCTTGTGATTCAAGGCTGCGGCGATGCCTTTTCCGCTTAAACCGCTACGGTATCGGCCACGTTCGACGTGTCCGCGATCGTATCGAGGTGCATCAGACGCACGACCAATGGGCTGAGCGCCGCGACCCCCAGACCGACTACGATCGAAAATCCACCGATCCTCGTATAGACATTCAGGATGGTATCCGGGCCCGCGCTTGCGGCACCAGTCGTTTGGGCGATCAAGGCGGCGATGAAATTCCCCGCCGCTGTCGACAGGAACCAGGTTCCCATCATCAAGCCCGTCATTCGCGTAACGGACAATCGAGTCATCGACGACAGGCCGATCGGCGAGAAGCACAATTCGCCCATCGCGTGGAACAGATAGACCAGCACGATGAACAGCGCGGGGGTCAGCGCACCGCGCGGTGCCGCGCCGGCAACCAACACCAGGAAACCGAGCCCGACCAGGATCAGCCCGATCCCAAATTTGAGCGGCACGTTGGGCTCCAGCCGCCGACGCGCCAACATGGCCCACCCCCATCCAAACAGCGGCGCAAGCACGATGATGAAAGCCGAGTTGATCGACTGAAAGACCGCCGCCGGGATCTGATAGCCGAACAGCATCCGATCGACGCGTTCGTCGGTGAAAACGTTGAGCGAGGATCCGGCCTGTTCGAACAACGCCCAGAAGAGCGGGCTCAGCGCGACGAGAAACAGCGCAGCAAAAACGCGATCGCGCTCGACCCGTGGCAAGGTGTACACCGACCGCCAGACGATATAGCCAACCGTCAGCACCGCAAAGCCAATCAGCAGAATCCCGACCGCGCCTTGCGATCGGATCAACCACCACACGACGCCGACCGCACCGATACCCCCGAGATAGATTAGCGGTTCGAGCGAAAGCCCGGCAAACACGGGCGCGCCGCGCAACGCGCCGGGCGGCCGACCCGCGCCGCGCAGATCCTTTTGAAACACCACAAACGCGACGAGCCCGATCAGCATACCGATGCCCGCCGCACCGAAACCATAACTCCAGCCGACCGTCTCCCCGAGGATACCGATCAGGATCGGCCCAACCCACGCGCCGAGGTTGATCCCCATATAGAAGATCGAGAAAGCGCCGTCGCGCCGCCGATCTCCACGCGCATACAGCTCGCCAACCAGGACCGACACGTTCGCCTTGAGAAAGCCCGTTCCGACCACGATCGCGGCAAGACCGAGATAGAAACCGTTCAAATACAAGCCCTGTGCTCCGGCCGGCCCTTCGAGCAGCGCGATCAGCAAATGGCCGGTGACGATGAAGACACCCCCCGCGAGCACCGCCTTGCGCGCACCGAGAAAGCGATCGGCCAGATAACCTCCGATCACTGGGGTTATGTAGACCAGTGAGGTGTAGGTGCCATAAACGGCGTACGAATGATCCTTCGCGAACAGAAAGTGCTTGGTCAGGTAAAAGATCAGGATCGCGCGCATGCCGTAATAGGAAAAGCGTTCCCACATTTCGGCGAAAAACAGGACAAAGAGGCCGCGCGGATGGCCGAGCACGGTCCTGGCGTCGGTAGGCGTCTCCGACACTCCAAACCGGCTGGTGTCATCGGTCGCGGGGCGATTGCCGACAGACGTCATGCTGGACAACCGCCATCGAATGTCGGGCAGCGTTCGGGCGCTCGCTCGGCGCATCGCTCACTCTTTCGCGCATCCTCAACCATCGCACCCTCCGCAACATCCTAACCTTCACCCTAGGGTATACGGTATTTTATATGCAATCTTTTAACGTGTAACGTCAGACCCTTGCGAAACGCAGAGACTTTTGAATACCGAATATCGTATATTATATTTGACATACCCCCGCGAGCGTGGTGCATTCGCCTGAAGGCAAAGGGCCAATCAGGGGTATTTATGACCATTCGCAACTCCCGCCGGGGAGCAGCTCTCGCTGCATCGGTATCCGCATTGCTGTCGACCAGCGCTTATGCGCAAATCGCCGCTGCGCCGACGACGGCAGAGCAGACCGTGGCCACGCCCGAAAGCAGCGACATCGTGGTCACCGGCACCCGCATCAAACGCCGCGATTTGACCAGCAACAGCCCGCTTACGATGGTCGGTGAAGCCGAGATCCGCTATCAGGGCGCGACGAGCGTCGAGAGCGTGCTCAACAAGCTTCCGCAATTCACCGCCGATGCGAACGAGAACGTCTCGAACGGGTCTGACGGCACGTCGAACATCAATTTGCGCAACCTCGGGGCCGGCCGCGTGCTGATCCTGCTGAACGGCCAGAGAATGTTGCCGCAGCAGGCGATCGATGTGAATTTCGTGCCGTCGTCTCTGGTCCAGCGCATCGACGTCGTCACCGGGGGTGCCTCCGCAGTATACGGGTCGGACGCTTTGTCGGGCGTCGTCAATTTCGTCTTGCGCGACAATCTCGACGGCGTTCGGATCGACGCGCAAAGCAGCTTCAACCAACATGACAACGGCAACGGTTATCTTCATGGCCTGGTCAACACCAAGGGCTATCCGCAAGCGCCGGGCACCGTGTTCGACGGCGGCAAGACCGACGTCAATGCGAGCTTCGGCAAGAATTTCGCGGACGGGCGCGGCAACATCACCGTTTATGGCGGCTATCGCACGGCGCAGCCGGTAACCCAGGATTCACGTGACGTTTCGGCATGCGCGCTCGACCCCGTGGATGATGCGGGGACCAACCTGAAATGCGGCGGTTCCAGCAACAACGCCTACGGCCTGTTCACATTGCTGACCGGCCCGAACAAGGGCAAGACGCTCGACAATACCAAGGACGGCAAGCACACTTGGGTACCCTACGATTCGAGCTTCGCGTACAATTACTCGCCGACCAATTATTTCCAGCGCTCCGACACGCGCTACACGGCAGGCGCTTTCGCCAAGTTCAAGCTGAGCTCGCTTGCCGAGATCTACGGCAGCTTCATGTATATGAACGACCGTACCTTTTCACAGGCGGCACCGTCCGCGCTGTTCCAGGGCACGACCTTTACGATCCCTTGCAACAATCCGTTTCTGTCGGCGAGCCAGGCCACCACCTTGTGCGGCGCAGCCGCTGGCACCGCGCAGACCGAAGACACGTTTATCGGTCTGCGCCTGACCACCCCGCGCCGCGACGATCTACGGCATGAGGATTTCCGCTACACGGCCGGCGTGCGCGGCAGTTTCGCGAAGGGCTTCAGCTACGACGTCAACTATCTGCGGTCGCTGGTGCGGTACAACGAGACCTATATGAACAATGTCGACAACGTGAAGGCGCAGCGCGCGCTCAACGTCGTCAACGTCAACGGCACCCCCACCTGCCAGTCGGTGATCGACGGAACGGACAAGACCTGCCTGCCGATCGACGTGTTCGCCGCCGGCGCGATCAGCGCCACCGCCCTGCCCTATCTCTTTTCGAACAGCTCGACGCAAAGTCGCAATACACAGACGGTGGTTTCGGGCACGATCAACGGGGACCTCGGGCAATATGGCATTCAGATCCCCTGGGCCGATCGCGGCATCGGCATCGCACTGGGTGCCGAGCATCGCCGCGAGACGCTGAGCGCCAGCGGCGACGCGATTGCGATCCAGAACGGCTATGTCGGCTCCGACGGCACGATCACCGTGAACGAAGGCTATGGCGAGCTCGAGATACCGATCCTGTCGAACCTGCCCTTCGCCAAGGCGCTGACGATCAACGGCGGCGCACGCTATTCGACCTACCATAACCAACAGGATTCGACCGGCTTCAAATCCGATTTCCACGCGCTGACGTACAAAGGCGAACTGTCCTGGGCACCGAGCAGCGACCTGCGATTGCGCGCGAGCTACAATCATGCCTTCCGCGCGCCCAACATCAGCGAACTGTTCGGCGCGGTCAGCCTTGGCAACGTGACCGCGACCGATCCGTGCGCCGGCTCCAGCCCGGCGGCATCGCTCACGGTCTGCCAGCGCACCGGCGTGACGGCGGCACAATATGGCAACATTCCCGAATGCCCGGCGGGGGTCTGCGTGCAGCAATATGGCGGCAATCGCGATGTGAAACCCGAACAGGCCGACACCTACACGATCGGTCTGGTGCTGACCCCGCGGATGCTGCGCACCTTCACGCTGTCGCTCGATTATTTCAACATCAAGGTGACCGATTACATCAGCACGATTTCGCCTTCGCTGACGATCAGCCAATGCGCCTCGACCGGCGACCCTTATTATTGCGGGCTGTTCCACCGCGATCCGCGCAGCGGCGTGCTGTTCGGCAATAACGGTTACGTCGTCGGCACCACGATCAATACCGGCTCGCTCCAGACGTCGGGCCTCGACATCACGAGCAGCTACACGCTCGACCTCAACCGTTTCGGCAAGGTCAACCTCGACCTTGTCGGCACCTTCCTGCTCGACCTTTCGACCGAGCCGCTGCCAGGGCTCGGGACGTACAATTGCAAGGGCCTGTACGGCTATACCTGCGGCGAGCCGTCGCCGACGTGGCGCCATCAGTTGCGCACCACCTGGATGATCCCGGGGAAGGAGAAGGCCACGCTGTCGCTCGCATGGCGCTATCTCGACAGCGTCACGCTTTCGAGCTTGTCGGACAATGCGTTCCTGAATGGCCAAGGCAGCATCATCAACAGCAAGATCCCCGCGTACAGCTATTTCGATCTCGCGACGACGGTCAACTTCACCAAGGGGCTGACGCTCCGCGCGGGCGTGAACAATCTGCTCGACAAGGACCCGCCCGCCATCGCGCAGGGGATTCTGGCGAGCTTCGGCAATGGCAATACCTATCCCGGTGTCTATGATCCGCTCGGGCGGACGATCTTCGTCGGGGCGACCGTCGCCTTCTGAAAGTCCAAGTCCGCGGCACCTCCCATGAAGGGACGTTGCCGACACTGTTAAAGGATTCTCCATGCCCCGCCCGTCGCGCCGCGATCTCCTCAAGACCGCCGGCGCGGCGGGCGGACTTGTGCTTGCGCCACCGCTTCGCGCGGCAGGGGGGCCGACTGCCATCGATAATCCGCGTGCGATCGTGCCACTCGCCCGCGGCTGGCGCTTCGCGCTCGGGCATGCGGCGGATCCAGCGAAGGATTTCGGTTTCGGTACCGGCCACGACACCTATGGGAAATCCGGCGATGTCGGGACACCGGTTGCCGAGGCCAAGTTCGACGACAGCGGCTGGCAAGCGGTCGATCTGCCGCATGATTGGGCGGTCGATCTCCCCTTCGAGCGGTTCGGCGCACCCGGTGCGGAGGCCGACCATATCGGTGCATTCCAGGGTTTCAAACCGCTCGGCCGGATGTGGCCCGCAACGAGCGTAGGCTGGTATCGCCGCGCGATCCCGATCACTGCGGAGGATGCGGGCAAACGCCTGTCGCTCGAATTCGACGGCGTCGCGCGCAACTGCCTCGTCATCCTCAACGGCTTCGTCGTCGGATCGAACGAAAGTGCCTATGCGCCCTTCCGTATCGACATCACCGATTTCGCCAAGCCCGGCGAGGAGAATATTCTCGTCCTCCGCTGCGACGTCAGCCTTGGCGAAGCGTGGTCGTACGAAGGTGCCGGACTCTATCGCCACGTCCGACTGGTCAAAACCGCGCCGACACATATCCGCCAATGGGGTGCCACGGTCCGCTGCGAGGTGCGCACCGACGGCGCGATCGTCCGGATCGAGACCGAAATCGACAATGATGGGCCCGCCGCCACCGCGCGGCTGCGCTCGCGCGTCACGGGGCCCGATGGGCGGATCGTGGCCGAATTGCTGTCCGATCCGCTCGCGCTGCCGCTCTGGGGCCGGACCAGCGTCGCGCAGGAGGCGCGGCTGTCCGATCCGGCCTTATGGTCGCTCGACACGCCGCAGCTCTACGGTCTTGCGAGCGAGATCATCATCGCCGACGTCGCCGTCGATCGCACGGTCAGCCGCTTCGGCATCCGTACGATCCGCTTCGATCCCGACCACGGCTTTTTCCTCAACGGCGCACCGGTGAAGATTAAGGGTACATGCAACCACCAGGATCATGCCGGCGTCGGCTTCGCGGTGCCCGACAGCCTCCACGTCTGGCGGCTTGAGCGGTTGAAGGCGATGGGTGCCAACGCTTATCGCTCGACGCACCATTCGCCCTCCCCCGCGATCCTCGAGGCGTGCGACGCGATGGGGATTCTCGTGATGGACGAGACCCGCCAGATGTCGAGCAACACCGAAGCGATGAGCCAGCTCGACCGGATCGTCCGCCAAGGGCGCAACCATCCGAGCATCATCCTGTGGAGCCTCGGCAACGAGGAAATCCACCGCGGCACACCGACGGGGGCGCGAATCGCGGCGACGATGAAGCGCCGGGTCTACGAACTCGACGGCACACGCCCCGTCACCGAAGCGTTCAACGGCAAGTTCGGCGAGGGCGCGTCGCCCGTGCTCGACGTGATGGGCTGCAATTACTATCTCGACGCGATCGATCCCTATCACGTTGCGCACCCGACGATGCCGATGATCGGCACCGAAACGGGCAGCACCGTCATGACCCGCGGCGAATATAAACGTGACGATGCCGCCGGGATCGTGCCCGCTTACGATACGGACTTCCCGAAATGGGCGACCACCGCCGAGACATGGTGGAGCTTCTACGATGCTCGCCCGTTCCTCGCTGGCGGGTTCGTGTGGACCGGGTTCGATTATCGCGGGGAACCGACGCCGTTCGAGCGCTGGCCCGAAAACGCCTCGAATTTCGGACAGATGGACAGCTGCGGCTTCCCCAAGGACAATTATCATTATTACCGCGCCTGGTGGGGGGCCAAGCCCGCGCTCCACCTCTTCCCCCACTGGAACTGGGCGGGGCGCGAGGGCCAGGAGATCGCGGTCTGGGTCCATAGCAATTGCGACACGGTCGAATTGTTTCTCAACGGCCACAGCCTCGGGCACCAGAGCGTGACGCGCAATCGCCACCTCGAATGGCAGGTGCCCTATGCCCCCGGCAGGATCGAGGCACACGCCTTCGCACGCGGTCGCCATATCCTCACCGAAGTGCGCGAGACGACCGGCACGCCGCACCGGATCGGGCTGACCAGCGACCGGCGCAGCTTGGCACCCGGCGAGGTCGCGGTGGTGCGCGCCGCCATCCTCGATGCGAAGCGGCGTGAGGTGCCGACCGCCAGCAACCGCGTGACCTTCACGCTCGACGGTGACGCCACCTTGCTCGGCGTCGGCAATGGCGACCCGCGCTGCCTCGAACCCGACCATGCCAGCGCTCGCTCGGCGTTCAATGGCCTGTGCATGGCGATCGTCCAGGCGGGCGAGCGCGGCGGCGCGATCCGCCTCACCGCGACGGGCGATGGCCTCCATGCCGCGATGCTGCCGCTCCTCGCGACACGCGCTTGACGCGTTGCGCTCCTACCGCACGCTCCTTTCCATCGACCGAGACCCTCCGATGATCCCTCTCCGCGCCAAGGCCCTCGTCCTCGCCATCGCCGCCCTGTGCTTTCCGGCCAAGGTGCTCGCCGCGCCCGACGCGGCGGCGTTCACCCGCTCGATCGGTCTGCGCGAGCAATGGCAATATCTCACGCGCGACGTGGCGTGGCCGGCGCGCTGGACCGCGGATGGCGGTCACTTCTTCTACCGCAAAACGGTCGAGGGCGGCTTCGCCTTCGAGACGGTCGATCGCCGAACTCTCGCCAAATCGGCGGCGTTCGATCAGGTGAAAATCGCCCACGCGCTCGCCGCCGCGCTCGGGCATCCCGTCGCGCCACTGCGGTTGCCATTTGCGGCGTTCGACTATGATGCGGACGGCACGGCCATCCTGTTCGAGCTGGACGGCGCAGCCTGGTCCTGCGCGCTCGACGGACACGCATGTGCCGTCGTAGCCGACCATCGCCGCCCGCGCGGCTTCGGTGTCGTCCGGGATCTGTCCATACCCGCCGACAATCGGCCAGCGCCCTCCCCCGACGGCAAATGGGAAGCCCTGGTCGAGGACAACCAACTCGTGCTGCGGAGGCCGGGCGGCAAGGACGCGATCCGCCTGAGCAGCGACGGATCGGCCGGCGACTTCTATGATCCAGAAACGCTCGCCTGGTCGCCCGACAGCCGCCACATCCTGCTCTACCGTGTCCGCCCGGGCTATGCACGCCAGGTGCTGCGCGTCGAGGCGGCACCGGCGGGACGGCTGCAGCCGGCGCTGCGCACGCAGCTTTACCCCAAGCCCGGCGACGCGATCGACCAGGAGCAGCCCGTGCTCTTCGACGTCGCAACGCGGCGGGAGACGGTGATCGACGCCGAGCTGTTCCCCAACCCCTATCAACTCTCGCAACCGCGTTGGCGCAGCGACGGGCACAGCGTCGAGTTCGATTATATCCGCCGCGGCTTCCAACAAGCGCGCGTGATCGCGGTCGATGCCGACACGGGCAAGGCGCACGCCGCAGTCACGGAAAACGCCGCAACGTTCGTCTATGCCGATCGTCGGTTCGCGCATACCGTGCACGGGCTCGGCGACGAGATCGTCTGGGCCTCGGAGCGCGATGGCTGGAACCAGCTCTATCTCATCGACGGCCATACCGGCCGTGTGAAAAATCGCATCACCCATGGCAATTGGGTCGTGCGCGAGGTCGTCAAAGTTGACGATGACAAGCGCGTGATCTGGTTCGCCGCGAGCGGCATGAACCCGGGCGAGGACCCCTATTTCAAACATTATTACCGCATCGATTTCGACGGCCGCCACCTGACGCCGCTGACGCCCGCCAACGCGGATCATGACGTTGCTTTCTCGCCCGACATGACGCTGTTCGTCGACACCTATTCGCGCGTCGACTTGCCCACGATCAGCGAATTGCACCGCGCGGACGACGCCACCCTGGTGGCGAGGATCACCACAGGCGACGACACGCGCCTGGTTGCCACCGGGTTTCGCCCGCCCGAAGTCATCACCGCCAAGGGCCGCGACGGCAAGACCGATATCTGGGGGATCGTGGTGCGGCCGCGCGATTACGATCCGCGCAAGAAATATCCGGTGATCGAGAACATCTATGCCGGTCCGCACGACAGCTTCGTGCCCAAGGGTTTCTGGCCGTTCGGCTATCACGCCGGTGGCGACAAGGTGATCGGGATGCAGGCGCTGGCCGATCTCGGCTTTATCGTCGTCCAGATTGACGGCATGGGCACCGCCAATCGCTCCAAGGCGTTTCAGGACGTCGCCTGGAAGAATCTCGGGGATTCGGGTTTCCCCGATCGCATCGCGTGGCACCGCGCGCTGGCCGCGCGCGACGCATCCTACGACATCACCCGCGTCGGTATCTACGGTGCCTCCGCCGGCGGCCAGAGTACCCTCAACGCCTTGCTGTTCCACGGCGACTTCTACAAGGTCGGTGTGGCCTATGCCGGTTGCTACGACAATCGCATGGACAAGATCAGTTGGAACGAACAGTGGCTCGGCTGGCCAGTCGACAAGAGCTATGCCGCCGCCTCGGGCATCGACAATGCCTGGCGGCTGACAGGCAAGCTGCTGATGATCGTCGGCGAGCAGGACAGCAATGTCGACCCCGCGTCGACGATGCAGGTGGTCGATGCACTGATCAAGGCGAACAAGGATTTCGATCTATTGTCGGTACCGGGCGGCGAACACAGCGTCGGCCGCTCAACCGGCCCGATCGACTATGTCACGCGTCGGCAATTTGGCTTCTTCGTACGCAACTTGCTGGGCGACACCACGCCCGACTGGAACGCTGCGCCGACGCGCATCGGTTAACGGACAGGCTGCCTTAATCGGCACCGATATCCGGCGTTCCACGCGCTCGTGCGTGCCACGCTCCGTCCTGCGCGATAACGTAGCGGGCGTCATGGGCAGTGTCCGGCTATCCTCGGCGCCTTCATGGCGGCGCACCCCCATCTTAGCCTCGGTCCCATCATCACGGAACTCGTCATCAACGCACCGAAGCACGCACTCCCCGGTCGCTACCGAACCGGAGCGATTATCGCCGAGTATGCAGCGACGCGCCGATGGTCGGCGACGACGGCGCAGGTATGCCCAGCGACCACGCAGAAGTGAAACCCGGCCGTGGAAATGGGATCGTGGGTACGATCGCCAAAACAGTTGGAGGCCACGATCGAAATCAAGGCAGCCGATCCGGGCACGAACGTCTCGATTGTGCGTTCTCAGCGACACAATAGCCGCGCCACGCACATCGCCCGACCGGGCAATCGACGTTCCTGAAAGCTCCACCATGCCCGATGTAGAAAAGCCGCTTATACTTTACGTCGAGGATGAAATTTTTACGCAGCATCTTGTTGAAACGGCGCTCAGCGATGCCGGCTATGATGTCTGGACCGCGAGCGACGGCAACGAGGCTTTGGAAAAACTCGCGTCCGCTGGTTCGGCTTTGCGCGGACTTGTAACCGATGTCGATCTTGGTGCCTGCCCCAATGGATGGGAGGTTGCCAACGAGGCGCGGGCAGCGATGCCAGGGGTACCCGTCGTCTATGTTAGCGGCGCGAGTGCTCATGAATGGAGCGCAAAGAGCGTTCCAGGCAGCCAAATCGTACCCAAGCCATTTGCGCCTGATCAAATTGTTGCAGTGATTGCGCTTTTGCTCGGTAAGGCGGACTTATGAACATATCCGATCCGGCGAGTCCCAATGATCGCCCCGCTGGTGTCGAGCAGCTGCTCGCCACAACCGACCTCGCCAATGCCCTGGAAAGCGACCGCTTCAAGCAGTTCCTGGACCATATCCCGATCGCCATTGCCGTCGCCGAACTCACGCCTGAGGAGCGCATCGTATATGCCAATATCGAATTCGAGCGGCTGACGAGCAGAAGCGCGCCCGACCTGTTCGGCAAGGACTGGAGCATGTTCCCCTCCAGCGCGGTCGCGACGGACGGTGGCGAAGGCTTGAGCGAAGCCATTGCATTGGGGGAGGATTTCGTCGGCACCTTCGAACTCGACTGGGGCGAAAAACCGGTGGCGGTTGATGTCTGGTCGAACCTCATTCAGGACGATGGTGGCGAGCCGGTGTTCCGGCTTGTCGCGCTCGCAGAAGCCGGCCGCCGCGCCGATGACGATGAAACCGAGCTCCAGGCCGCCGTTCGCGAAAAGGACACGCTGCTGCGTGAGTTGCAGCACCGCGTGACCAACAACCTCCAGATGATCACGGCGCTGATCCGGCTCGAATCCCGCACGATACCCGATGATACGACGACCGCCCGCTTCGACCGACTGGCGGGCCGGATCGAGGCGCTCGGGCTGCTGTACCGCTCGCTGTCGGAGACCTCGGATCGCGTCACGATCGATCTTGGCGTCTATCTGAGCGAGATCGCATCGGCGGTAATGCGTGCTCACGCCGTGGAGGGCATTCACCTTGACCTTCAGGTCGACACCTGGCCGGTGTCCGTTAACGTCGCGATGCCGGCCGGGCTCGTCGTTAACGAGCTTTTGACGAACGCGCTCAAACACGCGTTCACGGGACGAAGCGGGGGGACAATTTCGTTGCACAGTCTCGTTGATCCCGCCGGGTGTCGCGTTACCATCGCGGACGATGGGATTGGGCTGGCTGTCGGCACCCACTGGCCGAAACCGGGTAAGCTGAGCGCAATGATCGTTCAGTCGCTTCGTCAAAACGCAAAAGCAACGCTCGACGTTGAGTCCACGCCGGGGAACGGAATGCGCGTGACGATCTTTTTTGCGCGGGCAGACGCAAACGAATAGCGGCGCTTCCTGATCGGTCTGCGAGGGCCCGGAATCGGACGTTCAAAATTTCCTCACGGTTCCCCAGCTTCTGCGATGTGTTCAGCTTCACGGTCGTGGCCGCTAGACCACCCCTCTGTCGCGCCACTCACAAGCGGTGCCGCATCGAAACACCAGGGAGGCGCGCGGGGCTGCCCTATTACCGCCGCGATGACGCATAAAGGAACCGTCATGGCCCGCATCCTTGTCATCGAAGACGATCCTGCCACGGCAGACCACATCGTGGCGTCGCTGCAGGCGCATGGCCATGTGACGACCCACGTCGCCGACGGTGACCTTGGGTTGGAGCGCGCAACGCGGGAGCCGTTCGATGCGGCGACGCTCGATCGCATGCTGCCGGGTCGTGATGGTTTGTCGGTCGTCGCCGCATTACGGGCGCGGCGCATCGCGCTTCCTGTCTTGATGATCAGCGCGCTCGGTGACGTGGACGAGCGGATCGCGGGCTTGCGCGCGGGTGGCGACGACTATCTGGTGAAACCGTTCGCGCCCGAGGAAATGGCGATGCGGATCGAGGTGCTGCTGCGTCGGCGCGAGGACCCGGCCAATGCCGCGACATTGCAGGTCGGCGACCTCGTTGTTGATCTCATCCGGCGTGAGGTTACCGTGGCGGGGCAGCCGGTGCGCCTGCTGCACATGGAGTTCCGCTTGCTCGAGTTCCTCGTGCGCCATGCGGGCGACACGCTAAGCCGCCGGATCATCTTCGAGCAGGTATGGGGGTATTATTTCGACCCAGGTGCCAATCTCATCAACGTGCATATCGCCAGGCTGCGCAAGAAGCTCGACCGGCCCGGTCGGCCGTCGGCGATCGTCACCGTGAAGGGCGAAGGTTATCGCTTCGATGCCGATTGAACGGCTGCATCTCGGGCAAATCCGCCGGACCAGCACCTTTCGGCTGACAGCCTTGCTCGGGCTGGTGTTTGCGGTGGGCGTTATCGCGCTGCTCGGGTTGATCTACGGGCTGTCGGCGCGCGAACTAACGTTACGCTCCGACCGCGTTCTGCGAATCGAAGCGAGCAGGCTGCGCGCGAGTTCGCCCGATGCGCTGCCCGAACGGATCGCCAGCGCGCTTGCCCATAGCACCAGCGGCCTCAACTATTTCGCACTGCAATCGCGGAGCGGCCAACCGATCGTGGGCAATCTCAACATCGTTCGAAACTTCCGCTTCGATCATCCCGTCAACATCGCCGCGAAGCCCGGCGCGCACGGACCGCTGCGGGTGCTGGCGATCGAGGCCCCGACCGGGGAGACAATCCTGATCGCGCGCGACATCGCCCCCATCGTCGATCTGCGCCGCCGCATTCTCGAAATCCTCATTGGCAGCGGCATAGCGATCGTGGTCCTCGTGCTCGGTGCCGGCGTGTTGCTGAGCCTCGCGCCGCTGCGCCGCGTGCGCGATCTCCAGGCGGTCAGCCGCGCGATCGCTGCGGGACGGTTCGACCTGCGGATGCCGGTCACCACGCGCGGCGACGAACTCGATCTGTTCGCAGGCACGGTCAACACGATGATCGAAGAGGTCGAGCGCGTGGTCGCGCAGGTCAAGGGCGTGACCGACGCCGTCGCGCACGATCTGCGCACGCCGCTGGCGCATGTCCGCGGACAGCTCGAACGCGCGATCGCGCTGCCCGACGCGGATCCGCGTGCGGTCGCGCTCAGCCATGCCGCGATGGTCGATCTCGATCTCGTGCTCGAACGGTTCGGCGCTTTGCTGCGCATCTCGCAGCTTGAAGCGAGCGGCCGCCAGGCGGGCTTTACCACCGTCCCGCTCGCACCGTTGCTGGACAGCCTGTGCGAGCTCTACGAGCCGCTAGCCGAGGATGCTGGCGTCACGTTGCGGCTCGCGCCGATTCCCGACGCGACGATCCGCTGCGATCCGCAATTGTTGTTTGAGGCGATCAGCAACCTGCTCGACAATGCGATCAAGTTCAGTCCCGTGGGTGGCGAGGTGGTGCTTGGGGCAACGCTCGATCCCGGGGGGCTGAGCCTGACCGTCCGCGACACTGGGCGCGGTCTTGCTCCGCACGAGCGCGACGCGGCGCTCCGGCGCTTCTATCGCGGTGTCGATGCGGCGGGGATCCCCGGCAGCGGGCTGGGGCTCAGCATCGTCGCGGCGATCGCCCATCTTCACGGCTTTACACTTGAGCTCGGCGACGCCGCCCCTGGCCTGATCGTGCGGATCCAAGCGCCGGCCGCCTCCTGAGGTGAAATTCATTTAATTAGCGCTGCACCGCAACACGCATAAATGGAGCCCCGTCTTTCCTCTGGAAACATCGGGTCCACCGTGCTGCAGCTCGTCAAACTTGCCCTCAGCAAGCCCTACACCTTCGTCGTCCTGGCGATCCTGATCGTCCTGGGGGGATCGATCGCCTGGCTCGAAACCGCCACCGATATCTTCCCCGACATCAAGATTCCGGTGATCGCCGCAGTGTGGACCTATCGCGGCCTGCCGCCCAAGGACATGTCGGGCCGCGTCGTCTATTATTACGAGCGCTCGCTCTCGACCACGGTCAACGATATCGACCATATCGAGAGCCAGTCGCTCAACGGCGTCGGCATCGTGAAGATCTTCTTCCAGCCCGGCGTCGACATCCGCACTGCCTCGGCACAGGTCACCGCAGCCTCGCAGACGGTCCTGAAGCAGATGCCGCCGGGCATCACCCCCCCGCAGATCCTCAATTACAACGCCTCGACCGTCCCGATCCTCCAGCTCGCGCTGTCGTCGAAGGACTTGAGCGAGCAGAAGATCTACGATCTCGGCCAGAACTTCATCCGGCCCGCGCTCGCCTCGGTGCAGGGTGCCGCAATCCCCTCGCCTTACGGCGGCAAGGAACGCCAGATCCAGATCGATCTCGATCCGGCAGCGCTGCAGGCGCGGCACCTCTCGGCGGGCGACGTCGGTGCAGCACTTGCCGCGCAGAACCAGATCGTGCCCGCAGGCACCGCCAAGATCGGCCAGTTCGAATATAACGTTCGGCTCAACAATTCGCCCGAACTGGTCGATCAGCTCAACGACCTGCCGATCAAGACCGTCGACGGGACGACGGTGTTCATGCGCGACGTGGCGCATGTCCGCGATGGCTCGCCGCCGCAGCGCAACGTCGTGCGCGTCGATGGCGGCCGCGCGGTGCTGATGACGATCCTGAAATCGGGCGCGGCCTCGACGATCGCGATCGTCGATCAGGCGAAGGCGCTGCTCCCGGGGCTCAAGGCCACGCTGCCGCCCTCGCTCAAGGTCCAGCCGCTCTCGGACCAGTCGCTGTTCGTCAAGGCGGCGGTATCGGGCGTGATCAAGGAAGGGGCGATCGCGGCGGCGCTGACCAGCATGATGATCCTGCTGTTCCTCGGCTCGTGGCGCTCGACCGTAATCATCGCCGCCTCGATCCCGCTCGCCATTCTCGCCGCGGTCGCCGGGCTGGCGGTGGTCGGGCAGACGCTCAACATCATGACGCTCGGCGGGCTCGCGCTCGCGGTCGGCATCCTGGTCGACGATGCGACGGTGACGATCGAGAATATCAACTGGCACCTCGAACAGGGCAAGTCGGTGCGCGACGCGATCCTCGATGGCGCGCAGCAGATCGTCCAGCCGGCCTTCGTATCGCTGCTGTGCATCTGCATCGCGTTCCTGCCGATGTTCTTCCTGCCAGGCATCGCTGGCTTCCTGTTCGCGCCGATGGCGATGGCGGTGGTGTTCGCGATGATCGCGTCGTTCATCCTGTCGCGCACGCTGGTGCCGACGATGGGCAATTTCCTGCTGCGCGAACATGCGACCCAGCACACGGCCGAGATCATGGTGTCGCACGATGCCCGGACCGGTCGACCGGAGACGCGCAACGTCTTCATCCGCTTCCAGAGCGGGTTCGAGCATCGTTTCGAAGCAGTACGCGCTTATTATGTCGCGGTCCTTGCCTTCGCCCTGGCGCGGCGGCGTGTGTTCATTCCTGCCTTTATGGCAGTCGTCCTGCTGTCGTTCGCGCTCGTGCCCATGCTCGGCCGCAATTTCTTCCCGACGATCGACGCCGGGCAAATCAACCTCCACGTCCGCGCGCCGATCGGCACGCGGATCGAGGAGACGGCAGCGCTGTTCGACCATGTCGAGGACCGCATCCGCGCGACCATTCCCGCCGACGAGCTGGTGTCGATCGTCGACAATATCGGCATGCCCGTATCGGGCATCAACCGCGCTTATTCGAACACCGGCGGCGTCGGCTCACAGGACGGCGATATCCTGGTGACACTCGCCGAAAACCACAAACCGACCGCCGACTATGTCCGGACGTTGCGCAAAGCCTTGCCCGATGCCTTCCCCGGCTCGGTCTTCTCGTTTCTGCCCGCCGACATCATCAGCCAGATCCTCAACTTCGGCGCACCCGCCCCGATCGACGTGATGGTGACCGGTAGCGATGCCAAGCATAGCGAGGCCTATGCCCATCTGCTCGCCGAGCGGATGCGCCACATTCCCGGTATCGCCGACGTCCGCGTCCAGCAAACAGAGGCCGCGCCCGAACTCGGCTTCGACGTCGATCGCGCGCAGGCGGACCGCGTCGGAATCACCGAGAATGACGTGACGCGCAGCCTCGCCGTCAACCTCGCGGGCAGCTCGCAGATCGCGCCCGCCTTCTGGCTCAACCCCAAAAACGGCGTGTCCTACCCGATCGTCGTGCAGACGCCGCAATACCGCACCGGCTCGCTGTCGGACCTCCAGAACCTCCCCATCACCGGATCGGGCTCTGGTGCCTATCAGATCCTCGGCGGGCTCGGCACGCTCCACCGCGAGCCATCGCCTGCGGTCGTCACGCACTATGCGCTGCAACAATCGTTCGACGTCTATGCAACGACCCAAGGGCGTGACCTCGGCGCGGTGGCGGGCGATATCCAGAAGGTGATCGACGGCACCAAGGCGGCGCTGCCGTCTGGGTCGGCAGTGACCTTGCGCGGCCAGGTGCGGACGATGAACGCAGCTTTCTCGGGGCTCATCTTCGGCCTGATCGGGGCAATCGCGCTGATCTACCTGCTGATCGTCGTGAATTTCCAAAGCTGGGTCGATCCCGCCGTCATCGTCTCGGCGCTGCCCGCAGCACTCGCCGGGATCGTATGGATGCTGTTCGCCACGCACACCCCGCTTTCGGTGCCCGCGCTGACCGGTGCGATCATGTGCATGGGCGTCGCCACCGCCAATTCGGTGCTGGTGGTCAGTTTCGCGCGCGAACGACTGGCCGAGACCGGCGACGCGCTGCGCGCCGCCGCCGAAGCGGGCGCGACGCGCTTTCGCCCGGTGCTGATGACCGCGCTCGCGATGATCATCGGCATGGCCCCGATGGCCCTCGGTCTCGGCGAAGGCGGCGAGCAGAATGCGCCGCTTGGCCGCGCCGTCATCGGCGGACTGATCTGCGCGACGCTTGCCACCTTGGTGTTCGTGCCCGTCGTCTTCGCGATCGCGCATCGCCGCGAACGCCGCCCCTCCCCCACCCCTTCGACAATCGGACAGCTCGCTCATGGATGAAGCCCTCGCCGCCGCCCCGCCCAGGGGTCTCAAAACCGCCGGGATCGCCGCGCTCGTCGTCGCAGCAGGCGTGGTCGCCGCCGGTACGTTTGTTCGCTTTCACGACACCAGCGAAGCGCAGACCTGGTCCGACGCGCGATCGGTGCCGACGGTCCATCTCGTCGCCATCACATCCTCGACGGCGGGCGACACGCTCGCTTTGCCCGGCACGATGCAGGCGTGGAACATGGCCAAGCTCTATGCGCGCGTCGGCGGCTATGTCAGCGGCTGGTACAAGGATATCGGCGCGCCGGTTGCGGCGGGCATGCCGCTCGGCCGGATCGACACGCCCGAGCTCGACCAGCAGATCATCGCCGCGCGCGCCGCTTTGGTCAGCGCGCAGGCACATGCCGGTCTTGCGCGCAGCACAGCGGCGCGCTGGAACGACTTGCTCACCGACAATTCGGTTTCCAAACAGGAAGTCGATGAGAAGAATGGCGATCTCGCCGTGCGCAACGCCGCAGTGCTGTCCGCCCGCGCCGATCTTGGGCGGCTGCTCGCGCTGAAAACCTTTGCGACGGTGCGCGCGCCCTTTGGCGGGACGGTGACGCTGCGCTCTGCCGATATCGGCGATCTGGTCGGGCCGGGGGCTTCGGTGCAGCAACCCATGTTCGTCGTCGCCGACACACGGCGAATCCGCATCTATGTCAGCGTGCCGCAAAGCTATTCGGCGACGATGACGCCGGGACTCACCGCCACGCTGAGCGTGCCCGATTATCCAGGCCGCAGCTTTACCGCACACGTCGTCGGCAATTCGGGCGCGATCGCGCCGCAAAGTGGCACCTTCCAGGTCCAGCTCGTCGCCGACAATCCCGACGGTGCGCTGCGCCCCGGCGGCTTTGCGCAAGTCAGCTTCGATGTGCGCGGGCAAGCGAGCACGGTGCAGATCCCCTCGACTACGCTGCTGTTCCGCGCGCAGGGCACGCAAGTCGCGACGGTCGATGCCGCGCACCACATCCACCTCCAGCGCGTCACGCTCGGGCGCGATCTCGGCCAGACGGTCGAAGTGCTGTCGGGGCTCTCGCCGACGCAGAAGATCGTCGACAATCCACCCGATTCTCTCACCGACGGACAATTGGTGCGCGTGGAAGGAGGCGCGCGTGGCTGACCGATTGCGCGCGGCGATCGCGGCGATCACGCTGGCGAGCCTCGCTGGCTGCTCGTTCGCCCCACCCTACCATCCGGCGATCACGCCAACGCCGCCCGCTTTCAAGGAAGCCGGGGCCTGGCAGCCCGCAGTCGCGCCCGGCGCGATCGTGCCCGACGCGTGGTGGAGCGTGTTCGCCGATCCACAGCTCGACGGTCTCGAACAGAAAGTCGCGAGCGACAATCCGACGCTCGCCGGCGCGCTGGCCCGCTACGACACTGCTCGCGCCTATCTTGGCCAGGCCCGCGCCGGGCTGCTCCCGCAACTTAGTGCCGATGCCAGCATCACGCGCAACCGCCAGTCCGACCATCGCCCGCTGCGCGGCAGCAACCAGCCCGACGTGTACGGTGCCAACACGATCGAGGCGGGCTTCGGCTATGAGGTCGACCTGTGGGGCCGCGTGCGCAACAGCGTTACCGCAGGCAAGGCCGAAATGCAGGCCTCGGGCGACGACCTCGCCGCAATCCGGCTCAGCCTGCAGGCCGAGCTTGCCTCCGACTATATGGCGCTGCGCGGGCTTGACCGGCAATCCGAGCTGCTTGCGCAGACCGTCGACGCCTTTGCCAAGGCCGACCATCTGATCGCGCGGCGCTTCCAGGCCGGGATCGTCAGCGGGATCGAGACCAGCCGTTCGGGCGCACAGCTCGCCGAGGCCCGCGCGCAGCTCGCCGACGTTGCCGCCGCCCGCGCGTTGACCGAACATGCGATCGCGAGTCTGGTCGGAACACCCGCCTCGGCCTTCACCATCGCCCCCGCAACGACGCCTTTCGCGATCCCCGTCGTGCCGCTCGGCCTGCCGGCAACCTTGGTCGAGCGACGTCCTGACATCGCCGCCGCCGAACGCCGCGTCGCTGCGGCCAATGCCGGAATCGGGATCGCCAAGGCCGCCTTCTTCCCAGCGATCCGGCTCGGCGGAAGCGCCGGTTTCCAGGATACCGGCCTGCCAGGTCTCCTGTCCGCGTCGAACACGATCTGGTCGATCGGCCCTGGCGCAGTGTTGAACCTGTTCGACGGGGGCCGCCGACGAGCCGAGCTTGCGGTCGCGCGGGCACGATGGGCGAGCGCCGGTGCCGAGTATCGCGCGACCGTGCTGAGCGCATTCCAGCAGGTCGAGGACAATCTCGCGCAGCTCCACCATCTTGGCGACGAGGCTGCGGCCGAGAATGAGGCGGTGCGCCAGGCGGCCGCGACCGAGCGCCTCTCGCTCAACCGCTACGACAAGGGCGCGGTCACCTATCTCGAGGTATTCACTGCGCAGACCACGGCGCTGCGCACTCGTCGCGCCGCGCTCGACCTCGAGACCCGCCGACTACAGGCGAGCATCCGCCTGATCCGGGCACTGGGGGGCGGATGGTCTGCGCAACACGATGGGGTTGCCGCGCCGGGTTGACGCCCATCACGGCGGCGCTGGTTCGACCGCGTGACGCGGTGACCAGCACCGTCGTCTTCGTGACCGCACGCTGCGAGGTTGCGATGTGAACATCGAAAATACCGTCCGCCACCTCGGCGTGGATGTCGCAGATTAAACCACTCCAGGCTTCCGAAGGCGTTGGATTGCAAGTTACTCTGCCGCATCGATGATGTCCGCGGCGGCATAATGTTGTTGTTAAGCTTCGACGGAAAGCAACGGCAGCAGGCGAGCAACGGACTCTCGCTCGATTACGCGGGATTCCACCAGCAACGACTGGATGGCATCGTCCCGACCCTTGATTCGAGCAACGAGCGTTTGCAAGGCGCGTCCGGCGAGGTGTTCGATCGGGATTTCGCAAGTTGATAGCTGGGGCTGTGTCAGGCTGGCGAGATCGATATCATCGAACCCCAGCACAGACAGATCGGCAGGCACCGACAGACCCAGGGTCTGTGCGAACCGAATGACGCCGATCGCGATAATGTCCGCCCCCGCGAAGATAGCCGTCGGGCGGTCCTCGATCAGTCGCGATTTGACGATCGGTTCGAGGTCGAGCGAAAAGCTGTTCTCCAGGTTGAAGACGATCTCCCCGCCCTTTTGAAAGGCCTCGACCACACCCGCGCAGCGGTCCCGCATGCTGGCGATATCGAGAGGGCCGGACACAATCCCGATCCGGCGATGGCCGCGTTCCAGAAGATACTGCCCGGCAAGACGCCCCGCCTCCAGATAGTCCACACTCACGGTGTCATATCCAGGGACCGAGCGATCGAGCACGACCGTCGGCGTATTGGACAGGATGCCGTCCGACGTGTCCTTGTCTCGTATCGAAAACCATATGAGGCCGTCGACGCGCAACCCGACCGCCATCGCCAGCGCTTCCGCCTCGATCTCTTCAGATCCTTCGGTGTTGGTCATATAGATTTGATACCCCGCCGCGCGGGCCTCGCGAAAAACCGCCTGGACCAGCGCCGCGAAGAACGGATTGCCGAGATCCGGAATGACCAGCGCCAACATGCCGGAGCGGCCCGACTTCATCGATTTCGCGCTCAGGTTGAGGCGAAAGCCGATGCGTTTTGCGACATCGAGAATATGCGCGCGGGTCTTCGGACCTACGGAGCCGGTTCCATTAATGGCATAAGACGCGCTGGTGAGCGAGACACCGGCTTCGCGCGCGAGATCCTTCAGCGTCGGTGGTCTTGCCCGCTTCGCGTCCCCCATTGCGGTTATTATTCCCTCCAACCTGGCACAGCCTTGGGTACGTTTATCGAAATCGATCCACAAGTCGCCGAGGATCGCGCGCAAGCAGGTGAGCGGGCAGATCGATGAGGACGAAGCGGGTCACGACGCGATCGTCGAAATTGTTATCGGTGACCAGGACGAGCTTGCGGTTGTGCCTGGACGAAGTGGTACCTGGCCACCATGCCATCCCCTCGAGATTGCCCGACGCCTCCGGCGAAAGCGCGTCAAAGTCCACGAGCAGCCGTTTTGGCGAGGTCGGCTGTGCCGTATCGAGAAATGCCACGTCAGCAACGTCGGGCGCGCCACCGAAATCCGCGAGATAGAGGCGGCAATGAAAACGAAACGTTCCATCATCCTGCTGCTCGCCGGATCGCTCCAGAATGAGCAGGCGCTCAGCGTCCAAGGCGAGAATTTCGCTCACGCCATTGTCGGACAGTCGATGCGCGACCGCGCGAACGACCGGGTCGACCCGATACGCGAATTGCTGAGGCGGTCGCCCCGCGCGAAGCCGCGTGAACCTGACGACCGCCGCATGATCAGCATCGGCTACCGGCCCGTCTCCGCGCAATGGGGCCTCCATCGCGACCCAAAGCGCGCCGTCAGGAGCAAAGCTCAAACCTTCGACGGTTCGGTTGGGACGCCCTCGGTTTTGCAGATTGCCAGGCAAGGTGACAAGAGCGCGGACGCGGCCATCGCGTCCGCTTGTCTTAACGCTGGCACCGAAGCCATCGGCGGCGTCGCCCTCGCTTGACCAAAGGAAGTCTTTGCCATCCGGCGTGAATCGGATGGCCTCCGGGTCGACCGCTTCGCTCCCATGGCCCGGCTGAGGGTAAGCGCGCGCAGCTTCACTCCGAAGGGTCACCGGCGTAATATGGTCGACTGCCAGTTGCCGATCCCCTGCGAGCCGCAGACGCAGGCGGTAAGCACGCGCCGGCGCATGTTCTGACTTGTCATCGCTGATCATCAGCCACGCGCGCTGCCTCTGGTCATAGTCCAGACCCGAAATGCCCCCGACATGCCCGTCGCCCGCACCTGACGGTACATCGGCGGTCGCAACAATCCGCGCGGCCGCTGCCGACCGAGCGTGACACATGTCAGCCCCGGTCGACATGAGATTCATCGCGAAAAGCGCCATCGCTGCTGAGCGCCCGCTCGGCACCCTTAGAACCTCACTCTGAAGGAGGCCGTCACGGTGCGCGGCGCACCGATGAAGTAGCGGCCAAGCGACCGTCCGGGCAAACCGGTTTCGGTCGCCGTCGCGGTCGCGCTGGTGACCGAGGCGATATAGCCGACGTCGAACACGTTATCGACGTTGAGTTGGATCGAGGCATTCTTCAGCGCGCCGATCTGCGGCAGGTCATAGCGGGCCATTGCGCCGACCAGCGTGTAACCCGGGATGCGGTCGATCGCGACTTCCTGAAAGGTGGTCGGCGCGATGATGTCGCCCCCCACCCGGCTGCTGATATATTTGATATTGGCCTGCAGCCGCACCCTCGCAAAGGGCTTCAGCGTCAGTTCACCATAGGCGCTGTTGCGCGGGATATCGCGGACATCGCTCCCCGCGATGATCCCGACCGAGGCAAGATTGAGCCGGTCGCGCGACCCGATTGCGGCGTCATCATATTTTGCCTGCTGGTAAGAATAGGTCGCATAGGCGTCGATCCACGGGAAAGTCGCAAGTGCCGCGACCTCGACGCCGTTGGTGGTCTGCCCCAGGATGCTCGCGGCGCGCGTGGCGAGGTTTCCGCGCTGAATGTCGATCGGGTCGGTGACGGTGGGATCGTTGGGCACGATTCCCACGCCGTTTTTCAGATGGACATGAAACGCCTGTACGGACAGCGCCACGTGCCTAGCGGTATAGCGCACGCCACCGTCGATGTTGCTCGACTGCAGCGGCTTGAGGTCGCCGGGCTGGATGACGGCGGTCGAGCCGAGAAAAGCATCCTCCGGAATGCCCGAGAAATTGCGAGCGAAACCGCCGAAGATTTCGAGGTGGGCAAGCGGTGTGAGGCTGAACGCGACCTTTGGCTGAACTGGTGAATTCTGCGAAAAATCGAGCTTCGCCGAATATTCCAGCGGCGACTGCGCTTTATATCGGACATGGTACCACGTTACGCCGGCATCGAGGCGAAGCACGCCCGGTACAAGCTGGAAGGAATCCTGACCGTAAAATTCGAGCGTCGTGATCGACGTCGACCGATTGTAGAGCACATAGGATGGCAAACCGCCCTTCCACGCGAGCTGCGTGGTGGAGGGGATGATCGGATAGAAGTCGCGTTCCTCCGACGACGTGCCGCCATCGAACCAGCCGCCAATGCGGACGCTATTGCGCGGCACCAGGTCAGCGATCGTGAGCTCCGCTGTGCTGCCGTAGCGTTCGCGCTTGCGCGGCGTGACGCGCATGTCGGCCGGGCCACCGACCACGTTCGGATTGGACGTCGTTGCCAGCGCCGGGCGCACAGCGCCGCCGCTCGCGGTATACCCCAGCACCGCATACGGGTCCGCGCCGACAAGCTGACGATGACGGTTCTGATAGCTTAGCGAATAGCCGTCGAGCGTCTGGTAATAGGGGTTGATGGCAAGGGTCACATGTTCGGCAAGGACGAACTTGCCGTTGAGATAGGCGAGGAAATCGCGGCGCGCCCCGCCGAAGGTGCCGCCATAGTTCAAATCCTGATTGGGAATGCCGGTCAGCGTATCGTTGAGGAAATCGCTCTTCGGATTCGCGTTGAACTGCGCCAGCGTCACGATGTTGAAGTCGTTGTCGAACTGGCTGTTATATGACACCCGAGCCTTCAGGAACGAACCGTTGTCGAACGTCTTGACCGCTTTGAACTCGCCATGGTCGCGATTGGAATGTCGCGCATTCGGCCCCGCCCACACAGCATTCCGCTGGTGCGAGAAGCTGCCATACATGGCGACACCGCCTGGAAGATTGCCGGTGTCGATCCGCAGCGAGGCGCGATTATAGTCGAAACTGCCGACGCCCCCTTCCGCCGTCACGCCGAAGTCGCGGGCCGGCTCCTCGGTACGAAAATCGATGAAACCGCCGAGCGCGAAGCGTGATGGCGCGCCGATGTCCCCCGCGCTCTGCGACACGACGATGCTGCCGATGTTGCTCGAATCGATGAAGCGTTGTGGCGGCGACCCGCCGTTGAACCGCGCATCGCCAGTCGGAATACCGTCCAGCGTCAGGCCGATCTGTTCCTTGTTAAGACCGCGCAAGAACAGTTCGAACGAGAACGAGCCGCCTCGGGCGTCGCCGGTCGAAACCTTGACGCCCGGCACTTTGGCCAGGCTTTGGGTGATGTCCGCGCCCAACGGACGGTCGGCGATGTCGGTACGGTCAAGCTCAAACGTCGCGCGCGCCTTGCCCGCGCCGAGCTTTTGCCCGGTCACGACGATGTCGCTCCCATCTGCTGCGGCGACCTCGGCTGGTGTGGTGCCCGGGGGCTCCGTGCGCTGCGCATGCGCCTCTTGCGCGCACAGGATGGCAACGAGCGCGCCGCTGGCCACCCGGGCCCCTACGGCTCCGGATATTTTCTTGAAAGCCATGTTTGTCCCCCTTTTTTCCGATTCGGTACCGCGCTGTCGCATCGCAGTATGACGCCTTTGTGAAACGTTTCACTTTTTGCGCATCTTTTGTTCGACGTTAGGTCTCATGGGACAGTTTCAGGGTTCAGAGACCGGAGGATTTTGGTCTCGACGCTGGGATGATTTCACTGAGGTTGATGCGATCGAGGTGATGCGCTGCCGCGCTGCCGGTGCGCGATACGGCTGGTCTGACCGATTAGGCTGCGGGGAAAATTCGACACCAAACCATAGGAAGTCGCCCCGCGGGACTCCGCTTGAAGAACTGACCTAGCGGGATTTAAGCAAGTTGAGTTCCGCCAGACTGGTAGCAGTCGCGATGATCGCCTCTTCAGGGGGGCGAGGGTTCCAACCGAGCAGGTGCTGTGCCTTAGCAGCGGTCGCATCTTTTCTTTTTCCAAGCTCGGGCAACAAGCTCCTCACTTCGGGATCGAAGAGGGCGACCGCTCTCAATAGCCAATTGGGCAATTGGCGTGTCGATACGGCGTGGGCCGCGTGGCCAAGGTGGTCCCTCAAGATCTGTGCCATCTGGGCGACGCTCATGAAATGACCAGCAGTCGCGAGGAATCTCTCTCCGGCGGCGCGGGCTGATCCCCCTCGCGGTAAGAGGCGAAAATGGCTACCGGAACTACAGCTCAGACATCCTGGAAACACTCACCTTCATACACCAGGCGCAGGATCTTGGCTTTACCCTCGACGAGGTAGTGCGCCGCAAGCAGCGCATCACCGCACTTATCGAAAAGTATACGTAATCGGTTCAGCTCCCGCGATGCGCTTACAGATAGGTCTAATTCCGCGCAGCACGAGCTTTGGACGAACGCCATCGCGGTTCACGGTGGACCTTTGGGGCATTTCCGGTCATTCGCGAGCAGCACCGCCCTGCACGCGACGTCACGATACTGACCGCCAACTGGCACCGGACCTCCGATCATGATGCCGCACGCGCAAAGGCGTGGTGGAACAGTTCGAGGTCGCCCGGATCGATGTCCGACACCGCCCAGAATTCGAGTCCGCCGCTCGTCCAGCGCACCAGACTATAGCCCTCGCGCCGCGTCGCAATCCCGACCGGCGACGAGAAGGTGCCTGCGGGAATCACGAACAGATTGATGGTGTGCAACCGCCGACGATAGACGATCGCCGGGACGACCCGGCCATCGAGATAGTCCAGTCGCCCGCCGACCAGCGGGAAGCCCTGCGCTGCCAGTTCGGGCACCGGCGGTGCGAAATCGATCCGCCCGTTGAACCAGGGTTTCACGACATGACGGTTCGAGGTCGCGACATCGGTCAGGTGGTTCGCCAGCAAGGAGCGCACATGACTCGCGACCAGCTGGTCCTGGATCGTTCCCGTCGTAAGCTGCGGCACCGCGACCAACAGTGCCAGGCTTGCCGCCATCGCGCTGAATGCACCGCCGGCCAGCCACGGACCGGCTGAGCGGCTGCGGCGCGGCATGCTACCCAGCACACGCCCGGGACGCTCGGCGGCGATGTCGGCCTCGATCCGCGCGCGCAGCGACGCGGGGGCCTGGAGCTGCAATGCGGGGTCGCTGATTTGGGCGTGCACCGCTTCCAGTCGGGCGAAGGCCTCGGCACAGCCGACGCAACTCTTCAAATGCGCCTCGATCGCGACGCTGTTCACCGCATCCAGTTCACCGTCGAGCAGCGCGTGAAGCTGGAGCAGCCGATCCTCGCACCCGGTCATGCGCGTTCCTCCCGCTGCGCGTCCGGCTGGGGCAGCAGCAACGTCGCCAGCATGTCGCGCGCCCGCGCCAGGCGGGACATTACGGTCCCGATCGGAACCTCGGTCACTGTGGCAATCTCCCGGTACGACATCTGCTCCATTTCACGCAGCACGAGCGCCTCCCGGAACGGCTCCGGGATGGCGGCGATAACGGTACGGACATTCTCGACCTCCTCCTGACGGAGCACAGCAGCTTCAGGCGATTCCCCGTCATCGGGATAATTGTCGAGTGCCGCCGCTTGGCCCTCGGTCAAGCCGGCATGGTCCACCAGCACCCGGCTGCGGCCGAGTTCGGCGCTCGCCCGGTCGCGCCAGCAATTGCGGACGATCGCGAACAGCCATGCCTTGGCCGATCCGCCCTGATAGGTTCCGAACGCCCGAAAAGCGTTGAGAAAGGCTTCCTGGACGATGTCCTCGGCCGCCGTCGCGTCGGCGGCAAGGTAGCGCGCGAGGCTATAGGCCGCATCGAGATGCGGCAGCATGACCTCGCGAAAACGCCGGGCATCTTCGGGCGCGGCGGCACCCTCCGCCCGCGCCCGTCCGCCTGGGACGAGCCGGGGCCGAAAAATGCTGCCGCGCCCGCCCATCACGCCACGCCACCGCGCATCCGCGCGCCTCCCTCAAGCCGAGACAAGAACCTTGCCCGTCATATGCGGATGGAGCGAGCAGAAATAGCCATAGGCACCCGCCCTGGTGAAGGTGAAGCTGAACCTGTCACCCGTGTCGAGGACCTTGGACTTGAACAGGTTCGTGCCCGACACGACGGTGTGCGGGATGTCGTCGTCATTCACCCAGGTGACGGTCTGACCGACCTTCACCTTCAGCACCTGGGGCCCGAAGGTGAAGTTCGAGATATGAACCATCGGCGCGGCTGCGGCTGCCTGGGCCGCCACGGGGCGGCTGGCAACAGGCGTGGCGACGGCACCGGCGAGCGCGGCAAGCAGGACGATAGAATAACGGACCATAAGGATAATCTCCGGGATCAGGCAGAAAGCGTAGTGTCGACGAGCGCGATCGGATGCTCGCCGCGCTTGAACGTCGCCTCGGTAATGCCGAGCAGACCGCGCAGCTGCCCCGCCGGCACGACTTGCGGGCCGGGCGATGGCGCAGTCGCCGGCATCGGTTGCGGAAAGGCAGTCGAGCGCGCGGTATGGAAGATCATCGTGCCTTCCACCTTCTGGGCGATCTGGTGGATATGGCCGTTGAGGATCGTGACCGAGCCGAAGCGGCGCAAATGGGTCAGCGCCTGGGCGGCGTCATCGGTGCCCCAGCCCCATTCGGCATAGAGCATCCATAGCGGAATATGCGCGAAGATCACGATTGGGGTCGAGGACGCATGACCGGCCAGGTCTTTGGCCAGCCACGCAATCTGCTCGGCACCGAGCCGCCCTGCCCCGCCCGGCTTCAGGTCGGCAACATTGACCAGCCCGACAAAATGGACACCCTTATGGTCGAAGCTGAACCAGCCCGCCCCTTTGCTACCCTTACCATAGCGGGCGAGGAACGCCTTGCCATTGCCTTCGTCGAGCATGTCGTGCTCGCCAGGCACATGAAAGGTCTGGATGCCGGCTTCCTTCAGGATCTGGTCGGCATCGTCGAACTCCTGGTCGCGCGACAATTGGGTGATGTCACCGGTATGGATGATGAAGTCGGGCTTTTCCGGCATCGCGATCACCTTGGAGACGGCCTCGCGGTAGGTCGCGCGCGCATCGGGATTGGCGGGCTTGGCGAACCCGACATGGCTGTCGCTAAGCTGCAGGAAGGTGAAGCTCGGAACAACGTCGGCGCGCGTCCCCTTGCCGACGAGCATCGTGCTCGAGGCGACACCGCCGGACATCGCCCAGAGCGCGCCGGTCCCTGCCCATGCCATGCACCTGAGGGCATCACGGCGATCGGCCGGCGTGTCGAAGAGGTCCATGTGCAGCACTCCAATTGGGGGGTCGGAGAGCAAGACGGGAGATCGCCTTCGTTTATTCCCTGAAATCGACCAAAAAGTGCGATTCTGCCCACGACGCCTGCTTCCAGGGCAGCATCGACTGCAGCACATCGTCGCGACCACATGGTGAAAGATCGCAGCGAGCCCATGAAGCGTGATCCGCCCCAGCGGCAGCCAGGCCGCCTGCTCATGCACCTCGCGAAAGAGGTGCGTCAGGCCCTTGTCCCGTTGCAGGAGCGCCGGAAGTTCGCAGCCGAACCCGGTCGATCAGCGTCAGCGAAACGCGCACGTCGGGATGACGGGCGGTTCACCAACGGCAGGATGTGCCGCCGCCCGAAGGTGAAAGGTGACCCGCCACCGCCCGGCTCGCCGCAGTCGGCGATACCGTATGTGGTGCGCAGCCTTGGCGAAGCTCGCCAGTCGGCGACCGCGACGAAGGTGCGCAGCTCTTCCAGCCGCCCCGCGATTATCCCGATATCCGCATGAGTGAATTGTATAATGAACAGATTATCACAATCACTCAGGAATGACATCTTCAATGGGCAAGCGGCATCCAGCCGCCAGCCCGGAGAAGTTTCGATGTCCCGCCTCGCCATCCCCGCCCGTGAAGATGCCCCCGCCGCAGCGCAACCGCTGCTCGACGCCGTCGAGAAGCAACTCGGCGTCGTCCCCAACCTGTTCCGCCTCGTCGCCACCAGCCCCGCCACACTCGAAGGCTATCTTGGCCTCAACGCCGCACTGGGCCGCACGCTCGATGCCAAGACGCGCGAACGGATCGCCATCGCCGTCGCCCAGGCCAATGGTTGCGACTATTGCCTGTCGGCGCACACCTATCTCGGGCTGAACCTCGCCAAGATCGACGAAGCCGAGATCGCGCTCAACCGCGCCGGCCATTCGGGTGACGCGAAGGCCGATGCCGCGATCGTGTTCGCCCGTCAGGTCCTCGCCGCGCGCGGCAAGGTCAGCGAAGCCGACATCGCTGCTGTCCGCCTTGTCGGCTTTAGTGAGGCGCAAGTGATCGAGATCGTCGCGTCGGTCGCGCTCAATGTGCTGACCAACTATATCAACAACGTGGCTGAGACCGACATCGACTTCCCCGTCGTCCTCGCCGCGCAAGCCGCCTGATCCCCTTGCCGTCGGCGGGCTTCCCCAACGCCCCTGCCCGCCGACGGCATCCGGTGCTGCGCGACGCGCCCGCTGCCCGTGGAGATTCTCTATGACCGTCGAGCTTCCCCGCGCGCCGCTGCCACCCTTCACCCGAGAGCCCGCGCGGCTCAAGGTTCGCGCGACGGAATATCGCCTGGTCAAGGACCGCTGGACCTTCACCGGCAAATATGATGGCCTGATGCGCCGCCGCGAGACATCTGTGAACGACATGCCGATCGCAGCGAGCGACCGCCGCTTCCTGTGGATCGCCCCGCTCCCACGGCCAGAGGGACATCCCCGCCTGGTCGGCGCGGGCTGATGGTCCGGCCAATACGCATTGTCGCCTTGTCGGGCAGCCTTCGCAGGCAGTCGGTCAACGCAGCGCTCCTTCGAGAGATCGCGGCACGCGCGCCCGTCGGCGTCGCCGTCGAAATCGTGTCGCTGGAAACACTGCCGCTGTTCAATCCCGATCTGGAGTCGCCCCCACCACAGGCAGTCACGGCGTTCCGGGGCCGGGTCGCGGCAGCCGATGCGCTGATCATCGCCAGCCCCGAATATGCCCATGGGGTCAGCGGCGTCATGAAAAATGCGCTCGACTGGCTGGTTTCGTGCGAGGCTTTCGCGGCTATGCCAGTCGCGGTGTTGAACGCCGCACCGCGCGCGCACCATGCCGATGCCGCACTGCGCGAAATCCTGTCGACCATGTCGGCGCAGGTCGTCGAGAAGGCGTCGGTCACGATCCCGCTGCCGAACGCAGCGCCATGCCGCCCGACCATCAAGGAAATGCTGACAGATGCCTTGGCGGCGCTCATTGCGGCCACACGCCGGACGAACTCTCCATGACAACGCAACCGAACAGGAATCCCGCCAACCGCTCCAGCCAACGATAGAACAGGACCATGACCATGATACGCGCACTCAAGCTGCTGACACCACTGCTGCTCATTGGTGCCGCGAACGCAAGCGACGTGCCCCGCTATAACGGTGCTGGCGAGCTTGTGGTCCCGGCCGACTATCGCGACTGGATCTTCCTGACATCGGGGTTGAACATGAACTATGGTGACGAGCCGATCGCCGGGCACGATACGTTCGACAATGTCTTTGTCGACCCGGCCTCCTGGCGTGTGTTCAAGGCGACCGGACACTGGCCGCAGGGCACCATCTTCGTGAAGGAAGGCCGCCGCGGCGCGACCAACGGCTCGATCAACCGGACGGGGCAGTTCCAGACCGAACAGCGCGCCTATCTCGAGTTTCACATCCGCGACGCGAAACGTTTTCCAACCGGTTGGGGGTTCTTCGAAGCGGAGGGCGACAAGCCCGCGAAAGTGCTCCCCACCTCGGCGAGCTGCTATGTCTGTCACCAGCAGCACGCCGCAGTCGAGACGACGTTCGTCCAGTTCTACCCGACGGCCAAACCTATCGCGGTAAAAGCGGGCACCTTCGATGCCAGCAAATAGCCCTCCGCCAGTCTGACCGTCCCTGACGTCGCGCCAAGCCCGATCCCCCCGGACGGACCGCCGAGCTACCGTGACGCGGCCCTTTTCGGTTCCTGTAACCGATCAGCCGCAACGGGCGAACTAGACGGCGAGACCCAAGGTAGGTCGGGCGAAGGACCGCGATGTGAACGATACTCCGGGGAGTGGCGGCGCAAGCCGGCCGCGCTGCTTCAACGTCGCGCGTCGTCTCGAGCAACCCGCTTCTCCATCTCTGCGGGTCGCGCTCGACGCCCGCTCGGCCGCAGCCCTCGCGGCACTGCTTCCACTCCTTGGATGCGGCGAAGAAGCGGCCGGTATGGCCTTTGACGGCCTTGCCACATGCCACGCCGGGGATGATCGCGCCGCGCCCGCCCTTCGTGCCATCGCCGAGGAGGAACGCCTGCATGACATGCTGATCCGACACCTGGAGCGCGGCCTGCCCGAGGCAAGGCAGGATGCGTTCCAGATCGAAGCGGCTCGTCGATTTCATATCGGGCTGGTCCGCGGCGGCACCGCACTGCATCTCGCCCGGATCGCGGCGCTCGACGCCGCCGTCTGTACGATGTTCGGCCGACTGCTGCGAACCGGCGGGCCGATCGCTGCCGACCCCCAGGTCGCTTCGGTCCTGCGGCGCATCCACCGCGACGAAGCGCGCCATGTGCGCGTGGCGCGCAGGCTCGCGCTCGAAACGGGATCGGCTCGGGCGCTGCGAAACGCCGCCGCGGCGGCGCGCGACGGGCTGGCCGATATCCTGCTGCTCGCCCGCGACGCCTTTGCGGATATGCAAGTCGATCCCGTGTCGCTCGACCGCGACATCAGACGGCTGCCGGATGGCCTGCTCGTGGCATGACCGCGCCGACACCCCAGGATCGAACTTGGCTGTCGCGCGGAAGAGTCGCGGTGCTTGGCACAGGCCATGCCTTGCCCGACCAGGCGGTATCGACCGATCAGCTGCTCGACCGGATCGCAGCGCGGTTCGACCTTCCGCGCCGCCGCGAGGCGCTGGCGGTAGCGCGGCGCATGGGCATCAACACTCGTCATGTCTGCCGCGATTTCACTGCCGCGACCGAGGCCGCCCGCCCCGGCCAGGCCAATCCCGACCTCGCGGCTGCTGCGATCGCCCGGGCGCTGTCGGAGGCAAACCTAGCGATCGATGATATCGGGTATCTGATCGGTCATACCGCGACCCCCGTCCAGCCGCTGCCGGGCAACATCGCCTTTGTCGCGGATCGGCTGAACTATCGCGGTCCGCATCTCGAATTGCGCCAGGCCTGTACGGGCTTTGCCAACGCCCTGATGATCGCATTCGGTCTGCTGGCGGCACCAGAGGCCCGGCCGGTGGCGATCGTCGGATCGGAGACCGGCTCGCTGTTCTTCGACCCCGGCCGGGTCGCGAAAGATTCGGGGCAATTGGTCAACATGGTGCAGATGGGCGACGGTGCCGGCGCGATCATCCTTGGGCCGGCGACGAGCACCGGCGACAGCGTCGCGGCCGCATGGTTCGGCGCGCTTGGGCTCGGCCGTGCGCCGGGCCTGCAGATGCGCAGCGCGGGCGGCCGCGAGTTCGATCATGATTTCGCCGCGATCCTTTCGTCGGGCGCGCTGCTGTTCGATGCTGGCCGGGACGCTGCGGCCGCGCACGGCGTCGCGCTCGACGCCGTCGACACGATCATTCCACATCAGGTGAGCGGCCGGATTGGCGCACACAGCGCCACGCATTTCGGACTGCCCGTCGAGCGCTTCTTCGTGAACGCCGACCGGCTGGGCAATACCGGTTCGGCGGCGATCTGGCTTGCGCTCGCCGAGCTTCGCGAGGCTCGCCCTGCCAGCGGCACGCGCGCGCTGATCCTTGGGGCCGAGGCGACCAAATATATGCATGGCGGCTTTGTCTATGAGCATGGCTGAACCGCTGATCCACGTCGCCGGCCTCGCAAAAAGCTACGGGTCACGCACGGTGGTGCGCGATGTGACGCTGCGCCTGATGCCGGGCGCGATCGTCGGTCTGGTCGGTGCCAATGGCGGCGGCAAGACGACGACGCTGCGGATGTTCGCCGGACTGCTCCGGCCGGACCTTGGCAGCGGCACCATCGTCGGCGACGACATCCGGCACCCTGGCACCGCGCGCCGCGCGCGGATCGGCTATATGCCGCAACGGCTTTCGCTCTACCCCGAGCTGTCCGTCGCCGAGAACCTGCGGTTTCGGGCCGATGTCCATGGGCTGCTCGATGCGAAAGGGCACGTCGAAACGGCGGCGGCGCGCTGGGGCCTCGCCCCTGTCCTCGCAACGCGGTTCGAGCGCCTTTCCGGCGGCTGGGGCCGGCGCGTGCAATTCGCCGCGACGATGCTTCACGCACCACCGCTGTTGCTGCTCGACGAGCCAACCGCCGGTCTCGATGTCGTCACCCGCACCGATATCTGGCGCTGGCTGATCGAACTGGCCGGACGCGGCCACGGCGTCGTCATCGCGACGCACGACCTGGCCGAGGCCGAGCGCTGCCCCATGATCCTGCACTACCGGGACGGCCAGGTGGAGGGCCCGATCGCGCCGTCGGAGTTGATCGAAAAAAGTGGAGCCGCAACGCTGGAGGCAGCGGTCGCCGCGCTCGCCCCCGGAGACGATCAGTGATCGCGCTCGGACGGATCGCGGCGGTCGCCCGTGTCGAGGTGTTGCGGCTGGTGCGCTCGCGTACGACCTTCACCTTGCTGGTCCTGGTGCCGGCGCTGCAGGTGCTGCTGTTCGGCTATGCGATCCGCCCGACCGCGACGAGCGTCAGCGTCGCGATCGCTGCGCCAACGCCCGCCAATGCCGCTGACGCGGCCCGCGCGCTGCACCGCCTGCCGGGGCTGACCGTCATCACCGGGTCGTCCAGTCCCGGCTCCGCCGAAGCGGCAGTGCGCGCCGGACGGGCGCTGATCGGCATCGAAGTGCCCGCGCTCCGCTCGTTCGCCAACCCCACCCAGATCCAGCGGCCGTTGCGCATTGTCGTCGACGGAACGAATGCCGCGTTGACCAATGCTGCGGTCGCGCGGATCGAGGGCGGCTATTGGCGCGGGCTGGCCGAGCGCGCTGAGGCCGCCGATAGCGGCCCCGGTATCGCCGTCGAGCGGCTCTACAACCCCGGCGGGCGCGCCGACTGGACCTTCCTGCCCGCGCTGATTGGCGTGACGGTGATGATCGCGATGGTCATGCTCGGCAGCCTGAGCCTCGCACGCGACCGCGAATCCGGCAGCTGGGAGGGGCTGCTCGGCCTGCCGATAGGCCCCGCCCAGACCTTTCTCGGCAAGCTCCTGCCCTATGCAGCAATCGGCACGGTACAGGGCCTGCTGGTCCTGGCAGCGGGTGTCATGTTGTTCGACCTGCCGACGCGCGGCAGCGTCGCGGCGCTGGTCGTGTTGCTGCCGCTGTTCGCAGCGGCGCACGTCGCGCTCGGCTATGCGATCTCGGTCAGGGCGAGAACCCAGCTCGCGGCATTACAGGGTGCCGTCGCCTTCTATTTGCCCGCAATGCTCCTGTCGGGCTTTCTCTATCCATTCGAGACCTTGCCGCCCTGGGCACGCTGGATCGGCAATGCCTTCCCGCTCACCCATTTCATTTGCGCCGCGCGCGCGGCGTTGCTGCGCGGAGCGGGAGCGGCCGAGGTGCTGGCGCAGGGCGGGCCCATGATCCTGTTCCTGCTCGCCGCGACCGTCACCGCACTGCTCGCGCAGGCACGCCAGCTCGACTGACCTGCGCTGTAACCGGGCCGCCAGTCAAACCGAATGGGAGGTGAAGACCCTGCTGGGTCGATCCGGGAGATTCACTATGTCGTTCCTTCGCACTGCCACCATTGCCCTCGCCGCACCCGTTGCACTTTTCGCTGCCATGCCGGTCCAGGCCGCCGAGTTCGCGGATTTCGACCGTGCGGCCTTTGAAGCGGCGCAGGCGCAGGGCCGCCCAATCCTGCTGGACGTCCATGCCTGGTGGTGCCCGGTTTGCGGATCGCAGGCGCGCACGATCAAGCGCCTCGCGACGCCGGAAGCCTATCCCAAGCTGATCGTCTTTCGCATCAACTATGACACGCAGAAGGACGTCTGGCGCAGTTTCGGGGTCACCAAACAGGCGACGCTGATCGCGTTCCACGGCCGCCGCGAAACCGGTCGAATCGCCTTCATGACCGACAAGGCAAAGATCGCCGACCTCCTCGCTGCGACCGGCCGCTGACCCATGGCAAATGGCCTCAGCCCCCTGCTCGCCTTCGCAGCCGGAACACTTACGATCCTGTCACCCTGCGTGCTGCCGCTGGTGCCGATCGTGATCGGCAGCGCCGCGCAGCGCCATAAATGGGGCCCGTTCGCGCTCGCGCTCGGGCTGGTTGCCTCGTTCACGCTGGTCGGCTTCACGGTCGCGGTGCTTGGTGCCTCCTCCGGTTTCGACGGTGAGATCGTGCGCCAGGCAGGCGCTATCCTCCTGCTCCTGATCGGTGTCCTGTTGCTGGTGCCGCAGGCGCAGGACCTGCTTGCGCGTGTCGCGGCACCGCTCGCCGATTGGGCGGGGCGGCGGCAGTCAGGGCTCGAGCGCTTCGGCCTGGCCGGACAGGCCGGTATCGGCGTCTTGCTCGGGCTGGTGTGGAGCCCCTGCGTCGGGCCAACCCTGGGTGCCGCGACGGTGCTCGCCGCGCAAGGCCAGAATCTGACGGAGGTCGCGCTGGTAATGGCCGCCTTCGGGTCCGGGATTGCGACAATGCTGCTGCTGATCGCGACCGCAACGCGCGGTTTCCTGTCGCGCTGGCGCGGCCGGTTGATGAGCACCGGACAAGGCGGCAAGCGCGTGCTCGGCGGCCTGCTCGTCCTGGTCGGCCTGCTGATTTTGACTGGTGGCGACCGGATGTTCGAAGGGCTGGTGGTCAGCATCTCTCCGGATTGGCTGACCGATCTGACGACCTCCGTCTAGCCACCGGTCCAGACCTCCCTCCTCCGAACGCTTCGGAGCATGCCGATCACCTATCGCGGCACGATGGCGAGAACGCATTTCAGCAAGCGGGACTGCGCCATATCGAGCGGCGTCACCCGCCCAAGATCTGGACAGTCGGCCGCTACGATCACGACTTCGCCGCGTCCCTTTCGACGCCTTATCGCGGCGATCGCGAAGGCGCGACGCTGGCCGGGTCGGCCCGGTATGAGCCAACAGGATCGGAACCCGCAGCCAAGCTCTTTCAGCTCGATCGCGCGATTGTGGTCAGGCAATACCGGCAAGGGCCAGCACCGCTTCCATCCCGGGCGCGACGATCGCCGGGCCCGGCTCGATCGGTTCGCGCGGGACGCCGAGCCGGTTGACCCAGGCGGTCCGATAGCCGAACCAGGCGGCACCGGCAGCATCCCAGCCGCCAAAGGCAGCAAAGCCGATCCGCGACTTGGGCAGGCCGAACGCGTCAAGCGCCATGGCGTAGGCCGCCCTGGCGGGCTTGAACTGGCGGACACGGTCGGTGCTCAGCACCTGTTCGAACAGCGCGGATATGCCACCGCGCGCCATGTTGGCGCGCAGCGTCTCCTCGCTGAGGTTCGACAGAAACGCGAGCCGAACACCGGCAGCGCGCAGCTTCATCAGAGCCGGACGAACATCCGGCCAGAGATCGAGCTCGGCATAAGCGGCGACCAGTGCGCTGCGATCACGGTCGCTGAGCGTGAGGTGCAGCGCCTCCGCAGTATAGCGCAGGGACGCATCCGCGAGCGCATCGAACCCGGCATATTGCCCGGCGGAGGTGTAGAGCCAGGCATAACCGAACAGCTTGGCGTTCCATTGCTGTGCAAGCGCCTCGCCGCGATCGGGAAACAGCCGTTTCGCCAGCGCCCCCACCGGGCGCGGGTCGAAGATCGGGAAGCCATCGAAGGCGATCGCATCGACGAACGTCGTCGGTGCGGCCCGCGCGGCGGAGGGCAGAATCGCCGCGCCTAACGCCAGCGCGCCGATAGCGTCGCGGCGCGAGAGCGAAGGTGACGTCGGGCGGTCGGGCATGATTGGCTTTCTGCTGGTCACAGGGATTTGGTTTCGCCGCCGTCCATCCGCAGGCTCGATCCGGTCATCCAGCGGGCCGGCGGCGACAGCGCAAAGGCGATGAGCGCGGCAATGTCCTCGGGCTGGCCGAACCGCGATATGTTGGCTTCGCGGGCATAGACCTGCAGCGCGTCCTTGAACGCTAGGTTACGGCTTGCGGCAAAATGCTCGATCATCGCCAGGCGCCGACCGGTCATGACCGCTCCGGGCAGGATGGTGTTGACCTGCACATCGTCTGCGATGCCGCGGTCGGCAAAGGCCTTGGCCAGGCCGGAGATCGCCGCATTGATCGCGGAGACCCCGGCGAGCAGCGCTTTGGGTGCCTCGGCGGTGGCCCCCGACATGAAGATCAGCGAACCGCGCGAGGCCGCGAGATGCGGCCAGCCCGCGGTGGCAAGACGGCGCGCGCCATGGAATTTGAGCGCAAGCCCCTCCTCCCACTGCGCGTCGGTCATCGCCAGCAACTCGGCCTGCGGCACGGCACCGGCGATGTTGACGATCGCGTCGATTGTTGCCGATTGCGCGAGTGTGCCAGCGATCACGTTCGAGGCAGCATTCGGGTCCCGCAGGTCCTGCACGATCGGCAGCGCCTTTGCCCCCGCCGCGCGGATGTGCGCGGCGCTATCCTCGAGATCGGCTTCGGTGCGGGCCACCGCGACGACGAGGTCGAAATCCTGCGCCAGACGGATCGCGGTCGCACGGCCGATGCCGCGGCTCGCGCCGGTGACGATGACAGTGCGAGACGCAACCATCACCGCATCGCCCGATCGACGAGCAGCGTGTCGGTGAACTGGCGAAAGCCTGCCAGCTTGCCATCGTTAACCTCCCATAGATGGGCGAACGCGACATCGAGCGTCTTTCCGGTGCTGCGGTGAACGCCGCCATAGCGACCGGTGGCGACAACAACGTCGCCCGCGTCGAGGATGCTCGCGGGCGTCACCGTCAGATGCTCCCAGTCGGCCATCATCGGCGCGAGGATGCCTTCGGCAACCGCCTCCGGACCGCGGCCGGTCGCGCGATAGGGCCAGCCGTCCATGCCGACCCAGTTGATGTCTTCCGCCATCGTGCCCAGCGCGGCTCCGGCATCGCCGGCGGCCAGTGCCGCATAAAAGGACGCGACGGTGTCGCGATTGATGCTCATGTCTTTTTCGATCCGTCTGACGGTCCACCCGCGCCGAACGTGTGTCCGGACAATAGCTGGCGAACCGGAACAAGGGGTGCGTTGCCGGCGGGTTCCAACGGGGAGACAGAACCGCACCGGCAACGCTTTGCCGGACAGCGTTGGGTGTCAGTGCCCGGCAAAGGCGATCTTGATCTCCCTGGCGACGAGCGGCACGTTTTCCTCAAGCGCGAAATGGCCACCGTCGAGCCAGACGAGCTTGGCCTTGGGGAGGTCCTTGGTGAACGCCTCGGCACCGGCCGGGATAAAGAACGGGTCGTTCTTGCCCCACACGATCAGGGTTTTGGGCTGGTACTTCCGGAATGCGGCGTGCCAGCTGTCGTAGCGCGCGACATTGGTCTTGTAGTCGGAAAGCAGATCAAGCTGATAGGCATCGGTGCCCGGCCGATCGAGCAATGCCTGGTCATGCACCCAATTGTCCGGACTGATCGCTTCGGGGTCCTTCGCGCCGAAGCTGTACTGGAACTGTGTCGTCTCGGGCTTGAGGAAGGTCCGCGCCGCCGCCTCGGTCGTTGCGTCGCGCTTGGCCCAAAGCGGCAGGAACACCTGCTTGGGCATGTCGCCGACGCCTTCGAGATAGCCGTTGGCGTTCTGGATCACGAAACCCTTCACCCGATCAGGGTGCGCGGCGAAAATGCGGAAGCCGATCGGCCCGCCATAATCCTGCATGTAAAGCACATAGGAGGTCAGGTGCAGCTGATCGAGCAGCCCCGTGACGTGAGAGGTCAGGCTGTCGAAGCTATAGGTGAACTCGGTGTTCGACGGCGCGGCAGACTGACCGAAGCCGATATAGTCAGGCGCGATGACGTGGAACGTGTCGGCCAGCGCCGGGATCAGCTCGCGATACATGTGCGACGAGGTCGGAAAGCCGTGCAACAGCACGATGGTCGGCGCGTCGACGCGCCCCGCTTCGCGATAGAAGACCTTCAGGCCATCGACCGTCGCGGTGCGGTAGAAGGTCTGCGTCGATGCGGGTGCGGCGGGTGCCGCTTCTGCAGGAAGTGGGGTCGCGGCAAGCAGGGCGGCGGCCGAAGTTGCCAGCAGCGCGCCGGCGGTGGAACTGAGTGGCTTGGTCATGGGGGCTTTCCTTGTAACCGTTGTAATTACCATTTAACGGTGTCTCTTTAAAAGGCACCTGTCAAGAACGATTTTATCGGTTACAAGGATTGCGTCGCCGCATGGCGGCGGACACAGGATACCGAGCCGATGCACCAGAAACCGTTTTCGGGAGAATTTCGCGAAGGAATGCCCTTTCTGGGCGGCAGCCTGTGGATCGACTTCGTCAACACCACGCCCGTCATCAAGGGCACCGCGCTAGACCTGATCGGCGACGCGTCGGCGTTGGAACGCTGGGCCAGGCAGGCCAATATCGAAACTGCCCTCGCAAACGCGCCCGATGATCCGGCCGCCCTGCAGGACCTGCGCGCACAACTGGCGGACGCGTTCGACCGGCTCGCGGCGTCCAAGCCGCTTCCGGGGGACCTGATTGCGACGATAAATCACCTGATCCAGCACTCCGCGATCAGGCGTCGAATCGTTGATACCGGTGACACCATCGCGCTGAACGAGCATGTCGAGTTCGCCGGGCCGCCGGTCGCGAGCGCAGTCGCCTGGCATTTCGCGCAGTTCCTGGGCAATTACGAACATCAGCGACTGCGCCACTGCGACAACCCGGCCTGCACCATGCAGTTCTACGATGTTGGCAAGAACAACCGCAGACGCTGGTGCACCATGGCGCTGTGCGGCAATCGCGACAAGGTGGCCCAGTATCGCGGCAGGAAGGCGGTCGCTCGTGCGGACTAAGGCAAGCTAGTCCGCCAGGCGCTGCTTCAGGCGCGGCCCCGCAAAGTCGAGAAACGCCCGCAGCTTGAGCGGCACGAGCCGAGCGCTCGAATGGATCAGGCTGAGCGGCGTCGGGTCGGGTTCGAACCTGCCGAGCACGGTCACCAACCGCCCCTCTTTCTCCGCCTCGGCGACCTGATAGTGGAGCGCGCGTGCCAGGCCGGCCCCGGCAATAGCCGCCTCGATCGCCGCTTCGGCCGTTGTCGCGGCGAGGCGACGTCGGATCGGGAACGGCCTGATGACCTTGCCGATGCGAAACGACCAGCCATCGGGTGTCGACAGGAGTTTGCCGGACACGCAATCATGGCTGGCCAGATCCGCCGGATGCAGCGGAGTGCCGCGCTCGGCGAGATAGGCGGGGCTCGCGCATACGACATGCCGAATGTCCGCGATCGTGGTCGCGACCATGCTGCTGTCGGGGAGCCGGTTGATCCTGACCGCGAGATCTACCTGCTCGTCACCGAGATGTACGATCTCGTCGGTCAGCCTGAGGCTGATGGTGACCTCGGGATAAGCGCGCAGAAAGTCCACCACGATCGGCACGAGATGCATGCGCCCGAACACGATCGGCGCGGTGATGACCAGTTCGCCGCGCGGTGTGCGATACTCGCCCGACGCCGCGCGCTCGGCCTCGGCCAGCTCGTCCAGTAGGCGGCGGCATTCGGAATAATAGGACTGGCCGCTTTCGGTCAGCGATATCCCCCGCGCCGACCGGTTGACCAGGCGGACACCGAGCAGATTTTCCAAGTCGGAGACCTTTCGACTGATCGTAGCGAGCGGCATGCGGGTCCGTCGAGCGGCAGCAGAAAATCCTCCATCTTCCACCGTCGCGACGAACGCCGCCATCGACTCGAATCGGTCCATGATCTCTTCCATATTTCGGGAGGCCAGTTCTCATAAATAGTGGATAGATGGTGATATCGAAAGACCGCACATTGCGGGGATCGGCGAGATGGTGGGTGCGGTGCGACGCGCCCTGCCCCTTTGGCCTTCCCAGTCAGTGAGATCGATGATGAAGAATTTTGCTATGGCCGCAGTCGCCGCCGCCCTTCTGCCGACCGCAGGCTTCGCCAACACGCCGGGCGTGGCCGCCGCCGCTACGGTCGCGACGGCACCCGGTGTCACGTATCATACTGCCAAGGTGCGCGGGCTGGACATCTTCTACCGCGAGGCCGGCCCCGTCACGGCACCAACCGTGCTGCTGCTCCATGGTTTTCCGAGTTCCTCCCATATGTTCCGCGATCTGATCCCGCTTTTGGCTACAAAATATCATGTGATCGCGCCGGATTATCCCGGTTTCGGCCATTCAAGCGCGCCATCCGCCGCGGCCTTCCGCTACGACTTCCCGACCCTTGCCAATGTCGTCGACGAGCTCACGGCGACGATCGGGCTGACGCGCTATGTCCTCTACATGCAGGATTATGGCGGCCCGGTCGGCATTCGCCTCGCCATCCTGCACCCCGAACGTGTGCGCGGCCTGGTCGTGCAGAATGCGGTCGCCAATGTGGAAGGCTGGAACCCGCAGATCGTCGGTGGCTTCGCGGCGGCCTGGAAGAACCGCACACCCGAAACCGAAAAGGTCTTTCGCGGTGCCTTCACGCCCGAGGCGACCAAGTTCCAATATGTCGAGGGCGTAACGCGTACCAACCGGATCAACCCGGACGCCTGGGTGTTCGACCAGACGTTAATCGACCGTCCCGGCAACGACCGGATCCAGGTCGAATTGCTCTACCAGTACCAGCACAATGTCGAACTCTACCCCGCGTGGCAGGCGTTCCTGAAAGCCAGGCAGTTGCCGACGCTGGTCGTGTGGGGCGATAATGATCCGATCTTCACAACCAAAGGACGTGACCTTTTCCGAACGTTGGTCCCATCGACCGAGGTTCATTCCTACCCGGCTGGCCATTTCGCGCTGGAGACCCATGCCCCCGAAATTGCAGCAGCGATGCTCGGCTTTCTCGACCGCCTGCCGTAGGCATCTCCGTGCTGACCGCCGTTCACCGTGGTCGATCGGCGCTGCTCTTCGCCGATTGGAAGCAAGGCTGCGGTAAAACGGTTCAATTTTGAGCCGTCTGACACCGAGTAGATGATCGCTTTCCAGCAGAATTTGGAAATCCCCGCAGACGAACGTCTGATCCCGATCGAGGATACACCCGAGCTGCGCTTTAACCATTCCAATGCCATCGGTCTGCTTGCGTCGCGCGGTGCGCTTGGCGAAGCCCGGGTGAGTACCGACGACCTGCTCGGCGCTTCGCCGTACAGGGCGACTTCGCGGGTATTCTGTGGGTTGCAACAAACGCAAAAAGCCCTGCCGCTCTAGCGACAGGGTGATTGCAAGTATCGTTGGTTGCGGGTGAGCTGCTGCCGGTCCCATGGACACCAAGTTAGGCTACATGAGCCTGCTTCTCGAAGTCCATGGGGCTGAGATAGCCCAAGGTCGAGTGCCTGCGCGTGGGATTGTAGAAGCGTTCGATGTAATCGAACACGTCCTGCCTTGCCTGATTGCGCGTGCGGTAGGTTTTGCGCGCGATCCGTTCGGTCTTCAGCGAGGAGAAGAAGCTCTCCATCGCC